>QCGM01000008.1:0-70520 GCA_003279925.1 Prochlorococcus sp. AG-388-B05
TTGCCAGAACCATTGTCTTGATTCTATTTTGTTTTCATATTTTGGCTGAATTTGTACCGGTACGACTTTATTCTTTGGTTGAATTTTCTCCAATTTACTTTTTGCCTTAACAGCATCAAGACTGATCATGAAAATGATTAAAAAAATAATAGAAAACATGTAAACGAAACTATGTAACGGACTATATTTATTGCCAATGAAACCTGCAGTTTCTAAGGAAATTGCAGCAGCAATCGTTAGATCGCTTATAGGAAGTTGAGACCATTTAATCATCAATAAAAGATTTAGCTAAAAGAACGATAAAACACTAAATATAAATTCTCAAGGAGAATGAAACAAATAAAAATAAGAGTTGATTAAAAAGCAGGTTGGCTTAATAAATCATGTAATTCAAGATATTTGGTCAATTGAAATATAAATATTATCTACCTGCTTTTACGTATTTGATGTTATTAAAACATCATTCACCATCATCTCCAAAAGAAGATATTAAAACATATACTCCAGTAATTTTAAAATTATTGAAAGATAGAGAAGTTGCTTCTTCATATTTATTCTTTTTTAAAGCGCATGGTTGATTTCCACAGCTTCCGCAGCGTTCTCATGACAAACATAAAAGTAGTAAAAAAGTCCGAATTATTTTCTCATTATTTAGATATCACTACTTCAGAACTTTTTGTTCTTTAACCCGTATAAGTTATGATTCATGACTCAAAAAAACATTAATTAAATATTAGGTTTAAATTCTCCTGAATCAATTAGATTATTTATTAATCGTTCTTTTTCTGATTTAAGATTTTCTAATGCTGAATTGGTAAATTGTTCTTTTGCCTCGAATTTAGGAGTTTTAATTATCTTTTTATTAGGCAACTTTTTGTGAGGCTTTGATTTCATTAATTCTCTAAATATAAATTTGATACTAGATGATTGAATAGCATATTAAGGTATGATTTTTTACAAAAAATAAGTTAATTTTTGTAATCCAAAGGTTATGATCATTTACTTATATTCCTGTGGAAAAATTGTTGAAAATTAGTCTAATAGTCAATAAATTTATCTTGGGTACTTAGGATAAGACTCCATCAACTTGGTATATTTATTTCACCTCCACAGAACTGTATAGAGTTAATTTTAAAAAACATAGGTTGCATTAATATTCTCTTGATAAAATTTAAGATTTATTCAATTTTTATTTTCACATAAGAAAAATTTTTGGCAGTATCCTTAATTTATGTAAGTAAAAAAATTCTTGTGAAATTTTTATCGCATCTAATCAAGGCAATTTTTAAACCATTGCTGGAATTAGCTAAGTTTTTTACAAAAACTTACGGAGTATTCTTAAAGTTTTTTCTTCAATTAAATGGAGGTTATTGGGGAAAAATAGGTATAGGAAAATATTCAAAAATTGAAAGAAAAAGATTTTTTTATATTTTACCTTTTTATATTCTTTTAGCTTTGTTGTTTGGACTTCTATCTCTCATTTATTGGTATTTTGTTGTGTTATTTATCCCTTTTTGGATAGAAAGATATTTAACAGATACGGCTCAATGGAATAATATTTTTTCTTCGATAATGGCTTTTGCCGTAGTCTGCGGTTGGCTTTTATTACTTTCTAAGGCAAAATAGATAGAGAATAAGTTACTCTTTGGAATAAAAAAAGACACTGCGAGCCTAGGTGATGAGGATGATTTGGCTCATTCATGAATATCAACATGTACGGTTTAAGGAACTACAAGGTACGGAAAGAGGTAAGTATATCTACTTATAAGGTTGAATAGTATGTCTAGAATTAAAATATGGTTGTTATGAGACAGTTGTAGGGATGCAGGTTAAGCCAACCATAGTTTTAAGGGAATTAAATTATGACTCAAAGAACAATTCAATTAACTAAACATGGAATTTCATTAGTGATTTGGTTGATCGCATTAAATAGTTTATACACCTTATTTTCTACATTTGAAAAAGCATTAAGTGATTCCGAATAATAGATAATTTAATTAAAAGTTCAAGAAATAAATAGATTATTAGTAATTGGTAATCAGTTGGCCTACATGCGGCTTTTTATCAATTAGTTAAATATAGAATTTAATTTGTATAAAAAGAATATTAATCAGAAAAATTAATTAAGAAATTCGTACAGCATTAAAATATTCTATTTACTTACCATTTTGGAATAGTTACTTGCCAACCTGAAGTGATTAATTGTTGGTACTCTTTGCGAGCAGCTTCTATTTTAATTTCTTTTCTTGTTTTCATAAGTGGAGGTTTATTACCTAATACGCCAACAACAATTCCACTATCAACAAACATATATTCGAAAAACTTATCTTCATTATTTTTATTCTTTGTAAAACGTCTTACTTCTGTCCAGTTAGGACATATTAACCATGCTTCCTCTGTTACCTTTCTAGAGTCTTTATCCATAAATTTCCTCTAGGATTATTAATTCTTTTATTGATATATGATTTTCTTTCTCTTGCTTCAAGGCATGGATACTCTTACACGCCTCTATAGTTTCTAAAATTCTAAAATTAATTTCCTCTTTCATTTTCTTTTGCCAATATTTGAAGAAAAATAAAATAATCCCATATCAAATTAGTGTTTAATATTTTCTAGTTTAGATCGAAAATTAATTAAAAAATTTTTTATTAAAGTTCGCGTGAAAATCTCAAATCATCCTCTGAAAAAAATAATTTGGATGTTATTTTTTATGTTTAAGATGATTATAGGATGATAATAGCAGTATGATATCTGAGAATATAAATAAGATTTGAAAAATATTAGTGCTAAAAAAAATAGAGGGAAAACCAAACTAAACCTTGAAGATGATAAGTTATTAGAAATAGTAATTAAATTAAGAGATTTAATGCCAGAAGGGAAGTGGACTCTTGGCATGATCTATTGCTATGGTTTAAGACCTTCAGAAGTTTTTGGTGCAAAGGTAAATAAAAAAGATAAAACTTGTACGGTATTAGGACTTAAGGGAGAGGAAGATGAACTTGAGGAAAGGACAGCTTTTACTCTTGAAAAATCTTTAGTGGATATGTTTGATTTAAATAATATAGATAGACCTTGGGTATACAATATGAGCGATAAAAAATATAACGCAATTTATTCAAAAATTAAAACAGACCAAATGGGAAAGAGATTAAAGAAAATCATAAAAAAAGAGAAATTTCCACAATTTACAATGAATATGATTAGGCATAGTTGGGCTAAGAGAGCTATTAAATCAAAAGTTTCTTTATCCGATTGTTCAATATCGATGGGATACTCAATTGAAGTTTTTCAGGATAAATATCTAAATTCAGTTAAGATAAAATAATTTGCTGATATTTAAGAAACTAATTAAAGGGGATGAGAGAGGTAATAGATGTTTATAAATTATGAATTTTTGAGAAGCTCCATTTTGAATAAAATTCTTGCCCTTATTTTTGTTTTAATATTTCCTATTCATGCTTACGCTGGTTTCCCTGAAGGTGAGAATGGCTATGAATTAAAAAAAATAGAACAGTCATTTAAACTTCCATGTAGTGAGATAGGAAAGGATAAATGTCTAGCTAGAGTTATTTCTATGGGAGGTTGTATTTATAGTTTCGAAATTAATAAAGGCAAAGATAATGAAGCTGCCTTAAGAAAATCAGATGAGGTTTTAATTTCACTTTTAGATGGAAATAATTTGGATATAAATAATATTTTCGCAAAAGATGGATCAATAAAAAGTGAAATTAGAATTGAAATAATTAGCAGAATAAATTTTTGTAGACAAGCTATTAAAGAAGCAATTCCTAATTTGGTTAAGTTGCCTGAAGGAATGGAAATGACGGAAGAAAGTCTTGAAATTTTGACAGATACCTATCCTCAATATTATTTACATATGTTTGAAAAAACTAGAAAAGGAAATTAATTAAGGATGCCATTTCTTCATTAAATTTCTAATATAAACTTTAAAAGAGCTTGAATTAAAAATGTTTAAAAACCTAATTTTATATTCTTTTTTACT
This sequence comes from Prochlorococcus sp. AG-388-B05, assembly GCA_003279925.1. Taxonomy (GTDB): domain Bacteria; phylum Cyanobacteriota; class Cyanobacteriia; order PCC-6307; family Cyanobiaceae; genus Prochlorococcus_A. The sequence continues at coordinate 4,004 of QCGM01000008.1, forward strand.
AATTACTTTAATTAGCATTATCTATCCTATGAAAAAAGAAAATACAAAGCTATTTAATTATTGTTATTCTCTTGAAAAAATTCTTTCAAGGAATTCAATACAAAAAAGGAAAAATTTATCCCTGAAAGTTAAATCAATTTCAAAAGATATTGCAAAAGTTGGGGTTAGTAAAACTGGAGGGGTCTTAATAAATAAGATGATTGATCAATATAAAACTACTAAGGATTTGCAAATTATAAAACTTATTCCTAATAATCTTTATTGTTTCTTGGGATATTGGATTGAGAAGGTAAAACCTGGAACTTTTGAATCAATTTTTTATTCTAAAATTAAAAAAGAAATTAATGAATTTATAGATTTGAAAGATCAAGTAGATGGATTATTAAATGAGATTAATTCAGAATATAAATTAATAAAAAAAGAATTTAAGAGTCTTTTTTAAGACTTATAAGTGGCATATTTACTTTTTAGTGGAGTCAAAATTTTAATTAGTAAGAAAATTAGTTGTTAATCAGCTTCTAATATTTCAGCAGAATCAAAACAGGTATTAACACTAAACCATTTCATGGCTGACCAATTGTATTCTTGGTAAGTACCAGCAGCAACACTCACAAAACATTCATTCTCATACCAACTTCGATAGCTTGGCTTTAAACTAGTTCCTTTTAATCTGTTTGATAAACCTTTTCCATATTTTTGAATAACAAGATTAATAGCCTTATATTCTATTTCTCTTTGTATTTCATCTGCAAAGACTGGTATTGAAATTAAAAATATTGAAGTAAGAAGTATTAGTTTCATATTAGGAATATATTTTGAATAAATTTTTTATTATTTAAATTATAAACTTTTTATTTTTGGAATATTTTATTTACTGAAGAAATAAAAATCAAATTTATTTTTTTGAATTTTCTAAAACTGATATTCTATTTTTGACTTCATCTAATTCGTCAAAAATACTCCTATATTTTGTTTGATCATTTTTTATGTCGTGAATATAATTGGTTAGGACTTCATTAATCAATTCAACTAACTTTCTGTTATTTTCTAGTGCTATTTTTTTGAGGTTTTTCAATAAGTCTGGATTGATATTTATATTTAGTTGAGTCCTTTCTGGCATTTAGTTATTTATACTTATTATTATTCTATTCATTCCGTCTTAATTAAGACAATATGATGATTGTTAAATTTTTATAAATGATTTGGTAGTTATCTACCTTAATAGGCTTTTCAAAATTACTTGTTTCTAACTAAAAAAGATATGATTAGTTTTGGAAGTAAATTAACTATTAAATTAAAAAATAATTAAGTTCTTTTAAAAAGGTTAATTTTGGTAGGAAACACTACATCAAGTTCAAGTTCATACTAATTAGTTTATGTTTATAAATTCTTCTTACTAAACTATGGAATTCGTCAAAAAATTTATGACCGAAAAAGCTGAAAAGTTTAACGGTAAAGCTGCAATGCTTGGTATGTTTGCTCTTGTTGGGGCTTACTACTTTACTGGTCAAATTGTTCCAGGTATTTTCTAATTACAAATTTCTTTAGGAAAAATTATGGGGCTTATCAAGCCCCTTTTTTTATTTATATATTTTATTGAAAAATTTTGAGATAATTATGAATCTAAAAAGATCACCTTTGGATTTATTGTTTTAGCTGTTCTATTTGTATTGAGATATTGTCTCAAATTTTAAACTTAAAATAATCAACTGAGGCGGATTATACATTCCAAAGAGAAGTATAAAAAGAAAGCCACAGACAAACAGAAAATATATTTAAAATATAAAGAAATTTTGATTTTAACTATGAACGTTTACGTATTTTGGATATTGTTTTTCGGGTTGTGGGGAATTGTCCCTTTAATGATTATAAAAGGTAGAACAGATGAAAAAACAAAGATAAAAACAGTCCCAGAAGTTAAAGCCAAGAAAAAAGGTTGGTTTAACTAAAAAATTTTATAAAGTAATATAATCAAAATAAATTAGTTCTTTGAAAACCTATCGAACTTGAAAAAACCTTCAAGTTTTACTTTTTTAAGGGCTTAAAAAAATCTAATATTTTATGGGTTAGCTAATCGTGAAATATAATTTTCAAGTTTGCCAGCATTAATCCAACCAGTTGCAATTGTTTTAACATCGGTTTTGTTTACTCTTCCACGATGAATATGTGATATACCTGCTGGGAAAATAATAAGTTTCCCCCTCTCAGCTATTTCATGATGATTCTGCCAATGAAATTCAGTTCCGCCAGAACTGACGTCATTACAATAAAGAATCCATGCTAAGACTCTATTGACAGGCTCTGTAGCTTCATCACTAATAGTCCAATCACAATGCCATTTCTTAAATCCCTCACCTGGTGCATAACGTTGTAAATTAAATATTGGGTTAACAAATAAAGATTGTTCTGGACAGCATTCTGTTATTAGAGGGTGATCCTCAAGATATATTTTTAGTGCTGCATTAACTCCTCTAATTATGACTTCAGAGATTGCGAAGGCTTCTGGATCTGACCTATCTATTGAGACAAGACTAATATCAGTAGATACTTTATATGGTTCTGAATTCAAAGAAGTGCTTTGTCCGAAAGCAATACCATTAGTATGTAAGTCTTTGCGGCGATCAAAGAAAGAAATCACACCATCAGCTACAGCCTCGAATCCTGAATTTTTATATTTTCCAATTAGTTCCATAAAAAGTATTAGTCTTGATTTATCGTAAACAATCCTTTAATCATATCTTTCAGATAACCCTTTATTTTATTTAGCTTTCTATTTAGGAAATATTAATGGAACCTCTTAAAAAATTTCTTTTTTTAGTTGTAGTTGGAGGTAGATCTCCAAAAGCAAATATCGAACTGCATGACGTTAGGTGGGTCATAGGTTCAAAAATTGAGGACACCTTTGATCAATTAAGAAATGATTGGTTCGGAGCTGATAATGGCTTACATATAGATAGTTATAAAAAAATTGATTCAATTGATGGTTATAAAATAAATCTTAGAAATAAAGAGAATAATGAACCAAAAAATAAGATATTTAAAAAAGATAAAATACACAATAAAAAATTATGGTTTGTAAATATTGGAGGATACGATTCAAGCTCTATGCAAGAAAAACATGAATTTGGTCTTATTGTTGCTTCTAGTCCCTCAGAGGCCAAAACTAAAGCTAAATCAAAATGGCTTATTGACTGCAAAAAAAGACATAAAGATGATATTTCTGCTATTAAAAAGTTTACTGATGTAGACGATTGTGAGGTTATAAAAAATATAAAAAATTGGGAAATAGAATTAATACCGAATGATTATCATGTAGAAGAAAAAAATATCCCTGATTGGTTTGGATATATGAGAATTGATAAAAAGTAATTTTATTTATTTACAGAAAAAAGTTTTAAAAAATCAGAACTAAAATATTTTGACCATCAACTAATAGTATTAAATCCACCACTTACTAAGAATATAATTGCACCTAGTGCCATAGTTGCTACACCCATATAAGGATATTTTTTTATTCTTGTTTTGGTTATAGGAAGCCAAGGAAAATATCTATCTGATTCTTTTATATCTATTATTTGTTTTCTTGGAGGGATACCTAAAACTTGCCTTCTTTTTGCTTCGCCCATATTTTTAAAAGGTTAAAGTTTAATTTTAAAATTTTAGTTACAAATGTGCGAGTTATTTAATGTATTGCTTCTTTGAATTTCTTTTCATTTAATCTGACATCCAACTTATAATTCTTGTAATGTTATTAAAAATTTGAACTTCTGCTTCTATATTTTTTATTATTTTTTGGATCATAAAATAAATATTTAACGACTCCTTATTTGGCTTGCCCAATAATAATCATTTATTTAATATCCGCTAAACTTTTTCCTTTATAAAAAGGAGATAATTCTAAAGTTTTGTGAAATTCATCTATCTTTAGACCCTCAAAAAATTAACCCATACTTTAAATGTATTTAGTATTTGAAAGGTGCAAATATTAGTTTCAATAGTCATAAAAAATTAGATTATAAATAACCGTTATTTTAGATCCGCTTTCAATTAATCAAACTTATAAACTTGACTTTCTTAAGAAATAAATTCCACCACCCATAGATATTAATACAGGTAGCCAAGTTGCAATTATTGGACTGAACAATCCTTTTACTCCCAATGAACTGAATACAAACGACATAACATAATAGATTAATATAAGAATAACGCTTAATCCAAATCCCTGACTTTTTGAAGATCTTAAATTAGATTTAGATCCTAGGCTACTTCCGATTAATCCAAATACTAAGCAAGCGCAAGGTAAAGTAAATTTTTCTTGGATACGAACTTGGATTCTTCTTATTTCTTTTAAATTTCCTGTCTCTTTATATATTCGCTCAGCTTCTAAGGCTTGCTTAAGAGACATTTCAGTAGCATCTTTTGGTATTCTTGCTAGATCTAGAGGCCCTTCGATAAATGGATACCTATATTCCTCAAATTGAATATTAGTAGTTTGCCCGCCTTGGTCAATTGAAACAATACTGCCATTTGTAAATATCCAGGAGGAGTTTTTTTTATCAAATACTGCACTTTTTGCTTTTAAAATTTGTTGTATATCTTGTCTCGAAAAATCCAGAACTGTAACTTCCTGCATAATATTATTTTCGAACAAAGATGCATAAAAAATATGAGTAAGGAATTGATTAGTCTTTGTGGGCTTATTTGTTGCAGAGTCTATTTTTGAACCATATCTTGAGAACATAATATTATCTTTCCCTTTTTCACTACTAAAAGAACTTCCAATGCCAGCTCTTAAGGTTGATTCTGCTAACTTGTTACTTGCAGGCACTAAATTATCGTTGAAATAAAAAGTTAAGCCCGTCATAAATATTGAAACAGCAATAGCAGGAGCAATAATTCTTGAGGTTTTTATGCCTAAAGATTTCAATGCTAGTAATTCAGAATTAGCTGATAATTTCCCATAAGCTAATAATGTAGACAATAAAACTGCCATAGGGAATGATAAAACTAGAAAACTAGGAAGACTATAGAAAAGAACTTTTATAGCTAAAAATAAAGGCAATCCAAATTCAACTATTTTTCTTATTAGATCAAACATCACACCGACTGATAATGAAATAACAGTAAAAGCAGAGATGGCAAATAGCATTGGAGGTAATATTTGCGCTATTAACCATCTATCCATTAATGGGATGGATTTCCAAGGTGAAGTGACTTGACGGATAAATTTTTTAAGATGTGATTGGGTTTTGGTTTGCAAAAGAAATTTATTTAATTAAATTTTCAATAGTTTTTAAGATTATAAAATACTAATCATATTGAGACCATCTTTACTCTTTTCTCTCTATAAAATTATATTTTCTTTTTTAAGCTTGTTCTCTAATTCTATTGGCCTATACGAAAGATCTTTTTTAATTGCTTTAATAGCCTCTGAGTACTTTTTTTTATCAGACAAAAGAATTTTTATTAAATTGTATTGGCTCTCGATCTCTTTAGAAGAAAAATTAGCCATGTAATAATTAAGTGTATTTCTTTTTATTTTAGGATGTTTGTCAATGACTTTTAATATCTATATTTTATAATGATTTTCTAGTCCCTCCATAAGAATATTGATCTTCTTTAGAAATAATATCCCAACATTTTTTACAGCAGATAATCCATTTTGTGTGATTAATAGATTTAACTCTAAAATGGATTTTGCCTGACTTATTACAAATATCGCAATCTTTTTTGGTCATAATTTTAGTTTTATTTTTTGGCGTCTTTTAGTTTGATAAGACTAAATTATCAATTTCAATTTCATCTTTAGCCTTGGTAGCAAGTCCAAGATACATGGTTTTATTTAAAATGTTTTTTGTTCTATCAAGTGAGAAAAAAAGAATCATTAAAGCTTTTTTATTGATAAATTTACAGGATAAGAATATTTGCTATTGCAATTAATTTAGATATTTGTTTTATTAAAAAAAAATGAAGTTATGACTTCCAAAACATTAGTAAGAAATTGCAATTGTATTCATTGCAAACAGAAATTGGAACAAATAAGTCGTTCAAAAGTTTATTGGGATAAGTTAATTAGTAATAAATTGAATGCTTAAATTTTTTTAAGTAATTGAATTTCTATAAAATAAGAAAACATATTAAAAAAAAATACCAAAATAATTACAGCAATATTAAATATAAAGCTTAAATTTTTGGAGTTTAGATTCGTTTTTATCGAGCTTTTTTATTATTTCGGTAGATTTTATTCTCTCGATTAAATAGCCATAAAATAGCAATTATACAAAAAGGAATAAGAATGAAATCTAAGGACATATTGAATTTAATCTATATCCTTTTTTAGCAAGATTATTTCATTTTGACAGGAAAGTTTCTAAAAATAATAAATCCTAATGTATAAGTTCTTATTCACAAACTTTTTCTAAAGTGCTAATCAATGCCTTATCTAAATTTTTTTTTATTTTAAATCAAAAAAAACTGTTGATTTGTTATTTTACAAACTGAGTATTATTTGCAAAAAATTAAAAAGAGCTTGCTCGCATCCCTACTAGCAAACTCTCATGACGATTAAGTTAAATTCAGATTGACTGAGCTTAACCAGCTAAGCACTTCCTAAATGCTTGTTTTTATTATAGTAAGTAAAAATACTTAGTGTGAGTATAAATACTCAAGCTGGTTTGCACTAGATTTAGCTGACTACTCTATGGATCTATTAATAAGTGATAATTCACTATCTCCAGGTTAGATTAGAAAAAAAGAAATACCAAATAAAGACTATTAAATTAAGAACAAATATTATACCTAGAAAAATATATGCAAATTTTTTACCTATAAAAGCTGTTTCAGGTTCCAGTTTTACTCTCATTTTTTACCCTTAATTTCTTAATAAATCTATCACCTTTTAAAATTAAAAAATTCCCTTGTATTATTATTTACCCTTATATAAACCCATAAATTAAAAAGATAGAACTTACATAAGAAACAAAATTAAATTTGTAGAAAGTAATCTTATCCCTAAATATCTTTCAGTTTTTTAGTCCCTTTTAATATATTTCTTATTCTGAAACAAAAAACATTATTGGGGACTTGGATAATATCTAAAGATTTTTTTTCATTTTATTTAAAATAAATTTTAAGCTAGAACTCAATCTAAGAATGCTAGTTAAAGTTTTTTAATTAAAATCACAACTTAAAGATATTGACTGAAATCTTTATTGATTAACTGATTAATAACTTTATCCAACCATTCGGTATTGGTTTCAGTTTTCCCTATCCCCCTTTTGGGATTTTTTTTTCTTGTAATCATAAATCTTCCTCAAATAAAAATTAATTTTAATTTAGAATAAATCTATTAAAAATCAATCTGCAAAATTTACAAGTTTACGTATAAAAGTTAATTTTAGTCGCAATAGAAAAGGCATTCTTTTTTAGAGGGATGCTCTTTGCATTCTGCAGCCCAATAGTCTTTTTTAGGTAAAAATGATGTTAAATCAGCCTCCAATGAAGTTTTATTTTTTGGAAGACTTTTGAAAGTGTCATTTAATGCCATGATTAAAACCTCTTTCTTTTAGTGTTAATACTGTTGTTTGTAACCTTTTTTAGTTTGGGTAAGTCTAGCTCCAAGATAGGTTAATAAAATTAGCCAGAATACAATTTCCAATCCGAGGTTGGTCATTTGATTTGCCTCCAATTATTTGATTTGACTTTAATATGATTTTTATTATTCCGATAGAGTTTTTATACTGATTAAAGACTTAAATTTAATGGGTTTTAAACCTGTTTTTATATCCCGTCTTGATCTTCACCGAAAGGATTATATCTAATATCCCAAATTAAGACTACTGCAGTTGATAAAATTAGTAAGGCAAAAATTACTTGAGGCGGAGGATAAATCATTTTTATCGATTCATCATATAAGCAATAAGTCCGGAGAAGGTAAGAAGCTTAAAAATAATAAAAAATGGCATAATCTTCTTAGCTTTTAAGCCAAAAGGTAAATATTTACTAATTGCATTCATTTTGTATAAATATTTAAATAATACTAACCAATTTTTTTAAAAATAGAAAATAAATTCATATTCTAATTTGCTTCATTCAGATAACTTAAAGAGAATATAGTTAAGGTAATTAATTGAATAAAACGAAAAAACCAGACTGAATTTAACAATCTGGCTTATAAAATTTATTTGAATAGATTTAAATAAATCCAGGAATGATTTGACCTGTAGTCAAATAAGCTCCAACTAATGCAATGAATCCCATCATGGCAAATCTGCCATTAAGTTTTTCAGCTACGATTTTTTCTTTTTCAACTAATTTTGTTTCGTTGTTCTTCATTAGAACCAACCAGGAATGATTTGACCTGTTGTTACGTAAGCACCTACAGCTGCCACGAAACCTAACATTGCTGCCCAACCATTAAAACGTTCTGCTTCAGGAGTCATTTTTTTTAAAGTGATTTATATTAATAAATATAACACATATATTTATTTTTGTAAATAAATAGAAGTAAATACTCGCACTGCAGATTATTTAGCCACATTTCTGTTACATTAATGTCTCAAAAGTTTCTAGGTCTCTATAGCTGACTAGGAATTGCAACGCTACTTTTAAGGCTTAGACTTCTCATCAAATTTAGTTTGAAGTTTTGCCGCCTTATGCAATAAACCTACCGCTTCTTTTCTGCCGGTTGCGATGGATGCTTGATGCAATAAATCTGCATACTTTTTGTTTAATTTTTTCATTTAATTTGTAATATTATAAATTCAGGATTGATAAGGAGGATAAGTATTTATAATTAATCAAAAAAGAGATTAAAAACACTTATATTTTTGAAAGTTTGACTCTTGCAATTGGTATTCTTATTAGAAATTCTTTAGCTTGGTCAATATTAATTAATCTTATCTCTACCTGAGATATTCTTATATTACCATGATTCCACTTATAACTGTGATTTGAGTTAGCGTTAATTACTTATAGTCAAAATTTTATAGATCTCTTAGGATTTAATACATTGAAGAATTTTTTTTAATTATTATTTAATATATAAATCAATCTATTTAAATATTAGAAAGAACATGGACAGCAGTTCAAAGAAAGATAGTTCAACATATACATGATTATGTTTAAGAAGCCTTTTTTATATTCTTTTTTCATTTTTTAGGAACCAAATTCTTGCACTTAATTATTTATAAAATAATTTTGAGCAGCTTTTTTTATTGAGATTGAATCCTCATTTAATATAAATTTTAACTAATATTATGAGACGAGTCAGCTAGTAGGGATACAGGCTGACTCTATTTATTCTAAAACAAAAGATATTTTTCAAACAAATAGAAATCTCCCAAAATACAAAAGAAGAATATTTTTTTTCTAATATTCTTTTTTTAGATCGCTTTAAGAATTAATCTAAAAGCAGTTTAATTTTTATACAAATTTATATTCTTGAATATAGAGTAAATACTCTTTTTATTTAAGTAAATAATTGCTATTAATAAATTAGATAAAAAAAAGTTATGTCATTTACTACTTACTATATGCATTTGATTTTCGCTAGCATTCCATCCCTATTCAGTTCTGATTTGATACTTTATATTTTACCAATTTTAACTGTTTCAATATTGTTCTTTAGCTTCAAAATAATGTTTTATAAAGCTCCAAAATTGAGAAGAGCTAAATAAAAACTATTTTGGATAATAGACTTTTCTTTCCTGCAACTGAGAGAAATAAAGATTCTATAGCAGAAGTATTATCAAGAATTCTTCTAAAAAGAGGTTATATTTTAGAAATTGGTAGCGGTAGTGGAGAGCATGCAATTAAATTTCAAAAATGTTTCCCAGAATTAACTTGGCAATCAAGCGATCCGAAACTAATTCATAGAGAGAGTATTAGTTCTTGGATTGAGCATGAAGAATTAAATTTTATAATGCCTCAACCTTTAGATATTGATGTGGAGAAAATTCCTTGGGAAATACCATCTGAATTACTGCACTCTATTCAAGGAATAATATCTATCAATATGATTCATATAACAGCCTGGAACTGTACAAAATCACTGTTTAACGAATCGGGCAATTTATTAAAAAATGGACAATTTTTGATGTTGTATGGGCCATTTAAAATAGGAGGTAAGCACATTAGTCAAAGCAATGAATTATTTGATATTTCCTTAAAAATGCAAAACCAATCTTGGGGTGTTAGAGATCTAGGAGAAGTTAGTGAAGAAGCTAACAAGAATGATTTCATCGAAGAGGAGCTTATTCGTATGCCTGCTAATAACTTTTCGGTAATTTACAGGAAAGGATCTTTATAAAGGGATTATGAATAATTTTTTTCTGTAAAGTTTTTATAAATTAAAAATTCATCAATTCAAATTACACATTTATTAATTTATATAATTATTTTTCAGGAGTTTTAATATCTTCTAAAAATTATATTGATAACTGTTTGCTCCATTCTTTATGCTTCGCATCTAAGTCTGATACTTTATCTCCTAAACTTAATTGCTTTTCTAATAATTGCACTTTGGTAAGTGTTACTTCCTCAGAATAAAACTTGATTGGTTGCTTACCGTGTAGGTTGTCTCCGCTCATAACTACAAAAATAGAATTAATTTCCAACTAAGTATTTAGGATAAAAAAGACTCAATTTCTAATTCTTTTATATTATTTTCAGATTTGCGTAAATTAATGTGATATTAGATTAGTTTCAAAAAGTTGTTTTAATAAGTTGCTTTAATAAGTTGCTTTAATAAGTTGTTTTAATCTTTTTTTTGTAAGAGGATTGCCAAATATATCTTCCTTCATCGACATCTGATTTAACCGCAATACAATTACAAGCAATATTCCATAAAGCTTTATGTATTGGATCGGGATTAAAAAGATAGGCTTTATTGAATGCTTTTCTTATTTCAAGAGTAGCCTTGGTAGCATGATAGTGCGGAATAGTTGGGCATACATGGTGAACTACGTGGCTTGAACCAATATTATGATGAAGAATATTAATAATCTTCCCATAAGGCCTATCAATGGAAAGAAAGGCTCCTCTCATAAAAGAGAATTCTGAATTAGAGAGGTGTGGAACGTCTGAATCTGTATGGTGAAGCCAAGTATATATAACTAACCAACAATTAACTACTAATAAGGGGCCAACATACATCCCAATTATTGGAAAGAATCCGTATTTGATAATAAAAATAATAAGTCCAACTATTACTGCAGCTACACCAATATCTGAAATCCAAACTTTTTTAGCCCATATAGCAGGCCACAATGTTTTAGAAAAAGGTTTTCTTGGCCAAAAATGATTTGAAGTTCCATATTTGAGCCCACCTGTACTTCCAGATAATAAGTAAGCAGGCCAACCAAAAATAAGATGTAGAACTAATTGTAGAATTCCATACTTAGTTTTGCCTAATTTACTTGAGAAAGATAGTTCCTTTTCACCTCCAACTTTTTCGCTAATTCCATTCCCATCAATAACTATGGGCACGTGAGTTTCTCCATTAGTTATATGATTGGTGAAACGATGATGGACTGCATGTGAACGTTGCCAAGAGAAATACGGAACTAATAATAATGAATGTAGTAAATATCCAGTAATGGTTTCCAAAGTTTTATTTTTTGAGAAGGCTCCATGACCACATTCATGGGCAATTACCCAAAAACCCATAGCAGTGGTTCCTGATAAAAGTGCATAAAGGATCCAAATCGGGATCATTCTTTGACTAAAAGGAATTGTTAATCCTATTGCGATAACAATTGCCTGAATAATGATTGATTGTAAAAGATAGCCTAATGAAGTTATTGTTTGAGATTTAAAGCAGTTATTTGGAATAACACTTTGAAATTCTTTCATGCTTGGAATATCACTCATCTTTATTTCAAGTGCTTGACCTTTAAGGCCAGAAAATTTAATATCGCTCAAATTTTTATGGGTTAGGATTTAGTTTTTAATAAATTTTACTTTATATAATTTATTATCCATCAAAGACTCTTTTTATGAAAGTAATATGTAGTCTCAAATGTTCAAATAGTATTAATTTGGGCAAGTTTTTGAAAATTAACAAACATTTTTAAATCTTCATAAGTTATAAATTATTAGTAAATAATTTATAACAATTATTTTATGGCAATCAATAAAACTAAATATAGAAATAAAGTAGAAGTAATCGCGAAGGCAGAAAGAGGTAAGATTAGACCTGTATTTAACCATCTAAAAAATCTAATTTTTCTGTTAATTACTTTTACCATTATTTAAAATGAGCTAATCCAAACTTATTTGAGCACTAAGGCTACAACAAATAAACTTAATAAATTTCAATAACAAACAAATATTTCATATTTCTAATTTAGAATAAGTTCATCTGATTAGTAGGCTTTTTATTAATTTCTTCTGATATCCATCCAGAAGATGACCATCCCAACATTATGGGGATTAACCCTTTTAATTCATGAGCATCCTTAACCTGTTCAGTCCATTGTTCTTCGTAACCATCAGGAACAATAACTGGCATACGATGATGTAAAGGTTTCACTAAATCATTTGGTTCAGTTGTTAAAATACAGCAACTTTCTAACTCTGCTCCATCAGGTGAAGACCATTTGCTCCAAATCCCTCCTAACCAAAAAGTTTCATAATTCTCTTTCCTAATACGATAAGTTTTTTCAAAAAAACCACTTGCTGGTATTAAACATCTTTTATGTTTCCAACTTCCACTAAATAATTTTTTCTCTTCCACAGTTTCTGATCTTGCATTAAAGGGTCTGGGTCTTGCCTTATCAAAAGGATCTTTAGCCCAAGGTGATATAAAACCCCATGACATAAAAGTTGTCTGAATTTTTCCTTCATTTTTAATTACAAGGACTGGATCAGTAGGTCTAATTAAATTCTGTATCTCGTATTTATTATCAAGCCCTCTTGGATAGTCTTTTTTTAAAACTTTTGGTAACTTATCAAATTTAGTTTTAAGTTCAAATCTTCCGCACATATTAAATATTAGTGTTTGGGTTTTAAATTTTATTGGAAATTTATTTGATTGATTTAAAATCCTTTATATAACTTTAAATAATAAATAATTTCTGATAACTCATTAACTTTTTGAATCTTTTCTTGGTTAAATTCATTTATTAATTTATTTAGTATCTCATTATCTTTAGAAAAAAACATTAAATTACATTCCGCTTTTAGTCCTGAGATAGATCCTGCATATGAGTCTTCTATAACCCAAGATTTTCTTGGATCTACATCCAATATTTTTAAAGCTCTCAAATAGGGATCAGGTGAAGGCTTGCCATTAGAAATGAACTTATCATCTCCAAGAACCTTTGTCTTGAATAAATTTAGCCAGGGATTTACAGAGCTTTTGATTTTAAAACTTTCACTACTACTACTTGTTACTAAAGCAATAGGTAAATTTGTATTTATACAAAAATTGATTAATTCTATTGCTCCCTTAAAAGGTTTTGCATTAGTGAGTACTTCATCTACTTTTGATTTTTGAATAATGAGTAATTCTTCTAATGAGCCTTCTTTATTTATCCATTTAAGGACTTTTTTTGCACAATCTATTCTCCTTCTTCCTTTTAATTCTAATAATTTATCGATTGATAAAGAGTGATTATATTCTTTTGCGGTTTTACTCCATGCATTAGCTAGTAATGGTTCTGTATCTAATAGAACACCATCTAAATCAAAAAGAATTGCTTCTGGGAATTCCATCTTTGTTGAAATATTTTAGATAAAATCTTTATTTAATATAGTCTTTTTTCGTTTCGGTATTTAATTACTTTTTGTCTTTCAACAATAATGTTTTAGAAATTTGGATTAATTTTATAAGCCACGAACGTATCTTTTAGGGGGCAATGATTGCTTACGTGGCTTTACTAATATTGGCAAAATAATAACTCCGACAGTAAAAACACATATTGGAGCAACAACCATGAGTATAGATTCTAGAGACATTAATTTATTTTCAAATTTCTCTTACTAATAGCAGTATTTATTTTTTAAGTCATGCGTATATATATCTAATAAGGCTATATCTTTACAACTTTTTATATTGTTAAGGAAAAGCGAAAAAAAGATTAAATATGAGAAGTTCTTTAGATTTATATCCTAAATAACACCTAGTAAATTTTAATTGAGGAATTATTTTTATGAATCAAGATAAAAAATGGATGTTAATGACTTACTACTGTCCAACTCATGGTGATGCAGGAAAAGTAGAACCTATACAAGTGACAAGGCAAGAAATTTACAGCAAAATATATGATAAAACTAAATCTAAAAAGGAAATTAAATAACCTAAATTTTCAAAAACAGGTAAGTAAAGCTTGACAGGGATAAGTATAAATACTTTTAATACAGTGTATCTTAATGGACCAAAACGTCCGATATGCTTTAGTTCACCCCATCATTACTCTAGTCAAAGGAGGTGGTTTGAGCATTTTAAGGAGACTGCATTAAAGTTTACATATATTTAAAGGGAACGCATTTGTTTATTGCAAAGTAAGTAATAATAAATTTGAAAAATTAACCTATAGAGGTTTAAGTTAATTTTGTAACTAAATCGAAGATCTTAAGTTTCTCAAACCAAAAAATTAAATTTATAATTTGTTTTTTGATAATTTATTAGAGTCAATTATTTCCCATGCTTCTGAAGCTGTATCAGCATATTTAAAAATTTTTAAATCTTCTTCACTAATAAGTCCGAAATCAGCAAGGAAGTCAAAATTAATTAAATTATTCCAATATTTTCTTCCAAATAAAATTATTGGAATTTCACTTTTCATTCCTGTTTGACGAAGAGTTAATAATTCAAATAATTCGTCTAATGTCCCAAATCCTCCAGGGAAAAAAACAGCAGCAACAGAACGCATTACAAAATGAATTTTGCGTAATGCAAAATAATTAAATTTAAAACAAAGTCCTGGAGTTATAAAAGAATTTGGGAATTGTTCATTCGGTAACTGTATGTTTAAACCAATAGACTTACAGTCTGCTTCAAAAGCGCCTCTATTAGCCGCCTCCATAATTCCTGGTCCACCTCCTGTCACTATTACATGAGAATTGCATTTATCATCTTGATTATTTATTGAAGCTAGTTTTGAAAATTCTCTTGCGGATTCATAGTAATGACTCATAGAAAGTAAATTTTTTAACTTGTTAAATTTATTTTTTAATTTAATAGATTGAGGACATTTTTCTAATAAGTTTTTTACTTCTTCGATTTTGCTCTGAGCTGATGATTCTTCGACAATTTTTGCACCTCCAAAAACGATAATAGTTGAGATGATATTTTGTTCTTCTAGTACTAATTCAGGCTTAGTTATTTCTAGCAGCATCCTTACACCTCTCATTTCATCACTTCTAAGCAAATTAAGATCTTCCTGTGCAAGTTTGTAGGAATTTGAATCAAGAATTAAATTTAGATTTTTTTCTCTTTTATCAGTATTATTGAGCTTATTGAAGTCGTTAACATTATTAATCATGGATTCAAGAATAAATATATTTTTTTCTGTACCTATTTACCTATTCATCTAAATCGCATGTCAATTCACATTGATTCAGTTCAGAAGCAGAAATTCTATCCAAAATTCTCAGCATATCAATTTCAGAAAGATCTCCATTAGAGTCCCACTTTAGAGTTGTTTTTCTTTGAAGAGAATGTCTTTTATTCATTTTTATTTCCTCCCTTAAGATGAATTTCTACACATTTAGTAATACATTCTTGATGTCCATCAACAATGCTGCATTCACTAATGCATTCAAAATATGAATCTATGGTATCTTTTGCTGTTATTTGATTCGAAGAAAAAAACAATTCATCCATAATTTTTGTCCTTTAATATGGAATGAGATATAGCATGACTTTAAAAAATAAATTTCCCTTTGTTAAGAAAATTGGGATAAATAAGTATTAGTTACTAGTCTTAAGATTTGATTTTATAAAAAGGTAAAATCTATGTCCCCACCAAGTTTTTTTGGATCTATTTAATACTTAAAAACTTAATCTTAGTAATTTAAATTTTTACTTTTTCGGTTGATTCTTTAGTAACTTCTCTGATTTAGATTTATAACTATCTGGGTCCCAATCTTGTTGGATATCTTTAATGAAATCAAAAATAAATTCATTAGGACATTCAAGTTCTTTGTGAAGATCCTTTAATTTTTGATGTATATATTTTTTAGTGCAATAAATTAATCTGTCTTTTTGATAATTTGTAGGCTGCCATTTTTTGTTGTACATAAAGATTATTTCCTCTTTTCTATTCTTATATTCTTCTTAGTGATATTAAAAAGTAAATCAGCATAAAGACTGATTTACTTTTGAAAAATTTCGTTAGATGATAAGAATGTACTTTTTAGATTTTCAAATGAGATCAATTATGAATTGGCTTTCTAAAATGTTAGAAAGCATGGCAAATGCTTTTATTCATCCTGTTAAAAATGATTTACCCCCATCTATTGGAGCTCACGCTTACAGTAGCATTCCTCTAAAAAGGAAAATGAGAAGAAGACTCAGCTAGTATTTAATTAATTGGAATTAGATTCTCGTTCTTGCTGTCCCAAATAATGTATCTAAAACAATTTGGGAAATCACTTAGTTTGAGAACTTTTGATTTTTGCAGTAAATGTAAATTTGCTTTATGACAAGCTCTTAAATTGTAATTAGGAATTCTTTCGGATAGATGATGAATGCTATGGAAAGAAATGTCAGCTAAAAACCAGTTTAACCAATTTGGGATATCTAAATTGCTACTGCCAGAAATAGCACCTTCGACAATATCCCAATTTGTTGTATTACTTGCATATGCATTTTCATAGTTATGTTGTATAAAAAAGATGCATATGAAAATTGCTGCTGAAAAAGTTAATATTAGTGAATAAAAACTTAAGAAAAAAGCAGCTCCTAACCATTTAGACATAATTATCCATCCACTTATCACAATAATATTGTTTGCTATTAGATCAAATAATTCATCAAAATTATCTCCATAGTCAGAGAAAGGCGGCTTAATTCTCGATTGAATATTTAAAAGTCCTAAATAATTTCTTTGTTTTAATTTAATAAAAGTTTCTTGCATTATTGATTTTACAAAATTAAGAATAATTAGAATTAACCCTAATCTAGCTTTAATAACTAAATAAAAGAAACCACCAGGAAAAAGCATTAACCAATGTCTACTTACCTTATAAATAAGTTTTTCTCTTTTATTAAGAGCCTCATAATCTTCTAGGCTTAAAACATCTACAGGACCTTTGTAAATTTCCCAATTCCCATTATTCCTATGGTGGAATGCATGGTCATTAGCCCAAGGTTTATGAGGTATCCCATTTAATAAACCCAGACAAAAGCCAAAGAAGTTATTCAAAGAACGTTTTTCAAATAAGGAATTATGCCCGCAATCGTGCATTAATGAGAATGTTCTAGAAGATAAGAGGGTAAGAAAAAAAAGAATGGGAATAAGTAAAAACCCTTTTGTAATTTGTAAAAGAGGAGAATATACAATTTTAGAGACAATAAACCAAAGAGAAATTATCGGTATAAGAGTAGTTATTAACTGATAACAAGCTTTGAAATTATTTCTTTTAAGAAATGGCTTTAATATAAAATCTGACCTCTTGATTTTATTCATATAAACTTTTCTTTAATCCTCTTTAATTAGGATAGCTTAGTTATTATTTATCGTGGCAAAGTTTTCAATTTGCCGATATATGAAAACTATAGCCAATACTTCGTTATTGATTCATTTGATTGGAATTTATTTTATAGAATTACCCATATCTATTAAAGTTTTTTCTAATGAAATAGGTTCCCAATTATATATAGAAATAGTTTCCGTAATATCAGCGCCATAAGATCCTCTATTAACCATGGCAGCCATACTTTTCATCTCTTTATTAAATGGTGCTAGAGAATTTATCATTTTTGTAGGGATAAAGTTTTGAGGTGCTTTCTTGTAGCCATTTTTTCTTAAAATATTAGAAATTTCCATAATATTGATCCCTTCAGGAGAAGTCGCAATTATTCTTTTATTATCACTTTGGTTTTTTCTAAGAGATTCGACATGTAACTTGGCGACATCTCTTACATCTACGACAGTAAAATATGCATCTGGTAGTGCTGGAAATTTACCATTAATCATTTTTGAAATAAGTTCTGCCGAAGCACCATCAGTATCATCACTTAGTAGTGGACCAAAAACCATCCCAGGATGAATAGTTGTCATTGAAAAAGAGTGTTCATTGTCATTATGAATAAAATCCCATGCAGCTTTTTCTGCAATTGTTTTACTTTTTACATATGCACCAACGTTTTTTGTTGTATCTGTCCAATCTTCAGGCGAGCATAACTGCTTGTCATGCCCATACGCAATTGCAGCCATAGAAGAAGTTAGGACAACTTTCTTGACTTTAGAGGAATTTTTTGAAGCATTCAAAGCTCTTAAAGTTCCCTCTACTGCAGGATTGATAAGAATAGATTCCTTTTTTGGCTCTTCGATAGTAAAAGGAGATGCAACATGAAGAAGATAATCACAATCAGAGGCTGCCTCATCCCATCCCTCATCATCTAGAAGGTCAAGTTTACAAAATTCCAGCTTATGATTATTTGAATCTTTATCAAGAGATTTTCTTACTTCATCTTCTCTATTCATGTTTCTTAGAGATCCTTTGACAAGATAACCTGCTTTTATTAGCTCATGTATGCAATGAATAGCAATAAACCCAGATGCACCAGTAACTAAAACTTTTTCCAAAATAATTTTGTTTTATTCTTACTTTTATTATGATCTATTAGTCTGCACAAAAAATACAAAGGTATTTTATTTATATAGTTTTTAGAACTTTATTTTCAACATAAGTATTTAAGAATTTAAAAACTAAAGAGTTGCTTGAATATTATTTTAACTGCCATGATGTCTACTATTTCTTCTGGAGCGATCTTTTTGCTCCGCCTTGTTAACTCTAATTTCTCTACCCATCCACTCGACATCTTGTAAATCATCAATCGCAGTTTTCTCAGAGCTTTCGCTAGTCATTTCAACAAAGCCAAAACCTCTTTTTCTTCCTGAATCCCTCTCCAAAGGAATTGTACATTTTGTTACTTCACCATAAGTCTTGAAAAGGTCTTTAAGGTCTTCCTCTTCAGTATCCCAGGATAAATTTCCAATAAAAATAGTCATAGTATAAAAAATATTTAGTAAAAGATGCGATATCCAACCATATTAACTAAATATGAAATTTAAAGGCTTCTTATATAGATTATTGTTATCAATTATGTTTGATTTTTAGAGTTGGCTTCTAATTAAACAGTTTTTAAAAACTAAAGAATAAATTCTTTAGACATTGTTCTTAATTGATCTAAATTTAGTTTATTTAAATAATTTATTATTTCATTAGAACTTTCTCTCGATTTGAGATTTTGACTTTCGCAAATTAAGCTGCTAGAGATTAAATCTATAAGATGTTGTTTGTCCATGACCTCTTATAAGCCATTTTTTTATATTAAGAACTTAAAATCTTGAATTCCAAACCTTATTACTAGGTTTGTTTTTACTGATTTTTCTATTATTGAGACTATTTATCTCTAAAAGTGGTATTTAAATTAGTTTCTTAATTTTATAAATTTTTTAAATCTTGATCTATTTTTTGCAATCTTTCATTTAATTCTTGCTTTTCTTTTAATAAGGATTTTTTCTTTTTTTGGAGTTCTTTATTAAAAGGTGAATTAAAGTATTTTTGATAAGCCAGAAAAAATACAGCTAACGCTACAACAATACCAAGTGCTCCAATTATTAATAAAGGTGATGATGGGAAATCATAAAAAGGTACTGAAGGCATTTTCTATATAAAGTTCTATCTTAGCTTTTTTTTGATTTAAATAATATAAGGTAAATACCTAATATTTTATTTATCTAGTTTTTGAGATTAATAAAAAAGTCTTATTCAATTAAACAGAGAAATTTTCTAAAGTTGCTTATTAATAATCCTTCCATATATAAAATGAGTAATTCTACAGGTGCCAAATAGATAATGACCAATAATTATTAATATAGTGAATATATTGTTGATGAAGAAAATAGTTAAAGAAGAGAGTAAAAATACATCTGAATTATGGTTTAATTGGTTGACTAGAAAACTAAATTCTTATGAGGCTTTTAAAGACTTTGCTTCAGGTCAAACTCCTGAAGATGTAGCAGAGAATTTTGTTGCAATTAATAGTTTGGGGATATCCGATATTTTTGATAAATTTGATGAAGAAGATAAAGATACACTTGATCAATTTCAAAAGTTATCTGAATGTGAATGGCATGTATTCAAAATTCTAAAAAAACAATTAGAGTTTAGAAATAAAGTAACTTTTGTAGATTTTAAAAAAAATAATAAAGTAAAAAAGTAAACTTTATAAAACGCTTGAAATTTTTAGTACGGTTTAATGAACTTCATTGTTCGGTTAAGCCATGAAAATTAGGCTCAATGGAGACTATCTTTTTATTAGGTTATAAATAATTAATAGATATTATGAAAAACTTGATTAGCTCTTTCTCTGTTTTTAATTTTAAAAAGAATTTGAATAAAAATTTAAAAGTGAATAGTTTAAACCATAAAGAACATTTAGTTCATTACAGGAGGGATCTAGACTCTCTAGGTTGATAACCAAAATTTAGATAAATTTTGACTTCCCATTTCCAGATTTACCAAACCCAAGCCATATAAACCATAATATCCAACCAAACACTGGGATTAAATTTATAAATATCCACTCCCAATTCTTTCCGAAGTCCCTTAATCTCCGCACATCAATAGCAATTTGAGGAACTATACAAACAATTCCATAAATGTTAAAACCAAATGTTCTTAAAAATATTGGAATAGTAAAAATGGATATAATAATGTTTATTAATTGAACGCGCCACCAATCAGATCTTGTGGTTTTGCTTTTAAAGTTTGTAGCTTTAAGCCAAAATTCTAGGTAGGCATTCAAAAAATTTTTGTACATAAACTTTAAATTTAATTATTTATTAAATAAAAATTATTAACTAAAGAACATTCGCTTAAGAGAATTAATTTTTTTGCCTTTAATTTAAATAGGATCGAATAAATTTACGTTGTTTTTAATTATTTTTTGATTTTTATTTTGATTTGGTAATGAACAAAAGCCGTCCTTACAAATAATATTTTCTTTTTCAATTTTCAATGACTGGGGGAAAGCATCATCTTTTGAATTATTTGAAGATTCAATTTGCATTTATATAAAATCAACAGAGACATTATTAAATTAATAACTAAATTTATTTGTATAGGCAACTAAATTAATAATAATTATCTTTTACTTCTTTTTTTGATTTGGAAGGTCTCTCCAAAATAGAGCCATTACATAAATAAATAAAGAAATAGAAAAAATATAAAGTAGAGAATTAAGATGCATTTTTATCTTTCGTCGGAATAGACTTATTAAAACAAAATATTAATCCAACTAATGAGTAATTTCTATTTTAAACATAATTTATAGTCTGATTTCTTCTAATTTATAAAATTTGCATGACCAATAAAAGGAAATAAAAAAAATTATTTGGTTTTTTTACTCATTTCTTTGAGAGCCTCATTACCTTCTTTAAGCGTTTTAGTTATTAACCAATAAATAAAGAGGAGAATTAAGGTGGCTAATAGTATAAGTGAAGTAGTCAATCGAATTTGTAATATTTAATTTAAATTCTCAAAATATTTAAAAATCATTATTTCAAAAAATTGGAATTAATTCTTAGCGCTTGAATACGCCGGGATCATCATTCCTCCATCTTGATCATCATTATCATCATCAAATCCACCACCAAGAAAAAACTCAACCAAAACTAATATTGCTATAGGGTAAAAACACCATAAGATTGCTGAAAAAGGGCTTATTGAAGAGGTTGTCGAGTAAATTTCTGTCATAAAATTACTTTAATCAAAAAAAAAGTTAATTGTGGATATTTTGATCTGTATTATCTCCAAGAAATTTTACGAAATACAAAATTAAAAACTAAAATAATACCAGTTAGGAAAAGGCTCTAGAGAATTATTCTTTTAAAAATTCTCTCCTTATTTAATTTCCAAATATAAGTTTTTTATTTAAATATTTTCTACTAATTAATTAATATTGACGTCTTGAGCTATGTCAATGTAACGAATGTTACTTAACAATAATTGTGGAATTTGGATTCAAAAACTATTATTTATCTTGATTTTATAGTTTTTTATGTTCTCTTTCACTTTTGACCCTTTAGCTGCAATTTTTGGTATTGCAGGATTAGTAGGTTTTGTTTTCTTTGTATCAGCGGCTAAAGGAACTTCAAGTATTAATACAAGTGCTAAAAAAGATATGTAAGTTTCAAAATTGAGAATAATATTAAATTTTATTTTAATTATCAATATCTTTTAAAAAGATTTATCAAACATTAATTATCCCATTGTTTAGAAATAAATATTAGAAAACTCTCAATGTCTTCTTCTGGGCAATTAGTTTGATTTTTTAAATTAATACATGTTTGTTTTATCGTTTCGAAGGCTTCTTTGACAGCTTCGTTTTTTTTGATAACTTCGAAATATTCCTTGTCAGTGAAAGTCATAAAAAATATATGTTTTAACAATTAATTTACTAATTTATATTAGCTTACAGAACAAAATTATTTAATTTATGGGAATATTTTTTTAAATCTAATCCCCTAATCTAAAGTGTTTTTTTATACTTTTAATTATTTGCCATTCGCAAGAAAGTCCTTCAGGAAATTCAACTAAGTCTCCTGATTTAATTAAGTAACTTTCTTCAGCTTCAGTCTTAATTTTTGCTTCACCTTCAATTATGTAACAAATTTCTTTTTCCCTGTAAATCCAAGAGAAATTACATGGTTCGCGCTCCCAAATAGGCCAATTCTTTATTCCGTACTGAATTATTAAACTGGCGCTGCATGGCGATTTGATAAGAACTTTCACCACAAAAATACCTAAGTACAGTCATTATAATTAAATTGTCAATTTAAATTATATTTGAACAATGTTAATTAATTTACAAGTTTTTATTTATTTTTCTATTAGTATCTAATAAATACTTTTATTAATGGACGAGCTTTCAGCCCTTTCTATTTCAATATCAATTGCTTCACTTGGGATATATTGTTTATTTTTTGCTTCAAGTGATGATGATGATCAAGATGGAGGTCACTTAGTAAAGTCGGCTCAAAAAATCAATTAATTTAGGTAAATAATATATTTAATAAGTATTTATAACCTATAAAGCCGGCATATATGCATGATAAGAAGATTAAATATACTTCAAAGATTCCAAGTGTCTTTTTCTTTAAGACTTTCATATTGAATAACGTTTCTAAGATTATTTTATTGATTGTTTTTTCTATTAACATGAGTATTTATTACATGGATTTAACTTTCACATAATTATTAGATATAAACCTAAAAATAATAATGTTGTAAAGAAAATTATACCTTTAGTTATCTGTCTTTCTTCTTTAGTTGCGAAAAAAAGAGAAATTACGGGGGAGGTACTAAGTAACGTCCAACCTATGCCTAAAGGAAGAGTCTTGAAAACAATTTGTTGAAGCAATATGCCTAAATTTGTTCCTAATAATATTGAGAGTAAAAATCTTTTTTGATCATTAAAATCTAATTTCTTTAAGAAAAAATTAATTCTAAATTTTTTTATTATTATTAAAAATATTATTCCTCCAAGTAACCTGATCTCTGTTGTTTGGAAAGGAGATAGATTGCTTTCTAAAAATACTTTTCGAGATAAAAGCCCTCCTAACACAGCACATAAAACTGATAAAAATGGAAATATATAAATGCTTAGATTATTTCGTTCTGTAATGTTGGTCAAGTTATTAACTATAAGATTAGTTCTCTGCCTAAGTACAATGAAAAGTGAAATTGATATGATGATAATACCTAGATAAGACTTAAATGCTAGGTTTTCATTAATAAAAATTTCACCAGATAATGAGGCTAATATTGGAGATAATGCTTCAATAGATAAAGTTCTTCTAGTACCAATTAGTTGCAATGACTTTATATAAAAAGTATCTCCTAAACCTATTCCTATAACTCCACTAAATAACAGAGTAATAATAGATTTTAAATCATTTAAAACACTGAGATTGATAAATGCAGGAAGAAAAACTAGAAATGCGATTATATTTTTTACTAAATTAATATCTATGGATTTATACTTTTCGGTTTGTGAACGCCATATGAAACATGCATAAGTCCATGATATTGCTGCTCCGAAGGCCGAAAAAATTCCAATCAAAACTAATTATTTTAAAAAATTTTTACTTTATAAATTGTGTTATTGCTAAAAATAAAACGTATAGAAGAATAATAAAACCCGGCAGATACTGTATTAAAGAGTTTAATTTGTTAGTTTCCATGATATTTAAATTTGATATTTATATTTAAATAATATAAAGTCTTCATACAGTCATTAGAAGCAGATAATTTAAGAAATTAACATAAGGTTTAATACTAAAATTTTGTAAGGTAAT
Organism: Prochlorococcus sp. AG-388-B05; assembly: GCA_003279925.1. Lineage (GTDB taxonomy): Bacteria > Cyanobacteriota > Cyanobacteriia > PCC-6307 > Cyanobiaceae > Prochlorococcus_A. The sequence continues at coordinate 28,543 of QCGM01000008.1, forward strand.
TTTATAAATAAGAAAATTCATAAGAAGTTCATCAAAAAATTTATATTTTTCATATTTATATCTGAAAGCAGTAAGTATTATGTTGAATCAATCACCAAGCAATTACTTTAATTTAATAATTATCTAATATAAAAATAAATTATCAATAATATGGAATTAATTAATAGAAATGATGTTTCGCTTGGTCTTGCACCATTTGACATATTAGGCTTTAAATCCGAAGAAGAACTTAACTTGGAAATTTCAAAGCTTATTAAGGCTAGAAGCGAATTCGATACAAAAAATAAAGTAAGTTCTAATTAATACTTCTGAAAGTTTGATACAAAAATTTTTTAAAAATTATTTTTTCTACTTGGATATAAACTTTCTAACTTTCTTCTCCTTTCGGTCTTTGCGTTAATTCTCTCTTCTTTCTCTTTTTTCTTTATTTCATCGTTTATTTTGTTTTGTCTATAACCTATCCAAAGAAGTACCCAAATAACTGAAGTTAATAACAAAAGAGCAGTATATTGACCAGTCATCGGAAAGCTAGCTTCAGAATATTTGACGTAGGAAAATAAATTAACCATCTAACTAAAATAATATATAAAAGATATTTGCGTGTTTATATAAACTATAAAATTTAAAATGTCTTTAATTTATTATTCTCCATATTTCAAGATAATTTAGTCTAAGAGTTGAATTTTTTATTTAAAAACGTTTTTTTTTTATAAAATTGAATTGCTATCATCAGATTAAGGAAATATTGAGAGCCTACATTTTTGAACCCTTTTGATTTAGTAGTAGTTGGTGGTGGAGCTGCAGGTTTCATGACGGCAGTAACAGCAGCCGAAAATGGTGTTAAAAGGATAATAATTCTTGAAGGCTCCTCAAAGCTTATGGAAAAAGTAAGAATAAGTGGAGGTGGTAGATGCAATTTAACTAATGCATCATGGATACCGAGTGAGTTAGCAGAAAATTATCCTCGAGGTGGTATTAAGCTTTTGGAATCATTTAATCGTTTTGCAGCTGGAGATGTATTTGATTGGTTTGAGAAAAGAGGATTGAATTTAAAGATTGAAGCTGATAATAGAGTATTTCCAGTATCTGATTCATCTTTAGACGTAATAAGTTGCTTAAAAAAAAATGCAATAAATAAAGGTGTAGAGATATCAACTAAATTTTTTGTTAAAGAAATTTTAAAAACTTCAGATAACCTTTTTACTATTTTCAATAGTGAAAAAATTTCGATAATTGCAAAAAATATTATTCTCTCTACTGGAGGCCATCCTAGTGGACATAAATTAGCTAAAACTTTTGGCCACAGCATAATAAGACCTGTTCCTTCCCTTTTTACTTTCTCCACAAAAGAAACAAAATTGAATGAGTGTAGTGGTGTCTCTATTAAAAATATAGATATTGAAATTCAACTAAATAATAAATCTTTCAAAAATAGAGGAGATTTACTTATAACTCATTGGGGATTTAGCGGCCCTGCTGTCCTTAAGCTCTCTTCGATAGCTGCGAGAGAATTGTTTGACCAAAAGTATAAATTTAATTTAATAATTAGATGGTCAAACCTTGAATATAAAGAGTTAAAAGAAAAAATTGATAACCTGAAATTTAATAATGGAAAATTAAACTTAATTAATTTAAGACCTCTACCGTTGTTAACAAAGAGGTTGTGGGTGTTCTTATTAAATAAAATGGAAATTAATAAAGATAAGAAGTGGTCAGATCTTCTTGCAAATGAAAGAGAGAAAATGATAAATAGCCTATTGAAAGATAAATATATTATTTCTAGTAAAGGCCCCTTTGGAGAGGAATTTGTCACCTCTGGAGGTGTCTCAATCAATGAAGTTAATTTTAAAAGTATGGAAAGTTTAATATGTCCAGGTTTATTTTTTTCTGGTGAAGTCCTAGATGTTGATGGAATCACTGGGGGGTTCAATTTTCAACATTGTTGGACTAGTGGATGGCTTGCAGGACAGTCAGTCTCAAAGTTATGTGGCAAAGTAACAAATTAATAAGTTTATCTTCTTTTTATTAAGTATTTATCGAGAAAAGTTTTTTAAACGGAGATTAATTTTAAAGTTGAAAAACTCAAAAAGAATGATGCAAAATCTAATTCCTAAAAAGGAAGAAGAAGAAAGAAGGTTAAAAGCATTAGCTGAATATAGAATATTGGGGACTAAACCAGAATCCTGTTATGACGATATTACAAAAATAGCAGCTTCAACATGTAATGTTCCGATATCTTTAATGACCTTAGTTGATAAAGATAAGCAATGGTTTAAGTCAAAAGTGGGCCTCGAAATTAATGAAACAAAAAGGGATTGGTCTTTTTGTACCCACGCTATTCAAGAAAATAGCCCATTAATTATTCAGGATGCTTTTCAGGATGAAAGATTTATCAATAATCCCTTGGTAACTGGTGATCCTAAAATAAGGTTTTATGCTGGGTTTCCTCTTAAAAATAGAGATGGTAATAAACTTGGGACTTTATGTGTTATCGATCGGAAACCAGGTAATCTTTCTCCAAAACAATTCAATGTAATGGAATTATTATCTAAGCAAATAGTTTCTTTTTTGGAGTTAAGAAAGAAATCTCTCAATTTATTAGAGGCTTTATCTAATTTACATAAACAGGAGGGTATATTATCAGTCTGTTCATATTGTAGAGAAGTCAAAAATAATGATGGTGATTGGATGCATTTAGAAAAATATCTATCGAAAATAAGTGATATTAGATTTAGTCATGGTGTTTGTGATGTTTGTATGGAAAAACATTTCCCAGATGTTGTTGAGGTCTGGAATAAAAAAGATTCTTTTCAGGAGGGACAAAAAAGGTTCCTGAAATCTTAAAAATCTAAAAATTATTTTTTTACTGAAGGCATTGTTGGACGAATATATATTTAAATAGCTAGTATTGTATAAAATTAGACTTGCATATGTTACTAGGAACTTTATTTACAGGTGAAATAGCTAAAAGTGCATTAGTTGCTTATATCCATTATCTGGGAATCATACTTTGTTTTGGATCTCTTTTATTTGAAAGGCTGACTTTAAAAGTTGATCTTAATAGAAGCCAAACTATTTCAATGGTTGTTGCAGATGTTATTTATGGCTTAGCTGGGGTTGCAATATTGGTTACTGGAATTTTACGAGTTAAATATTTTGGACAAGGAGGTGATTTTTATACAGAAAATCCAATTTTTTGGATTAAAGTCTCTCTATATATTTTGGTTGGATTATTATCTTTATACCCAACAACAACTTATATTTTGTGGGCGATACCATTGAGTAAAAATAAATTACCTGAGATCTCAGAAAAACTTGTAAAAAGATTTAGATTTATTATTACAACTGAATTAGTAGGTTTTGCAACTATCCCTCTTTTCGCGACTTTAATGGCGAGAGGCGTGGGTCTAGGTTGAAAAAAACTATATGGAAAAAAATTGTTTAATAAGCACAAATAAAGAATATAGATGGAGTTTAAGTTTTAAAATAAATAAATCAAAAAAAGAGATAATTTTCATAGGTTTAAATCCATCCCTTTCAGATTTAAATTATAGTGATAATACAACGAGGAAAATAATCAAAATCTGCAAAAACTATAATTATGGAAATATTAAAATAATAAATCTATTCGCTTTAATTTCCAAAACTCCGGATAAATTATTCACTCATAAGAAACCTGTTGGCTATTTAAACAATAAGTTTATAAATAAAAGTTTAAAATACTGGTCTGAAAATAAAAATTGTCATTTGTGGTTGGGCTGGGGAAACAAAGGGATCTTTCTAAAAAGGAATTACAAAATTTCTAAAAAAATAATTAATTTTTATTCAATAAAAAAAGATAATTTTGTGAATCCTTTAGGTCCGCTTTTTATAAAAAAAACAAAAAAACAAAATCCTATACACCCGTTATATTGCTCTAATAATTCAGTACTTCAATCAGAATCTTCATTACATTTCTCTTGATGTAATAAGAGCTAATGCTATTCTTTTAAAAATATGTTAACTTTTAGGAAATATAAAATACGAGATGAAAATCTCTAAAGAATTACAAAAGCTAAAGAATTTAAATGTTAAAGCAGAAAACTGTTTAACAAGAGATGAAGCAAAAAAAATTATTAGTAAAGCAACCAAGGCACAAAGTAAAATAACTTTCTAAATATAATTTTTCTAATTTTCATTTCTCTCAACCCTATAATTGGACTCCTTCCGAAAGATAAATAAAAGTTTTATAAATTTTTCATAAATAATTAGATGGCTTTAAATATTCTCAAGTTCAGAAAATCTAATGAAAGATTTAAATCAAATAGAGAATGGCTTGATTCAAAACACTCATTTTCTTTTGCAGAACACAGGGATCCAATCTGGGATAATTTTGGAAAAATTAGAGTAATTAATGAAGATATAATTTCTCCTAATTCAGGATTTAATACTCACTCTCATTCGAATATGGAGATAGTCACAATAGTTATAAAAGGAGAGATTACACATAGAGATTCATTAAATAATTTAGGAATAATTCATGAAGATGAAGTGCAGGTTATGTCTGCAGGAACAGGTATTACTCATAGTGAAAAAAATGAAAAAAATACAGACTGCAAATTATTTCAGATATGGATATATCCGGATATTCAAGATCTCACGCCTTCATATAATCAAATTTCGATTAAGAATACTTCTGGCAATAATCTGATTATTGGTTCTTTAAAAAAAAACAAATGTCTGCTTTTTATAAATCAAGATATAACTATATGGCGATGTAAATATAACCTTTTAAACAAAAAATATTTACCTTCAGAAGTAGAAAAATTTAATTGGATTCAAATAATAGAGGGTGATTTGTTAGTAAGAGATAAAAATAATAAATCAATTAAAAAGCTTTCTTCTGGTGACGGTTTGGGATTTGAGATTTCTGATTTCAGCGATATAGATATTCAATCAGATAGCTACGTCGATATGCTTTTATTTTCTATGCCAAAACTATAATATTTAGTCTAAAGAGTCTTTTCTGAATGCGTTTAGTGCTTGTAATGCCATATTTAGATGAACTTCCATAGCACCCAACGCAATTAAGGAATTAGAAGATTTATTTTTTAATAAGTTTTTATTTCGCTTAGAAATCGTCTTAATAACATCTTTAGTAACGGTCTCCCAATTATTTATTAATTCATCAAATTCTTGTTTTTCTAAGCTTTCAGTATTTCTTTTATCATCAGAGGCATTAAGGTCTTTTTGTGCATTTAGCATCAAATAAGTTAATTTTTTATGGCTTATTGCTTGAGGTAAATTGTTAGATTCACTCATGTTTCTTTCGAATTATTATTTAAAATTTAACTAAATAAGAGGAAATTTGCTAGTAGTGGATTGGTTGTAATGACCGACCTGGAATTAGTCCAACTAAATTTTTAATGCGCGAAAAACTTTATATTGAATTTTTCATGGATTAATTTTTTAAAAATATCTCCTCTTTGTTCATAGTCTCTAAATTGATCAAAACTCGAACATGAAGGAGAAAATAATAAAGTTTCAGCTTGATTATTTTTTATATAAGAATAGGCGTAGTTGATTACTTCTGAAAGATCATTAAAAGTTAAAATATCATTCTTAAATCCTCCCTCAAGGATCAATTTTTTTAAGGTTTGCGAGCTTTCGCCAAAAAGAAATACAGCTTTTGCTTTTTTATTAATAATCTTTACCCACTCAATAGAATCGCCATTTTTTAACCTACCCCCAGAAATTATTATAGGGGAACCTTTAATTGCATTTATACCTGCTACGGAAGAGTCAAAATTGGTAGCCTTGCTATCATTAATTATTTCGAGTTCATCATGTTGGAATATTGTCTCCATTCTATGGGGAAGTTGTTCATAGCTAAGTAAAGCATTCTTTATACTCTCAGGGGATAATCCGATTTTCCTTGCAGCTGCTACAGCTAGTAATAGATTTTGAGTGTTATGATTACCTTTCAATTTAAAATTCTTTAAACTCAGTAATTTTTCCCTTTTCTCTACAATAAAGTGTTCATTATTTATCCAATAATCACAGTGATCTGAATCTGATTCTTTAGAATTGGTAGTTATCCATATTCCATTATAAAGTGATTTGAAATTTTCTTTTAAATATTTATCGTCGTAATTATAAATTCTAAATTCTGATTGTTTTAGTAAGCTATTTTTTATCTTGAAATAATTATCAAGTGTTTTGTGACGGTCAAGATGGTCGGGAGTAAATGTTGTCCAAATTCCAATTTTAGGTTTAATGCAATTTGTAGCTATTTCTATTTGAAAACTGCTTAATTCAGCGACTATCCAATCAATATTTTTGCTTTCTGTTGAGTAAGCAATTTCGCATAATGGAGTCCCAATATTGCCTGCAAATGGGGCTAATAAATTATTTTCTCTTAGTATATGACTTAATAAGTGAGTAACTGTGGTTTTCCCGTTAGTACCCGTAATCCCAATCCAATTTATATTCTTTAAACTTTCCCATGCAATATTTATTTCCCCTATTACAAGGATTCCTCGTTCTTTAAGTTTGATTATTGTTTTATGGTCAAAAGGTATAGCTGGACTTACAACAATAGACTCAATTTGTTTAAGACATGTAGAGAACTCATTAAATAAAAATTGTTTATTTAAACAAACAGATATATCGAGTTTTTCTAGGATCTCCTTTGTTTCTAATAGTTCTTTATTTTCTTTACTTTCCCAGACAATAACTCTCTTCCCAATACTTCTTAAATACTTTGCTGCCCAAAAACCAGATCTTCCTAACCCAATAACAAAATTTATTTTTTCTTCCTTTTTTGAATTATTTTTAATAGGCATTAAATTTATAATTAAATTGAAGACTAGAAATTAAATGGTCTATTTAATTATGAAAAATTCTTTAAAAACTAATCTAATTTCTAAATTAAAATTAATAAACGTCTTTTTAATTATTTTTGGATTTAATTTAATAGATATTGAATTGAAAGCTCATCTTAGAGGTTCTTATTCAACTGAAAGTGAAGCCAAAGAAAAAGCTAAAGATCTTGGTTGCTCTGGAACATTTAAAATAAAAGAGATGTGGATGGCTTGTGAAAGTGAAAAAGATCTTCACAAATACCTTAGAAAAAACAAATAATGTTTAAAACTAAAACAAGAAAACTTCACAGAAGTATTACTCTTATAGCAGTAATTTCATTATTGGTAACCGTTCTTAGTGGAAGCTTATATTCTTTATTTCAATATTTTGGATTGGATTTCTTTTGGCTTATGAAAATTCATACAGGAAATTTTTTCTTTATAAATCTACAACCTCTTTTTACACCTGTTGTAGGTTTATTAACAATATTTGCAATAATTTCTGGTTTATTTTTATTTCCTAGATCTAAAATTAAATACCCAGATTAATTAAATGAAAGAAAATATTACTGAATTATGGTTCTCTTGGTTCTATAAAAATTGGGAGAAAAATGCTCCAGGTAATTTGATTGATAAGGGGTTATCTCCATCACAAATTGCAGAGAGATTTGTAAATGAAAATCATAAAGAATTTTTGGAAATAGCCAATGAATTTGATGAAGATAATTATCAGGCTTTAAATGAATTTATGAAACTTTCAGAAAGTGAATTGCATATTCTGAAATATTTTTTGAAGTTGATAAAACTAAAAAACTCATAAAAAACGACTAAGTATTTCCATACTCTTGTCCCATAGATTTTTCCTTTCTTTCTTATTTAGAGCAAATGGTGAAGTTGGAGATAATTTTGGATGACCTCTAAAATTGTATTTAGGCCCGTAATGCTCTCCTCCCTTTGCCTCAGGAGAAGTAGCAGCAAGTAATTGAGGTAAAGCGCCCATCTCTGCCGATTGAAAAATTGGACTAAATAGCTCTAAGGAGAAAGTTTCAATAGGACTTGGTGTTGGTTTCTGTGCAGAAAAAAGATTTGTTTTTGCAATACCTGGATGAGCCGCCAAGGATAAAATATTTTTTTTCTCTAGTTTTTCATTTAACTCTAAAGCAAACATTACGTTAGCTAATTTACTGTTAGCGTATGATTCCCATTTGTTATAGTAATTTTCGGCTTTAAGATTATTCCACCCAACTTTCCCAAAGAACTGAGCCCCTGAAGTTACTGTTACTATTCTAGAGTTTTTTTTCTTTTCGATTAAAGGAAGGAATTTTAGTGTTAAAAGCATATGTGCTAAATGATTGACCGCAAATTGTATTTCAAAACCTTGTTTACTTAATGTTTTTGGTGGGTGCATTATACCTGCATTGTTAATGAGTAAATCTAAATTCTCAAACTCACTTGATATTTTTGATCCAATTTCACTTATATTATTCAAATCTGAAAGATCTAGTTCTATAGGAGTAAACTTACCTGCAGGATTTAGCGACTTTAATTTATCTATAGCCGCATTAGCCTTTTCTAAACTTCTGCAAGCAAGCAAAACATGTGCATTTTTTTCTGCTAGAGCTTTAGCGGTGTAATAACCAAGACCACTGTTTGCGCCAGTTATAAAAGCTGTTTTCCCATCTAAATTGGGAATATCTGATATGGTCCAATTAGACCTTTTATTCTTAGAGATAGTGGCAGTCATTTTCTAATACTTCTTAAAAATATTGAAACTTGAGTAAAAATTAAGTTTGCTGAATATTTTTTATCGTAAATACTTATGCTAAAGATCGTGAGTACTTAAATAATTACTCTTTTTATAATTAATTAGTTTTTATTGATTAATTTTTAATTGCATATTGCCATTCATTGTATTTTGAAAAATTTGTTTCTCTAAGTAACTGCAATTTTCTGCTATTAATTTTGATGACAATTCCATCAGTTGGGTATTTAGAAAATATTTTTCCATCTAACCATCTTTTTCTAAATAACTCGACTTGGCTTGTGAAATTTGTGAAGTAACTGTGAGGGGTGATAAAGCCACTTTTTTTAAGATAGTTAAGGGTTTCATACTGGTTAAGTCTTCCATTAAGTATTTGGAAACAGCAAAATCTGAAATTTTCTGTAATCCTTTTTTTATTGTTGAGGAATTCGCTTGTAATTTTTTGGGAAAAATAGGGAGTTTCGTTTGGGGCATATAGCTCACCTCTAACTTGAAAATCTCGTTGGATAGGAAGGCTATTGGGGACATCTTTAATCTTTTCAATTTTGCTTGAGACATCAAATCCTTTTCTTGTAATGGCTTTATCAAACTTGCCATTTATATATTTAATTGCAATAGCGCAACCATCAATTTTTGGTTGAATGCTCAATCTTGTATTTTTTAATAAGCTATTTAAAAACTCTTTATGATTAGCTTTAGGTAATGAGGGTAATAATAAATTACTTCTTTGATTAAAATAATCACATTTTGGATCTGTACGAAGTAAGTTTCTTTCAAGTTGATCAAATGCTTTATCAGATATGAGAGCATTTCCTATTCGATATTGTTCATCAAGATATTTAACATTTTTTTCTAATAATGAACCCATAATATTTCTTGGATAATTGTGAAAATATTTTTAGGAGAATTTTTACTTAAGTCAAAGATTTATAGATATAGATTCAAATTTGACTTTAGGAGTAAAAAAATTGCCTTGACCATATATATTTTCCTATGAGGAGTTCACTTGAAAAGTATAAAATGTACTCATTGAAGGTTTAAATTAAATACTTCAATAAAACATTTTTTCAGAAAATTGTTTTAAGGTTTTTAATGATTAAATAAAAAATTAAAAACGTTTATTTAGTTAAGTCCATACAATTTAGACAAAAAGTTTTTAGCATATGCAAAAATGCTATTACTGTTAGATGCTCAGGAAAAGTGGGACGATTTTTTAGAGAATAAAATCACAAACTACGAAAAACTGCGTAATTTTGATTATGGCCCAACGAATAAAAGCTCCGTTTCAAAATTATCACCTTATATTTCTCATAGGGTTTTATTTGAATATGAATTGCTTGAAGAGGTTAAAAAGAAATATCATTCTCAAAAGATTAATAAATTTGTTGAAGAGATTTATTGGAGAATTTATTGGCAGGGTTGGATGGAAAATAGACCAAAGGTGTGGTTTAATTTTATTTCAGAAAAAAATTATGAATATGATTTTGAAACCTATGAAAAAGCAATAAATGGAAACTCAGAATTAGGGTTTTTCAATTCATGGATTAATGAATTAAAAACTTATAACTACTTACACAATCATACTCGTATGTGGTTTGCTAGTACTTGGATTTTTAATTTAGGTCTGCCGTGGCAATTAGGCGCAAGTTTTTTCTTTAAACATCTTTATGATGGAGATGCTGCCTCGAATCTTTTGAGTTGGAGATGGGTTGCAGGATTACAAACAAAAGGGAAGCAATATCGTTTTTCCCCTGAAAATCTCAGAAAATTTTCAAATAATAGGTTCAATGTTGAAAAGATTAATAATAGGCAAATCTTTCTTGAAGAAAAAATTCAAATTCCACTTGATGATGAGATTTATAAAAGCAATATGGAACCAAAGTCAAAAACCCTTATATTATTTGAAAACGATTTACATGTTTCAACTCTTGAAAATATCTTAAGAAATTATAAGAGCGTTTTTATTATCCTACTGGGCAATGCTCAAAGAAAAATAAAATTATCTGAAGCAGTTCTGCGTTTCAAACAACAAATAGTTCTTGAATTCATAAAGCAATTTGATAATGTTACTCAGATTGATCCTTTAAAATTAAAAGAGACATTGGTCGATATTGATCAGCTAGATATGGTTTATCCTGGCGTTGGTGAAAATAACGATTTTATAAATAGTTTTAAGAAGTTAAATAATAAGGTAATTTTTAATTTAGTAAGAGATCAAGACTTATTTGCATGGAAGTTTGCCAAAAAAGGGTTCTTTAAATTCAAAGAAAATATACCCAAAATTAATCAATATGTTTTTCAAAATTAGTAATGGAAATTTTTGAAAGGTAATAGCTTTTTAAAAAACAAAAAATTTTGAAATACTCAAAACACTAAGTATAAATACTTAATTAAAGATCAGTTTTATGGTTTAATCCACGATGAATAATGTGACTAGTTATTTTTACTTAAGAAATACATCTTATAGTGCTTTCAACAATTCTTACAAAATCATTCAGCAAAGATACAGCTTTATTAATCCTAAGAGTCATTACTGGTACAGTTTTAATTCATCATGGATTTGAAAAGCTAGCTAACATAGAGAATTTTGCTGATGCTTTTGTCAGACCTCTTCACTTACCTTTTCCAATATTTTTATCGTATGTAGCTGCATTTTCAGAAATTGGTGGAAGTTGGTTATTAATACTTGGTTTAGCTACAAGATTTGGTGCGTTAGCAATAGTTGGTACTATATCTGTTGCTATCTATCATGCTCTAGTAACATCTGGTTTTAATATTTTCTTGTTAGAACTTTTACTACTTTATTTCGCTTCAGCTACCTCAATTGCACTAACAGGTCCTGGAGATTTCTCAATTGATGAAGTAATCATAAGAGTATTGAGATCTGAATCTGATGATGAAAATATTCAAGAAACAGTGAAAAATAAAGCTAATACTGGTAAATCATTCAGTCCAGAAGATTCAACCAACAAAGGTGGTATATTCCAATTCCTACAAGCAAACTTACTCTCAGATACTTCAAATTAAATTTTTGGATAAAGACTATCAATAAATTCCTGTTTTTTTTGTAACGAATTTATTTTTTCAAATCTAATTTTTAAAGTCGCTTCAGATAAACTTAAGAAAAGTCCCAAAGCCGTTACCCAAGTTAAAAAAATTAGAGGATTTTCAGGAATTTCAGAGATATTCATATGTTTAATATTTCTTTTCTAAAACTGACCGATCTATTTAATTTTTTCAACCTAAGTAAACAATTTAGAAATATTTTATGGATTTATTTCCATTTTTCCCCAATTGTTTTCCTTATGCCAGACATACCTCTTGTGGATAGGCGTTACTAATTTAAGGAGATCTACAGAATATATTTCAAATTCTAATACAACAAAACTTTCTGGTTTATTTAAATCACTAGAAATTATTTGAGAAGTGCAAATATTTTTATTAATCTGTTTTCCTGGATGTTGCCAAAACCAAGTTGATTTGGATCTATCTGATAAAGAATCCCAATATTTCATGTTTTCCTTTAACTCCCTTATTTTTCCTTTAAATCTGAATTGTGATTTGCTTTTATAAAAAAGCCATAAAACTTCTGCATTGGGGTTTAATTTTAATTGAGCAACTTTTTCGCTGCGACTATCAGTAAAAATAAGGATTGAACTTTCAGTTTGCCATCCTCTAAAAACTACCGTACGTAATCTAGGTTCGTTATTCCCGTTAATAGTACAAAGTTGAAACCACCTACTTGAGGGTAATTTACCTTCTTTTTTTCTTGCAGCCTTTAACTCCTGCCTCCATATTGGAATTTTAATTTCCTTCATTAAATTTGGGTAAAAGTAAACCACTTATTCGCTTATATTCAGCAAATGAAGCATATTTTGTAAGTGATTTGTCCTTTTTTAGCATTCTTGGTAGAAAGACTCCAAAGAAAAATAAAGCAAGAATAACAAAAGGTATAAAACTCACAGAAAGGATGGCAAATGATAAATAAATTAGTATTTCACCAAGGTAATTTGTATTTCTTATATTTTTGAAGAATCCATCTTTAATAAGTTCTTTTTTGATTTTAAGAGTGAAATATTTTTGAGCATCACTTGCAAAATGGAGAAAAACACCAATTATATTTATTGAAATAGAAGCTGCAATTATGGAATATGAAACTGATTTTTGGGAGGAAATGAGAATAAATGGGGCTATCCAGTAACTACCAAGAAAAATAAACCCTGTAATTGAAGTGATTAGATTTATTTTTTCTTTAAAGTATGGATCTGGAAATATTTTTTCTTTTAACAACCAAAGTATTCCATAAGTTCCATGCAAAGATAAATAAACCCATGCAGCAATTGAATAATTTTTATAAAACATCATTAAACCTGCCACAACAAACACAGTTAAACCTTTATGCAGGTTAATTATTTGATTAAGTTTCATTTTCTAATTAATCTAAAAAACGAAAGTATTATTTGTGGATCTTCTTGCATTCATCAATAATCTAATGGGCGATACTGGATTCGAACCAGTGACCACTACCTTGTCGAGGTAATGCTCTACCGCTGAGCTAATCGCCCTTTTGAAAAAGTTAAATATTTAACCTCCCTATATGAAAATAGCAGCTCAAGGATTCATTTTCTAAGTAACTTAATTTTCCATCTTTCTCTTTTGGTTATTTCTAGATCTAGAATTTCAATAAACCCTCTGTTATCAAGTTGAAGTTTGTCGCCAACTTTCAAACTAATAGTACCTTTCTTTACTGTCTTACCATTTAGTTTAAGCATTCCAGTTTCTATCCTTTCCAAAATTTTGTTCCTAGAGATCCGGAAACCTGCAGAAGCTATTGCATCTATCCTTGTTGAAGCCTCTACCGTATTAATTATTTTTTTTGATCTCCCAACAGGTATTTGTAATTGATCTAAACCAACTATTTTTATTTTTACTTTTACATCCCTTAGGGAGAAAATCTTTTCATTTAAGAATTCAATTTTTGAATCGTCGATTATTCCTTGAGCTCCTCTATCTCCTGTGGTCCAAATATCACCAATTCTTTCTTCCCTCAATCCATTATCCACTAATAAGGATCTAAAATCGTCCTGAGTTGCGTTGTCAAATAAAAAATTACCATTAATTTGAATACCTTTAGCAGGGAAATCTTTAATTAGTTCATTTTTCTCTGGGATATTATCTTCTCTAAAACATGCAATCTTGGATCTTTGGGCTGAGTTATATCCTCCAAAAACAAAAAATTTAAAATCATTTAAATTTTCAAATTCTTTCAAAATTTCTTCACACACAAATGTCGAATTAAACCCGGTCCAATATGTTTGCCAATGTTTTAAAGATAAATTAGAAATATTTATTAATTCCCCAATTTCTTTTTTGTAATTTGAATTTATTAATAATTCCTTCAAGTCAATCATTTAGCCTTCTAAAAAAATTATGTCTCTAGGGTCTGATTGTTTTATTAAAGCCCAGGGTAATTCAGTTCCTATTTGATTTTCAAGAAGAACCAGCCATTTACCTTCTTTATTGAAATCAATAATAGATCTCAACTCTTTATTTCTATTAACGTTAATACTTGCTGAAGATACAATGCTACCTAAATATCCAGAGCCCATACCCAAAAGCCCACCCATAAATGATTCGCCTATATTGTTTAATCCAAGGAAGCTAAAAGTGGATAAGTTTGTCATATTAGAAAATGCTATGCCTGCTATAAAACCAAATGGCATAAGCCAGTTGCGCATATTTTCCTGCCTTATCTTTCTATCAAGTTTGGGATTTAGGATTCTTATGTTTTCAATTTCTTCAGATTTAAAGAAGCTATTTGTGGATAAATTCAATAATTGTTGTTGTTCAGGAGTTGTTTTTTCTTTAGATGGCAAAATTAATAAACATTCTGTTAGAAATACTGACTTATCCCTAAAAACATTTAATAGATCGAGACATTTTTCTAGCTCATTAAATATCACTATACTTTTAGTCAATTTTCATGCCTCAAATGTTGGTTTGTTGATTCAAATTAATAAAATAAGATATCTCTACTATAGATTAAGTTAAAGTAAAAAATTAAAGAACAACTCTTTAAATGACAAAAGTTCTAATTACAGACCCAATTGATCAAACGGGAATTGATATTCTTTCCCAAGTCGCTCAAGTTGATCAGAAGATAGGAATCTCGAACTCTGAATTGGCATCTATTATCCATGATTATGATGCTCTTATGATTCGTTCTGGCACTCAAGTTACAGGAGATATTATTAATTCTTCTAAGAAACTAAGAATAATTGGTAGAGCTGGGGTTGGGGTAGATAATGTGGATGTTAAGGCGGCTACTCAAAAAGGGGTTCTTGTTGTAAATTCTCCGGGAGGTAATACCATAGCTGCTGCCGAGCATACAATTGCAATGATGTTGGCATTATCAAGAAATATACCAATTGCTAACAGTAGTACTTTTTTGGGTAAATGGGAAAGAAAAAAATTTGTTGGTAATGAGTTGTTTAAGAAAAAGCTAGGTGTTGTAGGTTTAGGAAAAATAGGAACTCATGTCGCAAAAGTTGCTAATGCTCTTGGAATGGATGTTTATGGATATGATCCATTTGTTTCTTCAGAAAGAGCGCAACAATTACAGGTCAGATTGTCCGAATTGAAAACATTATTTGAGGAATCTGATTATGTAACTTTACATTTGCCGAGGACTGCAGAAACAGAAAACTTAGTAGATATGAAGGTGCTTAAAAGTATGAAAAGAAATGCAAAATTAATAAACTGTGCGCGTGGTGGAATAATTGATGAAGAAGCTTTAGCTGAGGCACTTAATAATTCATTGATAGGTGGAGCAGCTATTGATGTTTTTGCTAAAGAGCCATTAGACTCCAATTCGCCATTACTTAAAGTTGATAAAAATTTAATCCTTACTCCTCATTTAGGAGCATCAACTAGGGAGGCACAAGAGAATGTTGCTGTGGATGTTGCTGAACAAATAAGAGATGTTCTTTTGGGACTTTCTGCACGAACAGCAGTAAATATTCCGGGTTTAAGTCCTGATATTATGGATAGCCTTAAACCTCATTTACAATTAGCTGAAACAATGGGCCTTTTAATAAGCCAACTTTCTGGAGGACAAATTCAAAAGTTAGAAGTAAGGCTTCAAGGTGAATTTGTGCAGCACCCTTCACAGCCTTTAATCATAGCCAGTTTAAAAGGTCTATTAAGTAAAGCTCTAGGTGATGGAATAAATTATGTTAACGCTTCTCTTGAAGCAGAGTCTAGAGGTATTTCAGTAATTGAAAGTAAAGATGAGGCTAGACCGGAATTTGCTAGCGGTTCACTTCAATTAACTACATTTGGAGATAATGGTGAACATAGTGTTGCCGGAAGCATTTTTGCTGATGGCGAATTGAGAATAATTAGCATTGATCAATATCCAGTTAATGTTTCTCCAAGTAGATTTATGCTTATAACTAGGCATAGAGATATGCCTGGCATTATTGGAAAGTTAGGTTCCCTCCTAGGGGACCACAATGTCAATATTGCCTCAATGCAAGTTGGTAGGAAAATTGTCAGAGGAGAGGCTGTTATGGTTTTAAGTATAGATGATCCTATTCCTACAAATTTGCTTGAGTCAATTCTTGAAGTTGAGGGCATCACTAGTTCTGATCCAGTAACTTTATAAATAATTTGAGTAGTTAATGGAAATAAAAAATTGGTTTGAACTTACCTTTGAAATAGAAACTAATTTAGAAGAAATTATTATTTGGAAATTAAATGACTTAGGTATATCTAGTTACGCATTTGAAATTTTATTAAATAATAAAAATAATAAAAAAGTAATAATTTGGCTTCCAAATTTAAATTGGTCAGAAAGCTTAAGAATTAAACTTGTAAGAAATATTAAAGAGGTTTTAGATAAAAATAGTTATCAAACCAATTGTTTTGAGTGGAATCTTATTGAACAGGAAGATTGGATATCAAGCTGGAAGAAATATTGGGTACCTGAACTTGTAGGGGATAACTTACTTGTATTACCTTGTTGGCTTGAATTACCAGAGGAATATAAAAATAAGAAAGTTATTAAAATAGATCCTGGAGCGGCTTTTGGTACAGGAAGTCATCCTACGACATCTCTTTGCTTAGAAGAATTGGAAAAGATTTCATTATCTAGTAAGAAAATACTAGATATAGGTTCAGGCAGCGGTATTCTTAGTATTGCTGCTAAATGTTTTGGTGCAAACGAAATTTATGCTTTAGATAATGATTATCTGGCTATAAATTCAACGGAATCTAATTTTCGGCTAAATTTCGGCACACTAGATGATCTAAAGACTTTTCTTGGACCATTTGATTCATTGGTTTCAAAATATACATTGAAAAATTTTGATTTTATTTTGTGTAATATTCTTGCAGAAGTTATAAAAGGCATAATCCCTGACATTCGTAATTGCCTTAAAATTGATGGAGAAGTAATTTTAAGTGGGATCTTGAATTCACAAAAAGATGAAATTATTAAATTATTAAATGCTAGTAATTTGCGAATAAATGATGTATCTTCTAAAAAAGATTGGGTGTGCATTACAGCACAAAAAATCCCCTAATCTTATAGATACATAAGTTTTTCTAATGTAACCCCCTTTTCTCATTGCTTTGTTTCATTTTTTACACCCATTACACACAAATGCTTGCAAACAATGTTAAAAAAGTATTAACGGTAATTATTACCATCAATTTTTAATTTTAAATGGCTTCTTACAAAGTTACACTTATCAGTGAAAGTGAAGGTCTCAATTCTACGATTGAAGTACCTGACGATCAGTACATTCTAGACGCTGCTGAAGAACAAGGCGTTGATCTTCCGTATTCATGCAGAGCAGGAGCTTGTTCTACTTGTGCGGGTAAAATCACATCGGGAACTGTGGATCAATCTGATCAAAGTTTTTTAGATGATGATCAACTAGAAGCTGGTTTTGTCCTTACCTGTGTAGCATATCCATCTTCAGATGTAACAATTACTACTCATGCTGAAGAAGAGCTTTATTAATTATAAAAAATAACTTTAGTTAGTTGTTTTATTAAAATTTTTCTGCCATTCTCATATGAGGTGGCTTTTTTTTTGCGATAAATGAATAAATTTGAATTTTTTAAAACCGATGCAATTCAATCAAGTTACGGTGGTCAATTCAGTTATAAAGTCATTGGACCATGTTGCAGGCTATATGACAGAGAAGAGTTGCCTTGGCCTTGTTCTAGGCTGGCCTGGCGCAGTAAAGAGCCAAGTTGGAGAAGAATAGGAGCTAGATTTGTCGCAGATATGGCCTCAAGGAAATGTCCATCGTATTCAGTTCAAATTTTAGAACCAGGATCAAAACCTGTTGAAACGGTAATAACACTATTCTCAAAGAAGTTTTCTTCAGAAATTCAAGAATGGTGGTATAGCAAAAAACCAGGCTCAAAAGAGCCTGGTAATGTTTTGCCAGAAAGTATTTAAAGTATTTTTTAAGCTTTTGGTTTTGGAGGCATATAACCTTTTAAACCTGAGCATTCAAGACTCTCGAAAGTATCAACACCTGTCTGTGAATTTGTTCCAGAGGCCCTTTCGCATAATGATTTTCTTGTTTTTAAATCAAGATTCGCATTAGTAAAGTCTGCTCCATCTATAGTTGCTCCGTCGAAAACACTTTTCATAAGCTCGCCATTTGTCAGATTTGCGTCTGAAAAATCAGCATTATCAAAACGAGTTGCATAGGCAATAAGATCTTTCATATTGGCGCCTTTGAAACTAGAGTTCTTTGCAGTTGTTACGCTCATATATGCGCCTTGTAGGTTGGCTTCACCTAAATCTTGATTAGATAAATCATATTTTACATATTCATTATTTTGAAGATCTGCACCATGAAGATCTTCTTTCAATCCATCTACTGATGAAGGATCACTGGGATAAAGCGCATTTACAGATATTGGATTAAGGAGTAAACCAATAATCAATGGAAGAAAAATAAGAAGCCTTTTGAAAGACTTGTTTAGTGATGAAAAAATAGAAACCATTTCGATCGACATCAAATTAAAAAAAACCATATGACTATTATTTCATGGGTTGGTCATTTACAACCCTACTGCTCACGAACTGTTGCAGTTTATTTAATTTCTGCAGTCAAAAAATCTTTTGCAAGATAAGTATTAGGGAATATTTTTTGAGCTTCGTTTAGCAAATCGCTTGGCTTTATTGGACTTCTTTGAGTATATCTAGGACTTAAATGTGTGATAATAAGTTTCTTAGCGTTAGATAATAGTGCAGTTTTTGCCGCCATTATTGTTGTCGAATGTAATTTTTCGTAAGCCATTTTTTCATCTTCTTTGGAAAAAGTAGATTCATGGACTAACAAATCAGCATTTTTGGATAGATTCACTGCTGATTCGCTAAAAACTGTATCTGTACAATAAACAAAACTTTCACCTTTTCTTGGGGGACCACAGAACTCTTTCCCATTAAAAGATCTACCATCTTTCAATTCAACTGTTTTTCCTGATTGTAATTCTGAATATATAGGTCCAGGCGGTATTTTAAAATCTTTTGCTTTTTTGATATCGAATATCCCTGGCTTATCTTTTTCGCTTACACGATATCCATAGGCAGGTAGTCTATGTTTGAGGCAGGCACAATGTACTTGTATTTTATCGCTTTCAAATAAAACTTTATTTAGGGAGGCGAAATCTTCAACTTCTATAAAACGCAAAGGGAATGACAATTTGCAATAACTATTATTAAGTACCGAAATTACAAAATTCCTTAACTCTGAAGGACCATAAATTTCAATACCATTACTATTCCCCGATAAACCTAATGTAGCTAAAAGACCTGGTAAACCATAAATATGATCACCATGCATATGAGTAATAAATATCTTTTTAATTTGTGAAGACTTAATATTACTCTTCATTAGTTGATGCTGTGTTCCTTCTCCGCAATCAAAAAGCCATACTTCAGCCGTTTGAGATAATTTAAGGGCTAAGGAAGAGACATTTCTTGTTAAGGTTGGCACCCCAGAGCTTGTTCCCAAGAAAGTGATATTCACTTTTGATGTTATTTTTATTTTATTATCTAGATTAAATCTAGACTTTTAGTCAGACTTAGGCAAATGCAAAATTTGTTTTTCAAACATAGTGATTTTTAAAATTATAAAAAATTCTCATAAATTTTATTTAATAGGGATAATAATTTTTTGTGTTTTCCAAAATCACTCTGTATCTGCTGCCAGAGAGCCCTTGATAAGGGTTCTAATATCAAAAAACAGAAATTTAAGGATAAGATCTGATAGGTCAATTCCATTAATTATCAAAGGACAAAAATTTTCAGATAAAAAAATTAAAGGTTTAACTTTAAAAAAAGAAAGTAATAGAACAACAATATCTTTTGATAAGAATAAACAAAAAATCTATGATTTAAAAAATAAAGCAAAAATTGTAGTTAAATCTTCTGATGGAAGAGGTATTTGGGTCGGTCAGAAAAGATACTCAGGTAAACTTAATCTCTACATACTTGATTCTGAAATATTAGTGATTAATATCCTTGGGATTGAGAAGTATCTTAGTAGTGTTGTAGGCTCAGAAATGCCAGCTAAATGGCCTTTGGAAGCATTAAAAGCTCAAGCTATTGCTTCAAGGACTTATGCTTTGAAGCAAAAAGGCAATTCTCTTTATGATATTGATTCAACAAATAAGAATCAAGTCTATAGTGGGCTAGAGGCTAGAACTTATAAAACCATAAGCGCAGTTAGAAGTACAAGATCATTAGTTTTGACATATAAAAATAAATTGATTAATGCCTTATTTCATAGTAGTTCAGGAGGTATGACTGAAAATAGCCAAGATGTTTGGAAGAATGAGTATCCATATTTATCTAGTGTTAAAGATTTTGATAAAAATAATCCAAAATTAAGATGGCAGAAAAAATTCTCAAATGAAGAATTAAAAAGCTTGTTTCCTAAAATTGGTGGGATAAAAAAAATTGAGATTCAAAATCTAACTAATACTGGGAGAGTAAAGAATGTAAAACTATTGGGATATTATGGTTCTGATCAAATGTCGGGAGTTGATATTAGAAAAAAATTGAATCTTAAAAGTAATTTTGTGAGATTTAAATTTATTGAAGATAATGAAATTGAATCTAATAACAATAATTCCAAACTATTAACAACTAATAAATTTGAAGATGAACCTCTAGCCTATTTTGTTAAACCTGGGGATAATTTGAATGATATTGCTTATAAGTACAACGTAAATGTTTATGAAATAATTGACTTAAATAGTATTAAAGATTCTTCATTAATTAACATAAATCAAAAATTATTAATTCCAAGAAATAGCTCTAATTCATCATCAACTGTAGAAAAAACTTTAGTTGTTTCAGGATATGGATCTGGTCATGGTGTGGGAATGAGTCAATGGGGTGCAAGATATATGGCTTCCAAAGGTCAAAAAGCAGAAAGAATATTAAAACATTTTTATAAGGGAGTAAGAATTAAACCGTTTAGCAAAAATTACTTATAAAAAATTATTTTGCATTAAGAACTAATTTGGGATGTAATGTAGTTTTTTCTTCATTAATAAAACCCATTCCTAAAAGGATTTTGTTATCGTCAATAATTTTTATTGGTTTTTTGTAATCAAAAGAGCGGCTTTTAACAAAATTATTAGCATCAAATTTAATTATTCTTCCAGTTTGCCAAAAGTTAATTTCTTCTTGATTAGCTAAAACTAGTGTTGAAATATGATCAAGAGCAGAAATTGTGGGAATAATAAAAGGCGCTTTTTTGTTTTTAAGATCACTTAGATCAGATATCTTTATAGAATTTTTCTCATGGAATCCACAAGCCGAAATCCTTTTAAGTTTCAAAAGACAACCCTCAGAATCTAAGATCCCGCCCAAATCTCTAGCGATGGATCTTATATAAGTTCCTGAGGAACAAGACACTTTTATTTCTAATATTCCATTTATTTGATCCCATTTGTTTAGAACTAATTCTTCTATTTCTACCTCTTTTGGTTTTAATTCAAATTCCTCATTTTTAAAAGCTTTTTTGTATGCTCTTTCTCCATTAACGTGAACACTAGATACTCTGGGAGGTACTTGTTGGATAATACCTCTGAAGTTATTTAAATATTTATCTAATTGCTTATGGCTCAAAACAGGCCAATCTTTTTTGTTAAGAATTTCGCCTTGCATATCATCAGTTTTTGTTCTTATGCCTAATTGGATTTGGCCAATATAGGTTTTGCCTTGAGGTAAATATTGAATAAATCTTGTAGCACTGCCTATCGCAATTGGTAAAGTACCTGTTACATCGGGATCTAAAGTACCTGTGTGACCAACTTTTTTGGTACCTAATAATTTCCTTATTTTTTTAACGCAATCATGAGAGGTAAATCCTTTCTCTTTATTTATTGCTATAAATCCATCTTTAATTTCCATTTTAATATTAAGATTCCTATGAGAACTATTTCTTACTATTTTATTATTTTTAAATAAGGAATTATTAAAGTAAGAAATTGAAAAAAGATGATTTCATAATAAAAGAATTTATAGATGATGCTTTTGATTTGAAATCACACTTAATGGAATTTTTGTCTATCGAGCAGGGTGATTTGGATGGGTTCCTCGAAAACGCAAAGATGGATTTAGCCAATCTTCATCCCGGGGGTAGTTTAAGTGAGGCTGAAGACTTTTATAAAGAAATTGTTGGAGATAAGCATTTGGCAGATTTGGCCGCCTGGCATATTTCAAGTAAGGATTATATTGCTGACACGTTAAAACTTCAGCAGAGATTTTCAAGAAATTTGGTCTTAGATTTTGGAGGAGGGATTGGTACTCATGCTTTAGCTAATGCAATGTCTACAAAGGTTGAGCATGTCTTTTTCGTTGATATTAATAAAACAAATAGAGATTTTGTTGAATATAGGTCTAAAAAACTAGGTGTGGATAATAAACTCACTTTTTGTAAAACAATTCAGGAAACAAAAATATCTAGATTTGATACTATTGTATGCCTTGATGTATTAGAGCATTTATCTGATCCGGCTTTTCATCTTGATACCTTTCATAAAATTATGGGTCCTAACTCAATTGGATTATTTAATTGGTATTTTTACAAGGGAGAAAATAATGAATATCCTTTTCACGTTGATGATGAGCAAATTGTTGAACAATTTTTTAAGACTCTACAATTAAAATTTGTAGAAGTGTTTCATCCTATTCTTATTACGACAAGATCTTATAAAAAGAATTAAAGAACTACATTTACTCTTTTTCTGTTTCTTAAATTCCTTTTGATACTGTCAAAGCTTACAGTTCCTTCTTTTAGTGCGAAAAGTGTATCATCTTTTCCTTTACCTACATTAATTCCTGGTAAAAAAGAAGTACCTCTTTGACGGATTATGATAGACCCTGCTGATACTTTTTCTCCTCCGTAAGCTTTAACTCCGAGTCTTTTAGAATTTGAATCTCTTCCATTTCTGGTTGATCCGGTACCTTTTTTATGTGCCATTAGTAAAAGTTAGTTTTCAGGATTTGAGGCCTTTGGGCTAGTACTCTTTTTTTTAACTTCAGTTTTTGAAGATGTTTTTGGAGTACTGTTTGTAATTGATATAGATTTTACCATAACTCTTGTAAGCTCTTGTCTGTGGCCCATTTTTCTACGTGTCTTCTTTTTAGGACGCATTTTATATACGATTATTTTCTTATCTCTTTTATGAGAAACAACTTCTAGTTCAATTTTTGCATTTTTTACGTAAGGCTGACCAAGTGAAATATTATCTTTATCTTTTATTAGGAGAATTTTATCAATAGTAATTTTATCTTTTTCTTTAGCATTTAACCTGTCAATATCATAATATTTATCAACTTCAAACCAGAATTGTTGGCCTGATGTCTCAGCTATTGCATACAAATTTTCATTGTTTGCAGAACTGTTAGAAGATTTTTTGGAAGTAGTCATATAATGAGGACGCCGAGAGGCTCAAATTTATTAATTTGATTAAGCCTTTTTAGCAGTCTTGAATGTATAGTTATCTTCTTATTTTATAGTGTAATTAGTCAAGGTTTATTATTAAATTCTTTCATTAAACTTGAGGTTTTACAAATGGTGGCAAGAAAAACATATATTTTAAAACTTTATGTAGCAGGTAATACTCCCAATTCAATGAGGGCTTTGAATACTCTTAAAGAAATTCTAGAGAATGAATTTAAAGGAGTTTATGCTTTAAAAGTAATAGATGTTCTTAAACAACCGCAATTAGCTGAAGAAGATAAGATTTTGGCAACCCCAACTCTTGCAAAGATTTTACCTCCTCCTGTTAGAAGAATAATTGGTGATTTATCAGATAGAGAAAAGGTTTTAATTGGATTAGATTTACTTTTTGATGAATTAACAGAGAGTGAATATAGTGGAGGTACAAAAAATTAATAAAAACTTTTATAATTAAAAATATTAATAGTTATAGAATAATTTTCCTGACAAAAATCAATGAAAAATAAAAAAATTAGTAAATCAATTAAAATGCAAGTCCAGAAAATACCTACTGGGATTGAGGGTTTTGATGATGTTTGTAGGGGAGGATTGCCTGCTGCAAGAAGTACTCTTGTTAGTGGGACATCTGGTACTGGTAAAACTGTTTTTTCTCTACAGTATTTACATCATGGGATTTGTAATTTTGATGAGCCAGGAATTTTTATTACCTTTGAAGAATCACCTTTAGATATTATTAGAAATGCAGCTAGCTTTGGTTGGGATTTACAGAAATTAATTGATCAAAATAAACTCTTTATTTTGGACGCTTCTCCTGATCCTGACGGTCAAGATGTTGCTGGTAATTTTGATCTCTCAGGTTTGATTGAAAGGATTAGTTATGCGATTAGAAAATATAAAGCTAAGAGAGTAGCGATAGATTCAATAACCGCTGTGTTTCAGCAATATGATGCTATTTATGTTGTTAGAAGAGAGATTTTTAGACTTATTGCGAGATTAAAAGAAATAGGAGTTACCACCGTAATGACGACAGAAAGGGTGGACGATTATGGCCCAATAGCTCGTTATGGCGTTGAGGAATTTGTATCTGATAATGTCGTACTACTTAGAAATGTTCTTGAAGCAGAGAAAAGAAGAAGAACTTTAGAAGTTTT
Organism: Prochlorococcus sp. AG-388-B05; assembly: GCA_003279925.1. Classification (GTDB taxonomy): domain Bacteria; phylum Cyanobacteriota; class Cyanobacteriia; order PCC-6307; family Cyanobiaceae; genus Prochlorococcus_A. Next base: position 53,309 of record QCGM01000008.1, read on the forward strand.
AAAGTTGAGAGGAACCGTACATATGAAAGGAGAATTTCCGTTCACAATGGGAGATGATGGCATAATTGTTTTTGCCTTAGGAGCGATGAGATTAACGCAAAGATCCTCAAATATAAGAATAAGTTCAGGAGTTAAAGATCTTGATGAAATGTGTGGAGGTGGTTATTTTCAGGATTCAATAATTCTGGCAACTGGCGCGACTGGCACAGGTAAAACTATGCTGGTATCAAAGTTTATTGAAGATGCTTACAACAATAAAGAAAGAGCTATACTCTTTGCCTATGAAGAATCTAGGGCTCAACTAAATAGAAATGCTACGAGTTGGGGAATAGATTTTGAAAAGATGGAAAATGAAGGATTATTAAAAATTATTTGTGCATACCCTGAATCAACTGGTTTAGAAGATCACTTACAGATTATAAAATCGCAAATAAATGAATTTAAACCTAAGAGATTGGCAATTGACTCTCTCTCTGCATTGGCTAGAGGAGTAAGTTTGAATGCTTTTAGACAATTTGTAATTGGAGTTACTGGTTATTCAAAACAAGAAGAGATAGCTGGTTTCTTCACAAATACTGCAGAAGAATTTATGGGAAGTCATTCTATTACCGACTCTCATATTTCAACTATCACAGATACGATATTATTATTGCAATACGTTGAAATTAAAGGGGAGATGGCTAGAGCCATAAATGTCTTTAAAATGAGAGGCTCATGGCATGATAAAAGGATAAGAGAATATATAATTACTGGCCAAGGCCCTGAAATAAAAGATTCATTTTCTAATTTTGAACAAATATTTAGCGGCGCACCTCATAGAGTTATATCTGATCAGAGTATTCCTAACGTTTTTAAAGGAATTGAAAAAAATTAGAATAATTCACTTACTTGAGAGTCGGAAAAATTTTCGACATTACTAATTGTTTGAGCGAGCAATTCATCTTTGTCAGATTGTTCTAGGGGCAAATCAAACCAAAATGTTGTGCCGATTCCTAGTTCGCTAGCCATTCGAATTTGCCCACCATGTTTCTCAATTATACCTCTAACAATCGACAATCCTAATCCTGTTCCTTGTTCGGTATGAACAGCATTTTCAACTCTATAAAAACGATCAAATATTTTCTCTTGGTCAGGTTGCGATATACCTGAACCATTATCAGCGATCTCAATTCTTACTTTAGGTAAAGGTGAAACTAATTCACATTGAGGAGCATCTTTATTGTTGTTAGGGGGAAAGGCTGGACATGAATCAGGCCAAGTATAAGCCCTAATTTTAAGAGTGCTATTTTTCGGACTGAATTTCAAACCATTACCTAGTAAATTATCAAAAACTTGTAATAGTAAGTCGAAATTTCCAAGAATTGATGGGATGTTTTCCTCGATATCATGTGCTAAAGAAACATTCTTTTCAGTAGCATTAAGTCTATAATTTCTAAGTGTTTGTTCAATAGCTGGTTTAATTTCCATAGGCTCTAATTGAATTATTTTACCTGATTCCAATCTGGATAAATCAAGTACATCATTAACTAATCTTGTTAATCTATCAGTCTCTGAATTAGCGATACCCAAAAATTCAAGTTGCTCTTCATTTGAAAGTTGATCTTTTAAATCATATAAAGTCTCTACATAACTTTTTATATTAAAAAGTGGTGTTCTTAGCTCATGAGAAACGTTACTTATAAATCTATTTTGTGCTGCATTAAGTTCAACTTCTCTTGTTAAATCTTGAATTGTTACTGCAATTCCTTTTAATTCAATTTTATTTGTATCCAAAACAGACTGTAAAACAATTCTTAAAGTCCTTGCAGGTTCGCCGAAGCTGCACCTCAAATCATCATTTTCCTTTTCTCTTTTTAAAATTGATTCTATATTTGTATGTAAGTCATTAGATAAAATTTCAGGAATTTCATTTAAAAGATATTTACCTTCTAAGAATCTTCCTTCCCAACGAAATAGTCTTTTTGCTGTGGGATTAGTTAGAACTATTTTACCTTTGGAGTCTAACAGTATTGCACCATCTGCCATTGTTGCTATTAGTGACTGTTGTTTTATCTGAGCAGCTTTAAGCTCTTCAATATTTGCCTCATCGTAATTTTCTAGTTGAGAAGCCATTCGGTTAAAACCTGTAAGTAATTCTCCTAGATCACCAGTCATTGGTAAAGAGATCCTAGATTTGAAATTGCCTTTTGAAATTTCTCTAACACCCTTAACTAATTCTCTTACTGGCCTGGTAATGGTTAAAGCATTAAATACTGCGCCAAGTATCACTAAAACCCAAATAGAAATGAAAACTGCTATGGTTACCTCTCTAGTTAAAGCAGCACTCGACAAAGCCTTTTTATTAGGTGTTACTCCCAAAGCTAATGTGCCAAGATACTTACCTTTCCATAACATTGGTACAAATACATCTGTAACTTGTCCTTGAGGGGTGGCATGCTGTCTTACTAAAGGAAATTGAGGTCTCTTCTTTAATTCTGATGGTAACTTTAATCTTCTAGTTAATTGAAATTGGTTATCTGAACTTGTAGGTGTAGCACTAATTGGAATTCCAAGTTGAACAATATCTTCAGCATCAGTAAAAAAAATATAACGTAAATTTCTACTTGATCTCCAAAACTTTTCTGCAACATTCGATATCTCTTTCCTTTGATTATTTGCAACTAGTTCAGTCACATTACCTGAAAGTAGAAGTCCTAGATCTCGTGCGTATCTTGTATCATTCATACCGGCATCTCTTTGAATACTATTAAGGGCAAAAAATGTTATGCCAGTCATTAGAAGACTCACAACTAGAGTTGCTATAGCTAATAATTTTGTTCTTAAACTAAAACCACTCCACCAAGTTAAAACCCTGTTTGACCAGTGGTCAGGACTTTTATCATCAATAAATTTTTTTGAAGGAGTAAGTTTAATCTTATTAGGCTCATTGCTCTCTATCATTTAGTTAGTCCTCTCAACAATTTTTTTATCCTGACTTGATGACCAATATCTTTTCTATAATAGATTCCTTCAAAATTTATTTCTTTTAAATTCTTATAAGCCTTTTCAAAAACCTTATTAAAATCTTCTCCTTGACAAACAATACTAAGGACTCTCCCTCCATCAGTAATAAATTCACCTTTGGAATTTAATGATGTTCCAGAATCAAAGATTTGACAATGTTCAAAGTCAATATTGCCGTAAGTTATCGGAAAACCTTTTTCATAATTATGAGGGTAACCTTTTGAAGTTGCAATTACACAACCGCTGAATTTATTCGACATTTTAATTTTTTCGTTTCCGAGAAGATTACCCTTGGCACATTTTTGTAAAAGAATCACAAAGTCTTTGTCCATTAAAGGCATTATTGTTTGGCATTCAGGATCGCCAAATCTGCAGTTATATTCTATAACTTTTGGGCCTGATTTTGTGATCATTAAGCCAAAATATAGAACCCCTTTGTAGTCGATATTCTTCCGCAACAATGAATCAATTGTAGGCTCAATTATTTCCTTAGTAATAGTTTCAAGAAGACTTTTTGTCATCATTGGAGTAGGAGAATAAGCCCCCATTCCTCCCGTATTTGGCCCTTTATCATTCTCATTAAGTCGTTTATGATCTTGAGCTGTAGGAAGTAAAACATATTTCTTTCCATCGCAAAGAGCAAAAACCGAAACTTCTGGACCCTCAATTTTTTCTTCCAAAACAATTATTTCGCCAGCATTACCAAATTTTCCCTTGAATATTTCTTCCGTAGCAGTTATAGATGCTTCTTTTGATTCAGGGATGAAAACTCCTTTCCCTGAAGCTAATCCGTCAGCTTTTACTACTAATGGATTTGGAGATGTAAAGATAATTTTTTTTGCTTCCTCTAATGACTTAACTTTCCAAAAATTTGCAGTGGGAATATTTGCCTCTTTCATAAATTCCTTTGCCCAAGATTTACTTGATTCTAATTTGGCTCCATCTGGTCCAGGACCAAACACATCAAAGTTGTTTTTCCGAAGAACCTCCCCTAAGCCATCTGCCAAAGGTGTCTCTGGTCCTATTACTACTAAGTCAATATTTAAAAATTTTAGTTTTGAGGTTAATACTTTAGTATTATTTAAATCTAAATTAATTCTCTCAGATTTATTTATTTTTTTTGAACCAGCATTACCTGGAAGGAGATAAATTTTCTTGATTAAGTCATTTTTTTGAATAGCCCATGCTAATGCGTTTTCACGACCACCATTACCAATTATTAAAATATGTTCTAATTTATTAGAACTTTTAGAGTTGATTGTATTAATACTCATGAAGGGGTTCTTTATATATAATAGGTTTTGAAATGTATTTCAATTAAAAATAGATCTTTTAGTCTATTAATCATTTCTATTGCTAGCAAATAATTAAATTATATTCTATTTTTAGTTCTCAAAGGGGTTTTTAATGAATAGTAAATTAAAATTTATTTATGAAGGTAAAGCAAAAAAAATATTTGCTTATGAGGATTCAGATAAAGTAATAATTGAATTCAAAGATGATGCCACAGCTTTTAATGCATTAAAGAAAGCTAAGTTTGAGGGCAAAGGTAAATTGAATTGTCTTATAAGTTCAAAAATATTTGAGTTTCTTATAAAAAACAACATACCAACGCATTACATTGGGCTCAAAAATAATAATTCAATGATTGCTCAAAAAATAAAAATCATCCCTCTTGAAGTTGTTCTTAGAAATACCGCATATGGATCTCTTTGTAAACAGACTACAATCAAGCCAGGAGCAGTTTTGGAAAGCCCCTTGATTGATTTTTATCTTAAAAATGATACTCTTAATGATCCTCTTCTAACAAAAGATAGAATTAATTTATTGAAGATAGTTGATGATGAGGAACTAGACTTTATAAGTAATATGACATTAAAGATTAATAAACTTCTCAAAACATTCTTCTACAATATCAAACTAGATCTTGTGGATTTTAAATTAGAATTTGGCTACAATTCCAATGGGCAGATTGTTTTAGGTGATGAGATCAGTCCTGATAATTGCCGATTATGGGATCTTAATCAAAAAAATGGTAAAATAGTTAGTCTTGATAAAGATAGATTTAGAAATGATTTAGGTGGCTTTATTGAAGCCTATAGTGAAATTAATAAAAGAATAAACAACTTTATTTAATTCAAACGACTCTTAATCTAACTAGTTTTTAAAATATTATGCGAAATAATCTTTCAAAATTTACAAAAGCCATTACGAGCATGGCTTGTTTCTCTTTTATTTTTATTTCAAATAATTCAGAATTAGCAGCTAGGTATTTGCTTAATAAAGAAGGAGAATTTAAAAAAATTAAAATCAATAATAAAAATACAAATCAATACTTAAATGATCCGATATCAGCTTTTAATTTTGCGAAAAAGAAAAATGTGTTAATCGTAGATAATGGTGAAAGTGATTCTGAAGAGAATGTGCTCATTTCAGAAATAATTATTGAAGGCTGGGAAAATCATCCTGAAGGTAGAAAGTTAGAGTTAGCAGCCTATGATTCTATGACTATCAAGCCTGGAAGCGTTATTAATAATAAAAAATTAAATAATGATTTAAATTCTATCTATGCAAGTGGTTGGTTCTCAGGGGTAAAGATTAAGTCTCAAGATGGTCCACTAGGAGTAAGGCTGATAGTAAGCGTTGTGCCTAATCCAATTCTGAAAAAAGTTAAACTTAATCCGAAAAAAACAATTATTCCTAATGAATTTGTGGACAATGTTTTTACTAAGTATTATGGGACCACTCTGAATTTAAATGAATTGCAAAATAGAATAAATTTGATTAAAAAATGGTACACAGAAAAGGGTTATTCTCTCTCAAGAATAAATGGCCCTGAAAGAATCTCTAGTGATGGAGTTGTCATTTTAAATGTAGAGGAAGGAATAGTTTCTGATATTGAATTAAGGTTTATTGGATCAGATGGAGAACTTATTGTAGATGGTAAGCCTAGGAAAGGTAAAACAAAAGATTGGGTCATAAAGAGAGAATTGAAGACAATTCCAGACTCTATATTTAATAGAACAATATTAGAAGCCGATATAAAAAGACTTTATGCCACATCCCTGTTTGATGATGTCAAAGTTTCTCTTGGTCCAGATACTAAAAATCCTGGAAAAGTTTTAATTTTCTTAGATTTGAGTGAGCAAAGAACAGGTTCACTAACAGGTGGTTTAGGGTACAGTAATGGTTCTGGTATCTTTGCACAAATTGGATTGTCAGAAACTAATGCTTTAGGAAGAGCATGGTCAACAAATATCAACCTTAATTTTGGCGAATACTCAACAACTTATAACTTTTCTTTATCTGACCCTTGGATAAAAGGTGATAAGTATAAAACTTCTTTTAGGACAAATGTTTTTTTAAGTCGAGATTATCCTCAAGAATTAAAAAGTGAAAATAATGGAAGAATTTATGCTGTCGATGATACTACATCTGAGAGTACAGATTCTTTCTCATCAATAGTTCTAGAAAAAACAGGAGGTGGATTCTCATTCTCAAGGCCTCTTAACGGTGGAGATCCTTTTAAAGAAACAAAATGGAGAGTTCTTGCAGGGATGAATTTTAAACAAGTAAAAATGATTGATAGTGACGGAAATAAAAAACCTTATGGAACTACGAAACCAACAACCGCAAATATTAGCGAAATTATTTGTATTGGTTATTCTCCTAAAGATGGTTCATGCCCTTCTGAAAATACATTAGTTAGTTTTATTGGTACGACCACAAGGAATAATTTTAATAATTCAATTAATCCAACTTCAGGAAATAAATTAAGTCTTGGTAGTGAACAATTTATTTCAATGGGAAATAACTCACCGACTTTTAATAGAGTAAGAGCTACATATGCATTTTTTATCCCAACAAAATTGATTAACCTTACTAAAGGATGTAAGTCCAGTGAGGTTGTTAATAGTGATTGCCCTCAAACTATTGGATTCGAATTTAAAGCTGGAACAATTATTGGGGATTTACCTCCTTATGAAGCGTTTTGCATGGGAGGTTCTTCCTCTGTGAGAGGTTGGGGCTCCTGTGATCTTTCTGTAAGTAAAAGTTTTGTGGAAGCAACTGCTGAATACCGCTTCCCCGTCTGGAGAATGATATCAGGAGCTTTATTCGCTGATTTTGGAAGTGATTTAGGATCCCAGGATGACGTTCCAGGTAAACCAGGCAAATTATTACAAAAATCGGGTTCTGGTTATTCTCTCGGAGGAGGGGTCGGTATTAAGACACCAATTGGACCTCTAAGATTGGATGTCGCTAGTAAAGACTTAAGTGGTGATTGGAGATATACTCTCGGAGTTGGATGGAAATTTTAAGTGTTTTCTTGGCCTTCTAATTATGATTCTTGTTACACACTCTCTGGTGTTATCACTAAAGAGGGTGTAGGACTTCATAGTGGTGAAAAAACAAGAGTAAAAATTTCACCGTTTGAAAAAGAGGGTTATTATGTTTCTTTCTCTGACAAGCCTGACGAAATTTTTAAGTTAAATCAAGATTTAATTGGCAATACTATGTTATGTACTGCAGTCAAATTAGCGGGAAGAAATTTATATACAATTGAACACTTATTAGCCTCATTGGCAGGTTGTGGATTGAGTTATATTCATATCGAAGTTGATGGGAAGGAAATCCCATTGCTCGATGGATCAGCAATTCAATGGGTTAGGGCATTTGAAGAGGTTGGTATTAAAAGAGTTCCTAAACCAAAAAACTTTATAAAAGAGATAAATAAATCAATGATATTTAATAAAGATAGTTCAGTTATCGCTTTAACTCCATCTAATAAAATTACAATTATCTCAACTATAAATTTTTCTTATAAAGCAATTGGAAATCAAACTTATGTAATAGATTTAAATCCAAATTGTTTTGTGGAAAATATTGCACCTGCTCGTACATTTGGTTTTAAGGACCAATTTCAAGAATTAAGTGAATTAGGATTAATAAAAGGGGGCAGTTTAGAAAATGCCCTCGTTTGTGATGGGGATAAATGGGTTAATCCTCCATTAAGATTTAGTAATGAACCTATAAGACATAAAATTTTAGATCTTATTGGGGACTTAGCTTTGGTAGGGTTACCTAAGGCTCAAATTTTAGTCTATAAAGGATCACATTCTTTGAATGCTTTATTAGCCTCATCACTAAAAAATTAACTTTATTTTCTTAAGTTTTGGAACAACAATTATCGACTGAAAATAATCAACTATCTTCTGAGGAAATATTAGGTCTTTTGCCTCATAGATTTCCTTTTGCTCTTATAGATAGAGTTATAGAACATGTCCCAGGCAAAAAAGCTGTTGCATTGAAAAATGTGACTATAAATGAGCCTCAATTTCAGGGGCATTTCCCGGAGAGACCATTAATGCCCGGGGTGCTTATTGTTGAATCAATGGCTCAAGTGGGGGGAATAATCGTAACTCAAATGCCCGACCTTCCCAAAGGACTTTTTGTATTTGCAGGCATTAATAATGTTAAATTTAGAAGGCCAGTAGTACCTGGAGACCAATTAGTAATTACTTGCAATTTATTAAGTATAAAAAGACAAAGATTTGGGAAGGTAAAAGGTGAAGCTCATGTTGATGGGAAGTTGGTTTGTTCAGGCGAATTAATGTTTTCATTAGTTGATTAAAAACATGGAGACTAAAAATACTAATTTTAAAGGTGCAATAGTTCATCCAAATGCATTTGTTGATTCAAATGCAGAGTTACATGATGGAGTTTCTATTGCTAGTGGAGCTATTATCGGGCCAAACGTCGTAATAGATTCAGGTACTCAAATAGGCCCTAATGCTGTTATTGAAGGGAAAACAAAAATAGGTAAAAATAATAAAGTTTTTCCAAATGTTTTCATTGGACTTGAACCTCAAGACCTTAAATATAAGGGTGCATCTACAGAGGTAGTTATTGGGGATAATAATACTTTTAGAGAATGTGTAACTATTAATAAAGCAACTGACGAAGGAGAGAAAACAATTATTGGTAATAATAATTTATTAATGGCTTATACACATATTGGTCATAATTGTGAACTTGGCAATGGAATAGTTTTATCAAATAGTGTTCAAGTTGCTGGGCATGTAAAAGTTGAAGATAAAGCAATTATTGGAGGTTGTTTAGGTATCCATCAATTTGTTCATGTAGGGTATCTCGCAATGATAGGCGGGATGACAAGAGTGGATAGAGACGTTCCTCCTTTTTGCTTGGCAGAAGGACATCCTGGAAGATTGAGATGCTTAAATAGAGTAGGAATAAAAAGAAGCGGGTTAATAGAAAATAAGGAGTTTGATTTAAAATTATTGCAAGATACATGGAATCTATTATTTAAATCTAATGATGTAATTTCTGTTTCATTGGAGATAGCGATGAAAGAGAAATTAGACCTTTCTTCTACCAAGCTTTGTAATTTTTTAAAAGATTCAATATCTAAGAAAAGAAGAGGACCAATGCCTTCAATTAATTTATGAATAGAAAGATATTCATTAGTACTGGAGAAGTTTCAGGGGATTTGCATGGAGGTTTATTAGCTAATGCCTTATTTAATGAAGCTAAAAAAAAATCTATAGATTTAGAAATTTGTGGATTAGGCGGGGCAAGGATGAAGAAAGAAGGTGTACAAATTCTTCAAGATACTACGTCAATTAGTGCAATAGGAATTTGGGAGGCTTTACCCCTTATTCTTCCAACAATAAGAATTCAAAGAAGATTTTATAAATTACTAAAAAAATATCCTCCTGATTGTCTGATTTTGATTGACTATATGGGCCCTAATATTAATATTGGTGCTAAATTAAAAAGATCGAGAAATAATATTCCAATTTACTACTACATAGCTCCCCAAGAATGGGCTTGGAGAGTTGGTAACAATAGCACTACAAATTTAATTAATTTTTCTGATAAAATTTTTGCGATTTTTAAGCAAGAAGCAATTTTTTATAGAAGGAGGGGTGGAAATGTTTCTTGGGTTGGACATCCAATGCTTGATTTAACGAAAAAACTACCTTCCAAGAAATGTTCTAGAACAATTCTAAAACTTAAAGCAAATCAAAATATCTTGCTTTTAATGCCTGCATCAAGACCACAAGAGTTGAAATATATATTGCCCACCTTTTTAAAAACTGCCAAAAAATTACAATTAAGATATCCAAGTCTCTTAGTTTATATTCCATCTTGTAGGAGTATTTTTGATGAAAAATTTAGACAGGGTTTAGAAAAATATGAAATTAAAGGGAAGGTTATTTCTCAACAAGATAATTCTAAATTTATGCCTTACATTTATTCATTAACGAAACTGGCTTTGTGCAAATCAGGCACAGTTAATATGGAATTGGCTTTATATGGAATACCACAGATTATTGGATATAGAGTAAGTAGAGTTACTGCTTTTATTGCTAAAAGAATTCTCAATTTTAAAGTAAGGTTTATTTCGCCTGTGAATCTTTTAGTAAAAAAATTTATAATACCTGAGTTTGTCCAGAAAAATTTTAATGAAAAGAAAATTTTTTTTAAAGCTTGCAGGCTTCTCGATCTGACATCAGAAAAAGTAAAAATCAAAAAAGGGTATACTCTTTTAAGAAAAGAATTAGGCGAGGAAGGAGTAGTTGATAGAGCGGCAAAAGAAATTATTAATTCTATTATTTGAAATTTATAATGTAATGATGAAACTTTTTTTACCTTTAATAATTGCTTTTTCAATTTTAATTAACCCTTTAAATTCCCTTGCAGAAGAATTGATTCTTGCGGGAGGCTGTTTTTGGTGTTTAGAACATGACTTAGAGTCTTTAAAAGGAATTAATTCTGTAGAAAGTGGATACTCAGGAGGGGATTTACAAAATCCTTCATACGAAAATCATGAAGGGCATCAGGAAGTGGTTTTGGTTAACTATGATTCCCAACTGGTAAGTTTACCAGAGATACTTAGACTCTATTTCAGAAATATTGATCCTATGGATGGTAAGGGGCAATTTTGTGATCGTGGAGATTCTTATAGGCCAGTGATTTTTTTCAAAGATGAAACTGAGGAAAGTGATGCAAACAATGCAATTGTTTCGGCCTCTAATGAGTTGCGAGTGCCATTAGAAAAAATATCTGTAGAACTAAAATCAAAAGGTCAATTTTGGTTGGCCGAAGAATATCATCAGGATTTTGCTGAGAGAAATGAATTGAAATATAAGTTTTATAGATTCTCATGTGGGAGAGATCAGAGGTTGGATAAATTATGGGGGGATAACGCTAGGTCAACAAATCTTTGGACTGAGTGATTTTAAAAATAGTTATTTATTTTTAATCCATTGAACAAGAGTTTTAACTCCAAAACCGGTTGCACCTGATGGATTAATCCCCTTATTCTTATCAGTCCAGCAAGTCCCAGCAATATCAATATGAGCCCATTTAATATCTGTATCAAAGAATTCCTCTAAAAACAAAGCAGCTGTTATAGACCCACCTGCTCTAGGGCCTGTATTTTTCATATCAGCTATATGAGACTTTAACCCTTCTTTATAAGATTTTTGTAAAGGCATTTGCCATAATTCTTCTCCAGCTTGGGATGATGCAGCTTTTAGATCATTTGCTAGATCATCATTATTGCTCCAGAATCCAGCTACATCATTCCCTAATGCAACAACAATAGCTCCTGTTAAAGTGGCGAGATCTATTATTGAATCCGGTTTTAAATTGGATGCATAAGTTAAAGCATCAGCTAATGTGAGTCTACCCTCTGCATCAGTGTTATTTATTTCAATTGTCTTACCGTTAGATGCCTTAACTACATCTCCTGGATGTACGGCAGATCCATTTATCATGTTTTCGCAAGCTGCCACAATAAAATGTATTTCTAGTCCCTTTGGTTTTATTGCTCCAAGTGCTTTTGCTGCTCCTAAAACTGCAGCGCTTCCGCCCATATCATATTTCATCATTTCAATTTGAGAGGCTCCTACCTTTAGGTTGTATCCTCCAGAATCAAAGGTTAAACCCTTCCCAACAAGTGCAATCTTTTCTTTTATAGGCCCCTCTGACTTCAAAGTAAGATGTATAAATTTAGGATCTAGATCAGAACCTTTTGCTACAGCTAAATATGCACCCATTCCTAAATCTTCACATTCTTTTGCCTCTAAAATTTTTACTTCCAAACCATGATCTTTAGCTATTTTAGAAGCTTGCATAGACATTTCTTGGGGCGTAAGACTATTTGGAGGGGCGGCTACAAGTCTTCTCGCTAGTTCTACACCTTCACATATTTTTTCTGTATCTTCAAAGCTGATATTCTCAAGTTTTTTTAAATTCAAAAACTCTATTTCTTTAAGAACTTTCTTTTCATCTTTTTTCTTATTGAATCTATTGTCTTTATAAGCAGATAATCTTGCTGACTCTGCTAATTGATTTATTTCTAGTTGCGAATTTATTAATTCCCAAGGTAGCAAGATGCTGATTTTTTCATTTTTATCAACAGTTTTCCTAATAAGATTTCCTATGGAGTTTTCTATATCACTTTTATGTAGGTCTCTCGATTTGCCAAGACCAACTATGATTAAAGTTTCTACTTTTTGATCTAAGAATTCAAAGCTTAAAGTTTTTCCTTTTTCTCCTTTGAAATTTTTTTGAGTAACTTTTTTTAATAATAATTTTGGGTCAACAACAAATTTTATGTTTTCGAGTTGGCTGGCAATTTCTTCCTCTAAAACTCCAAAAATTAATGAAGCACCTTGCCAGTTATCTAGATTTTTTTGGAATGTGGAAAATTGCATTTGTAGAACGGATTTAATTAACTTTTAGTTGTTTGTGAAAGTAGTGGCCCACCTATCTCGAGTTTCTTTATTAAAAGGTGGTAACCATAAATATATCAGTTGCTGTTCTAATTTACGTCTTAATTTTACTTCTTTAGGAACATCTAAGAAGAAACGAATATCTTGATGACTTGAGAGGTCGTTATGAGCTAGAGCTTCTTTATAGTTCATGAGGTAATTTTTACAGTCATGTTCTCCCTTCCATCTTTTATTTGCTAAATTTGTTTCTCCTATATAAAGAATTATTTTAGAACTCTCCATCGAGTCAATTACAAAATACATTGCTGGGCCATTGTGTATATATTGATTGGTTCTCCAAAAGTTCAATGATAATGGTTGAAGGGCAAACGGATCAATTTTTCTTTCAATGGAAGTTTTATTTATAGGAAGACTAGTTTGGCGAAAAGTTTTATTGTTAGTATCTTTTGAAATTTTGAATTGGTGATTATGGATTCTATTTCTCCATTTAGTTAGGATTTCACCTTTGATTTTGAGATTATTTGAGTGTTGAAAATTAATTGATGTATTTACATTTGAGCCAAATAATTCAAATTGTCTATTTTGGTTTGAAATATTATTTACGTTGAATTTTTCCAATATTTATGAAACATGTCTACTAAATTTAATTCTGAAATAATATAAATCAAAGAATTATTTATAAACTAAAATTTATTAATGTACTAATCAATTCAAAAGATTCTTGTTATGGTGTAATTGAGCCTTTATTCTTGCGAAGTAAACAGATAGAAATGGGATTTTTTGAGTCAGACATCGTTCAAGAAGAAGCTAAAAAGCTTTTTACAGACTACCAAGAACTTATGAAACTTGGTTCTGATTATGGAAAATTTGACAGAGAAGGGAAAAAAATGTTTATAAAAAAAATGGAATCTCTTATGGATCGTTATAAGGTTTTTATGAAGAGATTTGAATTGTCAGAAGATTTTCAAGCAAAAATGACAGTAGAACAATTAAAGACACAGTTAAGTCAATTTGGGATTACTCCTGATCAAATGTTCGAACAGATGAATAAAACTTTAATAAGAATGAAGGATGAACTTGATAAAACTTCTTAAAAATAAGGGTTAAAGCTTTATGTCAGATAATTTAATATTGCCATCATGGCTATCAAGAGGAATAGAAGAATATTTCCCAATTGAAGGAAAAGATCAAACTTTTTCGGAGATAATTGATCATGCGAAAAAAAATAATAAAAAATTAAGGGTTAAACTTGGAATCGATCCAACTGGAACAGATATTCACCTTGGGCATAGTATATTGTTTAAAAAACTTAGGGCATTCCAAGATAATGGACATATTGCAGTTTTAATTATTGGGGATTTTACTGCTCAAATTGGAGACCCAACCGGAAAAAGTAAAACAAGAGTGCAGTTATCGGAAAAGCAAGTTAAAGATAATGCAAAAACATATTTAACCCAACTAGGAATGGGTAAGCCAGCTAATGAATCTATTTTAGATTTTGATTCAAAAGATAGAATAGAAATTAGATATAACAGTGAATGGTTAAAAGGATTAAATCTTAATTCGATAATTGAATTAATGGGGAGTGCAACAGTTAGTCAAATGCTAGCTAAGGAAGAGTTTAATAAAAGGTACACTTCACAAGTCCCAATTGCTTTGCATGAATTCTTATATCCACTATTACAAGGTTACGATTCGGTAGTTGTTCAATCAGATATTGAGCTTGGCGGTACAGATCAGAAATTTAATATTGCAATAGGAAGAGATCTTCAAAAGTATTTTAAACAAGAACCTCAATTCGGTGTTCTGTTGCCAATTTTGACAGGTTTAGATGGAATTAAGAAGATGAGTAAATCTGAATTTAACACCGTCGGTTTGACTGATGATCCTCTTTCAATGTATTCAAAATTAGAAAAAGTACCCGATATGATAATACCTACCTATTTTGAATTACTTACTGAATTAGATTTAAGTTTTCAAGAAAACTTAAATCCTCGAGAATTACAGAAAAAAATGGCTTTAGAAGTTACTACTTTATTCCATGGAGTTGAAGAAGCATTAAAGGCGCAATCAAACTGCGAAAAATTATTCCTTGGAGATAAAGAAAAAGTTGGAGAAATTCCAGAGATTTCATTAAAAGAAATAGTTTTTCCAGTTAAGTTCTTTTACTTGCTAAGTGCTCTAAAATTTTTCAAATCTAGCAGCGAATCCAAAAGATCTATTAAAGGTGGGGGCGTAAAAATTGATAGTCAGAAAATAATAAATCCTGATTTAGTTTTTGATTCAAAAAATGATTTGGAAGGAAAAATATTGCAAATTGGAAAAAAAATAGTTAAAAGGTTTGAGAATTAAAATTAAATGAATAAAATTAATCCAGAAGAAAAAATAATTTTAGCTATTGACGGATTAGACATACATCAAGCAAAAGTCTTTCTTACGAGATGTCCAAATATAAAATGGGTAAAAGTTGGATTAGAACTTTTCACGAGGGAGGGACCTAGTGTAATTAAAATTTTGAAAAATTTAGAAAAAAGAATTTTCTTAGATCTTAAATTTCACGATATTCCGAATACTATGAGCGCTGCTTGTTATGAGGTGTCCAAACTAGGAGTTGATATTATTTCTGTTCATGCTTCAGCAGGATCTAAAGCTCTTACTGAAGCAAAAAAGGCATCTATAGAAGGAGCAAAAACAGCTAATGTAAATGATCCTTATGTTATAGGGATAACTGTTTTAACTAGCTTATCTAGTAAGGAATTCCAAACTGATCTTGATAGAAAAAACTCAATTGAGGAAAATGTTATCAGGCTTGCAAAATTGTCTTTTGATGCTGGATTAGATGGATGCGTTTGTTCCCCTTTGGAGGCAAAAATATTGAGATCAATGTATAAAAATAATTTCGAATTAATTACACCTGGTATTAGGACAAATATTCAAAAAAAAGATGATCAAAATAGAATAATGACTCCTTATGAAGCAATAAGTAATGGAGCTTCTAAATTGGTTATTGGAAGAGCTATCACGAAAGCTAAAGATCCCAATAAGGCTTTTTTGGATATCTGCGAGTCTATTTGTTAATATCGTTTATCTTTGATTCTTCTCCTTTAAGTAATCGTCTAATATTTGTTCTATGCTTCCAAATAACTAATATTGATACAACTAAACTAATTAAGAAGTAAGGATGATTGGTAAATCCGATATCTAAAAACATCATTAATGGTAAAAAAAATGCAGCTGAGATACTCGATAAAGAGACTATCTTAGATTTTGCAAGAATTATTAAAAAAATTCCCAGTGATGCAAATCCTACTTTCCAAGAGAGAGCAATAAACATTCCTAAACCTGTCGCTACTGCCTTCCCACCTTTTCCTTTTAACCATATTGGCCAAATATGTCCTGAAATAGCAGCAATCCCTGCTAAAACTTCAATTAAGTTTTGATTTGTATAATGTTGAGCAATCTTAACAGCAATAAGACCTTTGCCTACATCAATAATAAAAACAAAAAAAGCAGGCCATTTCCCCACGTTTCTTAAAACATTAGTTGCCCCGGTTGATCCAGATCCTGTAAGTCTTAAATCAATATTTTTTAGAAATTTACCAAATAAGAATCCTGTTGGGAGTGATCCTAAAAAATAACTTATAGAAATAATTAAAATATGCATAGAAGTTAATTTAGTTCAAGATCATCATAAATTTCATCATTTGAGCCTGCGAAGGCAAGCCATAATGGAAATTGAAGAATTGGTATTTCTACAGATGTTTCAGCTGCATCCACAATAATAAATGGCAATTCTTCATTAGCCTCTAATCTGTCAGCTCTTTCTATAACGCCTTCTGGTCTTTCAAAAAGAACAATGCCGCTATTAGGTCCAAAATCATCTCTTGTAAGACCTAAGGAGTCTTGTAAAACTCTCCTCCACTCTCCTAATCTCTCAGGCTGAGAAGCCAATATTAGAGTTTGAAACTGGTCACCATACAATTCACCAAGAATAGCTATTAATCCAGCAGATAAAAGAGCATTTTTTTGCCTCGAACCTCTGCTCTCCAGGGATCCCCTTCCACCCATATTAAAGAACCAATCATCCATGACTTCAATATCTGATGAATCAAGGCTTCGTCTTAATTTCCATGGCTCTGAATAAAAATCAGGCTGTTCTATAAAATTTGAGAAACAACTTCTAATGAGTTGTTCATCTGGTTTAAATGTTTCAGATAAAGCAGGAACGGTAAGCAATTCATTTTTGTTTGAAGTCTCTTTTTTTTCGTCAAGAGGAGAAGGCTTAACAACTATTGGTTGTGAAACTAATTCTAGTTTTTCTACATTTTGTGAAAGGTTCTGTAAAGAGCCCATTAAATATTCTTGGAATCCCTTTACTCTTTTAGCGATATTATCTGATTGGCCCTTGAAATTTGATTCAATATCTTTATCTAATTCATTTTTTT
>QCGM01000009.1:0-59005 GCA_003279925.1 Prochlorococcus sp. AG-388-B05
TAGAGCAAACTTTTTGAAGGATTTCTTCTTGTGACATAGTTTATGGAATTTACTAATTATCTACTTGATTTTATGCCCTAGAGTTAACAAGAGTGAAGCATATCTTAATTTTTTTAATTTCTTTGTAAGACAATAGTATTATATTGTGAGGTTCTCAAAGACAATTTTTACATGTCACACGCAGTTAAAATTTATGACACATGCATTGGATGTACCCAATGTGTAAGGGCTTGCCCACTAGATGTTCTGGAAATGGTTCCATGGGATGGTTGTAAAGCTGGCCAAATAGCTTCATCTCCTAGGACAGAAGACTGCGTAGGATGTAAAAGGTGTGAAACAGCATGCCCAACAGATTTTTTAAGTATCAGGGTTTATTTAGGTGATGAAACATCAAGAAGTATGGGCTTAGCTTATTAATTTTTATAGTGCAGTTGGAAGAGAGTCCATGTCTTATTAAATACTTAATTTTATTCAATATAATTGAAGAAAAATTATTTATATGTGCGGAATCGTAGCTGTTACCGGCTATAAAAAAGCTTTACCAATACTTATCAATGGATTGGAAAAACTTGAATACAGAGGATATGATTCAGCAGGTATAGCCATCATTAACTCTGAAACAAAGAATGTATCTTGTAATAAAGCGGAAGGAAAACTTAAAAATTTAAAAAATAACTTAAAAAATATCGAAATTCCTGGAACTGTTGGAATCGGTCATACACGTTGGGCCACTCACGGAAAACCAGAGGTTAAAAATGCGCACCCCCATATTGATAGTTCAGGAGAGGTTGCAGTTGTCCAAAATGGGATTATTGAAAATTATCAGGAATTAAAAATTAAATTACAAAAAGAAGGAATTGTGTTTAATTCTGATACTGATACAGAAGTCATACCACATTTAATACAAAAAGAATTATTGGCTTTAAGTCAATTAAAGCTTGAAAGTAACGGCTCAACTTTATTAGTAGCAGTAAGAAACGTAATCTCCGATTTAGAAGGATCATATGCATTAGCAGTATTATGGTCTGGTGCTCCTGACGCATTAGTTGTTGCTAGGAAGCAGGCACCTTTAATAATTGGATTAGGGGAAGGAGAATTTATTTGTGCAAGTGATACGCCAGCAATAGCAAATTTTACAAAAATTATTTTACCTTTGGAGGATGAGGAAATATCTCTTTTAACTCCTCTAGGAATAGAAATTTATGATTCTAATAACGAGAGGCAATATCGAAATCCAATTTCTTTACAAACTGCAGACCAAGTAAGTGATAAAAAAAATTTTAAACATTATATGTTAAAGGAAATCTATGATCAGCCTGATATTGCTAAATATTGGTTAGAAAAATATTTAATTAAAGATTTAAAGACTGATCAATTTCAAATTAATTACTCCTTTGATACAGATTTTTTAAACTCTATTGAAAGAATAGATATTGTCGCTTGTGGTACGAGTAAGCATTCTGCAATGGTGGGTAAATTTTTATTAGAACAATTCTCAGGTATACCAACAAATGTTTTTTTTGCGAGTGAGTTTAGATACTCCCCACCACCATTACTTCCTAATACCTTAACAATTGGAGTGACTCAGTCAGGAGAAACTGCCGATACTATTGCGGCTATAAATATGGAAATTAAGAGGAGATCTTCAATAGGAGATAAAAACTTTAAACCAAATTTAATTGCTATTACGAACAGAGTGGAAAGCTCAATTGGTAGACAAATACCAAATATTATTAATATTAGTGCTGGAATTGAAATAGGTGTTGCTGCTACAAAAACTTTCTTTGCGCAACTTCTTTCTTTTTATGGATTAGCTATAAAATTTGCTCAAATTAAAGGAAGTCAAAGTAATGAAAATATTAATCAATTAGTTTCAGAATTAACTAAATTACCTGTATTAGTTGAAGAACTTTTAGAAAAACATAATGAATCTTCTGAAAAACTTGCACATGATTTTTTTAATATTAAAGATGTTATTTTTTTAGGAAGAGGAATAAATTATCCCATTGCTCTAGAGGGAGCTCTGAAGTTGAAGGAAATTAGTTATATTCATGCTGCAGGTTATCCTGCTGGGGAAATGAAGCATGGGCCAATAGCTTTACTAGACAAAAAAGTTCCCGTAATTTCAATAGCTACTCTAGGGCAAGTCTTTGATAAGGTAATTAGTAATGCTCAAGAAGCAAAAGCGAGAGATGCTTATTTAATTGGTGTCGCCCCTCAATGTAATGAGACTGAAATATTTGATTATTTAATGACCATACCTTCAACAAATGAATGGATTTCACCTCTGCTTGCGATTGTTCCTCTTCAATTATTGAGTTATCACATTGCTGCTCATAGAGGACTTGATGTTGATCAACCAAGGAATTTAGCTAAAAGCGTAACAGTAGAGTAAATATTTAAAAAAAAGAAATTTACAACTCTAAAAGTCCTGAAGGAGGAGTAATTAATATAAAATTTTTTTTAATATCTACTACTGGAACTATTTCTTTAACAAATGGTATAAGAACCTCTTTATTATTTTTCAAAAGTTGAATTACAAGTAAATTATTTTTCTCGTTAGATAAGTTAATCACTTTTCCAATTATGTGTAATTGGTTATTTTCTAAAATTTTGACATTTAAATTAATTAGTTCGGTTAAGTGATATTCTCCATGACTCAATTTTGGAATTGAATCAACTTTCACGAGGATTTTTTGTCCCTTTAAGTTTTCTGCTTGAGTTCTATTATTTATTCCTTTAAATGTAATTATGAATGATTCTTTACCTGGTTTTTTAAAACCATGCGTAAGCTCGAATTCTATAGGAGTCTCGTTGCCTTTTTGTATCCATCTTTTCCCAGGCTCTGTAAATCTTTCTTCAAAATCACTTAGAGACTTTATCTTGATTTTTCCATTAATGCCTTGAGGAGATGTTATTAAGCCAACAATTAACCACTCATCATGATTTATCATAGTTTATATGTAAATTATTTCTATGGAATTTTCGAATAAACCAATACTCCCCGGTTCTATAGTAGTTGTTAAAGATGTTAATTCTATTTATAGAGGTTATAAAGGATTTGTACAAAGAGTAACTAATAAAACGGCAGCTGTTCTTTTTGAAGGAGGTAATTGGGATAAGTTAGTAACATTTCAATTAAATAAGTTGGAACTTGTTTGAATAATTAATTTTTCTTTCTTTGGAAAATCTTTTGTATCAGAATACTTGCAGCATTCTTTTCGGCTTTTTTATGAGAATGCCCAAAGCTGAAAGCTTTTTTAGATCCATTTATGTATATTTCACAAGAGAATCTTTTAGGGTCTCCGTGATTTCTTGACACTTCATATATTTTATAAATAGGTAAATCAAATCCTTGGCTTTGACACCATTCTTGTAAAGCTGACTTGGCATTATATTTATGTGGTGCTTGTAAATATAATTCGGCATCTTTTTTCCAAAAATTATCTAACCATATATTGACTTCATTTATTGAATTAAAACACTTATATATTGCCCCTATTAATGCTTCACTAGTTTCAGCAATTATGGTATCTTTTGAATTCTCATCACCCATTGCTTTTGGTCCTTTTATTATTACGTTTTCTATAAATATTTTTTTACCTAATTCAGTTAACCATTCATCACTTACTATTTGAGATCTCAGTTCTGATCTAGTACCTACACTCATGCTTTTATATGTTCTTTCTATAAAATCTGATGCTGATAATCTGAGAACAGCATCCCCAAAAAATTCCAATTTTTCATAATTAACTATATTGTTTGCGGAGGAATGTGTTAAAGCTTCATTGAAAGTATGAAGTATTAATTTATCTTTTTGGTTGATAATTTTGATAAATCTTTTTGAGTTTATGTCAAGCGAATTTAAAAACTTAATAATTTGTTCAAGTCTTTTGTCATCAATTAAGGTGTCCATATAAATTAAATGTTTTCATTAAGTAGAAAGCAGGTCATAAGCCGGGTTCTGTTCATCTTAATAAGATGGGCAATCATCTATCTAGGACTGGAATTACTTCACAGCCTCAAGCGGCGCTTAAAAGTAGATTTTTTAATGGTCATAAATCTACTTAGCCTTGCACCCAGCCGGGGTTTACCTAGCCAACACTTCTCAATGTTGCTGGTGCGCTCTTACCGCACCCTTGCACCCTTACCATACATAAAGTATTAGGCGGTATGTTTCTGTGGCACTATCCTCACGGTTGCCCGCACTGGGAATTACCCAGCAAGCCTGACCATATGGGAGCCCGGACTTTCCTCAAAAAGATTTATTTTCAAAACAAAATAAAACATTTTTGCGATTGCCTCTCCTGCTTTCATTTAGCATAATGCTTATTTACCCAAAAAACATCTCTTGGGGCTGTAGCTCAGTAGGATAGAGCGACGGTTTCCTAAACCGTAGGTCGTGGGTTCGATTCCCTCCAGTCCCGTTTCAGTTGATAAACTATATGTAGTATGCGTGCATATTTACCACTCTCTAGCTAGCGTGTAATTAGTAATTAAGCTTTTATGGCTAAGCTGCACGATATGCGTTTAAAACTCTTAATTCAGCAAGAGCATGAGCGTATTTCTAAATCTCAACCTAATGATCTAGATCTGTCAATAGTTCAAGCAAGATGCCTTTGTTGGCTTTCTTTATTAGCAGAAGCTCATGAAGACCAAGCAAATGATGCCGAAAAGAGAGGAGATGCTGAACAAGCAATGGGATGGTTTGCAGACTCAATGAGATTAAGAGATGTTATTAATTTGGTGACTAGTATTGAAATTCCTTTGCCTGATAGTCCAGACTCTCTCGATGAAAATGACGAATTATTTGATGGTCCTACAATTGTGCCTAAATAATGCATTGATATGAATTAGAGTTATCTATTGTTTTGAAAGAATAACTAATTTAATGCCCTGATTGTCAGAAATTTTATCAAAGAGCATGATCTTTTTATTTGAGAATTTCCTACTTTCAAACAACAACTGGAATTAAACTGGGATTTTATCCAATCTTTTAGAACTCTTTGCAGCAAAGTTACAGAAGTATTACATAATAAATTATCTGATAAAGATTTAAAAAATAAATCTGTTGAAAATAATAATCATATTTTTGATTTAGAAATTATAGATGCAATAGAATAACTAGAAAATTTAAATGCTCATTTATACTCTGTTGAAGCTTTAATGTAGAACATTTTTGATATTAAAGTTGTTAAAAAGTGTAAGTAGAATTTAAAAAAATTTCTAAAAAGTTAGCACTTGATCTGCTTCTGCATTGATAGTTTAATATTGAATAGATTATTGCATCAAATACCAGATTTACTTGATAATAATTACTTTAAGTAGTTACTTCTTCAATATCACATGTAATTTCTACTGGCATAGGTGAAACTTTCCAAATCGATTCGCAATATTCTCTTATAGATCTGTCTGAAGAAAAATATCCTGATCTTGCAGTATTTAATAGAGCCATTTTATTCCACGCTTTTTTATTATTCCAGAAGTTACTAACTTCATCTTGCTTGTTTAAATAGTCTTCGAAATCAGCCATTACGAAAAATGGATCATTTCCAGTCAAACTATTTAATAAAGGTTTGAATAATTCTTTATCTCCATTACTAAAATGGCCAATTTCGATTAAACGAACTACTTCTTTTAACTCAGGACATTTCTCAATGAAAGTCTTGGGGGAATAACTGTTATTTTTTAAATGCATTATTTCACTTTCAGTCTTTCCGAATAGGAAGAAATTTTCTTTTTTAACAAGATCTCTTAACTCTACATTTGCTCCGTCAAGAGTTCCTATAGTTAAAGCTCCATTCATTGCAAATTTCATATTTCCTGTTCCTGATGCTTCTTTACCAGCAGTCGAAATTTGCTCAGAAAGGTCTGTTGCTGGATAAACTATTTCCCCAAGTTTGACATTATAGTCAGGTAAGAAAACTACTCTTAAAAGTCCTTCCATATCAGGATCTGAATTAACTACATCAGCGATGCCATTAATAAATCTGATAATTAATTTAGCCATAAAGTAACCTGGAGCAGCCTTCCCTCCAAAAATAACTGTCCTCGGAGCTTTATAGTTACTTGTACCATTTTTGATTCTTAGATACTGAGCAATAATTTGCAGAGCGTTTAAATGTTGTCTTTTATATTGATGAATCCTTTTAACTTGGACGTCAAAAAGACTTGATGGATCAACAAGTATTCCTGTTTTTGTATGAATAAAACTTGCCAGCTTTCGTTTTCCAAGCAATTTAGTTTCCTCAAATTCTTGAAGAAAATTTGCATCATCTTTTTTCTTTTCTAATTTTTTAAGTAGTTCCATATTCGTAATCCAATCTGGACCAACTTCTTTTTCTAATAAATTAGATAAAGATGGATTTGCTAATGCAACCCATCTTCTAGGAGTTACTCCATTAGTTACATTAGTAAATTTTTCAGGCCATAGTTCTGCAAACTCTGGGAGAAGTTGTCTTTTTATTAGGTCAGAGTGAAGTGCAGCAACACCATTAATATGATGAGCTCCGATAGTAGCCAAATGTGCCATTCTCACTGACTTGGAACCTTCTTCATCAATGATAGAAAGTTTTTGTAGAATCTTGTCATCACCTGGGTAACGAAGTCTTAATTGTTGTAAAAATCTCCAATTTATTTCGTAAATAATTTCTAGATGACGGGGAAGTAAATCACTAAATAGACTTAAATCCCATTTCTCCAATGCTTCAGGAAGCAATGTATGGTTTGTATATGCTACTGATGAAGTAGTTATATTCCATGCTTTGTCCCAACCTATTTGATACTGATCAATTAATAGACGCATTAACTCCGCAACTGCAATTGCTGGATGAGTATCATTTAATTGAACAGTCCAATGTTTGGCAAAGTCTGTAACTGGGATGGATCTTTTTTCAAGACTTCTCAACATATCTTGTAGAGAACAACTAACAAAGAAGTGTTGTTGTTTGAGCCTTAATCTTCTCCCTTCATCAGTTCCATCATTTGGATAAAGAACTTTAGATAGAGTTTCAGAAGCAACTTTTTCTTCTACCGCACCATAATAATCACCAATATTGAAAGCATAAAAATCAAAACTCTCTGTTGCATCTGCTCTCCATAATCTTAGTCTGTCACATGTATTTACTCTGTAACCTAATACTGGAACATCATGAGGAACACCAATTGCATGTTCTGAGGGCACCCATCTTGATCGATATTTACCTTTGTCGTCTCTATAACTTTCAGTTCGCCCCCCAAAACCAACAAAACATGATTCATCAGGTTGAGGCAATTCCCATGGCCAACCACCTTTAAGCCATTTATCCGTAACCTCAACTTGCCAACCATCTCGTATTAATTGGTTAAATATTCCGAATTCATATCTAATACCATAACCAACGGCAGGAACTTGTAACGAAGCTAAAGACTCCATATAACAAGCTGCAAGTCTTCCAAGACCACCATTACCTAGGCCTGGCTCTTCTTCAACTTCAAGAATTGTTGAAAGTGATTCTATTCCAAACCTTTTCAAGGCATCTTCTGCTTCTTGTGTTATGCCAAGATTTAATAAATTATTACTTAATTGTGGACCGATTAAAAATTCTGCTGATAAGTAAGCAACTGTTTTTTGAGGCTTTTTCCTTATTACTTCTTGACTAGCTAAATATCTTGTCATTAATCTATCCTTAACCGCGTAACTCAGCGCCATATATAAGTCATGAGGACTAGCTGAAGTCGCTAATTTGCCAAGAGTAAAGAATAAGTGCTCTGTCATTCCTTTGAAGAGCGCATCAGAATCCATGCCAGCTTTCTCAGGATCTAGATAGCAGCCTGGAGTAGGCAAGCGTAGATCAAAGGGTTCGTTGGAGTTCATTAGATTTGACATATATATGACATTAGCCAGTTTTTATATAAATTCTTTGTTGTACCTTCAGATCCACACTTGTTGAGTATTTTTGCTTTTTTTTACATACTTTGTAAAGTGGGCCCTCCATAAACTATCTTCCAATTAGATAGTTTAATTTTTCTCGCATTTAAAATGTATCCTTTACTTGCTGAATTAAGTGCACATGATTTAGAAGTTGCTGAGACGCTCATCGGAGTAATTAGATTTCTATTGATATTTTTAGCTGCCAGAGCATTAGCGGAAGTATTAGTAAGACTAAGTTTACCTACTATTGTTGGAGAGCTTTTAGCAGGGGTTGTTATTGGAGCATCTGGTTTCCATTTATTAATACCACCCTCTGCTCATACAGAATTAAATCAAGGATTGGTAAACGTAATAAGTTCTTTGGCATCAATACCGCCAGAAGTTGTTCCTGACGTCTATTTTGAAAGTTTTCCTTCTCTTCAAGCTGTTGCGACACTTGGATTATATGCGCTTCTTTTCTTAACGGGATTAGAAAGTGAATTAGAAGAATTAGTTGCAGTTGGTGCTCAAGCTTTTACAGTTGCTATGGCAGGCGTAATTTTGCCTTTTGCTTTTGGTACTTTTGGATTAATGTTTATTTTCCAGGTAGATCTTATTCCAGCAGTATTTGCAGGAGCATCAATGACCGCTACAAGTATAGGTATTACAGCAAGTGTTTTTGGTGAACTAGGATATTTGAAAACTAGGGAAGGTCAAATTGTTATTGGAGCAGCAGTTTTAGATGATATTTTAGGCATTGTTATTCTTGCGGTAGTTGTAGCTCTTGCTGCTGGAGGCTCTTTAGAGATAGCTCCAATAGTTAAATTAGTTGCAGCAGCTGTTGTATTTGTAATTGCAGCTATTGCATTAAGTCGTACAGCAGCTCCTGGATTTGATTGGCTTCTTGATAGGTTGAAAGCACCTGGAGCGGTAGTTGTAGCTTCTTTTGTAATACTTGTCTTATGCTGTTTTGTAGCTACAGCGATAGGTCTTGAAGCAGCTTTAGGAGCTTTTGCCGCTGGTTTAATTCTTAGTAGTTCTAAAAATAATCATGCTATCCAGCAATCAGTTTTGCCATTGGTCTCATTATTCGCGACCATCTTTTTCGTACTGGTAGGTGCTGGTATGGATTTATCAGTTATTAATCCACTTGACCCAGCAAGTAGGTCTGCTCTTGTCGTGGCAGGATTTTTATTAGTTGTTGCTATTATTGGAAAAATTGCTGCTGGATGGGTTTTCTCAAGTGATAAGCCTACAAACAGATTAGTTGTAGGTTTAGGAATGATGCCTAGAGGAGAAGTGGGATTAATTTTTCTTGGATTAGGAACAAGCGCTAAGCTTTTAACACCATCCCTTGAGGCGGCAATTTTATTAATGGTCATTGGAACGACATTCCTAGCTCCTGTTCTTTTAAGAATTGTTTTGAAAGATAAGCCCCCAGGTGGTGATAATAAAATTTCAGATGATGTTGCGGCTGATCCAGTAGGTCTTCTTTAACGAATAATTTTATTAGAATCAATATATATAATTGTTCATTAAATGGAAAAACCAGTGCTTATAAGTGATGAGGTAAATTATACATGGAATTTTTTGAATTATCCAATACACACTATTACTGCAAAACCTAAAGAAGAAAGTTCAAAATCATGTGCAATTTTGTTGATACATGGTTTTGGAGCTTCCACAGATCATTGGCGTTTTAATATTCCTGTTTTGAGTGATAAATATGAAGTTCATGCAATAGATCTTTTGGGGTTTGGAAAAAGTCCCAAGCCAACAGATGTCCAGTATTCAAGTCATCTTTGGAAAGATCAAGTTGCAACATATGTGAAAGAAGTAATTAAAAAACCAACATTTATTGTTGGTAATTCTTTAGGTGGCTATGCATCTCTAGCAGCAAGTGCAGAATTAAAAGAATTATCTGCTGGAGTAGTGTTACTTAATGCTGCTGGAATGTTTAGTGAAGAAAAAGTATCAAATAACAGCCTTTTACAAAAATCTTTAAAAACTTTCTTCGAAACATTTTTGCGAGGCAATATTTTTCTTCAAAGAACTATATTTGAAAGCATGAGAAGAAGAGTAAATATAAAAAAAGCATTAAACAATGTTTATAAAAACCAAACTAATGTTGATGATTATCTTATTGATTCAATTAGAAAACCGTCACTTGATCCAGGTGCCTTTAACGTTTTTAAAAGTGTTTTCAATCCTGCAGGTGTCCAAGGAGAACCATTTGATAAATTATTCAAAAAGTTGAAATCTCCACTTTTACTCCTATGGGGAGGTAAAGATCCTTGGATGAACACAGCAAGCAAAAGACTTCTTTATAAAAAATATGCTCCTGAAAATACTAAAGAAGTAATTCTTGATGCTGGTCATTGTCCTCATGATGAAGTCCCCGAATTAGTGAATCAACATATACTTAACTGGATTGATTCTTTGTAGAGAGATTTTTGTGAAAGTTAATTCCGTTGATAATAAAAAAGGTATTTATGTTTTTCAATTAGATGAAAAAAATTATATTAAATTTTGTCCTAAGAGGGGTGGGCTTATAACTAACTGGGTTTCAGAAGGGAAAGAAATATTATATTTTGATGAAAAAAGATTTATTGATAAAACAAAAAGTATCAGAGGAGGAATCCCAATTCTGTTTCCGATTTGTGGAAATCTTGATATCCCCAATTCTTTATTTGGAAAAAATTATATGCCATTTATGCAACATGGTTTTGCAAGGGATTTACAATGGCAACACTGCCTAAATGAGCAAAAGAATTCTCTTTGTTTGATTTTACAAGATACTGAAAAAACAAAAACTTTTTATCCATTTAATTTTAAGCTCAAAATTGAGGTTTCTTTAAAAATTAATTGCTTAAAATTTATTATTAACATTCAGAACAAAACTAATATTGAGATGCCAATAAATTTTGGGTTGCATCCTTATTTTAATATTTCAGATTTTAAAAATTTAAATTTTATAGATAACCCGCTAATTTGTCAGGATCAAAAAAATAATTTCTTGAGAAATACTTTTGACGAGTTAA
Source organism: Prochlorococcus sp. AG-388-B05 (assembly GCA_003279925.1). GTDB lineage: Bacteria > Cyanobacteriota > Cyanobacteriia > PCC-6307 > Cyanobiaceae > Prochlorococcus_A. The sequence continues at coordinate 10,933 of QCGM01000009.1, forward strand.
AAAATATTAATAATGGAATTGATTTACTTATGTATACCTCAGGAAGAAGTTCTTTCCGAGATAATTTTTTTAAAAGACAAGTTACTTTAATACATCCTTCGCCTTTTGATTTAGGTGTGATTTGGAGTGATCCTCCCAGGAAAATGGTATGTCTTGAGCCATGGACTAGTCCACGCAATTCTTTAGTTAATGGATTAAGGAAAATTTCGATTCCTCCAAATTCCCTCCAAATATTAGACGCCTCAATACTAATAAATACTTTGAAGTAACTACTGAAAATTATGAAAGTTATAGTGATCGATGATGATCCAACAGGTTCTCAAACAGTAAATAATTGTTTATTGCTTCTGAAATGGAATTATTCTACTTTAATCAAAGGATTTAAAAGCAAATCTAATTTATTTTTCATTCTGGCTAATACTAGGTCTTTATCAGAAAATGACGCAAAATTAAGATTAGTAGAAATTTGTAATACTCTTAAAAAAGTTATCTCAAAGGAATCATATAAAGAGGAATTTATTTTTGTAAGTAGAGGTGATTCCACCCTTCGTGGTCATAATTTTTTAGAGCCTAAAATTATGAATGATTGTCTAGGACCTTTTGATGCTACCTTCCATATTCCAGCATTTATTGAAGGTAAAAGAACGACAATTGATGGAGACCATTTTGTTGATAATGTTCCTGTAAGTCAAACGATTTTTGCCAAAGATAAAATTTTTGGATACAAAACAAGTAATGTCAAACAATTATTATTTCAGAAATGTAAATCTCAAATTAAATTTAATGATATTCAAAATTTAAAAATATCCGAATTAAAAATTCTTGAAAGTAAAGAAAAAAATATTGTTTTTAATAAGATCAGAAATTTAAAAGAAAATACTCATGTAATTGTTGATATTGAGAATTATTCACAACTTGAAAAGTTTTCATTATCAATAAAAAAGCTTAGTAAACAAAAGAAATTTCTCTTTAGGACCGCTGCAAGTTTTATAAGTTCAATTTCTGCTGTAAAAGATAATCCTAAAGAACCATTTTTTTACTCCCTTATTAGAAGAAAAAATCGTGAAAAAAAATTTCTTCCAGGATTTTTAGTAATTGGATCATATGTAGAACTTACAACAATGCAACTAAAGGAATTCTTAGAAATAAGTGATTGTATACCAATAGAATTGGATGTTTTTGAATTTCTCAGAATTTCTAAATCAAAAAGTAATCAGGATCAATTGGTTTTCTTTAAAAACAAATTATTAGCGCAAATCAGATCTATATTAAAGCAAGAAAATACTCCCGTTTTATTTACCTCAAGAAAAGAAGTTTCTTTAGCTAAGAAAGATGAGCAAGTAAATTTTTATAATTCTCTTGCTCATTTTATTTCTGAATTGGTTTCAGATTTGAAAAATGAAATAGGGTATTTAGTATCTAAAGGGGGAATCACGTCAAATGTAATTCTCAGTAATGGATTTAAAGCAAATTATGTTTATTTGCAAGGACAAATAATTACTGGAGTTTCTTTAGTTACTTTTAAACTTGAAAATGATGATAATCTTCCAATCGTGACATTTCCTGGAAATATTGGCAACCAAGATTCATTGGTAAAAGTATGGAGAATTTTAGAAAATAAAAACAATTCTTTCAATTAAAAATTTGAGATAATTGCTTCAGCAAAACCACTACAGGATAGTGGTGCTACATTTGGTTCCATTAAGCGTGCAAGATCATAAGTGACTTTTTTTTCTTCAATAGCTTTACTAATTCCAGAAGTCACCAGCTTTGCTGCTTCATTCCATCCAAAATATTCAAGCATCATTACTCCACTAAGAATTACAGAACCCGGATTAATTTTGTTTAATCCTGCATGTTTTGGAGCTGTTCCATGAGTTGCTTCAAAAATTGCGGAATTATCTCCAATATTAGCTCCGGGAGCCATACCTAGGCCTCCCACAATTGCAGCAGCAGCATCAGAAACATAATCACCGTTTAAGTTTAAGGTCGCAAGAATAGAATATTCTTGAGGCCTTGTTTGAATTTGTTGGAAAATACTGTCTGCGATTCGATCATCAACCATAATGAATTCTTTCCATTTATTATTTCCATGAGAATTTGATATTGAAGCTATTACTTCTTTTATTTCTTCGCAAATAAATGCTTTTTTATTACTTGTTAGCTTGTCATAGCCTGGCTCTATCTTCCTGGCATTATTTTCGATTGTAATTTCTGGGTTTTTGTGAATATTGTCTAAAATCCAGCTTTCTCTTTCCGTAATGCAGTCTGCTCTGAATTCATTTACTGCTAATTCATATCCCCAATCTCTAAAGGCACCTTCTGTATATTTCATGATATTGCCTTTATGAACAAGAGTTACATGCTTTTTATTCCCTGATAATCTTTTTGCATGTTCTATGGCCTTTCTTATATGCCTTTGACTTCCTAACTTACTTACGGGTTTTATCCCAATACCTGAACCGTTCGGTATTGATCTATTTTTTAAATTTTTACTATTTGGAATGACAACATTATTTAGATGATTAATTAAATCAATGCATGTATGATCATCGGCTTCCCATTCAATACCCATATAAATATCTTCTGTATTTTCTCTATAAACAATTACGTCTAAATTTTGTGGATTTTTATGAGGACTAGGAGTCCCTGAATAGTATTTACAAGGTCTAACACAGCTATATAAGTCAAAAATTTGTCTTAAAGCGACATTTAAAGATCTAATTCCCCCTCCGATAGGAGTTGTTAATGGGCCTTTAATTGCAACTCCAAAGTGTCTAATCGCTTCAATAGTATCCTTTGGTAAATAGTTATAAGTTCCGTATATTTCACAAGCTTCGTCGCCAGCATAGACTTTGAACCAATTTATTTTTCTTTCATCTCCATAACTTTTTTTTATTGCTTCATCAAGGACAAGTTGAGTAGCTGGCCAAATATCTACCCCAGTACCGTCACCTCTTATATAAGGGACAATAGGATTATTAGGAACATTAGGCTTACCTTGATTAAAAGTAATTAACTCTCCTTCTGTGGGTAAATTTAATTTTTCAAATTTAGGCATAGCACTTGATTGAATAGTAAAAAAGTCAATTAATAAAATATTTTTGTATCTTAAATTGAAATTAAGGATATTCTTTAAAAACTAGAAATTAATTATTCAAATGTGAATAGATAATAGTTTGTTAATCAGCATTTCAACATCTTTGTTAAAAGAAAAAGAATTTAATAAGCAAGGTTAAAGAAATTATGTCAACTTCAATCAAAGGTTTATTACCGCTTATGAATGCAAGTTCAAATGTTAGCAATCTTGAAATAGCTAATAAGGTAGCTACCACCGCTGCATTATTTCGCAAATATTTCCCAGATGCGAGTGTTAATTTTAGTCCTTGGGATAAAGCAAATGATAGAGATTGGTTTGATACCCTTGATTTTTCTTTCCATTTTCCAGGTTGGAGTCCAAGCATAGAATGTAGAGCAGTTTTACTTCAGTTGAGAATTGAAAATAATTGTGAAAATGGAGTACCTAAGTTGTTAGGAATAATAATGCGTGGAATGATAATTCCTGCTGAAAGATGGAGAGTAGCTACTATCGGAGAGTGGGAGATGACGGGGACACATTTACCTCAGCAGGAACAAAAGGATAATCTTTTTTTAGTTTGTAAAGAACTTTACAATTTATTCTCTACAACATCCACTAGTAACAAAAATTAGCTGTTTTATATATTTTCCTTGTAGATTAAATATATGTACAATTACGAAAATAGATAAATGGCAGTTTCTCTTGCAGGACAATTGAGAGAAGGGACAAAGAAATCCCATACTATGGCTGAAAATACTGGCTTTGTTGCTTGTTTTTTGAAAGGCGTTGTTGAAAAAAAATCCTACAGAAAACTGATAAGTGATTTATATTTTGTTTATGAAGCTATGGAAGAAGAAATTGAAAGATTGGTTCAAGAGGAACATCCGGTAATAAAATATATCGGCTTTAAATCACTTTTTAGAAAAGAAACACTTGAAAATGATCTCAAATTTTATTTTGGAGATAATTGGCAGAATGAAATTAATATTTCTAAATCAGCGAAAGAATATGTCAATAGAATTCACTTGGTAGCAAAAAAATCTCCTGAATTACTGGTTGGCCATCACTATACCCGCTATATAGGAGATTTATCTGGCGGCCAAATTTTAAAAAAAATAGCAAAAAAAGCTTTAAACTTAGATGGAAATAACGGGTTAAACTTTTATGAATTTAAAAATATTGATGATGAAAAAAAATTCAAAGAAGAATATTCTAAGACTCTTAATCAGCTCCCGATAAATCAAAAGATTGCTGATCAAATAATTGATGAAGCTAACCAAGCTTTTACATATAATATGAAAATGTTTAAGGAGCTTGAAGGTAACTTAATAGCAGTGTTAGGAAAAATTGTCTTTAATTATCTTACAAAGAAAGTTAGGAAGGGGAGTACAGAAACTTAATATCTATGTTTGAATCATTAAAAAATTTCGTGAAGACTAATATTGAAGATTTAGATGGTAAAGAATTAGAAATATCAAAAGAATTCAAAGAACATCATAATAAAGACTCGAAATATATTATTAAAAATTGGATTTTTGAATCCCAACAATATAGAAAGTGGAGAATTACTAAATTAGATGGAGGAGATAAGCTCCAGGTTTTTAACACTGTTGCTTATCCAAATTTCAAAAGTGAGTTTCCTATATTAGGGGCTGATATTTTATGGTTTGGAACTTCTCAAAAATTACTAGCTATTTTTGATTATCAACCATTAATTCAGGAAAAAAAATATCTTCAGAAATATTGTTCAAGTTTAAATTTTATAAAAAATCAGTATTCTGTATTTGATAATCATAAAATGAAAAATATATATGATTCAAAAAAATATTTTTCGCCCTGGGTAATGATTTGTAGAGGGAATAAATTAAATCTTGATAGAGATTTAAATAATATTTTTTGTTCCTTTGTTAGTAATTATTTAACAATTAATAAACTACATCAAAATAATCAATTTTTGGATTTGGAACAAATAAAAAATAATCAAATAGATTACGATAAATATAGTGCTGAAAAAGATCCTGCTGACAAGTTATTTAAAACATTTTTTGGTGAAACTTGGACTGAAAATTTCATTAATAATTTTCTTTTTACCTTAAATCATAATCCTTTACAATAAATGCTAATTGAAAATACTATTTTTTATAGCCAAGAATGGCGATGGGCTAAATTTATAAAATTATTAATTTCTCAGTTAGATAAATATCATTGCGTCGAACACAAAATAGCTTCTGATTTTTCTTTCAAGGAGTCAAGCTATGGTTCAAAAAAATCAAAAAAGAATATTCATCTTTTCACATGGGGAGCAACTCATCAAAAAAGGATTAACTTCGCGAGAGCTGTATGTATAAATAGTCCAAATTATTCTGTTTTAAATTTTTTAATTATCCCAAATACTTCCTACAACATTCCATTCCTTGGCGTAGATTTTGTTTCTTTACCTAATAGTCATTTATTAGTTTTAGATTTTCAGCCATCATTAAAAGTCGAAAATCAGTTTAATTCTGAATTACTAGAACAGTTAATAAAACTTAAAAAATCATGTCATTCATCTCTACCTGTGGCTGAAAAAATGTCTGAAGATGTAGCAAAATTTTTTTCCCCAGGATTGATTTGGTCTAGATTACCAAAGCAATATGATAGTGATAATTTGATAGAAAATCAGCTTTATGATTCATTTAAAGAATATTTGAATTTGTATCTAAAAACTCTTTTTGAAAGTGAGGAAGTTGGCCAAGGCTTACAAAAAGAGTTAATTAATGGTCAAAATGATTATTTGAACTATAGAAGGGATAATGACCCAGCAAGGCCAATGTTATCAAGTTTATTTGGTAAAGATTTTACAGAATCCTTAATTAATAAAGTATTATTTTCTACTAATAAAGTTTTATAATTTTGGATATTTTAGATTAGATGAAAAAACAATCAGTTCTTTTTGTATGTTTAGGTAATATTTGTAGGTCTCCTGCGGCCGAAGCTATATTCCTAGATTTAATTAATAAAAAAGGATTAAATGATAGTTTTATTGTTGATTCTGCAGGGACTGGTAGTTGGCATATAGGGAAGAAGGCTGATACTAGAATGAGATTAGCGTCACGAAAAAGGGGCGTAGAAATCTTTAGTAGAGCTAGACAAATAAATTCTAATGATTTTGAAAAATTTAACTACATAGTTGCTATGGATGATTCAAATTATGAAAATATTGTTGATATGAAATCTCGAAAATCATTATCTGATTTTGCATCAATAAAAAAGATACAAAATTTCAGATCAATTTTTCAAGAATTAGAAGTCCCGGATCCTTACTTTGGAGGAGATGAGGGATTTGATAATGTCCTCGATATTTTAGAAGACTCTGTCAGTGGTTTTTTAGATACCATTTATTAATTTATTCGAGTTGAATCTCTTTAGGAATGTTTAGATTGTAGATGTTAACAATTTTTTCTACTACTTCATTAATTGAATATCCGTCAGTAAGAAGTTCAATTGCATCGTTTGCTTTTTTGAGAGGAGAAATTTTTCTTGTTGAATCCTCAAAATCTCTTTTTCTTATAAGTTCTCTTAATTGATTGAAGTCTATTTCTTCAGTCCCTCTTAAATCTAACTCTGACTTTCTTCTTTTAGCTCTTTCGTCAATACTAGCTGTTAGGAATATTTTAAGTTCTGCATTAGGAAAAACTGTTGTTCCTATGTCTCTCCCTTCAGCTACCAAGCCCCCAGATTGGCCAATTTTTCTTTGCTCATAAACCAAAAATTCTCTCACTTTTTTGATTGATGAAATTTTAGAAACAATAGAACTTATTTCTTGTGAACGAATTTCTTCAGTTACACAAAAATTATTTATAAATACATCTTGCTGAGAAATAGAATTTGACTTAAAAATAATAGAAATATTATTAAGAATTTTTTTTAATTCTGACTCTTTAGCATAATCAATCTTTTCTTTTTTAAAGAGCCAACTTATTGCTCTATACATTGCTCCAGTATCAAGATATAAAAGATTTAACTCCTTGGCAATTAACTTTGTTATGGTACTTTTCCCTGAACCAGCTGGCCCATCAATTGCAACAATTGGCTTTCTTTTCATAAGAAAAACGTGATCAATTAATCTTGTTTTTCCACATTTTATCGCACCTGCTAAAATTGAAATATTATCGCTTGTTTGAACTTTTTTCAAGCTGTAGGGATGTAAATGTTCTAAATATTCAATTGAAATATTTTTTGATTTGAGTTTGTTTGTTAGTTGTTTTAAGTCAATCTTTTTATCCTTTTTAAAAATTATTTTTGCATTTTTTAGTTCATTTGAGAATAATTTAAGAGTTTCCCTTTCATTTTTAGATAAATGCTTATTACGCGAACTAAATGGGACCCCATCAGAATCTCTTTGAGTAGGAACAGGGATAATTTTGATGTTGAATTTTTTTTCTTCTATAAGGTTTTTTATAATTAATAGTTGTTGCCAGTCTTTTTCTCCTAAAAAAAGATTTTTGGGTTGTACGAGTTTCAGTAATCTATAAACAACCGTGCAAACCCCATCAAAATGTCCCACTCTTTTAAGCCCACATAAAGCTGAAGATAATTCTTTAGAGGCTTTCAAATAACTTATGCTTTTATTCTTTTTGGGATAGATATCAGTTACATTTGGAATAAAAATTGCATCTGCCCCATTGGAAAAAGCAATTTCAATATCTTTATCAACAGTTTTGGGGTAGCTTTTAAGGTCTTCTTTGCTATCAAATTGAAGTGGATTAACAAAAATACTTAATAAGTTTGTATTGCAATTTGAACTTTGTGCAGTTGATATTAATTTTTGATGACCATCATGAAGATTACCCATAGTTGGGATAAAGTTAATATCACTTTTGAGATTTCGTCTCCATTCTTTAAGCTCTTCTGTTTTTCTTATTATTTTTTTGTTCACTTTGTTTTAAAAAATAAATCTATTTAATAAATAATTACTGGACAAAAGCAATCTACGGAGGAATATCTATATAAGGGGATTCTATCATTTTTATTTTATGGATTACAAAACATCAGGAGTTGACATAAAAGCTGGAAGAGAATTTGTCTCAGAAATAAAGCAATCTGTCGAATCAACATATTCATCTAATGTTTTGGAGGGGATTGGAGGATTTGGCGGTTTATTTAAAATCCCTCTCGAGGGTTTAAAAAAACCCGTCTTAGTATCAGGAACTGATGGTGTTGGCACGAAATTGGAATTAGCTCAAATCAAAAACTTTCACTTTGAAGTTGGGATTGATTTAGTAGCAATGTGTATGAACGACATTATTACAACTGGGGCAAAGCCGCTTTTTTTTCTTGATTATATTGCTACAGGCAAGCTTGAAAAAAATAAATTATTAGAAGTTATTAAAGGTATTTCGCATAGTTGTAGAGAAAATAACTGCTCTATACTTGGAGGAGAAACTGCGGAGATGCCAGGATTTTACTCAAAGAATAAGTATGATTTGGCAGGATTTTGCGTTGGAATAGCTGACGAAGAAAAATTAATTAATGGCAAAAATATATGTGAAAATGATTTGATAATTGCATTACAAAGTAACGGAATTCATAGTAATGGATTTAGTTTAGTTAGAAAAATAATTGAAAATAATAATCAAATTGATAAGCAATTTGAAAAAAAATATAACTTAGATTTTTATGATGAGTTATTAAAACCTACAAAAATTTATTTTAAAATTGTAAATCTAATTTTATCTCAGAATATTCAAATAAAGGGAATGTCGCATATCACTGGAGGAGGAATTCCTGAGAATTTACCAAGGTGTATGTCCTCTGATTTTATTCCTTACATAGATAAGAAATCATGGAAGATTCCTGTTTTGTTTGAATTTTTAAAGGATGTAGGTCAGATTCCTGAAAAAGATTTCTGGAACACTTTTAATCTTGGGGTTGGATTTTGTCTAGTAATTGATAAGAAATATAAGGATAAGATCTTGAATATTTGTAATGCGTTTGATATATCAAGTTGGGTCCTAGGGAAGGTTCTAAAGAAAGATAATTCAAAAGAAAGTAATTTTTTGCCTGAAATAATAATTTAAATCGTTTGAATAAAATTTTTTTGAGAAATTACAAATTAAATTTATCTACACAAATGAAAAAGTTAGGTGTAATATAATAAAACTACCGCCGAGTTATATCGGAGATTTAAGTAAGTAGATTTAATTTTAATTCAATGCCCTTTGAAAATAATCAAAGAATTACACGTAGACGTAGCTCAGCTGGACCTACACCTCCTAAAAGACCAATAGGTAATAATTCAGATTTTAACGGGCGTCAAAATCAAGGCCCCCGTCCTACTTTTTTAACTTTAAGGGATCATGGGAAAGTTTTTGTTGCTGATTTACCAAATCTATCTGACGGACAATTAGCTCATATAAGTAAAGAAGCTAATGAGGTTTTAAATAGTCTTGAGAAAAGGCTAAGTGATCTTGAGAATGACTCAGGTTCTACAAATTCTGAAAATGATACTTTGATAAAAGCCTCTACTAAAAGAGATGTAACACTGAGATTTATCAAATCAATAGAAGAAGAACAAGACCATAGAAAAAATAATCCTGCCTTAAGGGATGCTGCTTCTGAATCATTACCAAGAACTTTTCTTGAGGTTGCAAGACATAGATTACCTGGGGCTACTTTTGATTCGCTTCTAAGAGAAGCACTTGAGGCTTGCGCGGTAGATGAGAACCCTAAGGAAAGCGAAGTTATTGATGAACCCAAAGAATCTGTAAAAATTATGGATATACCTTCTTCTAACGCTAATCCTTCTTTTGTTGTTAATATCGATTAAAATCAAAAAATAATATAATGGAAGCTTATGAGCTTAACCATAATTCGATAAGTGATAAAACCACAAAAGAATCTCGAGTTTCTTTAGATAATGAAAAGATTTTGTGTAATCACTGTAAAAGGACCCTTTCGAATGGTAAACGTTGTTTAGGTATATGTGTTGCTGATAATGACTATTAGAAAGATTAATTAAAAAAAAACGATTACTAGATTCTTTTTATTAGCTTATTTAATTTTTTAATTCTCTTCTGAAAGAGTAAAAACTCAATACTTTATTATCCTAGTATCTACAGGTCATATTTCTTTATGACTTGCAAGCTTTCTCAATGGGCTATTAATGGGATAATAAAAACAGGTTCAAAAACCCGATAATTTATCAGGTAACTTATTTTCCATACAAATCAGACTCAAGGAATTGAAATACGAAAATCGCTACAAAAAAATTCAGTTCTTTGAAGGCTTCTTAGCGGATATTATCAATGATTTGAAAAAGGCGGCACCCAGATTCGAACTGGGGATAAAGGATTTGCAATCCTCTGCCTTACCACTTGGCCATGCCGCCGATATAGAAATGATTCAATCACATAATGATCCTACCAGTAGCGCGTCTCATTCTGTATTAATTATATGTAATGGACATGGGGAAGATGTTATCGCATTAGAAATAATAAAAAGATTCTTAAAAAAAATAAAAATTAAAAAAGTTGAAGTTATGCCATTGGTTGGCAATGGTAAGATTTTTGACTGCATAAAATCCAAGAATTTTAGCAAAATTGGTTATCTCAAGGAATTACCAAGCGGAGGTTTTAGTAATCAAAGCTTAAAAGGATTTCTTCTTGATTTTTTTGCAGGGTTTTTAGTAGATACTTTTAAAAACTTTTTAATTGTAAGAGGCAAGTCAAAAGATAATTATAAAATTATTGCCGTGGGTGATTTGTTGCCTTTATATTTTGCATGGATTTCAAAATGCGACTTTAGTTTTGTCGGCATGCCTAAAAGTGATCATACATGGAGTAACGGACCTGGATGGGCATTGAGTGATTTTTATCATAAATTAAAAGGCTCTGAATGGGACCCTTGGGAAATTTTTCTAATGAGATCTCCTAGATGTAAAAGTTTAATAATGAGAGATGAAATTACAGCAAATAATTTAAATAAAAAAAAGATTAGTGCTAAATATTTTGGGAACCCAATGATGGATTTTGTAGATACAAAAAATGAAAATATTTCTAATATTATTATGTTTAATAGGTTAATTTTAATAATTGGAAGTCGATTCCCTGAAGCTCTAAATAATCTTGATATTTTTTTAAAATGTTTAGAAGATGTAAAAATATCAAATGATTTGATTATTCTTTTGCCTCTAAGTATTAATGCAAATGTTTTTACGATTAAGCGTCATCTATCTAATAATGGTTATTTGGAAGAAAATAACGTTAATTTTTTGGTTGGTGAAGATTCAGTTTGGAAAAATAAAGATAAATATATTTTGTTAGGCAAAAGTACTTTTAATCAGTGGGCTAATATGGCCTGTGTTGGATTGTCAAATGCAGGAACTGCTACAGAACAAATAACTGGCCTTGGTATACCCTCTATTTCTATTCCTGGCGCTGGCCCTCAATTTACAAAATCATTTGCAAAAAGACAGTCTAGATTATTAGGAGGAAGTGTATTAGTTTGTGATAATAAAAAAACTCTTATTGATAATTTAGAGGTTTTACTAAATAAAAAAGATTACAGGTTAAAACAAGTAAAAATCGGAATGAAAAGAATGGGTAAAAGGGGGGCTAGTAAAAAAATTGTGGAGCATATAAATTTAAATTTGTTAACTTGATCAAGTAATATTTAAAAGGCTTTATAAATTTTTATGTATCCTATTAATGATCGTCAATATATAGCAACATGCTCTGAGATAGCTAAATTACTCAGTGTAAGTTTGTCCTCAGCAAAAAAAAAAGTAGAAATTCAAATTGCAAAAAAAGGTTCTAAAACTATTGAAGAAAAAAGACAAGTTGCACAAGATCTTTTGAAAACATGTGAAAATGATAATGGAAATAAACAAAGTTCATCTAAAATACTAGATAAACTTATGTCGACTCTAGAAAATGAAGATAATTTTATAACTGAAGATTAATTAATGTTCAAATATATTCGAGAATTTTAGTATATCTAATTCAGAATGAACTGGAATAGTCTTAAAACATTTTTGAGCTAAATCATATCTTCCTTCTCTATCAAGAATCACCTTTAATTTGTGCATTGCCTCAATTAAATATCTAACGTCGTTGGCAGCATAATCAATTTGCTTATTAGATAAATCTTCCGAGCTTCCCCAATCACTACTTTGTGAACTTTTATCTAATTCTACTTCTAGTAATTCATTGATTAAATCTTTTAAGCCATGTTTATTTGTGTAGGTTCTTGCTAATTTACTAGCTATTTTTGTACAGAAAATATTTCTTGTATTAATTTCAAGATTACATCTTAGAGCTGCGACATCAAATCTGGCATAATGAAATATTTTCATTATGTTTTTATCTTCAAATAATTTTTTTATATTGGGTGAATCTGAGTTGTTAATTTCTATTTTTATGCATGCAGTCAAATTAAATTCATTACATATTTGTATTAAACAAAGCCTATCTCTTCCATGTATCAATCCCATTGCCTCAGTATCTACAGCTAAATAAGATGAGTCCTTGTAAAGATTATATAAATCAGTATTTATATCATTATGGGAAAAATTTATTTTTTTATTTTTTTCACCATTATTCATAAGAATTAACGATAATTTATTTCAATTTTTACTTTACATTATTTTCTAAGTTTGTGATTAAATTTTTTTCTAAGGATTTAAAGTAAATTTTTAATCATAAAAAATTTAAATTTATATTATGATAAATTCCTAATTATACAAAATAGTTAATATTATTAGTTGTGTATAAATGACTTATTCTCTTAATTCAACATTATTACTTACAATTCTTCTTGCAATAGGTTTATTTTTTTTCCTAAGAGCTTCAAGTAAGGATAGAACGACAATAGTTGAAATAACTTCCTCTCAAAAACCTGTAGAAGTTTTAAAAGTTATGTATGAATGGCTTGATTTAAGAGGTTGGAACCAGACAGGTGGAGATTTTGAACAAAGAATTTTAATATTTAAAGGCCAAGTTGTATCTAGCAAATTTTTAGCAATTTTTTTAGCTTTGCTTGGTGGGTTTGGATCCTGTGCACTAGGGTTAGTAATTATTCAAATTTATCCAACTTTGGGATGGTGGCCTATTCTTTTAGGTCTAATTGGAGGTCCTTTATCAGGTATGATTTATTTTAAAAAATCAGCTAGGGAAGAAAAATTTGAATTGAGATTGATAAGTAGTGAAGATAATGAAGAAATGACCTTAATTAGATTAAGAGCTCATAGAGATGAATTAATATCTTTAGAAAATGAATTAAGAGATAGGCTCAAATTAAAAAGTGATGGTTCTTTGTTTAAAACACCAATTTAGTAAAATTTTCTAAATAGGTTTCAAGCAATTTAATCAAAAATATTATTTTCGATACAAAATTTTTCTAAATTTTTATCATTTTGCCAATCCTGAGGTTTTGTGAAAATTTTTGTGAGATAATCTTCTCTTGAGCCTTTTTTGGCTTTATACCCATATTCCCATCTAGCCAATGGTGGTAACGACATTAATATAGATTCAGTTCTACCATTTGTCTGTAATCCAAAAATTGTTCCTCTGTCCCAAACCAAATTGAATTCAACGTATCTTCCTCGTCTATATAGTTGAAATTCTCTCTGCTCTTTTGTGTAGTTTTGGTTAACTCTTTTTTCAATTATTGGCTGATACGAATCTAAGAATGCTCCACCGCAATTTTCTGCTAATGAAAATAAATTATTCCAATTTAAGTTTAATTCTCCAATATTAATAGATTCTTTATAGGCCTTACTCTCTTTATTATCACCTTTATAAATACTGCCAGAACCATCTTGATAATCATAAAAGATGCCTCCAATACCTCTTGATTCATTTCTATGTTTCAAAAAGAAATATTCATCACACCATGGCTTAAATACCTTGTGGAGATTTTTATTCACTTTTTCACAGGCATTACAATGTTCTTTATGAAAATTTCTTACGTCAGTTAAATATGGATAATATGGCGTTAGGTCGGCACCTCCACCAAACCACCAAACTGGTCCTGCTTCAAAATAACGATAATTAAGATGTACTGTAGGTATAAATGGATTAATAGGGTGCAAGACCATTGAAGTGCCCGTGGCAAACCATTCATGGCCTTTAGCTTCTGGTCTTTGTGAGATTATTGATTGAGGTAGTTCTTTCCCATGTACTTCTGAGAAATTCACTCCAGCTTGTTCAAAAATTGAGCCATTTTTTAAAACTCTTGACCTTCCCCCTCCACCTTCTTCTCTTAGCCAAGATTCTTCAGTAAATTTAGCTTTTCCATCAATATTTTCCAGGCCTTTACAAATATTATCTTGTAACTTGAGTAAGAGATTCTTCGTTTTTTCTCTTGAATTCTTAGGTAGTTCTTTAGACATTTATTTAACTTGATATTTGAAGAACAATAATTTTGGTTAATTAGTAGTTTCCCTTTATAATTTCGTTTAAGGGGGAGGAATTTCTTATTATTTGATAGTTCGACATAGTTCTTAATCTTTTAAAGAGTCGACTAACCTATAAAAACATTTAAAAATTTTGATGACTACAGTTGAAGATGCGAATTATTCATTATCAAAGATTCTAGATTCTGGATCAAAGAAAAATCTCATTGAACTTGGGTGGATTAAGAACGTTAGAGTAACACTACCAAGAATAATAATCACACTTTCATTACCTTCATTTGCAAATTCTCAGAGAGAGCGAATAGTAAAAGAGGTTAGAAATATACTCCTTAAATTTGAGGATGTTAATGATGTACAAATAGAAATAGATAATGATGTACCTGCATCTAATTCTACAAGCGAGAATAATTTACCTGAGTTGAAAAACATTAAAGGCATAAAACATATTATCGCTATAAGTAGTGGAAAGGGAGGTGTCGGCAAAAGTACAATTGCAGTTAATATCGCCTGCTCATTATCTAAATTAGGTTTAAAAACTGGTTTATTAGATGCTGATATTTATGGGCCTAATACCCCTTCAATGCTGGGAGTTACGGAAGAAAACCCAAAGGTAACTGATGGTAGCGGTAATGAGCAAAGATTAATTCCAATTAATAAATATGGTATATCATTAGTCTCCATGGGTTTTTTGATAGAAGAAGGACAACCAGTTATATGGAGAGGGCCTATGTTAAATAGCATAATAAAGCAATTTCTTTATCAAGTTGAATGGAATGATCTTGACTTCTTGGTTATTGATTTACCTCCAGGTACAGGAGATGCTCAAATATCTTTATCTCAATCTGTTCCTATCTCTGGTGCAATTGTTGTAACGACACCTCAAAAGGTATCTTTGCAAGATGCAAGAAGAGGTTTAGCGATGTTCAAGCAACTTGGAGTTCCATTATTGGGTGTTGTGGAAAATATGTCTGTTTTTATTCCGCCAGATATGCCTAATAAAAAATATGAAATTTTTGGTAAAGGTGGCGGAAAAATCTTAGCTGGGGAAAATAACTTACCATTACTTGCGCAAATTCCTATTGAAATCAAACTTGTCAATGAGAGCAATAAGGGGGTTCCAATTTCAATAAGTGAACCAGATAAAGAGAGTTCAATTAGATTTAAAGAGTTAGCTCAATTGATTAAAAAACAATTTGTTAATTAGTATTAATGTTTAAAGGAATTTCTCTACAAAAGAAAAAGAGATTTTTTGAGAATAAAGATAAAATTAATCGAAAAATTGTTTTTTCACCTTTACTTATTATCCCTCTAGCGTTGGTTTGTATCTCAAGTATTTTAATAAAAAGTGTACAAAGAGAATTTTTGCAATCAGATTTTTTAAATCATCTTTTCACAGGCTTATTAGGTTATTTTTTAGCTATTTTTATTTCATATATACCAATAGAGAGAATTAAAAAATATTTGGTTCCATTCTATTTTTGCTCTTTACTTTCATTACTTTTAATCTATTTTTTTGGGATCTCAATATATGGTGCTCAAAGATGGCTGAGTTTAGGGATTTTTTCTTTTCAACCTTCGGAAGTCGCTAAATTGAGTACTATCTTAACTCTTGCTTTAGTACTAGAAAAAAAATCTATTTCTTCGATAAAAGATCTAATATTACCTTTTTTAATTGTAGTCATTCCCTGGTTATTAATATTTTTTCAACCTGATTTAGGGACTTCTCTAGTTCTAATAGTATTGACTTTTGTAATGCTTTATTGGTCCAGAATGCCGATAGAATGGCTACTCATTTTGGTTTGTTGTATTTTTACCTCTCTATTTTATTTAATTTCTCCAAACTTGCTTATTTTCTGGCTTCCTTTTATGGGTTACTTAGCATATAGGTCCTCTCAAAAGAAAATCATCTTCTCGATGTTTACATTAGCACTTCATTCATTAGTTATAAAGTTGACACCTTTTATTTGGGAATTCGGCTTAAAAGATTATCAAAAAGATAGATTAGTTCTATTCCTAGATCCTAGTAGGGACCCTTTAGGCGGGGGATATCATTTATTGCAAAGTAAAATAGCAATAGGATCTGGAGGCCTTCTTGGTACTGGTTTATTAAATGGTAAACTTACAAATTTACAATTTATACCTGAACAACATACTGATTTTATTTTTAGTGCGTTAGGGGAAGAATTAGGTTTTTTAGGATGCATTCTGGTTCTTTTTTTGTTTTTTGTTTTGATTGGTCGTCTTGTAAAGGTATCTGAAAATGCCAGAACTAATTTTGAGTCATTAATAATTATTGGAATAGCGTCAACATTTTTATTTCAGATCATTATTAACTTATTCATGACAATTGGATTAGGTCCAGTAACTGGGATCCCGCTACCTTTTATGAGTTATGGTAGGACTTCTTTATTAATAAACTTTATATGCATTGGTCTGGCATTATCTACTTTAAATCGCTCTAGATCATTAAAAAATTAATGAAATCCCTAATAACTATTAAAAAAATTCAAGATTTACTTCTGCAAGGATTAAATACCTTATATGTTGATGACGAGACTTCTAGACGGATGTGGTGGGCCTCCTTAGAAGTTGTTCAAAAAGAGTTCCTCTCCCATTCCACTCAAGAAGGAGGATTTTGGGTAGCTTCTCCTTTGCCTGCTCTCACAGATAAAAAATGTCTTGCAAAAATGCAAGGTTGGTTATGGTCTCCAGAAGGTTTTCCTTATTTTCAGATGGATAATGCCATTTTCCTACCAGTAGATCATTCCATAAAAATTAAAGAAGACAGTAATTTTGTTAGGAATTACAAAGTCTTAAATTTAAATACTAAAGATGGTTATGAACCTTTTTTAATAATTATTACTACTAATTTTCAATGTCTTTTAACAATTGCAGGAGAAAAAGACAAGAGAACTTTACTTATGAGATGCGATGAAAACAGCCTAAAAACTGCAATAGAATTGATTGATGCAAAATTGAATCAAGAAAATTATGAAGAGGCAATTAATTTTCGTAATGCAATTAAAAATTTAGGAGATCTTAATATCAATAATGAATTTGAAAAGAGTTTTTGGCCTAGTTTATCAATCAAGTTAGCAAATTTAATCCCTAAATTAAGTGTTCAGAATGCAGTTAAATATGATGATAAGAATGATCAATTAACGGAGGCAAAGTTATTACAAGCAATTTCTCATGAAGTCAGAACTCCTTTAGCAACTATAAGGACTTTAATAAGCTCTACTCTCAGGAAATATAATATGGACGAATCAATGCGAAATCGTTTAATTCAAATTGACAATGAGTGTAATGAGCAAATAGATAGATTTGGTCTTATTTTCAATGCTGCGGAACTTGTAAGTAACGATATTTCTCCCCCCAATCAATTGGCAAGAATAAATTTAGGGGAAATTTTTTATAAATTATCACCTGTTTGGAGTAAACAATTAAAGAGACGTGGGATTTCGATAGAAATTGATATACCTAAACAACTTCCGGAAATTTTGAGTGATTCTGAAAAACTAGAATTAATGTTAAGAGGGCTGATCGATAAAAATACTAGAGGATTAAAAGAAGGTAGTAGTTTAATCTTGGAGTTACGACCCGCGGGACAAAAATTAAAACTTCAATTAAAAGTAAAAAAATTTGATACGGGTAAAAACGAAATTTTTAATACAGAAAATGGTTCTGATATTGGTCCAGTATTAAATTGGAATCCTCAAACGGGAAGTTTACAATTAAGTCAAGTTGCAACTCAAAAATTATTAGCGAGTTTAGGGGGTCACGTTACACAAAGAAGGGATACTGGCTTGACAGTATTTTTCCCAATTGCAGATATAGATTATATATAAATGCATATTCCTTTTGTACATTTATTAAATAATGTAGAAACTTTTTAAATAATTAAGAAATTTGTAAAACATGAATGCTAGTTTCTTATAAGAAATAACTTCAAAATTTAGGATGACTGAAACTTTAGTTGGTCAATTTCCAAAGCATATAGGCAGTACTGGGGGTTTATTAAACTCTGCAGAAACTGAAGAAAAATATGCGATTTCATGGAATAGCTCCAAGGAACAAGCATTTGAATTGCCAACTGGTGGAGCCGCTATTATGCACGAGGGAGATAATTTAATGTACTTTGCAAGAAAAGAACAATGTCTTGCTCTTGGGACACAATTAAGGGGTTTTAAACCTAGGATTGAAAATTTTAAAATTTATAGAATATTCCCTGGCGGAGATATTGAATTCTTACATCCTAAGGATGGAGTATTCTCCGAGAAAGTTAATGAAGGTAGAGAAAAAGTTGGTCATAACCCAAGAAGAATAGGAGAGAATCCGAATCCTGCAGGTTTAAAATTTACCACTAAAGAAACTTTTGAATAAATTATCAAAAGTTGATATAAGAAACAAATATAATTATAATTTGGACTGAATTTACTAGTATGATCAGTTCTCAAAAAGATAGTTTTTTAAAGGCTTATAAAGAAGGTAAAAATTTTATACCTATTTTTAAGACTTGGCCTGCTGATTTAGAGACCCCATTATCTACATGGATTAAATTATCAAATAAAGATTCACATGGGGTCTTTTTTGAATCTGTCGATGGTGGGGAAAATTTAGGTAGATGGAGTATTGTTGCTACTAATCCTCTTTGGGAAGCAGTTTGTCGTGGAGAAGAAACTATTAAGACTTGGAATAATGGAAACAGTGAAAAATATAAAGGCGATCCTTTTGATTTATTAAGAACTTGGACAGAAGAATATAAGTCATATAATATCGATAATTTACCTTATGTTGGTCAGTTATATGGTTCTTGGGGTTATGAATTAATCAATCGCATAGAGCCTAATGTGCCTATTAATCCTCTGGCAGATAGTGATATACCCTATGGATCTTGGATGTTTTTTGATCAATTAGTAATATTTGATCAAATGAAAAGATGTATCACTGTAGTTGTATATGCTGACACTTCCAGTACATCAGAAACTCATGTTCAAGAAATTTATCAAGATTCGATTTCAAGAATTAATAGAATCAAAGATTTAATGAGTGCTCCAATAAATGAGAGACATTCTCTTAACTGGGATGAAAAAAAAGATTTGAATATTGCAATTTCAAGTAATTGGGAAAGAAAAGAGTTTGAAGAAGCTGTTGTTTCTGCAAAGGAATATATAAGAAAAGGAGATATTTTTCAAATTGTTATTAGCCAAAAATTTCAATCGAAAGTTAAAAGTGATCCCTTTAATCTATATAGAAGTTTAAGGATTGTTAATCCTTCACCTTATATGGCTTTCTTTGATTTTGGTTCATGGTACTTAATAGGTTCTAGTCCTGAAGTAATGGTCAAAGCAGAGAAGAATAAAAGTAATCAAATTATTGCAAGCTTAAGACCGATAGCTGGCACAAGGCCAAGAGGTAAGGATGCTGAACAAGATTTAAAATTTGAGAAAGATTTATTAAAAGATCCTAAAGAGATATCAGAACATGTAATGCTTATTGATCTGGGGAGAAATGATTTAGGAAGAGTATGTGAAACAGGTACAGTAGAGGTCAAAGATTTGATGATAATTGAAAAATATTCACACGTTATGCACATAGTTAGTGAAGTTGAAGGAATCTTAAAAAGTAATACTGGGGTATGGGATTTACTTAAAGCATGTTTTCCTGCTGGCACAGTAACTGGGGCCCCAAAAATTAGAGCTATGCAATTAATTAAGAACTTTGAGAAAGATGCTAGAGGGCCGTATGCTGGAGTTTATGGGTCTATAGATATAAATGGTGCACTAAATACTGCGATAACAATACGAACAATGATAGTTCAACCCTCAAATGATGGTGAATATATAGTTTCTGTTCAGGCTGGTGCTGGGATAGTTGCAGATTCCTCTCCTGCGAATGAATATCAAGAGACTATTAATAAAGCCAAAGGCATATTAATGGCATTGGCTTGTTTGGATAGATAAATGAATAATGATAATTTATATAAAGGCTTTGAAGTGGAACTCTTTACAGGTTCTCACAATAATCATGTTGGAGTTTCCGATGCTATAGAAAAAACGTTTTCGAATTTTGTCAAAGAGCCGGATAACAGAAATGTTGAGTATATTACGAATCCAGAAAAAGACTATAAAGTCAGTTATGAGAATTTATTAGAACCTAGAATAAATTTAAGGAAATGGTTAAAAAAAAGAGATTTAACAATAATCCCTTCATCTACATTATGTTTTAAACATAATGATCAGTTTAAACGTTCTGATAAAAATAATGTTTATCATCAATTTATACAAGATAACTATGGTATATCAATAGCCACTTCAAGTGTTCATATAAATTTAGGTGTTGATAACTTAGATAAACTTTTTGCTGCTATTCGACTTGTAAGGTGTGAGGCTTCTTTGTATTTATCAATAAGTGCAAGCTCTCCTTTCTTAAATTATAAACTTACTAATAATCATTCACAGAGATGGATTCAATTCCCTAAAACACCAAATAAGGTTCCTTTTTTTTATAATCATGATAACTATATAAAATGGATTGAAGAAAATATTAATAATGGAAATATGTATAATATTAGACATTTTTGGTCTTCTATTCGCCCAAATGGACCTCAAAGACCTCATGTTTTAGATCGTCTGGAATTAAGAATTTGCGATTACGTCTCTGATATTGAGTTATTGTTGGCAATAACAGCTTTACTGGAACTGAGAGTCATTTATTTATTCGAAAATCTGAAGACTTTAGATCCTTTACTTACTAGTAAGTTTTCTATGGATCAATTAACAAAAATATGTGATCAAAACGAAATTAAAGCTGCGCAAAGGAGTTTAGACGCTGAATTGACTCATTGGAGAGATGGGAAGAAAATGATTTGCAGAGAATGGATAAAAAATGTATTAGATGATTTATTTTTAACTGCAGAAAAGTTAAATATGGTTCATCTTTTAAAACCTATTTATAAAGTTCTTGAGGAAGGAAATCAATCTATGAAATGGATAAAACAATATAAAGAAGGATTATCCATTGAGGATATTATGAAATGTGCTGTTCAGGATATGATTAAAAGTGAAGAAGAAAGAATTTAATAAAATAAACAAATATTTGATCCCAATATATTTACATATGACATAATAATTATATGGAATCTATGAAACAGTTTAAAAATAATCATGTGGATCTTATAAGCAACAATGATCCGTTGGATAAAAATCGTGCATTAATAGAAGATTTGTGGGAATCTGTATTGAGGGAAGAATGTCCAGATGATCAAGCAAATCGTTTAATACAGCTGAAGAAATTAAGTTATTCAAATCAAGTTGAAGAATATAGTTCAAAAAATTTTAAAAATGAAATAGTTGATATTGTTAATTCTATGGATTTAGCTGAATCAATTTCTGCAGCTAGAGCTTTTTCATTATATTTCCAGCTAGTTAATATTTTGGAACAAAGAGTGGAGGAAGATAGATATATACAGAGTTTTACTAATCAGAATGTTCAAAAATCACAAGATAATCTAGATCCATTTGCTCCTGCTTTAGCAAGGCAAAATGCTCCCGTAACATTTAAAGAATTATTCTTTAGGCTTAGAAGATTAAATGTTCCTCCTGGAAAACTAGAGGAATTATTACAAGAAATGGATATCCGTTTAGTTTTTACCGCACATCCTACAGAGATAGTTAGACATACAATTAGGCATAAGCAAACAAGAGTAGCAAATCTGCTCCAAAAAATACAAGTTGAAAAATTTTTAACAGTTGAAGATATTAAATCTCTCAAAATACAATTAAAAGAAGAGATAAGACTTTGGTGGAGAACAGATGAGTTACATCAATTCAAACCATCTGTAATAGATGAAGTTGATTATGCACTACATTATTTTCAACAAGTGCTCTTTGATGCGATGCCTCAGTTAAGAGGAAGAATTTCTTCAGCCCTTACTGAAAATTATCCAGACGTTCAGATGCCAACTGAATCTTTTTGTACATTTGGATCTTGGGTAGGCTCTGATAGAGATGGGAATCCATCAGTTACTCCTGAAATTACTTGGAGGACTGCCTGTTACCAAAGACAATTAATGTTAGAGAGATATATCAAAGCGACCTCTAATCTTAGAGATCAACTAAGTGTGTCAATGCAATGGAGCCAAGTAAGCTCATCTCTTTTGGAATCATTGGAAACAGATAGGGTTAAGTTTCCTGAAATTTATGAAGCAAGGGCAACAAGATATAGATCAGAGCCTTATAGATTAAAATTGAGTTATATTTTAGAAAAATTAAGATTGACCCATGAACGAAATAATTTACTAGCTGAAGGCGGATGGAAGTTATCTTTAGAAAGGGAATCTGATAACAAAAATTTAGAGCTAGTTGAAAAATTACATTATAAGTCTGTTGATGAATTTACTTATGATCTAGAATTAATTCAAAATAGTCTTAATAGTACAGATTTAACTTGTGAGGCAGTAAATAAATTATTAACTCAGGCACATATTTTCGGCTTTTCTTTAGCAAGTTTGGATATACGTCAGGAGAGTACTAGGCATAGTGATGCAATACAAGAATTAACTAATTACCTTGAGTTGCCAAAACAATACGATCAAATGTCTGAAAAAGAAAGAATGCAATGGCTTACTGAGGAATTAAATACAAAAAGACCCTTGATTCCCTCTGAAGTTAACTGGAATAAAAGTACTGAAGAAACGTTCTCAGTGTTTAAAATGGTCAAAAGATTGCAAGAAGAATTTGGAAGTCGTATTTGTCATTCATATATCATTTCAATGAGTCACAGTGCATCTGATTTGCTTGAAGTCCTTCTTTTGGCAAAAGAGATGGGACTTATTGATCAAGGTTCTCAGAAATCGACATTGTTGGTCGTCCCTCTTTTTGAAACTGTTGAAGATCTGCAAAGAGCTCCAGAAGTAATGGAGCAATTATTTCAATTAGATTTTTATAAATCACTATTACCAAAAGTTGGAGAAAGTTTTAAACCTCTCCAAGAGTTAATGTTAGGTTATTCAGATAGCAATAAAGATTCAGGATTCTTATCTAGCAACTGGGAAATTCATAGAGCTCAAATTGCTCTTCAAAATCTTTCAAGCAAAAATAATATACTTTTAAGACTTTTTCACGGTAGAGGAGGTTCTGTCGGAAGAGGAGGAGGGCCTGCTTATCAAGCGATATTGGCTCAACCAAGTGGGACACTCAAAGGCAGAATAAAAATTACAGAACAAGGGGAGGTTTTAGCTTCTAAATATAGTCTCCCTGAATTGGCTTTATATAATTTGGAGACTGTCACAACAGCAGTTATTCAGAATAGTTTGGTTAATAACAGACTTGATGCCACCCCAGAATGGAATGAATTAATGACTAGGTTGGCAGAAACATCTAGAATTCAATATAGAAAATTAGTACATGAGAATCCAAATTTGCTAACCTTTTTTCAAGA
The DNA here is from genome assembly GCA_003279925.1 of Prochlorococcus sp. AG-388-B05. Lineage (GTDB taxonomy): Bacteria > Cyanobacteriota > Cyanobacteriia > PCC-6307 > Cyanobiaceae > Prochlorococcus_A. Next base: position 34,848 of record QCGM01000009.1, read on the forward strand.
GGTCACTCCAATCGAGGAAATTAGTAAACTACAAATATCAAGTAGACCCGCAAGAAGAAAAAAAGGCGCAAAGGATTTATCAAGTTTAAGAGCAATCCCTTGGGTATTTGGATGGACACAGAGTAGATTTCTTTTGCCAAGCTGGTTTGGAGTGGGTACGGCTTTATCCGTGGAATTAAAATCAGATCCTGAACAAATTGAACTATTAAGAGTACTTCATCAAAGATGGCCCTTTTTTAGAATGCTCATATCTAAGGTAGAAATGACATTATCTAAAGTTGATTTAGAAGTAGCGAAATATTACGTTGACACACTTGGGAGTAAAGAAAATTTAAAGTCGTTTGAAGACATTTTTGATGTTATCTCTAAAGAATATAATCTTACTAAATCCTTAGTGCTTGAAATAACTGGTAAAAATAAGCTTCTAGAAGCTGATAGAGACTTAAGATCATCTGTAAACTTAAGAAATAAAACTATTATTCCTTTGGGATTTTTACAAGTCTCACTTTTAAGAAGACTTCGAGATCAAACAAGACAACCTCCAATTAGTGAGTTTCTGGAGGATGGGATTGAGTCTCAAAGAGCTTATAGTCGTAGTGAATTATTAAGAGGAGCACTTTTAACAATTAATGGAATTGCGGCAGGGATGAGAAATACAGGATAAGCATTGCAATATTTTTCCACAAAAAAACTAATTCTTCCTGAGGGTTATTTTATCAATTCTTCACAAGTTCCAACTGCTAAGGATTTAAATAGACTTTTGATAAGTAGTGGTTGTGATTCATTTCCTACACAAAAAATATCTCTTGCTATTAAGAATAGTAATTTTTTCTTCACGATTCAAAACGAATCTAAAAAAAAGCTCTTTGGTTTTGTAAGGGTTACATCAGATAGAGGACTCAACGCTAACCTATGGAATCTAAGTGCTGAAAAAGGCAGTAATCAAAATCTTTTTTACTCAATATTACTGCAAGTGACTCTTGAAAAAATAAATAGGGAAATGCCAGGATGTAGTATTTCTGTTCAAGCTCCAGTAACTTCATTTAAAAGTTTAGAAGAAAGTGGATTTATACTAGATCCAAATGGTATCAGGGTCATGGGCTTTAAACTTTAAATCTTTTATTACGAGCATGGAGGGAGTCGAACCCCCGACACTCAGAACCGGAATCTGATGCTCTATCCAACTGAGCTACATGCTCTTAATTTTTCAATTTCTTTAAAGAAATTCTAAATATTTTAAATTTAGCTAATTTAACTAAGGAATGCATTAAAAAAATTTTTTTAAATAACTTAAAAATTAATAATTTTCGAAATCATAAAAGTTTTGAGATCGATCTTAGTGAGCAAAGAACTATTATTCTTGGTTGTAATGGTGTTGGTAAGTCAAATTTACTTGAATCTGTAGAAGTTCTTAGTCAATTAAAATCTAATAGAGCCTTAAGTGATAAAGATTTAATAGAAAACGATAGCGACATGGCAGTTATTTTTGGTCAAATTGATTTCACGGATAATTTGAAGGTAAATTTATTTAGGAAGGGAACTAAAAAGATTTATGTAAATGATTCTTTATTGAAAAAACAGACTGAAATACAAAATTATATTAGGAGTGTATGTTTCTGTTCTAATGATATTTATATCGTCAAAAGTGAACCTGGTTACAGAAGATCTTGGATTGATAAAGTTGTATCTCAACTTGAACCAGTATATGTAGAGCTGATTCATAGATTTAATAGACTTTTAAAACAACGAAGTCATTTTTGGCGTTCAGAAAGCTTTCAAAAAGATGTATCTTCAGAAGTTATTGAAAGTTTTGATATTCAAATGTCATTAATTAGTACAAGAATTTTTAGACGGAGAAGGAGAGCTCTATCAAAAATTAAACCATATGTTGAATATTGGCATAATCATTTAAGTAAATCCAAAGAGAAAATTGGCATAAATTATCTTTCTGGGTTAGAAAATATCAATCAAGAAGAAGAAGAAGAAGAAGTTATAAGAAAGAAAATAGTGGAACAACTACAAAGGCAGAGGTCAATAGAGGCATTGACTGGTAAATGTAATTTTGGTCCTCATCGTGATGATATAGAGTTTCTGATTAATAATATCTCCATAAGGAAGTATGGCTCATCTGGTCAGCAAAGGACCTTTATTTTGGCTTTAAAAATGGCCGAACTGGATTTATTACGTAATATGATTAATTTACCTCCTATTCTTATATTGGATGACGTTTTGGCTGAGCTTGATATTACTAGACAAAATTTATTATTGAATTCGGTAGGGAAAGATAGTCAATGTTTTATAAGTGCAACGCATTTGGATAAATTCAATCAATCTTTTTTAAGCTCTTCGCAAATGATATACTTATAACTAAAAGATGAGTAATTTTTAGTTAATCTATAATTCACGTATAATTGATTAATGGAAGTTCCAAAAAAAAATCAAACTTTCAAAGCTTTAAATGAGGAGAAGAAATTAGTTAATAACAGTAAACATTTTTTGTTAGAACTTTATAGATGTGATTACGAAAAATTAAATGATGAATCTTTTTTGCGCTGCACGTTAAATAATGCTGCCAAATTTGCTAATGCAACAGTTTTGAATCTAATAAGTAATAAATTTGAGCCTCAGGGAGTTACAGCAATTGCTTTATTAGCTGAATCACATATTTCGATACATACATGGCCTGAAGCACATTATTCTGCAGTTGATATTTTTACATGTGGTCAAAATATGAAGCCAGAAATATCCTGTAAATACTTAATCCAAGCTTTAATGGCTAAAGAACACCTCTTGCGTATAATTGATAGAAGTCCACCTTTAGAAGTCTGTAGTCAAATAAAAAAATAAATTAAATTTTGAAACTTATCTATTTAGCTTTCCGCTTATTAAACCCTCAAGATCCAAGCTTGTGCTATTGAATCCTAAATTAGAGAAATAGTTAACTAATTCATTAAAATCATATTCTTTACAAAATATTAGTAATTCATTTTTGGGAATTTCAATTCTTGCTGTTGAACCATGACATCTAACTCTGACTTCTGATATGCTCCCTTTCTTAATATATTCTTCAGCTTTTTCTACCATGTTTAGTCTTTCATTTGTTATTAAATTTCCATAAGGAAATCTTGATGATAAACAAGGTTGAGCAGGTTTATCCCACCAAGGGAATCCCAATGCTCTTGATATATCCCTTATATCTTTTTTTGTAAACTTGAATAACGCTAACGGAGATAAAACTCCTGCTTCTTTAGCTGCTTGAATCCCAGGTCTGTAATCGTTGAGATCGTCAAGATTAACTCCGTCACAGACAGTTTTGTAATTAAGTTTTTTAGATAAAAATGTAGTGTGTTTGTGAAGCTCTTTTTTGCAAGCAAAACATCTGTTTTTAGGATTCTCACTATAACTTGGTTGATCTAATTCTGAAGTCTCAATTTCTAAATGTTGGATGCCAATCCATCTTGCTTGAGTTTTTGCCTCTTCGAGTAATGTTTTAGCTAATGCGGGTGAAACTCCTGTAATTGCAATCGCTTTGCTTCCTAATTGCTCAAATGCTAAAGAGGCTACTAATGTACTATCGACTCCGCCTGAATAAGCCACACAAACGCTATTGAGATTTTTAATAAAATTCCTAATTTCCTTGAGTTTTTCATTTTGTTCATCTGAGAGGAGTTCAAGTTGATAGAACATATAACTGTTATTAAAATTTAAATTAAGATATGAATAGGTTGAGTTTATTATTAAAGTTTTAATAATATTATTAACTATATCCTAAATTAAATTTACTCACTTTTCTCAATTGACAAACACTGGCAGAAATAGAGGTATTGGTATTGTTACCGCAAGTGACAGTCAGGAAAGATCCAAAGGTCAATTACATATTTACGATGGGGAAGGAAAAGGAAAAAGTCAGGCTGCCTTAGGAGTGGTTCTTAGAACAATAGGTTTAGGGATATGCGAAAAAAAACAGTCTAGAGTTTTATTGCTTAGATTCTTAAAAGGCCCTGAGAGGTCATATGATGAAGATTCTGCAATAGAAGCATTACAAAGAGGCTTCCCTCACTTAATAGATCATGTAAGGACTGGGAGATCTGAATTTTTTAATGCTGATCAAGTTACAAAGTCTGATATTACTGAGGCTGAGAGAGGTTGGAATATTGCCAAAGGAGCAATTGCTAGTTCCCTTTATTCTGTGGTTGTCCTTGATGAATTGAATCCTGTTTTAGATTTAGGGATGCTTAATATTGAGGAAGTGGTTAAATCACTTCAACATCGACCTGATGATTTGGAAATAATTATTACAGGAAGAGCAGCACCCTCTTCATTGATATGCATATCTCAACTTCATTCAGAAATGAGATCACGCCTAAGAGGGGATTTAAATAAAACTCATAGAAAAATGAATAATTCTGGTGGTATTGAAGTTTATACTGGAGAAGGCAAAGGTAAATCCACAAGTGCATTGGGTAAAGCTTTGCAAGCTATTGGTAAAGGAATATCTCAAGATAAAAGTCATAGAGTTTTAATATTACAATGGCTAAAAGGTGGAAATGGTTATACCGAAGATGCTGCTATAGAAGCTTTGAGAGAGAGTTACCCACATTTAGTTGACCACCTACGTTCTGGGAGAGATGCCATAGTATGGAGGGGGCAACAACAGCCCATCGATTATGTTGAAGCTGAACGAGCTTGGGAAATTGCAAAAGCGGCTATTTTGAGCGGTTTATATAAAACTATTATTTTAGATGAATTAAATCCAACCGTCGATTTAGAACTTTTACCAGTTGAATCTATATATCAAACTCTTATAAAAAAACCTGCTGATACAGAAGTTGTTATTACTGGGAGATGTAAAAATGAACCATCATACTTCGAACTAGCAGATGTATATTCTGAAATGGTTTGTCACAAGCATTACGCAAATGTTGGAGTTGATTTAAAGAGAGGGGTGGATTATTAAATTTTTTTAAATAATTAACCTATTATAACTTGATTGATTTTTTTCATTCCCCCTTCTATAGATGTTGAGGAAATTTTAAATTTCATCAAAATTTTTGATGCTTTTTCTGAACGTTTTCCTAATTGACACAATGTGAAAATTTCTTTAACTAAACTTTCTTGTTTAATAAATTCTAGGTGAGACTTTTGTTCGAGATTATTGATGGGTATGGATATAGAACCTTTTATGGAGCATTTATTAAACTCTTCTTCTTCTCTAACATCAATTAGAAGTATTTTATTTAATTTTGCTTTGTATAGAGTATTAAATTCTTTAGCGTTAATTTTCTTGATTTTAATATTATCTTGGCATTCATTTTCTTTGTAAAAATCTTCAAATTGAGAAAGGTTTTTAATATTTTTATTTAACTTGTCAGATTTTAAATTTAAAGTTTTTATATTCATATTTAGTAGGTCAAAAATCATAATCTTGCCGTCAAGAATCTCTCCTTTTTTTAGAATAATTTTTATTATCTCATTTACTTGTAAAATCCCTATAAGACCAGTTGAAACTCCCACAACCCCAAACTCTTCACAGCTTGGGATATTATTTTTTACAGGGGATTCTGGTAGTAAGTCTCTCAAATTAGGACTCTTTTTATTGAGATTAAAGACACTTATTTGTCCCTCAAAACCCTGAACACTTCCAAAAACTAAAGCCTTATTAAGTATTAAACAGGCATCGTTTATTAAATAACGAGTACCAAAGTTATCTGAACAATCACAAACAATATCAAAGTCTTTAATGATTTCAATAACATTTTTGGAGTTTATTCTTTTATTAAACGTTGTAACTTCAATATTAGGATTAAATCTTTTAATTCTCTCTTGGGCAGAATTAATTTTTAAATTTCCAACCGTATTTGTTTCATGAATAATTTGTCTTTGTAGATTCGACTTTTCAACTTGATCATTGTCAACTATTCCAATTCTTCCTATTCCTGCAGCGGCAAGATAAAGTAAAACTGAAGAACCCAGTCCGCCTGCTCCGATACATATTACTGAACTATTTTTTAGTTTTAATTGCCCTTTAAATCCTATTTCTTTTAACGTTAAATGCTTTTTGTATCTTTCCTTTTCATCTAAAGATAAGAAATCAGAATTTAGATCAGTTGATATTGCCATTTTTATTACAAAAATTATCTATGAAAATATAATAATTTAAATAATTATCTTAGTCTTTTTATTTCTTTTATGTTGATGAAGTTTTTAAGTGTTTTTTGTTAGAACAAGATGATATTGTGAAGTTTTTATAAATCAAATTTTGGGTTAAATTTCTTAAAACTTTACTAGTACCAATATATATTTCAGAATACAAAATGTTTCGGTTCGGAATTATGCATAACAAAAAGGTAGTCAACAGACAATTTTTCCGATACTGTCTGGTTCATATATTAAGTTGACTGAATTCATGAGTGATAACACTCCTGAGTCAAATCAAGACTCCGGCTCCGAAACAAACTCAGAAAGTAAAAGCTTTTCAGAGAAGTATTCTGATGTAATGGGAAAAATCAATGAAACACTTGGAACTATTGATTGGACCCAAATGGGAAAGTATGGTAAAGCAGCAGGCATAATTGCCGTTGTAGTTATCGCTCAAATAATAATTAAAGTTATTATTGACACGATTAATTTTTTCCCAATTCTACCTGGCCTTCTCGAATTACTAGGAGTAGTGGTTGTAGGTCAATGGAGTTGGCAAAATCTCCGTACAAGTGAAAATCGTGAAGCAGTTTTAGAGAAGGTCCAAAATCTCAAAAAAACATATTTAGGATAAATTTAGTTTACATATTCAATATATTCCTGATGTAGCTTTGGACTTGATGACAATATGAGCCACCAAACATATTGGCATGATTTAATATGTGATAAAAATTATAAATAATAGTTCTTCTTTCAGATCCTTTTTTAATTGGAATAATTTTATGATAATTTTCGTAAAATTCATTTCGAAAATTACCAAATAATCTTGTCATAGCAATGTCTACTTCACAATCTGCCCACCAAGATGCAGGGTCAAATATTACACCTTTATTCATAAGAGTTACTCCGATATTTCCCGACCATAAATCACCATGAACAAGTGATTTCATAGGTTCATGGTCTAGTAGTACCGATTCAATTTTTGTCTTTATTTTATTTTTAATATCAATTTCTAAAAAATCTTTTTCTAAGATTGCTAATTGAGGTTCAATTCTTAAATTAATAAAACATTTAATCCAATCCTTTTCCCATCCTTTTATTTGATTTGTGGTTCCTATAAAACCATGAATCGGATATCCAAAACTTGGTTGATTAAATTTATTTGATTCAATATGCATTTCACCTAAACCCCTTCCTAATTTTTCCTGATTACTATTCTTCATATCTATCCATTCCAATAATAAAAGTTCTACATTATTAACCTCTAAGTAGGAAATGATTTTAGGAACGATTAAGTTTTCATAGTTAAGATATTTTTGTAGATTATTAAGGCAAGATTTTTCAAATTCTAGAAATCTTCCTTCCCTTGCATTTCTTTTAAGAAAGAATTTAGCATTGTTAAATTCTATTTGCCACGACTCATGAATATCTCCCCCAAAAACTTGTTTTATACTTTTTGGTGATCCTTCACCTAATTGATAACAAATTTCGTTAAGTTCGATATGTGGTATTTTTTGCATTTTAATGTCAAAGACTGAAATTGTTGTTGTTGGTGCTGGTATAGCAGGGCTAACTTCTGCAGCGATTTTATCAAAACTAGGGCTTTCAGTGACTTTGATTGAGTCGCATACTCAATCGGGAGGTTGTGCAGGAACCTTTAAAAGAAAAAGATATATTTTTGATGTTGGAGCAACTCAAGTCGCCGGTTTGGAAGAAGGGGGAATACACTCTAAGATTTTTACATTTTTAGATATTCCTCTTCCTGAAGCATCCATCTTAAATCCAGCTTGCATTGTTGATTTAAAAGACGGCAGCAAGCCAATACCTATTTGGTATGACAAAGATGAATGGATTAAAGAGAGGGAGATGCAATTCCCAGGTAGTCGTCAATTTTGGCTACTATGTAGTTTAATTCATCAGAGTAATTGGACTTTTGCTAATAATAATCCTGTATTACCCGTCCAGAATTTTTGGGATTTTTCGCAACTTCTTAAAGCATTAGTTCCAACGAATTTAGTTACAGGAATATTGATTAAATCTACTATCTTTGATCTTTTACGTTTTTGTGGATTATCTAATGATGAAAGATTAATTAAGTTTCTTAATTTGCAATTAAAGCTTTATTCACAAGAAGATGTCTATAACACTGCAGCTCTATATGGTTCTACAGTGTTGCAAATGTGTCAAAAACCACATGGTTTATGGCACTTAAAAAAATCAATGCAGGCTTTAAGTGATGCTTTAGAAGATTCATTAAAAAAAAGGGGAGTTAATATTGTTTTCGGGCAAAAAGTAAATTCAATTAATTTTGATGATGTAAAAAAGAGTTGGAAAGTTTGTGCATCATCTAAGCTAGAGAATATGGTTTACTTCGCCGATGATGTAATTTATACACCTCCTCCACAATCTCTTTTAAAACATCTAAAAAGTCCTCTAGATAATACTTATAATTATAAAAAGAGAATACAAAGTCTTCCAAATCCAAGCGGTGCGTTGGTCTTTTATTCAGCTTTAAAAAAAGAACATATTAAAGTAATCTCTTCTAATCATTATCAGTTTGTATCAAATGAATTAGGGTCACTTTTTGTATCCATAAGTGAGGAGGGAGATGGAAGAGCTCCAAAAGGGGAGATTACATTGATAGCAAGTCTTTTTACAAAAACAAACGACTGGTTTAGTTTAGATAAACATGACTATGTAAAGAAAAAAAAGGAGTATTTACAAAAAATATCAATGGTACTTGAAAACCAATTTGATATTGCTTCTGAAAATTGGCTTCATAAGGAATTGGCTACCCCATTAGGATTTGAAAGGTGGACTAATAGGCCAAATGGGATAGTAGGTGGTTTAGGTCAAAATCCTGATATTTTTGGATTATTTGGGTTATCAAGTAGAACTCCTTTTAAAGGTTTATGGTTATGTGGTGATTCTATTTATCCTGGAGAAGGGACAGCGGGTGTTAGTCAGTCAGCAGTAATGGTTTCAAGGCAAATTTTAGCTTCTAAAGGAATTAATGATTTTTATTTATAAGATTGTTTAATTTGTAAAATTTGATCTTATTTCTATCGATTTTGTAAGTTTTTCAGATAACAATTCCCACTTATTATTTTTGATTAGAGATTCGATTTCATTAATATTTTTTTTAAATTCTTTAATTGCTTTTAAGATATTTTTCTGATTATTTATAGCCAAATCCAACCCCAAATTGGCATTTCCACCTCCTACTCTTGTTGTATCCGCATATCCTGTAGCGGCAAGTCTTTGAGTTAGAGCCAATAGCGATTCATTTTTCTCTGCATTGGCAGTTTTTATTAATGAAGAAGCAACAAATATCGGTAAATGAGATATTAAAGAAACTGCTTCATCATGCTCTTTTGGTGATGCTTTATAAATCTCACATTGCATAGAAGTTATTAATTTACTTAGCGTTTTTATTGAATATGAATTGGTTTTCGACGTAGGAGTGATAATCCATTTTGCATTTTCTAATAAACCTTCGAAACCTGATTCAACTCCTTTTTCTTCTGTGCCTGCCATTGGATGTGAACCAATAAATAATGGATGTATTTCCCCCCATGTGTTAATTATTGGTTCTTTTATAGAACCGACATCGGTTACTATCGAATCTTTTGGAATCGCATTTATTAGATCTTTCGAAGGATGGATTAGATCTTTAATCGGTAATGCCAATATAATTAAGGAGCATTCTTTTAGGATGCGTAAATCGCAGCTAACAACGTTTGCCAGATTTCTCTCTATTGCCTTTTTTTTATTAAGGTTATTGTTCGTGACTCCATAAATAGTGTGTTTTAATCTTTGGAGTTTTAATCCTATTGAACCACCAATAAGTCCTAGACCTACAATTCCAATATTCATTGATTTATTTATTTGAGGCTTTTTTATATTGATACCAATTTTTTGTATATTAAGATCATGTTTTTTTCAATTTGATATTACTAAAATTATATAATGCTTGAAATTTTAAGTCATCAGTACTTAAAAAGATTTATTAGATCCCATGATATAGATTGGGATCATATATATTCTTTCGGGAGAATAGTTTCAAAGTGTCTTCAAACAAATGAAACTTATCTGATTAATTCAGAAATTTTTTCTACTAATATTTGGCTACCCGCTCTATTGATTTCTATATTTTTATTTGAAGAAAATTCGACTTTTGTTTTATCTCAAGACAAAATAGAATTTTTAAAAAATAATTACTTAGGAGAATTAAAAAGTCTTGGGTTGAATTTTATTTTAGAAAATGATCAAATAATTTTTTCAAATCATCGAGTTTGTTTTATCTCTCTGGAAAAACTGCTAGGTGATGTAAATATTTTTAATTCTAGTAATCATCGTATTATTTTTTCTGGGATTGAAAATATAAAAGAAGATTTGAAAAATTATTTTAGGATTTCCTTTTTGAAAAAAAATTGGTTTCATAAATTTGAAAAATCATCATCTAAAAGTCAAAAGATAATTAGTACGTATAACCTACTTAAAAAGAAGTTTTTCTTGAGAAAAGTTTTAGATAGTAGGTGTATTTTTTTAGATAAAGAAGAAATAAATTTTCTTTCTAATTTCTTTTTTGAAAACTCTTCATATTCTGATCAATTTTTGAGGGTAAGTAATGCTCTTTCTGAAGGTTGGGCTTGCTGGGTAACTTTAGATGATATTAATTTTGAGTGGAATTTTTATTTAGAACCTATCGATGAACTCTCTCAGATAAAACATTTACTAATTAATAATAAATTTGTTTTTTTATCCGCATTAAGAGAAGATAATTTTTTTCAAAAGTATCTCAAAAAAGAACGTTTAAATATTGATTTGGTAATGAACTTTAGGAGTAACTTTATTGAAAATAAAATCTTAGTATACGTTCCGCCCAGGCAAATGCTCCCAAATAATCCAATGTTTACAAATAATATTTTAGATAAGTCTAAAAAATTAATTATTTTCTCAAAAGGTCTGACTTTATTTTTATCTGATGACGTTGATTTGAAGCTTAAATTTGCTACAGAATTAGCCTCTATCTATGGAAAGCGAGTTTTGCTAGAGAATATTCCATTGTTTAATAATGAAATTTTATGTGCTAGCTATACTTGGTGGATCAATAATTCTTATTGTATAAAAAGTCCAGAACAAATAATTATTCCATTACTACCAATTCCACGGATTGAAGAGCCTATTAATGCATTGACTGTTTCTCATAACAGAAATCTTTCTAAAGATTGGTTCCGAGAATTTTTACTTCCTGAGGCAATACAAAAATTAGAAAGGTCTATTTCACCTTTAAGAAAAAACGCTGGTAAATTAATAATTCTTGATGGTAGAGCACATAAAAGAAAATGGGGTAGATTAATCTTAAAAAGTATTCAACCTTCAAAACAAATAAACTATATGCTTCCTTACGATTAGGTTATTATTTAGGAAATATCTTTAAATATGGGAGAAGCAAAAAGGAGAAAATCATTAGGTCTTCCTCCTAAACAAAACAATACTAAATCTAAATCAGACAAATCACCTAGAATATTTGATTGGCTGCCTCTTACTATTAATCAGAGAGATAGTTTAATGAAATTAAGTATAAAAGCTAGTTGGTATGGAATTGGAGGTTTAGTTATCTTGTGGGTAATTGTTAGATTTATTGGACCAGCTGCAGGTTGGTGGACTCCAGCTGATTCATTATGAATCTAAGCTATTTTCTTGATGTTATTAGCAATCACAGCATTTTCTGGATTATTATTTAATGCTTTCATCGAATTAGAACTTACTTCAGTACCTTCTGTTAGTTTCGCTTTGACAATAGATTCTACTTTATTCTTTATTTCTAAGTTCTGATCCAACCAAATAATTGTGTTATCTCTACCTTGTCCAATATTTTCTCCTTCGTAACTATACCAAGCACCTCTCCTAATTATTATATTAGTCTCTTCTGCTAAATCTAATAAACATCCTGTCGTACTTATCCCTTTGCCGAATAGAATATCAAACTCTGCAATTCTAAATGGAGGGGCTACTTTATTTTTTGCTACTTTTACTTTTGCTCTTATTCCATATTCTTCTGTACCTCTTTTAAGAGTCTGAATTCTCCTAATGTCAAGTCTTACTGAAGCATAAAACTTTAATGCATTACCTCCTGTAGTTGTCTCTGGATTTCCATATGTAACTCCGATTTTTAACCGTAATTGATTGAGGAATATCACTGTACAACCTGATTTACCAATATTACCAGTTATTTTTCTCATTGCTTGACTCATTAGTCTTGCCTGGCTTCCTATAACGTGGTCTCCCATTTCACCTTCTATTTCTGCTCTAGGAGTTAATGCTGCTACTGAGTCAACAACAACAAGGTCTACGGCAGTTGATCTTATGAGTTGATCAACTATTTCTAAGGCCATTTCACCTGTATCTGGCTGCGAAACTAGTAAATTCTCTACATCCACCCCAAGAGAGGCGGCATAGACTGGATCTAAAGCATGTTCAGCATCAACAAATGCTGCTATACCTCCATTTTTCTGTACTTCTGCTATTGCGTGAAGAGTTAGGGTTGTTTTCCCTGAACTTTCAGGTCCGTAAACCTCAACCACTCTTCCCTTAGGATATCCTCCTCCTAATGCTAAGTCTAATGTAAGAGCTCCTGTAGATATTGTTTCCACTTTCATTCTGGAGGCATCTCCAAGCCTCATTATTGATCCTCTACCAAAGTTTCTTTCTATTTGCCCTAAGACTAGGTTTAATGCTTTGTTTTTCTCTTCAGATGAGGATTCTTTTGAATCCTTTTTTTTTCTTTCTTCTAAACTCATTTTAATTTATTGATAAGTTCTCATAATTATTTTTAAATAAATTTAAAATTAATAATTACAATTTATAGTACATACGTACTTTAGCTGAAAATAACTAAATTGCAAGTAAATTTTCTAAACTTTTCAACTTTAATAATTTAATTTCATGCGGCAAATTAAGTCTATCTATATTTTTTAAATAGCCCCAATCAGCTAGGTAGCAAGGAATGTTACTTGTCACAGGGTTTTGCTTTATATCATGAAGTGTATTTCTCCTATCTTCGATAAAGCCTATGATTTCATATTCTTGCAAGAGTTCTGAAATAATCTCAACTTTTGTACCCGATTCATAGCCAAAAACTAACTCCGGGAAAATATTTAATTTTTCAAGAATTTTGCCTGCAAATATTTTTCCTTTCGTTGTTATGATTCCCGTCTTGATATTTTCTTTCTTTAATTTTTCTATAAAAACTATAACTTCATAAAATGGGCGATGTAATCTTATCCAATTATCAAAATTATTATCTATTTGATATTTTCTTGCTTTATCAAGACATTTTTGTAAATCTTCAGCCACCCAAGAATTTTCTAATAAAACTTTCTGACAATTTTGATGATATTTATTTAGGAAATCGATTTTGTTTTGATTGTTTAGTGGCTCTTCACTTTTGATAATTTGGTGGATAATAATTAACATCTCCCATCCATATTTAACCCAGGGTCTCATTTCTACGAAAGTATTTGAAACTTGTTTGTAAAGATTTTGATCAATTAAGATTTTTGGAGAATTTATAAATTTTTCAAAAGCTAATAATGAACTATGCCAGTATTCATTCATTCCATCAACAATAACCCCATCAAAATCAAATAGAAATAATTTCTGAGAGCTCACTCAATTAAATTTTTAGAACTGGGCCGCTAGGATTCGAACCTAGGAATGTCGAGACCAAAACCCGATGCCTTACCACTTGGCGACGGCCCAATGAAATTTCATTTTAATACATTACTAGATTTTTTTCTATCAAAAATATAAATTTTTATTCTAGATTTTCTGAAATTGTTTTTTTAATTTACTTTAAAGGGGATTAGCTTATTTTCCATGGGTTAAGCAATTTTCGTGCTTTTTTTATTGCTAAAGCCATTTTTTCTGGATATTCATATAATTTTTTATTATTTTTGTTGGCATCTTCAATAAGTGGTTGCATTATTTTTCTAGCAGAACTCCCAAAGGCAATTCCATCAGGAAAATTATTTATTTTCAAAAATTCATGAGTTTTTCCATTTGTTCCTCCTGCTAGTTGAATTAAACCTGGGGGAAGATGAGATCCTATGTTATTCCATAATTTAACTGTATCCTTACATGTTGCTGGAGCTAGATCCCCAGACATAGGTCTTCCATCTAGTTGCCAAATAAGCGGCACATTATGTTCGACAAGAATTTCATATCTTTCCCAAAGAGCTCTTAAAAGATCTTTTGGTCCTTTTTGGGATTGATTTAATCCGCAACTTACAGATATTTTTTTTAATTCTATCCCTGAAGTTTTGAGAATATTTGCAACTTGTATAAAAGAATCTAGTCGATTGATTTCCGTATGAATTTCTACTGCATCAGGTTTTATTGTTTGTAGAGTTTGTGGTAAGTCTTTATTTGACAATTTATATTCATATTCAGAAATTAAATTTAGGGGACAACTATTTATACATCTTCCACATCCATAGCATTTATTTTCTTTTACCCCAGAATAATCAATTGCAAAGGTAGGGCATATCCTTTCGCATGGCCTAGGACAATTAGAGGGGCATTTCAATGGATCAAATTTAGCTTTGCGAAAATGTATATCTTTTCCATCACTAATGCTTATCATCAATCCAGGAGAGGCACCATAGAGTTTCTTGGCCCATTTGATACCATTTCTTGCTGCTTCAACTATAGATTCGTCAGCAGCAACATCAATATAGTCAACTCCAGCAGCGGAATAAATAGCACTTAAATCTTCTATGGCAACAATATCTTCATTGCTCGCCCCGCAAATTAATTTAACCCATTTATCTGATCCCTTTTTATTATTTTTTAAATAACTCAATTTCAGAATTCATTCAATATGTAATCATTTAGAGGTTTCCATTCAAGTTTTCTAGAACCACCCATTTCAACAACAATTTTTAGTTTGTTATCAGAAGTACAGATTTTAATTAAGCTTTCTAGCTCAGATTGAGATAAGACTTGACCTTCTAATAGCCATAATAATTTATCCTTATCATTCTCATTAAATAATTCAGACGCTTGAGGAATTACTTGCTGAACTTCTCCTAGAGCACCATTTTTACCAATACTTTGATGACCGAGATGAGGTGGCCTTATCCCGTGTAATTTTAGTAAAAATACTTCAGGATCTCCTAATCCTCTAGCAGAGGTAATGTAAGTTTTAAAACCTTTAGCTCGCATTCTTCTTAGAAGACGAGTTTCATACCCTCCCTCTAGAGGGGCAAACATAGCTAAGCATTTATTTTTAATTAAATCATTATGAAACTTTTTTCCCGTCAGAAGTAATGGCATAAAGATTCTCTTTAACTATATATTATTTCATTTTATGGTACTTGATGATGTACAATTTATATTCGATGAATTTTTTTAAGCTCGCACGCTAGCCGAGCCTCTGAAATATTTACTTTTTTTAGCGTTTCGTTAAAGAAATTTGGGATGGGTTTAACCCGATGAGATACTTTCTAATTTTAGAAAAGTCTCACTCCTACAATTGAATTTAATTTTTGATTGATAACATTGTTGAAACTTTTAAGAGATTTGACAATTAACCAAAAATTATTTACGAGCTAGCCTACTCAAGTCTTATGTCTATAGGAATTTTAGGAAAAAAATTGGGCATGTCTCAATTATTCGATAAAGATGGGAATTCAGTACCGGTTACTCTTATAGAGGCTGGCCCTTGTCGAGTCACGCAATTAAAAACTCAACCTTTGGATGGTTATACTGCTATTCAAATAGGTTATGGAGTATCAAAAGATAAGCATTTGAGTAAGCCTGAGAAAGGACATCTTCTAAAGTCAGGTGAAATACTTTTAAAACACCTAAAGGAATACAGAGTCGAAGAGACGTCTCCTTATGAGATTGGAAAGGAAATAACTGTCACAAATTTTGAGGTTGGTCAGAAAGTTGATATTAGCGGGAAATCAATGGGTAGAGGTTTCTCTGGATATCAAAAAAGACATGGGTTTAGTAGAGGACCTATGAGTCATGGTTCCAAGAATCATAGAGCTCCAGGTTCAACAGGTGCTGGAACAACTCCGGGGAGAATTTATCCCGGTAAAAGGATGGCAGGAAGATATGGAGGTAAAAAGATAACGACAAAGGGTTTATTAGTGGTCAAAATTGATGATCAGAAAAATTTACTTGTAGTAAAAGGTTCTGTACCAGGTAAACCTGGATCGATAGTAAATATAAAGCCTAATAATGTTGTTGGTAACAAAGGAGGAGCAAAATCATGACAACCCTAGAAACTTTAAAATGGGATGGCAAAAAAGCTGGTAAAGTCTCAATTGATTTAAAAGTTGCCAAAGACACTTCTTCTGCCGATTTAATCCATAGAGCTGTTCTTAGACAATTAGCTAACAAAAGACAAGGAACTGCATCTACTTTGACAAGGTCTGAAGTTCGTGGAGGAGGTAGGAAGCCATATAAGCAAAAGGGTACGGGTAGAGCTCGTCAAGGATCAATTAGGACCCCATTAAGACCAGGAGGAGGGGTAATTTTTGGCCCTAAACCACGTTCGTATAACTTAGATATGAACCGAAAAGAAAGAAGATTAGCACTTAGAACAGCCTTAATGTCTAGGATTGCTGATTTCAAAACTGTTGAAGACTTTGGTTCAACATTAGACCAACCAAAAACTAGTGAAATAATTAATGGTCTTTCTAGATTAGGAATAGAAAAAACAGAAAAGGTTTTAGTTATTCTTGATAATCCCTCTGATGTCATTAGAAAATCTATTAACAACATTGAAAAGGTAAAATTAATTGCTGCTGATCAATTAAATGTTTTTGATATCCTTAATGCTAATAAGTTAGTTATTGGTCAATCAGCAATCAATAAAATTCAGGAGGTTTATGCATCATGAGTAGATTATTTGATTCTCGTCTAGCAGATATAATTCGTAAACCTGTAATTACAGAAAAAGCGACAAATGCTCTAGATCTTAACCAATATACTTTTGAGGTAGATCATAGGGCCGCAAAGCCTCAGATAAAGGCAGCAATTGAGGCCTTGTTTAGTGTTAAAGTTATAGGAATAAACACTATGAATCCTCCAAGGAGAACAAGAAGAGTCGGTAAATTCTCTGGGAAGCGTTCTCAAATTAAAAAGGCAATTGTCCGTCTTGCTGAAGGAGACAAAATTCAACTATTCCCAGAATCTTAAGGAGTATTTATTATGGCTATTCGTAAATTCAAACCCTATACACCTGGAACTAGACAAAGAGTTGTAACTGACTTTAGTGAGATTACGGGTTCAAAACCAGAAAGATCATTAATAGTTTCTAAGCATAGAAATAAAGGCAGAAATAATAGAGGAGTTATCACCTGTCGTCACAGAGGGGGCGGACACAAAAGACAATACAGATTAGTAGATTTCAGAAGAGACAAAAAAAATATTAATGCAAAGGTTGCAGCTATTCATTATGATCCTCATAGAAATGCGAGACTCGCACTTTTATTCTATGAAGACGGAGAGAAAAGATATATAATCGCTCCTGCGGGAATAAAAGTAGGTCAAAATGTAATTTCTGGTGAGGGTGTTCCAATTGAAGAAGGGAATGCAATGCCCCTATCTTCCATGCCACTAGGATCGAGTGTTCATTGTGTAGAACTATATGCTGGTAGAGGTGCTCAAATGGTCAGATCTGCAGGAGCTAGTGCACAACTAATGGCGAAAGAAGGAGAGTATGTCGCTTTAAAACTCCCATCTACTGAAGTTAGACTTGTACGCAAGGAATGTTATGCAACTTTAGGTGAAGTAGGTAATTCTGAAATACGTAATACTAGCTTAGGAAAAGCAGGCAGAAGAAGATGGTTAGGTAGAAGACCTCAAGTAAGAGGTAGTGTTATGAACCCATGTGATCATCCACATGGAGGAGGAGAGGGAAAAGCTCCGATTGGTAGGGCAGGCCCTGTAACTCCGTGGGGTAAGGCAGCACTTGGATTAAAGACACGTAAGAAAAACAAGCCAAGTAACAAATTGGTTGTTCGAAGACGTCGTCGTATTTCTAAGAGAAGTAGAGGGGGAAGAGATTCTTGATTACTACTATTTCTATTTCTATTTCTATTTTATAAATTATGGGACGTTCATTAAAAAAAGGGCCTTTTATAGCAGATAGTTTGCTTAAAAAGGTAGAAAAACAAAATACTGATAATGATAAATCAGTCATCAAAACATGGTCTAGATCTTCTACTATCCTCCCTGTTATGATTGGTCATACGATTGCTGTTCACAATGGTAAGGCCCATATACCAGTATTTATAACTGAACAAATGATTGGCCATAAATTAGGTGAATTTGCTCCTACAAGAACCTATCGTGGCCACCTAAGAGATAAGAAGGGGGCTAGATAAATGACAAAAACACCTGAAATGACAAAAACAGCTATTGCTCACGGTAAGTACATTCGTGGTTCTGCATCAAAAGTAAGAAGAGTTCTCGATCAAATTAGAGGTAAATCTTATAGAGATGCACTGATTATGTTGGAATTTATGCCATATAGATCTACTGATCCTATTACTAAGGTTTTAAGATCTGCAGTAGCTAATGCAGAACATAACTTGGGTATGGATCCCTCATCCCTAATAATATCTTCAGCTTCGGCTGATAACGGTCCGGTGATGAAAAGGTTCAGACCGAGAGCTCAAGGTAGAGCTTTCTCCATCAAAAAACAGACTTGCCATATAAGTATTTCTGTAGAATCTGCTCCTAATCAAACTAATAAGGAGGCACAAAACTAATGGGTAATAAAATCAACCCAACAGGGTTTAGGTTAGGTATCACACAAGAACATCGTTCAAAATGGTTCGCTACTTCTAAAACTTATCCAACCCTTCTTCAAGAAGATGATAAAATTCGTACTTTTATCCAAAAGAAATATAGTTCAGCTGGAATCAGTGATGTACTAATTGCTAGAAAAGCTGACCAGTTAGAACTTGAATTGAAAACAGCTAGACCTGGAGTGATTGTAGGCAGGCAAGGAAGTGGTATCGAAGAATTGAGGTCAGGTATACAAAAAACTATAGGAGATAGAACAAGGCAAGTTCGAATTAATGTAGTTGAAGTGGAGAGAGTTGACGCGGATGCATATTTACTTGCTGAATACATAGCACAACAATTAGAAAAAAGAGTTGCCTTTAGAAGAACTATAAGGATGGCTTTGCAAAGAGCACAAAGAGCTGGTGTTCTAGGCTTGAAAGTACAAGTAGGAGGACGACTCAATGGTGCAGAAATAGCTAGAACAGAGTGGACTAGAGAAGGTAGGGTACCTCTTCATACTTTGAGAGCTGAGGTTGATTATGCACTGCGCGAAGCAAATACAACTTATGGTGTATTAGGAATTAAAGTTTGGGTTTTCAAAGGGGAGGTTCTTCCCAAAGAAGAACAATCTATTCCTGTTGGTGCTATTCCAAGAAGGAAAGGCAGTCGAAAACCTCAGCAATTTGAGGATCGTTCAAATGAGAATTCATAGGAGGTATAACAATGCTTAGTCCAAAACGTACTAAATTCCGAAAACAGCATAGAGGCAGAATGAAAGGAATTGCCTCTAAGGGTAATACCATTGCATTTGGTCAGTTTGCACTCCAAGCTCAAGATTGTGGGTGGGTAACTGCTCGACAGATTGAAGCTAGTAGAAGAGCAATGACAAGATATGTTAAACGTGGTGGAAAAATATGGATTCGTATTTTCCCAGACAAACCAGTCACTATGAGACCAGCTGAAACTAGGATGGGATCTGGAAAAGGTAATCCAGAGTTTTGGGTAGCTGTTGTAAAACCTGGAAGAATATTATTTGAAATGGGTGGTGAAGAGATTACAGAAGAAATTGCAAAAGAAGCTATGCGTTTAGCCCAATATAAATTACCAGTAAAAACAAAATTTATTTCTAGTGATATAAATCTAAGTAGTGATTCATCAATAGAAGGTAAGACAGGGAAAGATTCAAAAGAGGAGGTTAAAAAATGAAAAATTCAGAATCTATAAAAGAATTTAAAAAGTTAAATTCTTCTCAAATAACTGAAAAAATTGATCAACTACGAAAAGATCTCTTCGACTTGAGATTCAAACAGGCAACAAGACAGCTTAATGAAACTCATCAATTTAAAATAATTAAGAAACAAGTTGCACAATTACTTACTCTTAGTAAAAGTCAATCCACTTCTCAAAAACCCGCTGATTAATTATTGCTATGGCACTTAAAGAAAGAATCGGTACTGTTGTAAGCGACAAAATGGACAAAACAGTTGTTGTTGCCGTAATCAATAGATACCCACATCCAACTTATAAAAAGATTGTAAGTAAAACAACTCGCTACAAGGCACATGATCCAGAAAACACATGTGTTTTGGGAGATCGAGTTAAAATTAAAGAAACAAGGCCACTAAGTGCTCATAAAAGATGGGCAATAGAGGAAATTCTAAATAAAACAATAACGATTAAGGAGGATAACAAATGATTCAACAGGAAACCTATTTAACTGTTGCTGATAACAGTGGAGCTAAAAGACTTCAATGTATAAGAGTGCTGGGTTCAAATAGAAGATATGCACATGTAGGAGATGTTGTAGTTGCATCAGTAAAAGACGCATTACCAAATATGGGGGTTAAAAAATCAGATGTCGTAAAAGCAGTTATTGTTAGGACAAGACATACTTTAAGAAGAAATACAGGTAACTCAATTCGTTTTGATGATAATGCAGCCGTTTTGATTAATGAAGATAAAAATCCAAAAGGTACAAGAGTCTTTGGTCCAGTAGCAAGGGAATTACGCGATAAGAATTTTACAAAGATCGTTTCTTTAGCTCCGGAGGTTATTTAAATGTTGGACTCACTTAAACAAAAGAAAAACTTCAAACGAATAAAAATGAGAATTAAAACAGGTGACTTAGTCAAAGTTATTAACGGTAAAGAAAAGGGTAAGACTGGTGAAGTATTAAAAACTATCCCTCTAGAAAATAGAGTGGTTGTGAAGGGAGTAAATCTTAGAACAAAACATGTAAAACCTACTCAAGAAGGTGAAAGTGGGAGAATATTGACAGAAGAAGCATCATTACACGCTTCTAATGTAATGTTTTTTTCAAAGGATAAAAATCTAATAAGTAAAATAGAATATTTTATTGATAAAGAGGGAGTTAAAAAAAGGAGATTAAAAAAAACTGGTGAACTAATTGATTAAATTCTTCATCAAAAACGAGATTTCAATTTTCTTATTACACAATTCTGACAAAGACCAGAATTAATTACAAAAATCATGACTCTTAAAACTCGCTACAAAGAAGCAATAAGACCAAAGCTTTTAAAAGACCTTGGTCTTAAAAATATTCATCAAGTACCCAAGGTTATTAAAGTTAACGTAAATAGAGGTCTTGGAGAAGCTGCTTCAAATTCAAAGGCTTTAGAGGCCTCTTTAAATGAAATGGCAACTATTACGGGACAAAAAGCTTTAGTTACAAGATCCAAAAAAGCAATTGCTGGCTTTAAAATAAGGGAAGGAATGGCAATTGGCTGTACCGTTACCCTGAGGGGAGATAGAATGTATTCTTTTTTAGAAAGATTTATAAATCTAGCCTTACCAAGAATTAGAGACTTCAGAGGTGTTAATCCAAAAAGCTTTGATGGAAGAGGTAATTATACTTTAGGGGTAAAAGAACAATTGATATTTCCTGAAATTTCATTTGATAAAATAGATTCTATTAGAGGAATGGACATAACAATTGTAACCAGCGCCTCAACCGATCAAGAGGGTAAAGCTCTCTTGAAAGAGCTAGGAATGCCTTTTAGTAATTAACCTTATAAACATGTCAAATCACGATCCTATTTCAGATATGCTTACTCGTATAAGAAATGCGAGTCAAAAAAAGCATACATCCACCGCAATTCCAGCCTCAAAAATGTCTCTCAGCATAGCTAAAGTTCTGCAAAAAGAAGGCTTCATAACTGATATAAATGAGGAAGGTGAAGGTTATAAGTCTCAAATCGTTTTAGGACTTAAATATAGTGGTAAAAATAAATTTCCTACTATCAGATCCATGCAAAGAGTAAGTAAGCCTGGATTGAGAGTTTATAAAAATACAAAGGGCTTACCAAAAGTTCTTGGGGGTCTTGGAGTTGCTATAGTATCAACTTCAAAGGGTGTAATGAGTGACCGTGACGCAAGGAAACAAGGCATCGGTGGCGAAGTTCTTTGTTATGTTTATTAAGAGGTATTAATTATGTCAAGAATAGGAAAATCTCCAGTACAAATACCAGAAAAGGTATCTGTTGATATTAAGGGATTAAGCATTACCGTAAAGGGCCCAAAAGGTGAACTCAAAAGACTGATGCCTGAAGGTGTAAATTTTGATCAGAAAGAAAATCAGATTGTTGTTACTCCAGCAACGACTAAAAGATATTCAAGGGAAAGACATGGTCTTTGTAGAACATTGATTTCAAATATGGTTCAGGGAGTTACTGAAGGCTACTCAAAGAAATTGGAAATAGTAGGTGTTGGATCTAGGGCTCAAGTGAAAGGAAAAAATTTAGTAGTAAGTGCTGGATATAGTCATCCAGTAGAAATGACCCCCCCCGATGGTATAACATACAAAGTTGAAAGTAATACCAATGTAACTGTATCTGGAATTGATAAAGAAATTGTTGGAAATGAAGCAGCAAAAATCAGATCAATCAGACCTCCAGAACCCTATAAAGGTAAAGGTATCAAATACCAAGATGAGAGAATCATCAGAAAAGCTGGTAAATCCGGCAAAAAATAATTGCTTAAAAAATCATGGCTAAAATTTCAAGGAAACTTCAAACTCAAAAAAGGCATAAAAGATTAAGGCGTTACTTAATCGGTAGTAGCGCACGCCCAAGATTAGCTGTTTTCCGTTCAAATAATCATATTTATGCCCAAGTTATTGACGACGATGCACAACAAACTATATGTTCTGCTTCTACGGTAGATAAAGAACTTAAGGAAGATAAAGAAAAACTCTCTTCTAACTGCAGCTCTTCTTCAATTGTTGGTAAGTTGTTAGCTAAAAGAGCAATGAAGAAAGGTGTTAAACAAGTAATTTTTGATCGAGGTGGGAATCTATATCATGGCAGAGTTAAAGCTCTAGCAGATGCGGCCCGTGATGCAGGCTTGAATTTCTAAATATTTATTTTTTATCATGACAGACACTCCAACAAAACAAGAAAATCAGTCAAAGACTGAGAATGCACCCTCATCTAATGCTAATGAACAGAGGAGAGGTAATCGTAATAATGATCGAAAAAGAAATCGAAGAGGTGACTCTAAAAATGAGAGGGATTCTGAGTGGCAAGAAAGAGTTGTTCAAATTAGAAGAGTATCTAAAACAGTAAAAGGTGGTAAAAAAATGAGTTTTAGAGCAATTGTTGTTGTTGGAAATGAGAAAGGACAAGTAGGAGTAGGAGTAGGGAAGGCAGGAGATGTTATTGGAGCAGTAAGGAAAGGAGTTTCAGACGGTAAAAAACATCTTGTTAGAGTTCCTTTAACTCCGAATAATTCTATACCTACTTTATCTAATGGGAGAGATGGAGCAGCGAATGTACTTATTAGACCTGCTGCGCCTGGTACGGGTGTAATTGCTGGTGGGTCAATTAGGACAGTTTTAGAATTAGCAGGTATAAAAAACGTCTTAGCTAAAAGATTAGGTAGTAAAACTCCCTTAAATAATGCGAGAGCTGCAATGGAGGCTCTTTCTCAATTAAGAACCCACAAATCTGCCTCTAGAGAGAGAGGTATTTCTCTTGAACAGCTTTACTCTTAAAATTATGACTTCAACTTTAAATACACTAAAATCAAACACAGGTTCAAGAAAGAAAAAATTAAGAAAGGGTAGAGGTATCGCGGCAGGGCAGGGAGCTTCTTGTGGTTTTGGTATGAGAGGACAGAAATCTCGATCCGGTAGACCTACACGACCTGGATTTGAAGGTGGTCAAATGCCCCTCTACAGGAGAGTACCC
>QCGM01000010.1:0-54684 GCA_003279925.1 Prochlorococcus sp. AG-388-B05
ACCTATGTCGAGACTACTACAAGGAGATGTTGGTAGTGGTAAAACTATTATTGCAATCGCATCTCTTTTAATTGAACTTGAAAAGGATCAACAAGGTGCATTAATGGTTCCGACTGAAGTACTTGCCTCACAGCACTATAAGAATTTAATACAATTCTTAAACCCACTTTTAGTTTCTGTAGAACTTCTTACAGGTAATACCCCACAGAAAAAAAGAAAAGAAATACTTACAAATTTAAAAAATGGAATGGTGGATATTCTCGTAGGTACGCATGCATTATTTGAAGATAAAGTTGTTTTCAATTCATTAGGGATGGTAGTCATAGATGAACAGCATAGGTTTGGTGTTACACAAAGAAATCGATTACTTAACAAAGGAGAAAATACTAATTTGTTATCAATGACTGCTACTCCCATACCTAGGACTCTCGCTTTGTCACTATATGGTGATTTAGATATTAGTCAGATTACAGAACTTCCCCCAGGAAGAGTCCCAATAACAACAAAAATTATTTCAGAAGAAGAGTTAAATATACTTTTTAAACGTGTTGAGAATGAGATAGATAACGGGAAGCAAGCTTATGTAATTTTGCCATTAATTGAAGATTCTGAAAAAATGAATTTAAGTTCTGCAAAAAAGATTTTTAAATATTTATCAGAGGAAATTTTTTTAAAAAATAAGGTTGGACTATTACATGGAAAATTAAATTCTGAAGAAAAGAATAATGTCATTAGTTCTTTTGTTAATAATGAAGTAAATATATTGGTTTCTACCACAGTTATTGAGGTAGGAATTGATGTACCTAATGCTTCAATTATGATTATTTATAATTCAGAAAGATTTGGTTTGTCTCAATTACACCAGTTACGAGGTAGAGTTGGGAGAGGATCCCATAAATCATTTTGTTACTTAGTAACTTCTGAAAATAATGGATTAGAAAATAAAAGGCTAAGTGTTTTAGAAAAATCTAATGATGGTTTTTATATCGCGGAAAAAGACTTGGAACTTAGAGGTCCTGGCCAACTCTTGGGATATAAGCAGTCGGGATTGCCCGATTTTGTATTGGATAACTTACCAAATAATAAAGTTTTAATTGAAAAGGCTAGAGAAGAGGCTCAGAGGGTAATAAATGAAGATCCTGACTTTAAAAAAAATATTTTATTAAAAGATTTGCTAATCGATAATTCTGACAATAAATTTATTCATGACTTCTTAAATTAAAACTTTTAATTGTCAATTTTTAAATATATGCAAATATAAAATTAATAGACAAAGTTCATTGAAAATTTGGAATGAGATCCCAATTAAGGAGAATAAAGATAAATTAATTTCAATACCAAGTTGTTTTAAATTTATTAGTCCACATCCTTACTATGATCTAGGTGCTCCTTATAAGGGAAAAAAGTCCATTTGGAAATTAAGAGAAGAAGTTGTAAAGAGATTAATAAAAGTAAATGACTTTTTAAAATTAAAAAACAATAGTTTATCCCTTTTGATTTATGACAGTTGGCGACCTATCGAAGTTCAAAAATTTATGTTCAATAGAGCTTTTATTTTGGAATGTGAAAGGCTAGATATTGATGCTTCTGAAAAAGATATGGAACGATATCCCATAGTTAAAAAAAATGTTGAGAAATTTTGGGCTTATCCTTCGTTCGATGAAAGATATCCACCACCACATTCAACTGGTGGTGCTTTAGATATCACTTTGGCCGATAAGTATGGAAATATTATATATATGGGAAGTAATATTGATCAGATGGATGATAAATCAAAACCAGATTTTTATAATAATATAGATAATGTAGATGCAATAATCTGGAATGATAGAAGAAAGTTACTAAAAGAAATTATGATTAAATTTGAGTTTGTTCAGCATCCAAATGAGTGGTGGCATTTTAGTTATGGAGATCAACTATGGGCTTGGAAGAATAAAAAGCCTAATGCTTTGTATGGGAAAATATGATTTTTAATTTATCTCGCTTAGTAAATTTGTAATGAAAGATTCCTTTTGATTGTTAATAAAATCTCCAAAATCATTTTTGGCGCTTCTTTTTTTCCATAATTCCAATAAAGGTTGAATGGTTTTTTCTAAATCATCAAGTTCCATTCTTTGCAAATATGGTTTAGCTAATCTTTGAAGGTTTTTACTTCCCCCTAACCATAGTTGATATTTATTCTGCCCACTCCCAACAAGAGCTAATTCTGCCATATAAGGTCTTGTGCATCCATTAGGACATCCTGTCATTCTAAATAATATTGTCTTTTCTATATTCATATCAGTTAAAAGGTTTTCTATTCTAGTTAGAACTTCAGGTAAAATTCTTTCAGCTTCGGTCATGGCTAGACCACAAAGAGGGAGTGCTGGACAAGCTAGAGCATGTCTTTGAATTTCATTGATATCATTAAGATTGTCATATCCGATCTTTTTTAAGGCCTTTTTAATTTTGCTTTTGTTTTTATTAGGAATATTACAAAGCAAAATATCTTGATTAGGAGTAAGTCTTAAATTAAGGTCATTTTCTTCAACAAGATCTCTTATTAATGATTTTTTCTTTCCAGAAAGCCTTCCTGATAATAAAGGGAGCCCAACAAAAAAATAATCTTCATTTTGTTTATGCCAACCTAGATAATCAATTAATTTATTCTCAGGTTCTTTTCTTAAATCCTTAATTTCTTTTCTAAAGTATTTATCTAAAAGTATTTTTTTAAACCATTTAATACCTTTTCTATGCAAAAGGTATTTCATTCTTGAATTTTTCCTTGATTTCCTATCTCCATAATCTCTTTGAATGGCAACGATACTTTGAATTAGTTCATAAGTGTCTTCTTTTTCAACATAACCAAGTGGATCTGCAATTCTTGCAAAAGTCTCTTCATTATTATGAGTTCGCCCCATTCCTCCACCGATATAAAAATTACATCCTTCGAAGTCACCTTCTTTTGAGGTGAATGCAACTATTCCAATATCATTAGTGAGGAGATCAACTGAATTATCGCCTGGAACGGTAACTGCACACTTAAACTTTCTCGGAAGGTATGTAGATCCATATAGAGGTTCTTGTTTTGTCCCGCTAAAAACATTCTCTTTAAATTGTAATTTCCTATTCTCTTCAATTTCTTTATCTGGTTTTATTGTATATTCCAAATCGCCGTCAGCCCATAGCTCCAAAAAGGTTCCTTGTCCGGCTACTGGGGTTAAAAGATCAGCAACTTTTACTGCTAAAGTTCTTGCGGTTATGTATTCTGATGTTTCAAAAGGTGCAGCCGGAGCCATGACATTTCTATTTATGTCCCCACACGCGGCTAAAGTTGATCCCATTGAATTTACAATAGATTTGATCACTTCTTTTAAGTTATCTTTTCTTATCCCATGCATTTGGAAGGCTTGTCTAGTAGTTACCCTCAGTGTGCCGTTTCCAAGTTTGTCAGATAATTCATTTAAAGATAAAAATAATTTACCTGGTATTTCTCCTCCTGGACTTCTTAACCTAAGCATCATCTGCCAATCTTTACTTTTTCCAGGTTTCCTGTTCTCTCTATTATCTTGTTGATAACTCCCATGGAATTTCAATAACTGAACAGCATCATTAGTAAAATGATCGCTTTCATTTTTTAATTCGCTTGCAAGTGGTTCCTTTAGAAAATCACTACCTTTCTTGAAATTTTCAAATTTAGATACTTCGAGACCATTTGCTAAACAAACCGTCTCTTGCTTAACAAGTTCTTTTTTCTTTTTTACTTTTTCGACCTTGATCAAGGGACCAAAACATATCTCTTTTTATACATTAGCGAAAAGCTTATTTAACTGGTAGTAAATTATAGTTATAATAGCTATAAATTATTCTTGTCTAAATATTTACTTGAGATAGGAACAGAAGAGTTACCAGCAAAATTTTCTCATTCTGTAATAAAACAAATTAACTCTCTTATAGAATTTGAATTTGATAAGAAACTTATCAAATTCAATAATATTGTTTGTACCTCCACACCAAGAAGAATAGTTTTATTTCTAGATGGATTGGTTGATCAGGCGGATGATAAGACGGTAGTAAGAAAAGGTCCAAAAGCTACTTCTGCATTTCTTAATGGCGTACCAACTAATGCTGCTATAGGTTTTGCAAATAGTTTAGGGATTAATATAGATGACTTAGAAATAAGAGAAACAGAAAAGGGTGAGTTTTTATTTGGAACAAAAATTGAGAAAGGAGAATCTACAAGATCTTCTTTATCTTCAATAATTCCTAAAGTAATAAAAAATTTGCAAGGCCCCCGATTCATGAAATGGGGATATGGAAGCTTTAAATTTTCAAGACCCATTAGATGGATAGTCTCACTTTACAACGATGAAATTCTTGATTTCGTTTTTGATGAATGTGATCCTAAGATTTCAATAGGCAACAAATCAAAAAGTCATAGATTAATTAATAAAGTTATTGAAATTCATTCTCCAGATAGTTATTTTGAATTAATTGCTAAGAGTGGAGTTTTTGTAAAAAGAGAAGAAAGAAAAAATAAAATTGTTAATCTCATAAATCATGAATCTCAATTAGTAAATTTAGAGCCTGATCTATCTGATAATTTACTTAACGAATTAACTGATTTAGTTGAATCTCCTAATTTAATAACTAGTAACTTTGATAAGCAATTTCTTAATTTGCCTGTTGAAGTTCTTTCAACGGTAATGAAAAATCACCAAAGATATATTCCACTTCTAAAAAAAGGTAGAACATTTTCTAAATTAGATTTGAGTTCTGAAAAAGTTATAAGTACAAATTTCTTTGTCTTATCTAATGGTCTAAGAGAATCTAATAATATTATTTCTAAGGGAAATGAAAAAGTATTAAGGGCTAGATTCTCTGATGCGAAGTTTTTTGTAGAAAGTGATAAAAAAGTTTCTTCTAAAGAAAGGAATGAAAAACTTAAAACGGTTTCTTATTTGAAAGGGATGGGTAATGTTTATCAGAGAGTAAAACGAATTGAGGATACATCAGAAAAGATACTTAATTATTTAAATGATCAATCTTTAGACAGTGAAAAAATCAAAGAAGCTGCAAAATACTGTAAAAACGATTTGTGTAGTGAAATTGTTTACGAATTTCCTGAATTGCAAGGGATAATGGGGGGCAAATACTTACGAAATGAAGGCTTTAGTAATGAAACTTGTATAGCTGTAGCAGAACATTATTTGCCTGGTTTTTATAAAGATGATTTACCTTCTACAAAATATGGAGCTATTATTTCTATCTCTGACAAAATAGAAACTTTAATAAGTATATTCATATCTGGAAAAAGACCAAGTGGTTCATCTGACCCATATGCACTTAGAAGAAATTTAAATGGGGTTATTCTAATTATTTGGCAATTCGAATTTGATTTGGATCTTGAAAATATTTTTGAGGAACTTCTTGAATATTGGAAAATTTCACTACCAAATTTGAAATTCGTGAAAGAAAAAGTTTTAAATGACTTAATTGAATTTACTAATCAAAGAATTGCAAGCCATCTTGATGAATTATCAATCAGTAAGGATCTAATTAAAGCTACTTTTTTTATTGATCCATCAGCTGAAAAAAAAATAATGAATATTTTGGATTTAAAAAATAGAATTAATAGTATTAACCAACTTCAAGGGAAACCAAATTTTTCTGAAATTCAAAAAGTTATCTCGAGAGTTAGTAAATTAGCTGAAAGTGGAAATCTTAAAACAACAATTTTTTCATACAAAAATTATGTAAATCCAGATCTGTTTGAAAAAGAATGTGAAAATAAAGTATTTGAATTCATCAAAGAGTTAGAAGAAATTATTAAATTAAATAATTGGGATTATTTTCAGCTTTTTAAACTATTTGAGTCTAATGCTAAAAATATTAATGAACTTTTTGATAATGAAAAAGGTGTCCTAATAATGGCAGAAAATCCTGAAATTAGAAATAATCGTCTTAATTTATTAGGTTTGGTAAGGAACTACTCTTTAAAAATTGCTGACTTTACTCTTTTTAACTCTTAACTTTAATCCCACCTTTAATTGAATAGTTCTTTAACATTTTTTCAACTTCTTTTTCTTCTCTTACAGCACTATTAACTGGTTTATAATTCAGTGGTGCTAATGCTTTTCCTCTTAAAATTGATCCAAGAGTAAGCATTGTAAGTTTAATTTGCTGAAGGGGTTTCATTGCAACAACTCGTTTGTACAGGTAACTATCAAAAGTGAGTCTTTGAACGTCCATGTCATCACACATTTCTACAAAAGCTTCTCTAGCAGAGTCATTTCTATAAAAAATATTTTGAAGAATTTCTAGTACTTTGTAAGTTGTTCCATATTTTTTGTCCCATTTTTTTAAATAATTTTTTAAATCTTTTTCTGATGGAATTTCTTGCCCATTTTTTGAAACTTCAACGATTTCTTCAGCACACATTCTCCCACTTTTCGCAGCAAAATAAATACCTTCTCCAGAGCTTTTTGTGACATATCCAGCTGCATCACCTACCAGAGCCATTCTTCCTACAACTCTTCGAGGTCTTGGATGTTCAGGAATAGGATGTGCTTCAACTTTTATAACTTCACCATTAACAAGCCTTTTTTTAGCTCTATTTCTTACTCCTTCTTGAAGGCCTTTTATTAAGGATTGGTTTTTTTGCATTGTGCCTGTCCCTACTGCGACATGATCATATTTAGGAAATACCCAACCATAAAAATCGGGAGAAACATCAGTCCCTACATACATCTCAGCGAGGTCTTCGTAGTAACTCATCTCTTCTTTAGGCAATTTAATTCTTTCTTGGAAAGCAATTGCCACTTTGTAATCTCCAGCGTCCATAGCTTTGGCAACTCTGCTGTTGGCACCATCAGCTCCAATTAAGAGGTCTACGGTTAACTCTTTTAGTTCTCCTTTCTTGTCTCCAGAAGAAAAATCTGAATAAGAAAGTTTGTATGGACCTTGATTATCATTTCCAGTATCAATTGATGTAACTAATCCATTAATTAATGTTGCCCCAAGTTCAGAAGCTCTGTTTCTCATAAATGCATCCATTACCTCTCGTCTGCACATTCCTATATATTCATTATCACTTTTGCCATATACATTATCTAAGCTAATATCAACCTCTCTATTAGAGGGAGATATCATTTTCATATGTCTTACTTTTCTATCTATGATAGTTTCTGGCAAGTCAAATTCCTCAACCATACAAAGAGGAATGGCCCCTCCGCATGGTTTTGCATTATCTAATTTTCTTTCAAAAAGCCAAGTTTTTATACCAGCTTTAGCAAGTATTTCAGCAGCACATGAACCACTTGGCCCTCCACCGATAACAGCAACTCTCAACATATCAAAAAAAAATTGTATCCTATTAAAAAACTACATCAATTTTCTTATAAAAGTGCATTTCGTAAATTAATAGTTAATATCGAAATATCTTTGGAATTAATAATTTTATATTGAAAAAAAAGAATCCTATAAATGAAGATTTTGAGATACAAGTTGCTGAAAGAAAAATCTTAAATGAAAATCATTTTAAATTCAAGAAATATTATTTATTTATAGCTTTTTTTCTAATAATTTTGTTTCCTTTTATTGGGTCGAAAATTATTAGTAATTTTAAATTAAATCTCTATGGAGTTAACAATGCAAAAAAATTTGTAAATAATGATCTTAGTATTTTGGGCCATTTACCCTACAAGGAAATTTCAAAAGAAAAATTGGTTTCTATTGAACCTAATATTCAAGTTCATATCGACATGAGTGAATCTCTTCTTAAAATGAGGGAGGATGCTATAAAAGATGGAATATATTTGGTATTCCTTAGTGGTTATAGATCAATAAATTTGCAAAAAGAAATTTTTTATTCATTAAAATCTATTAGAAATCAGATTGCTGCTGAGAGGGCTAAGGTCTCAGCACCTCCTGGATATTCTGAGCACAGTACTGGCTTTGCTATTGATATTGGAGATGCTGATAAAAGAGAAACAGACTTTGAAGTTCAATTTGAGAACACGGATGCTTTTAGATGGCTTAAAAAAAATGCGGCTAAGTACCACTTCAAATTATCTTTCACAGAACATAATAAAAATGTTGATTATGAACCTTGGCACTGGAGATATGAGGGCTCGATTGAAGCACTTAAAGTTTTTGAAGCATCAAATAGGAATTTGAAAAAGCTACAAAATTGAAATACTAATAAAAAATTTTTATTTGATTTTCAAAGTCTTATGGGTAAATCTTTCAGAATAAGCATTCTTTGAGTTAGCCTTAATATATTAACTATTGGTTTGCAATTTTTTAGATGTCAGCTTCAATTAAAGAAATAAGAAATGTAGCAATTATAGCCCATGTAGATCATGGAAAAACAACCCTAGTCGATGCATTATTATCTCAATCTGGAATATTTAGAGATAACGAAGTAGTCCCAACTTGTGTAATGGATTCAAATGATCTCGAGAGAGAAAGAGGTATAACAATACTTTCAAAAAATACGGCTGTAAATTATAAAAATACGAGAATCAATATTATCGATACACCAGGACATGCTGACTTTGGAGGAGAGGTTGAGAGGGTTTTGGGCATGGTTGATGGTTGTTTATTAATTGTTGATGCTAACGAGGGTCCAATGCCACAAACAAGGTTTGTGTTAAAAAAAGCTTTAGAAAAAGGTCTTAGGCCTATCGTTTTTGTAAATAAAATTGATAGGCCTAGAGTAGTCCCAGAAATTGCGGTGGATAAAGTTCTTGATTTATTTCTTGAATTAGGTGCAGATGATGATCAATGCGATTTTCCTTATTTATTCGGTAGTGGATTATCTGGTTTCGCAAAAGAAGAAATGGAATCTAATAATGATAATATGATGCCCCTTTTTGAAGCTATTCTTAGGCATGTTCCACCACCTGTAGGGGATCTAAATAAGCCTCTGCAGCTTCAAATTACAACTTTGGATTATTCTGATTTCTTAGGGAGAATTGTGATTGGAAAGATTCATAATGGAACTATAAAAAATGGCCAACAAGCAAGCCTAATAAAAGAAAGTGGGAAAACTATCAAGGGTAAAGTAAGTAAACTTTTAGGATTCGAAGGATTACAAAGAATTGATATTAATGAGGCCTTTGCAGGAGATATTGTTGCAGTTTCAGGTTTTGATGATGTAAATATTGGAGAAACGATTGCTTGTCCTGATTCTCCTCATCCACTTCCTTTAATTAAAGTTGACGAACCTACACTAAACATGACCTTTGTTGTGAATGATTCTCCATTTGCGGGTAAAGAAGGGAAATTCGTAACGAGCAGACAATTAAAAAACAGATTAGAGAGGGAATTATTAACTAACGTAGCCCTAAGAGTTGAAGAAACCGATTCTCCAGATAGATTTTCTGTCTCTGGAAGAGGTGAGCTTCATTTAGGGATTTTAATTGAAACAATGAGAAGAGAAGGTTTTGAATTCCAAATCTCGCAGCCGCAAGTTATTTTTAGAGAAATTGATGATGTTCAATGCGAACCCATAGAAACATTAGTCTTAGATGTTCCAGAAGTTGCGGTTGGCTCTTGTATTGAAAAACTGGGATCAAGAAAAGCTGAGATGAAAAACATGCAGACAAGTTCAGATGGAAGAACCCAGTTAGAATTTCTTGTACCATCAAGAGGACTTATAGGCTTTCGTGGTGAATTTGTTCGAATAACTAGAGGTGAAGGAATTATGAGTCACTCTTTTTATGAATATAAACCTAAAGCTGGAGATTTTGAAACGAGAAGAAATGGTGTACTTATTTCTTTTGAAGAGGGTGTCGCAACTTTCTATGCTTTAAAAAATGCAGAAGATAGAGGTGTTTATTTCATCAAACCAGGAGTGAAAGTTTATAAAGGTATGATTATTGGCGAGAATAATAGGTCACAAGATTTAGAGTTAAATATCTGTAAAACAAAGCAATTGACTAATATGAGATCTGCTGGCGCAGAAGAGTTAGATACTTTACAATCTCCAGTCGATATTACACTCGAGCGAGCTCTTGAATATATAGGACCTGATGAAATGTTAGAGGTGACGCCGGATTCTATAAGAATGAGGAAATTAAATAAGAAGAAGGCAATGAAAAAATAAAATATTATGAGAGAAGAAGATATTAAAAGTTTTGAGGATGCCTTTTTTGATGCTTTAAATCTCTTTAATAATCAAAAATGGTATGAAGCTCATGATGCCTTTGAGGACATATGGAATACTCTTGAAGGAGATGAGAGACAAATAATACAAGGAATACTTCAAGTATCTGTCTCTCAATTTCATTTAAGTAAAGGTAATCTAAATGGAGCGACTATATTATTGGGAGAAGGATTAGGTAGGATAAAAAACAGAACTAATATTGATTTAGGAATAGATCTCGTATCTTTTTGCAAATGTCTTGATGATTTATTAAGAAAACTTCAATATAAAGAGGAATTGACTAGAAATGATAAACCTTATCTACTGATAAAAGAGCAAAATGAATTTTGAAATAAAAAACGTATTTCTGACTATTGAAGGAAAATCTATAGTTAATGATGTGTCAATAAAGGTTTGTCCAGGAGAAATTGTAGGTTTAATGGGACCAAATGGTGCTGGTAAAACATCTACTTTTAATCTTGCGGTGGGCAATTTAAAACCTGATAAGGGAAATATATTAATGAATAGTAAATCTATAAAAAATTTATCTTTGCCTAGTAGAGCAAAACTTGGTCTAGGATATTTAACTCAAGAAGCAAGTATCTTTAGAGATCTAACAGTTAAAGAAAATATTGACTTAGCATTACACAATTCATTTTCTAGTAACGCAATAGTAAGAAATAAGAGAGAAAAAATAATTAATGAATTTAATTTGAATAAAGTTGTTGATAATTATGGTTATCAACTATCAGGAGGGGAGAGAAGAAGGTGTGAAATAGCAAGAGCTCTATCAGTTGGTAGACAAGGACCTAAATATTTACTTTTGGATGAACCTTTTGCAGGGATCGACCCCTTAGCGGTTAATGATTTAAAGAAACTTATTATTAAACTTAGTGAGAATGGAATGGGAATTCTCATAACAGACCATAATGTAAGAGAGACTCTATTAATTACAAAAAAATCATATGTTTTAAGTGAAGGAAAGATACTTGCGCATGGATCATCTGATGAACTCGCAAATAATCAAATAGTGAAAAAGTTTTATTTGGGGGATGATTTTCAGCTTTAATTATTTAATTAAGAAATATATTTAAATTAAAATTATTGATAAATACATGAATTTTTTATTTTATTTATTATTTTATAGTTAAGTAAACTAATACAATTTTATATTTTACTGATGTTTTTTGATGGTTTTATCAAAAATTTAATTTACGATCCAGTATCTTCAATAGGCATATTAATTTTTTATTTTTTATTAATTAATTTGCCTATTTCCCTAGTAGCGTTATTTAATAAAAAATCCTCTTCATATGTAAGATTAATTACTATCTTAATTAATTTTTTCATAGCTTTACAGCTTATCTCAAGATGGATTGTATCTGGACATTTTCCAATAAGTAATTTATATGAATCTCTTTATTTCTTAGTTTGGGGTATATCTTTAGGTCAATTATTAGTTGAGAAAGAATACCCTTCTCCGATAATCCCAGCAATAGCAATACCTATTGAACTTTTGACTATAGCTTTTGCGTGTTTTGTTTTGCCTGAAGATTTAAAGCTATCTTCTAATCTTGTCCCAGCATTAAGATCAAGTTGGTTAGTTATGCATGTAAGCGTAGTCATGCTTAGTTATGCCGCCCTTATCATTGGCTCTTTACTATCAGCTTCTGTACTCTTTATCAATAAGAGTCAACCTCTTCAACTTAGAAGTAGTTCTATGGGTGTAGGCGGTTTCAAAATATCTAATTCTTACTCGACCAACAATGTCATTGAGCCTATAAATTTTTCTCATTCTGAGGAATTAGATACTCTTAGTTATCGATCTATATTAGTAGGATTTGTTCTTCTCACTCTTGGCTTAATTACTGGAGCTATCTGGGCTAATGAAGCTTGGGGAACTTGGTGGAGTTGGGATCCTAAGGAGACTTGGGCTTTCATTTCTTGGTTATTTTATGCGGCCTATTTGCATATGAGAATAAGTAGGGGTTGGCAAGGTAGAAGACCAGCATTACTTGCTACTTCTGGTTTTTTTGTCGTACTAATATGTTATATCGGAGTAAATTTCTTAGGTGTAGGTTTGCACAGTTATGGATGGATATTTGGAATATTTAATTTGTTTTAAATTCCAGTTATTAAGGCTCTGAAATTACCTTTCCATTTTGCGCATCTAGAGCAACTGATCTTAATTCATCACAACCCTCTTTTAATGTTGGATAAGCAAACATCCCACTACCTGCAATAAAACAATTAGCACCAGCTTCTGCACATTGCGAAATGGTCCAATTTGCTTTTATTCCTCCATCAACTTCAATATCTACATTTAAATTCTTTTCAATTACGAAATGTCTAATTTTTCTTATTTTATTAAGCATTGTTGGTATGTAAGCTTGTCCACCAAATCCTGGATTAACGGTCATTACTAAGACATGATCAACCATATCCATAATGTTTTCAATCATTTCAAATGGCGTATGAGGATTTAATGCAACCGATGGTGATCCTCCAAGATCTCTTATCTTTCCAAGAACTCTATGAAGGTGAACATTAGCTTCAGCATGAGCTATGACAACTCCAGGCTCTCCATTAGGACCCTTGGTAGCTTTTACATATGACTCAAGCATCGTCTCACAATTATATTGGCTTACCATTAATTGAGTCTCAAAAGGAACTTCGCAATATTTTCTACATGCAGCAATCATTTCAGGACCAAATGTAAGATTTGGTACGAAATTTCCATCCATGACATCAAATTGAATACGGTCTACACCTGCCTCTTCAAGATCTTTAACGCATGCCCCCATATTTGCCCAATCTGCTGGAAGTACGGAAGGAATTATTTGAATTGGTCGATTTACACCTAATGAATTTTTAGAGTTAGTTTCGGGCATTTTATTTTTAAAATATTTAATAAAGATACTATATTTGGTTGCTTATTCCTAATTTCAAGTCACGGCCTGATAAAGTAACACCTGCAAAGAGTTAAAAAAAACTAATAAGCAAATTATTTCTTATAAAAAAGGCATTTTTTATGAGAATATGTTTTAAACCTCTTAGAAAATCTTTTAAAATTTTATTGTGAATCAAACTTTAATTCAAGAAATTCTCGAAGTAGTCGAGCAAGCCGCAATCGCATCAGCGAAACTTACAGGTTTAGGTCAGAAAGACGAAGCTGATGCAGCTGCTGTTGAAGCAATGAGGTTGCGTATGGGCAAAATTGAGATGAAAGGAAAAAT
The DNA here is from genome assembly GCA_003279925.1 of Prochlorococcus sp. AG-388-B05. GTDB lineage: Bacteria > Cyanobacteriota > Cyanobacteriia > PCC-6307 > Cyanobiaceae > Prochlorococcus_A. The sequence goes on from QCGM01000010.1 coordinate 13,366, forward strand.
TGTAATAGGTGAAGGTGAACGTGACGAAGCACCAATGTTATATATAGGGGAAGAGGTAGGTAGTGGAAACGGTCCAGGGGTTGACTTTGCTGTAGACCCTTGTGAAGGAACTAATCTATGTGCTAACAACCAACGAGGATCGATGGCAGTATTAGCTGCTTCCGATACTGGGGGGCTTTTCAATGCACCTGATTTTTATATGAATAAATTGGCAGCACCTCCAGCGGCAAAAGGAAAGGTAGATATTAGGAAGTCAGCTACTGAGAATTTAAAAATTTTAAGTAATTGCTTAGATCTAGCGATTGATGAACTTACTGTAGTAGTTATGGATAGAGCAAGACATAAAGGTTTGATTAAGGAGATTCGAGAATGTGGAGCAAAAATTCAACCAATTTCTGATGGAGACGTTCAAGCTGCAATTGCTTGCGGATTTGCGGGTACAGGAACTCATTGCTTAATGGGTATTGGAGCAGCTCCAGAAGGTGTTATATCTGCCGCTGCAATGAGAGCTCTTGGTGGACATTTTCAAGGACAGTTAGTTTATGACCCTGCAATTGCGCAAACTTCTGAATGGGCTGACTATACAAAAGAAGGAAATATAAAACGTTTAAATGAAATGGGAATTACTGATATTGACAAAATCTATGAGGCCAATGAACTTGCATCAGGAGAAAATGTGATCTTTGCGGGAAGTGGAATTACTGATGGATTATTATTTGATGGAGTCAAATTTGAAAAAGACTGCACTAGAACCAGTAGCCTTGTAATAAGTACATTGGATAGTACTTGTCGATTTACAAATACAATACACATGAAAGATGGCGCTAAAAGCATTAGCCTTTAACATTTCAATATAATTTTATGCATATTGTTGTCGTCGGACTAAGTCATCGCACGGCACCTGTCGAAGTGCGTGAGAAGTTAAGTATTCCTGAACAAACGATTTCAGAATCATTAAAAACTCTGAGTATCAATTCTGATATTTTAGAAGTTTCTATTTTAAGTACTTGTAATAGGTTAGAAATATACGCTCTTGTTAAAGAGATAAATATTGGTATTTCAACTATTAAAGAATTTTTAACAGATTACTCGAGCTTAAATTTTGAAGACCTAAATCCTCATCTTTTTGATTTTAGACAAGAGGAAGCTGTTTTACATTTAATGAAAGTCTCAGCTGGATTAGATAGCCTCGTTTTGGGCGAAGGGCAAATACTCTCGCAAGTTAAAAAAATGATGAGATTAGGTCAGGAGAATCAATCTACTGGGCCAATTCTTAATAGGTTATTAAGTCAATCAGTTAGTGCCGGGAAGAAAGTTAGATCTGAAACAAATTTAGGAACTGGTGCTGTTTCAATTAGTTCAGCTGCTGTAGAACTGGCTCAATTAAAAATTGGACAGGATCAGGGTGTTGATGGGCTCGTTAGTTTGAAATCAGAAAAAGTTCTAGTCGTTGGAGCTGGAAGGATGAGTAGACTTTTAATAACTCATTTGAAATCCAAAGGATGCCATAAGCTTACTCTTTTAAATAGAAATATTGATAGAGCAGTTAATCTTGCAGGAGATTTCCCAGATCTTGAAATAAATTGCAAGAGTTTAAATGAATTGGATGAAAATATATCTTTATCCTCTCTTGTCTTTACAAGTACTGCCTCTGAAAAACCTTTTATTGATTTAGCAAGAGTTGAAAATATTAATTTAAATAAAAAACTTAAATTTATTGATATAGGTGTTCCAAGAAATATATCAAATGATGTTAAACATCATGCTTCTATTGAGTCTTTTGATGTTGATGACTTGGAGGAAGTTGTTTCTAGAAATCAAGAATTTAGACAAAAAATAGCAAAAGAGGCTGAATCTTTAGTTAAAGATGAAAGAATCATTTTTTTAGAGTGGTGGGCTAGTTTGGAAGCAGTTCCAGTTATAAATAAATTAAGATCTGATTTAGAATTAATAAGAAAAGAAGAGTTACAAAAGGCTCTAAGTAGAATGGGACCTGATTTTTCTGCTCGAGAAAGGAAAGTTGTAGAGGCTTTAACTAAAGGGATTATTAATAAGATTCTTCACACACCAGTCACTAAATTGAGAAGTCCTCAGTCAAGAGATGAAAGACAAGCATCATTAAAAATCGTTGAAAAATTGTTTTCTTTGGTAGATGATGAACCAAATTTTTAAAAATAACTGACTTTATATTAAGTTTTTCATTAGATTTTTCTAAATACCTTTGTAAAGTGGCCATTCCCATTTTTAAATTTGCACATAATCAGTTAATTTTAATAGTTGAGTATACCTCCATTAAATTGAATGAAGCGTGTGTTGGCAATCATCCTCGGAGGAGGAAAAGGTTCTAGGCTTTATCCCTTAACAAAAATGAGGGCTAAACCTGCGGTTCCTTTAGCAGGTAAATATCGTTTGATTGATATCCCAATTAGTAATTGTATTAATTCTGGGATTAATAAAATGTACGTTTTAACTCAGTTTAATAGTGCTTCTCTTAATAGACATATTGGGAGAACCTACAATTTAAGTGCTCCTTTTGGGCAAGGTTTTGTGGAAGTACTAGCTGCTCAGCAGACTCCTGATAGTCCAAAGTGGTTTGAAGGTACTGCTGATGCAGTAAGAAAGTATCAATGGTTATTCCAAGAGTGGGATGTGGATGAATATTTAATATTATCTGGTGATCAGCTTTATAGGATGGACTATAGTTTATTTGTTCAACACCATAGAGATAATAAAGCTGATTTAACAGTGGCTGCTTTACCTGTTGATGAATCTCAGGCTGAAGGTTTTGGCCTTATGAGAACAGATGATTTGGGTAATATTAAAGAATTTAGTGAAAAGCCTACCGGTGAGAAATTAAAATCAATGGCGGTTGATACCTCTAAGTTCGGATTAACTAAGGAATCAGCACAAGAGAAACCGTATCTTGCCTCGATGGGGATTTATGTTTTCAGTAGAAAGACACTTTTCGATCTCTTGAATAAGTTCCCTAGTTATACAGATTTTGGTAAAGACATAATCCCTGAGGCATTAAATAGAGGGGATACATTAAAAAGTTATGTTTTTGATGATTACTGGGAAGATATAGGAACTATAGGAGCATTTTTCGAATCAAACTTAGCACTAACACAACAACCAAAACCTCCGTTTAGTTTTTATGATGAAAAATTTCCTATATATACTAGGCCTAGATATCTTCCTCCATCAAAACTTGTAGATGCTCAAATTACTGATTCAATAGTTTGTGAAGGAACTATTTTGAAATCTTGTAGCATCTTGCATTGTGTTTTAGGTGTGAGAAGTAGAATTGAAAGCGATTCTGTTATTGAAGATACTCTTGTAATGGGATCTGATTTTTTTGAATCGCTAGAAGAGAGGATTGAATTAAGAAAAGGTGGTGGTACCCCACTTGGAGTAGGGGAAGGTTCAACTATAAAAAGGGCAATTCTTGATAAGAATGCAAGAATTGGAGATAACGTGGTGATAGTAAATAAGGATAGAGTAGAAGAAGCAGATAAACCAGACCTGGGATTTTATATAAGAAATGGAATTGTTGTTGTAGTTAAAAATGCAACTATTTCTAACGGAACAATTATTTAATTTAGTTTTTCGATCATTTTTCGCTGACATAAGTAATGTTTTTAAAGCAATTTCTCTAAGTTGCATGCAATATATATTTATTGCGTTTTTTATTTTTTATGTCCAAGGCACATTTTGGTTTAATCGGTCTTGGAGTTATGGGGGAGAATTTAGTTCTTAATGCAGAAAGAAATGGATTTTCTAGTGTGGTTTTTAACAGAACCTATTCAAAAACTCAAGAATTCTTAGAAGGTAGAGGTTTAGGAAAGAATGTAGAAGGTGCTAAAACACTTCAAGAATTTGTGGATAAGCTTGAGAGACCAAGAAGAATTTTAATGATGGTTAAAGCCGGAGCAGCTACAGATGCTGTCATTGATAATATTTCTGAATATCTTGAAGAAGGTGATTTATTAATTGATGGAGGTAATTCTCAGTTTAAAGATACTGAAAGAAGAGTTAAGACTCTTGAAAGTAAAAGCTTTGGATACATAGGAATGGGTGTCTCTGGAGGGGCTAAAGGGGCCTTGGAGGGGCCAAGTATGATGCCTGGCGGAACTAAAGCCTCTTATGACGCTATAGAAAGTTTATTGACTAAAATGGCTGCCAAAGTAGAAGACGGTCCTTGTGTCGCTTATGTTGGACCTGGTGGTTCAGGTCATTTCGTTAAAACTGTTCACAATGGTATTGAATATGGCATTGAACAAATTCTTGCAGAAGCTTATGACCTTATGAAAAGAGTTAAAAATATGAATGGATCACAAATGGCTGAGGTTTTTGGTCTTTGGAATAATACTGATGAATTAGCATCTTATCTTGTAGAAATAACGCAGATATGTTTAAACACCAAAGATGATCTAACAGGCGAAGATGTTGTGGAAAAAATATTGGATAAAGCTGGCCAAAAGGGTACTGGATTGTGGACTGTTGTCAGTGCCTTAGAACTTGGTATATCAGTTCCTACTATTTATGCTTCATTAAATGCAAGGGTTATGAGTTCCCTTAAGGTTCAACGAAGTGAAATCGAGAAAACAATTCCGATAGAAGCTATTGAAGATTTTGATTTAGGAGAAATTACTAATGGTATGAAACCTTTGTTTGATGCAGTTGTTCTTGCTACTATTGCTAGTTATGCTCAAGGGATGGACATATTAAGTGAAGCTTCATCCGTTTATAATTACGAGCTAAATATGCCATCAATTGCTCAAATATGGAAAGGTGGTTGCATTATAAGATCAAAATTATTAAAAAAGATTCAAGATGCATATCAAAAAGATCCAAATTTGAAGAATCTAATTTTTGATGATTGGTTCAACAACGAAATTTCTACAAGAATTGAAAATTTAGCAAGTGTCGTTTCTTCATCAACTAAGGCTGGCATTCCAGTGCCTTGTTTATCAAGCACTTTAGATTATTTAAATAGTTACAGAACAAACAGACTCCCTCAAAATTTAGTTCAAGCTATGAGAGATTGTTTTGGCTCACATACTTACGAAAGAGTTGATATGGAAGGAAGTTTTCATACTGAATGGATGAAATGATTGAACAATCTTACGGTGGATACAAACTATACATACATAAAGATAAATTTGAACTCTCATCTAATGTTTCTAATTTTATAGAAAATCAAATTGTTCAAATATTAAAAACTAAAGACAGATTTCAATTTTGTGTAAGTGGTGGTTCAACTCCTAAATCTGTATATCAATTACTATCAGAAAGAGATATAGAATGGGAGAAAGTTGATATTTTTTTAGGTGATGAGAGGTGTGTTGATCCAAAATCTGGATTAAGTAACTCTCTGATGTTAATGAATTCATTGCTAACTAAATATGGTTCTAAAGCCTTTTTTTATGAGATTTTTAGTGACAAAAAAGTTGACGATAATATCTCTAAAAATTTATTAATTTCTAAATTAAATGAAAAATGTGATGGTAACCCTCCATCTTTCGATTTAACTTTATTAGGCCTTGGAGATGATGGTCATACCGCTTCATTATTTCCATATCAGAAAGATAATAATGCTGATGATTTAGTAATTTTTAATGAGGGTAAGGGGCTTAAAAGAATTTCTCTAACACCTAAAGTACTCTCTGCTTCTTCAAATATAATATTTTTGGTTAGTGGAGCTTCTAAAAAATTAGCACTCCAGAGGTTATTGGATAAAGATGAATCTCAAGAAAGGACTCCTTCTAAACTAATTAAATCAAGTAAGCAGATATCAATATTTTGCGATGAAGAATCTTCAAAAGAATTATCAATTTAGTTAAAGTCTATATTAGTTCTTAACTAATTAATGAGTAATAAAAAAGTTTTATTCCAGAAAAAAGAGTTTGAAGGATGGAAAACCTTAAACGATACTGTTATGGGTGGTTCAAGTTCAGCTTATTGCGAAAATACAAATTCTGGGTTGCTATTAAAGGGAAACATCATAGAGAAAGCTGGAGGCTTTGTTAGTTGTAGATCATTGATATATAAACCTTCATTAGATATTAACGAGTATCAATCTTTTGAATTAAAAATAGATGGTCAAGGAAGAACCTTTAAATTTGCAGTCGCATGCGAAGATGACATCCTTGGCCTGACAGAATTTATTCCTGGTGGTCTGAGATGGATAAAATCATTCCCTACTAAAAAATTTGGAATAACTAAGATAGAAATTCCTTTTAATTCTCTTAATCCATCAGTAAGAGCTAATAAGGTCCGTTTCCCTTTCAAATTCAAACCATCAAAAATTAAGAGATTACAACTGCTGCATTCAAAATTTGGAGATGATGGCCTACTTAATGATGGATTCAAATCGGGTCCAATAAAAATTTTAATAAAATCAATCAGTGTTCTTTGAAGATTTTGATGAAAAATTTAATACTTTAATTGCTAAGTCTGCAGATTTAACAAATAAACCTTTTCTGCACTCAGTCGTAAAGATTAATGGTGAATATGAGAGAGATAATGAGGATATTGATTTAACTGTAAATATTTTATGTAGAGATAATGAAGGGAAAAGATTGGATATTTATGATCTTGAGTTGGAACTTTTTAAATCAAATAGTGAATTAGTTTTAGTTATTTCAAAGCTGAACTTTCCTGATGAACCTATTTTATGGAGTGGGGTAAAAACAATATGGATGAATAGTAGTGATGGCAAAAAATGCTCTCCGCCAAAATATAGTTCAAGATTGGAGAACCTTGCCACTAGGATAAAAAATTTTATTACATAGAACAGTTTATTAGGAGATTATTCTTCCAAATCTGTAACGGCTCCTAGGCTTGAGGTGCTAACAATTCTTGAATATTTAGAAAGAACTCCTTTTTTATATTTTTTACTAGGCTTTTCCCAGTTAATTCTTCTAATTTCTAATTCCTCATCAGATAGTTCAACTTCGATTAATTGGTTTGTCGCATCAACAGTTATTAAATCACCTTCTTTTATTAACGCTATATTTCCTCCAACTGCTGCCTCTGGTGCAATATGGCCAACAACTAGGCCATAGGTGCCTCCACTAAATCTACCATCAGTTATTAGAGCTACTTTTTCTCCAAGTCCTTGTCCAACAATTGCGGATGTTGGTGCTAACATTTCTCTCATCCCTGGTCCGCCCACAGGACCTTCATTTCTTATCACTACAACATTACCAGCTTTAATATCATTATTCAAAATTGATTTTAGACAATCCTCCTCACTCTCAAAAATGCGAGCAGGTCCTTTTAATACAGGATTCTTTATTCCACTAATTTTGGCTACACAACCTTCCGAGGCTAAGTTACCTTTTAGAATCGCTAAGTGACCTTTTTTATAAAGCGGATTATCAATATCTCGAATGACATCCTGATTCTCTAGAGGTTTATCTGGAATATCTATTAAAGATTCAACTATTGTTTTACCCTCTATGTTTTTACAATTACCATGTATTAAACCTGCGTTTAGGAGTATTTTCATAACTTGTGGGATTCCACCTGCTTTATGTAGATCGACTGTTACGTATTTACCGCTAGGTTTTAAGTCGCAAATTACAGGTACTTTTTGTCTTATTCTCTCGAAATCATCAATATTGATATCTATACCTGCTGTATTTGCTATTGCTAATATATGGAGAACGGCATTAGTTGAACCTCCAATTGCCATAATGACAGATATCGCATTCTCAAATGATTCTTTAGTCATGAGAGTTAAAGGTCTAATGTCTTTTCTAATTGCATCAACTAATATTTCAGCACTTTTTTCAGCGCTAACTTCCTTCTCATAATCTTCAGCTGCCATTGTTGAACTATACGGAAGACTTAAACCCAAGACTTCTATGACGGCAGACATAGTGTTAGCTGTAAACATTCCTCCACAACTTCCAGCTCCTGGGATACAATTTTTTTCAACTTCAATTAATCTCTTCTCATTTATTTTCCCAGAAGTTAATTGCCCAACAGCTTCAAATGCACTGACGACTGTAAGATCTTCACCATTTAATTTACCAGGTTTTATTGTTCCTCCATAAATAAATATGGATGGGATATTCATTCTTGCAATTGCAATCATTGCTCCGGGCATATTTTTATCACAACCTCCAATAGCTAAAACCCCATCCATACTTTGCGCATTGCATGCTGTTTCGATTGAATCAGCTATAACCTCTCTTGAAACTAGGGAATATTTCATTCCCTCTGTTCCCATAGAGATTCCATCACTTACGGTGATGGTTCCGAACATCTGAGGCATTCCTCCTGCTTCTCTTATTGACTCTTCAGCTTTTAGAGCTAACTTGTTTAGCCCCATATTGCATGGTGTGATAGTACTAAATCCGTTTGCAACTCCAATAATTGGTTTAGTAAAATCTTCATCACTAAAACCAACAGCTCTTAACATTGATCTGTTGGGAGATCTTTGGACACCTTGAGTTATTGCAGATGATCTTAATTTATTCATATGATTTGAGAACCTTTTTTATTTTATTGTCCTAACTCCTCAAGTTGCCTCCTTACATCAGCAATTGCAGAATTAAGCTCTTCAACTTTCTGCTCTAATTTATCCCCTTCAACGTCTTTAATGTTTTCGTTAGTGTCAATAGCCTCTGAACCATCTTGAATTCTAGATGAATACATCATTGCTTTTTGTTTCTTTTCTTCTTTTCTTTTATCTGCTTCGGAGATTAACCACCATGCCAAACCTGCCGCTCCGATAAAAGCCCCACTTATTAAAGATAAAAAATTATTTGAAGACGAATCTCTATATTCAGACATTGGTAATTAATTTCTATTTCTATTATATCTTAGTTCTTATCTGAAAATATAGTACTCAAACGCAATAAAGGGTTTCCAATTCCGGGCTTTAACAAATTTGAATTTTCGTCTTCTTCATCAATACAAGATGTATATATAACTTGTTGAGGAAATATCTTTGCAATTTCATTTAGACCTTTATTGCTGCAAATGGATGATATTAATAAAATCCTATTAGATTCAACCCCTAATCTTTTTAAGTTAATAAGAGTTTCAATTGGATTTGATTTCATCTTTATTTGATCTGAATAAACCATAACACCTACATTTTTCTCGATCTTTGTTGGTAATTCTCCTAAAAAAAGAGTTGAATTTGGGATCACTTCTTTTGCTCCGTACCATAGGGATAATCCCTCAGGCATTATCGCTACTACTTTTATTGGATAATCATTATTTATAAACACACCTTCTGCTTCTCCATTATCTGTTTTTATAGACTCTTTTTTATATGGAAGCCAATCTCTTAATGCTTCATAAGTTAGCCATTTTCCTAATTGTTCATAGCCAGTTGAATATAAAATATTAGGAGTATTTTTCTCTCTTAAAATTGAAAGCCAATGTTTTATTAATGGATGAGGAGGAACAATAACCTTTAGTGACATTGCCATATATTTTCCTTTAAGATGATAATACAAACTTTAAAACCCTAGATCTAAAATACATTTTTATTATGATTAAATCAATTAATTTTCCTTCCTTCAAGAATGCTTTAATAACTATATTTTTTATCGGAATCCTCTTTTTTAATTTTGTAAACTCTGCTTGGGCTAAACGACCTCCAGAAATAAGAAACCAGCAAGACCTTGATTTAGAGGAAGATATGCATGGTCAAGATCTAAGTGGTAATGAATTTGTAAAGTTCAATTTAAATGGATTTGATTTTAGTCAAAGTAACTTGGAGGGCGCAGTTTTTAATAATAGTAAATTGCAAAACGCAACTATGATTGGAGCTAACCTTAGTGACGCTTTAGCATATGCAACAGATTTTACAGACGCAGATCTTTCAGATGTTAATTTTACAAATGCTTTATTAATGGAAAGTAATTTTGAAGGGGCTAAGATTGATGGTGCAGATTTTACGAATGCAGTTCTTAGCCGTATACAACAAAAAGAATTATGTGAAATAGCAAATGGTACTAATAGTTCGACAGGAGAAAGTACAGAATATAGTCTTGGTTGTTAGAAAACAAATATGAATAAAAGAATACCTGTAATTGTAATTTCTGGATTTCTTGGTTCAGGTAAGACTACTTTTTTAAGATATTTACTTAGACAGAGCAATAAAAAGTTTGGGTTAATAATTAACGAATTTGGTGATGTTGGAATTGATGGAGACTTGGTTAAAAGCTGCAATGGCTGCGATGATTCTGATGAAGACTGTATTATTGAATTAAATAATGGTTGTTTATGTTGCACCGTTCAAGATGATTTTATTCCCTCGATAAAATCACTTTTAAATTTTAATCCTGACATAGAAGCAATAATCATTGAGACGAGTGGACTTGCCTTACCCTTACCATTGATACAAGCACTCAATTGGCCTGAGATAAGGACATCAATATATCTTGATCTCGTGATTGGAATAGTTAATGGAGAGTCAATGCTTAAGGGCTCACCAATAAATGATTTAAATGAAATAACTAATCAGTACGATGAGTTAAATAAGATTGATCATAATGCATCCATTGACGAACTCTTTGAAGAACAGTTAGAGGTTTCTGATATCGTTCTAATATCTAGAGCAGATGTTTTAAATGAAAAAGAATTTAAATCTATCAAAAATATAATCAAAGAAAAGTTTAATTCAACTGTTCCCATTCTTAAATCTCTTAATGGCAAAATTGATTTAAAATATATATTTGATATTGATTTAAAAAAGAATAATTATAAAAAATTTATTTCTGAAGAACATGATCATAATCATGTTGAACTAGTCTCTGATTCAGTAAAGTTAAATTATTTTCTTGACAAAAAAGAATTTGAGAAAGAGATAGAAAACGTTTTAAGTGAAATTAATATTCTTCGAATAAAAGGACGTATATGGATTCCAAATAAATCATTGCCTTTGCAAATACAAATAGTTGGTAAAAAAATAAATACTTGGTATGAAGAAGCACCTCTTAATTGTTGGAGGCCAATTGATAGTGGTGGACTTGAATTAGTCATAATTTCCTTTGATAGTGAATCGATTAACAAATTTATAAAAAAAATTAAAGAGAAATTTAAGGTTTTAAACGTCCTAAAATAAGCATTTAATTTTATAGTTGAATTTGGAAAAATTCCCTGATTTCAAAATTGAAAATGGAAGATTTAAAAATTACTTTTAAAGCTAGTATCCTCACTGAAGATTCAATTCCTTGTTTTAAAGTTATTTGTTCCAAATGTGCTGGCTCAGGTAATTTTAAAACTCCTGAAAATTCAAGAAGAACTTGTTTGGAATGTTTTGGTAAGGGTTACATAAACGTTTAATTAAATTTTTTTGTTTTTAATGATAAAAATATTTGTTTATTAATTAAGAGTACTTTTTTATTAAAATTTAAACTATTCTTCTATTAGAAATAATTTTTTAATTGGATCAATTTGAAGTTAAAGTTTTTATAAGGTTAAGACCTTCCGTTCTTGATCCAGCAGGAGAGGCAATAAAGTCTGCTTCCAGCAAACTTGGAGTCGCAGGAATTAAATCTTTAAGAATAGGAAAAATGATTGAAGTTAAAATAGAAAGTCATGAAGAAGATATTAAAGAAAAAATCGAATTATTATGTGATCGATTATTTGCTAATACAGTCATTGAGGACTACGAGTATTCAATAAATAAATTATAAATGGCTAGTTTTACTGTTGGTATTGTCGTTTTCCCTGGTTCTAATTGTGATCGTGATGTTTTCTGGGCTTTAGAAGGTTGTTTAGACATTAGAACAAAATTCTTATGGCATGAATCATCTGATTTGAATGATGTTGATTCAATTGTTTTGCCAGGAGGATTTAGTTATGGTGATTATTTAAGATGTGGAGCAATAGCAAGATTCTCTCCATTAATAAATTCTTTACATGACTTTGTTAAAAGCGGAAGGCGTGTATTAGGAATATGTAATGGGTTTCAGATTTTAACTGAATCAGGTTTTCTTCCGGGAGCACTTGTTGCTAATAAAAATCTCAATTTCATTTGTGATGATGTTGACTTGAATGTGATCACTTCGAAAGGAGGTTGGTTTCAAAAGTTAAACGAAACACAAAATATAAAATTACCAATAGCTCATGGAGAAGGTCGTTATCATTGCGATCAAGATACACTTAAAAAACTTACTGATAATGATTTAATTGCATTGAAATACAAAAATAATCCTAATGGTTCAACCTATGACATAGCAGGTATAACTAATGAAAAAGGAAATGTTTTAGGATTAATGCCTCATCCAGAACGAGCTTGTGATGAATCCATTGGCGGAATAGATGGTCTCTATACTTTGAGGTCTTTAATTACCTAATAAAAAAAGACCTCGAATATTGAGGTCTTTTTTATTTTATCTTTGCTAAGATGTTATACTGCCGCTTTTACTTTTGGATCTAAGTTACCTTTGGCGTAAAGATCAGCGTAATAATTTGTGCTGCTTTGTTTGATCTTACTTGCTTGACCTTCGCACCAGAATTGCTTATATCTATCTAGACAAACTTGCTTCATGTATTTTCTTGCAGGTTTATTGAAATGTCTTGGGTCGAAGTTTGCTGTGTCAGCAAAAGCAGCTTCTCTAACTGCTGCTGTAAATGCAAGTCTATTATCAGTATCGATATTTACCTTCCTTACCCCGTTTCTAATTCCCTCTTGAATTTCTTCTACAGGTACACCGTATGTTTGTGGAATTTCTCCACCATATTTATTAATGATATCTAACCATTCTTGAGGAACTGAACTTGATCCATGCATCACAAGATGAGTATTTGGTAGAGCTTTATGGATCTCAGCAATTCTGCTTATAGCAAGAACCTCTCCTGTTGGTTTTCTTGTGAATTTATATGCCCCATGACTTGTTCCTATCGCTATAGCTAAAGCATCAACTTTGGTTTTAGCTACAAAGTCTGCAGCTTCTTCAGGATCAGTTAAAAGCATATCTGTTGAAAGTTCACCTTCGAATCCATGACCATCTTCAGCTTCACCTTTACCTGTCTCTAAGGATCCTAAACAACCTAATTCTCCCTCAACACTAACTCCCACTGAATGTGCGAAATCTACTACTTTTTTTGTTACGGCAACATTATATTCATAACTTGCGGGTGTTTTTGCATCTGCCTCTAAAGATCCGTCCATCATTACTGATGTAAAACCATTAATAGCTGCTGAATAACATGTTGATGGCTCATTACCATGATCCTGATGCATTACAACTGGAATATTTGGATAAGTTTCTGTTGCGGCAAGGATCAGGTGACGAAGGAAAATTTCTCCAGCATAATTTCTTGCTCCTCTTGATGCTTGAAGAATTACAGGGCTATCAGTTTCGTAAGCAGCCTCCATGATCGCTTGAACCTGTTCAAGATTATTTACATTAAAAGCTGGTATACCGTAACCATTCTCGGCTGCGTGATCTAGAAGTAGTCTCAGTGGAACGAGGGCCATAATTAAAAATTAATTAGATGCTTAAGAAAAGTAAGCAATATGTTCCGAGAGTTTAATATATAGAGGTAACAAATGTCACGTCATTGGATATACAAAACACAAAAGATATGAAACTATTTTAATACTTAAGTGTATATTTTCTACTTTCTTTTGTTAGTAAGTATAACCAGCAACAAATAATTGCTCATCAGATGATGGTTGAGATCCTGCTACATATGAACCTTTTGAAGCCTCAGAGTTTGCCTGAGCTCTAGCAATTAAAGCCTTTTGCCCAGCATCTGTTTCGCTTCCTTTCCATGCCTTTAAGCAAGAATGCTGTAGAGCTCTTCCATAGGAGAATGAAACATTCCATAAAGCTTTTCTATAAATAGTATTCATGTTATTTAAATAAACTGAAGCAGCTTCTTCACTTAAACCTCCTGAAAGAAAAACAATTCCAGGAACTGATGCCGGTACGCATCTTTCCATTGTTCTAATTGTCATTTCAGCAACTTTCATTGGATCAGCTTTTGTTTGGCACTCAGCTCCATTAACAGTCATTGAAGGTTTTAAGAGTGTTCCTTCAAGGAAAACTCCATTAGCCTGACAAGCTATGTATACCTGCTTAATAACTTCTTCTTGAACTTCGGCAGTTTTCTCAATAGTATGATCACCATCCATTAAAATTTCTGGCTCAATTATTGGTACTAATCCTGATTCCTGAACTGATCTAGCATATCTTGCTAACCCCCATGCGTTTTCTTGTATAGATAATTTTGATGGGCACCCATCCTCTGTTATTTGTAAAACTGCTCTCCATTTTGCGAATCTAGCTCCTTGCTCGTAGTATTTTGCTGCTCTTTCAACTAGTCCATCTAGACCAGAACAAAATGTTTCTACGTCTCCGCCTCCTGGAAGAGGATTTAAACCTTTATCAACCTTAATACCTGGTATGATTCCCAATTTATTTAGCTTTTGTACCATTGATTCGCCATCCTGATGGTTCTGAAAAAGTGTTTCTTCAAATAAAATTGCACCACTTATATATTTCCCAAGACCTTCAGTGGTGAAAAGCATTCCTCTATATGCTTTTCTATTCTCTTCAGTATTTTCTACTCCAATACCTGCCAATCTTTTCCCTACTGTTTTAGTAGATTCATCTACAGCTAATATTCCTTTACCTTTGGAAGCTAAATTTTGAGCATTTTCTTTAAGCTCATTTTTGTAGTAATTTAATGCCATTCTTTAAAATTTCGGTTCAGTTGATTTTTCCAGAATATGAAGAAAAAATAAAATCAATTCAATACTTAATCGAGTTATATTTGTTACTCAGCAATGTAATCAGCTAAATTTTTATACAAATACCACTCTCAGAAGATCTTCTTATTGCTTCACAAACTCTTTGACTAGTAAGTCCCTCAGACAATCCAGGGATTACGGGTGTTTGATTAATGATACTCTCAGCCCATAATTTGTGAATTCTCTTAACAGGTGCAATTCTTCCATCAGACCAGGTTTTATCAAAATTGTAGAGAGGATCAGCAGGCAAATTATACGTTTTATCTTCTTTATTTGAAAATTTTAAATTAAAACCATGTACATAATCTTTTTGATTCTCACTCCTAAGGAAAAGTGAACCATCACTTCCATATACTTCCAAACTAAATCCTCTTCCATTTTTTGATATCGAGGATAATGAAACCTGACATGGTATGGGAGTGCTATCGTAATTAGTTATTTCAAGGTTAGCTATACAAATATCTTCACTTGTTACTTCCAATATCTTAGAGGAATTAGGCAAATATCTTTCTTTGATTGATGTTGATATTTTCCCAGATACCTTTATCGATTCTCCAAAAAACCAGTTCAACATATCGAATGCATGAGTTCCCAAAGCTCCAATTACTCCTCCCCCTTTTTCTTTTAATGAATACCAGTTCCATGCTCTCTTGGGATCAGATCTACTGCCCATTAACCAATCAAGCTTAATTAAATAAATTTTACCTAAAATATTCTCATCAATTATTTTCTTGGCTTGTAGAAAAAGAGGCACTGCTCTATATTCAAAATCTACGCAAACACTCAAATTATTAATTAAGGATATTCTTTGGAGTTCTTCAATTTCTTCTGAAGTTAAGGCAACAGGCTTTTCTAATAAGAGATGTTTATTATTTTCTAGTGCTTCCTTTGCTAATTTAAATCTTGATTCAGGAGATGTAGCAATTATTATACCGTCGATATCTTTAGATTTAACTAATTTTTCCCAATCATGGTAAAAATTTAAACCGGTTTCTTTCTCTAATGATGGTCCTTTTTCTTTTTTATAGTGATAAATTGCAGTTGGAATTAAGTAATCTGATTCTTTTAAAGCTTCCAAATGAATTTTTTTTCCAAATCCTAAGCCAGCAATTGCGATTCTTAATTTTCGTGAAATATTAATGTTAGTCATTAATTTATTCTTTCAGAACAACCTTTTTCAATAACAACATCAATAAGCTCATCATTATTTGAAGTTTGCCACTTTGAACCGAACTGTGGGATCCCATTAATTGAAGTATCTTTAAATGTTTTATCATTACAATTAATTCTCATAACATAAAGAGATAATTCTTCTTTATCACTTGGTTCTTTAGGATTTTTAAGGAACTTTGTTAAAACTGTTATTTCTCCAGCATTTGTTTCCTTAATACTTCCCATATCAATCCATTCCTTACCATCATTATTTTCTTTTAAAAGTATCCAATCTACATTACCAACAGCATATGCAAATTCAGAGTTATTTAAAATTAGAATTAAAAAAGTAAAACATAAAGAAAAAAATTTAAAAATAATTTTCATTTTTTTAATTTGTCTGAACCAGTTCTTTTACACCATGGACTTTTAAAAGTTTTGTCAAAGTGCTTTTAAGTTCCTTCCTATTTACGATTACATCAACGAATCCATGTTCTAAAAGATATTCTGCTGTTTGAAAATTATCAGGTAATTTTTCTCTCAAAGTTTGTTCTATTACTCTTCTCCCTGCAAATCCTATAAGAGCTTTTGGCTCGGCCAATATTAGATCTCCTAACATTGCAAAACTAGCAGTAACTCCCCCTGTAGTTGGATGAGTTAATAAAGGCATGTAAAGAAGATTCTTAGCTCTATGTTTTTTTAGTGCACCTGATATTTTTGCCATTTGCATAAGGCTTAACATTCCTTCTTGCATTCTTGCTCCACCAGAGGCACAAACGATTAAAATTGGATAGTTTTTAATTGTTGCTCTTTCAATAATTCTCGTAATCTTTTCTCCTACTACGGATCCCATTGATCCTCCCATAAATCTAAAATCCATTACTGCTAAGGCTAAAGGCATTGAATTAACGGAGCATAAACCGGTTATTACTCCATCTTTTAGACCAGTACCCTTTTGACTCTCCTTTATTCGTTCTGAATAAGATCTCCTATCCTTAAATTTTAATGGGTCAGTGGGTCTTAATGATTCATCAAACTCTTTAAATGAATCTTTGTCAGCGATTATATTTATTCTTTCATCGCTATTAATCCTATTATGATGGTCACAATTACTGCACACATTAAAATTTGAAATTAAATCTTTTCTATAAGCAACTTGCCCACATTCTGAACATTTAACCCAAAGACCATCACTTTCCTCAGGATCTTGAGATACCTTCCCAACAAATTGATCTTTTCTCCTTGCGGCAAACCAGTCGATTAAAGACACAATATTCTCTGTTTTTTTCTATTTAAGTCTAAATAAGGCCCTTTTATCAAGGAAGATATATAAATATTTGAAATTCCTTATTAGTACAATTTTATAAATACCAAAATAAGTTTATTTTCATGAATTTGAGCCTTCAAAATAATCTTAATTTTTGAAGGCTTAAGTAAAAGGAACTAAAACTATCTATGAATGCTTTTTTTCTTCAATCATTTTATGGATTATTGGAGTGAGGATCAATTCCATGGCAAAACCCATTTTTCCTCCATTAACAACTATGCTGGTTGGGCTTGACATGAATGAATCATGAATCATTCCCAGAAGATATTGAAAGTCAATCCCCCATTTTTCTCTTGCCCCTTTTCTGAAATGTATTATTACAAAACTTTCATCTGGTGTAGGAATGTTTCTACATATAAAGGGATTCGATGTATCAATAGTAGGTATTCTCTGGAAATTTATATCCGTTTTACTAAATTGTGGACAAATATGATTTATGTAGTCTGGCATTCTTCTCAAAATAGTATCAACTATGGTTTCGGCTGAATAACCTCTTTCAGCATTATCCCGATGTATTTTTTGTATCCACTCTAAGTTTGTTATCGGAACAACACCAACAAGTAAGTCTGCATAGGAGGAAACATTGTATCCTTCTCCCTCAACACCACCATGTAAACCTTCGTAGAAAAGAACATCTGTTCCATTTGGAATATCTTCCCAGGGGGTGAATTGACCTGGTTCTAATGATGTTCCAAGTCTTGCATTATGTTCCTGTGCTTCTTCAGTGCTGTGAAGATAATATCTTTTTTTTCCTCCACCTGATTCACCATAAATTTTAAAAAGTTCTTCTAATTTGTCAAAAAGATTTGCTTCTGGCCCGAAGTGAGAAAAATTCTCCCCTTTTGAGAGTGCTTCTGCCATTGCTTTTTTCATAGGCATTCTTTCAAATCTGTGATAACTATCTCCTTCCACAACAGCTGGAACTATATCTTCTCTTGCAAAAATATGCTCAAATGCTCTTTTCACTGTACTTGTTCCTGCACCTGATGATCCTGTTACAGCAACTACTGGATGACGTTTAGACATTTAATTAAAACAATATGAATTGATTCTGACAGGTCATATGCCAACTTTTTGTTCAAGTTAAAGATATTTTTTAATTTATTAATTTTTTCTTCAAATTTCTTGGATTATTTTTTCTCCAATTTCACTACAAGAAAGAACTTGGCAATTACCATTATCTAGATCTGAAGTTCTATATCCTTTCGATAAAACATTATCAATTGCTATTTCTATATCATCAGCTGCTTCTATCTCATTTAGACCAATTTTAAGCATCATTGAAGTAGACAAAGCCATTGCTATAGGATTAGCTATATTTTTTCCAGCTATATCAGGAGCGGAACCATGAACAGGTTCAAAGACTCCAGGTCCTGAATTACTTAATGATGCTGATGGAAGCATTCCAATCGAGCCAGTTATCATTGCGGCTAGGTCACTTAGAATATCTCCGAATAAATTGCTAGTTAAAATTACATCAAATTGGCCCGGATCCTTTACGAGTTGCATGGCGGCATTATCAACATACATATTACTTAAAGCTAAATCGTTTTCTTTTGAAGCGACTAATGAAACAGTATCTCTCCATAATTGGCTTACTTCTAAAACGTTTGATTTATCTACCGAACATATTTTTTTACTTCTTTGGTTTGCTATCTTAATCGCAACTTCTGTAATTCTCTCTATTTCATTTGAATCATAAACCATTGTATTGAAAGCTTTTTTAATTTTAGTGTTCGTGATTCCTCCTCTAGGCTGTCCAAAATAGATTCCACCTATTAGCTCTCTTACTACAATTAAATCTACATTTTCAATAACTTCTTTTTTTAAAGAACTTGAATCCAGTAAGGATTTTCTTATCTTTACGGGTCTTATATTAGCGAATAAATTTAATGCTTCTCTTAATTTAAGTAAACCACTTTCTGGCCTTAATTCTCTTGGTAAAGTATCGTATTTCACATCACCTACACAAGCCAAAAGTACCGCATCACTAGCTTTACATTGATCTAATGTCTCTTTTGGCGCTGGATCATTATGTTTCTCATAAGCTATACCACCAAAATATTCTTCCTTAATATCAAGATTAAAACCATACTTCTTAGACAGTTTTTTTAAAATAGTTATTGAAATTTCTGATATTTCTGGGCCTATACCATCTCCAGAAAGTAGAACAACTTTATATCTTTTCATTTAGTTTTTAATTTATTAAAAGAATAATTTATTTCTTGTCTAGTTGTCTAAGCTTTTTTGCTAATTCAGGTAGTTTTTTAAAAACACTTGAACTCCTTAACCAAGATTTATTTTTCATGGCTGGGAAGCCGCTAACAACTTCTCCATCTTCGATATCACAATGGATCCCACATTTTGAACTAGCTATGACATTATTCCCAACTTTCACTCTGTTATTAACACCTACTTGTCCAGCTAGGATTACGCTATTTCCAATCACAGCTCCTCCTGCTATCCCAACTTGAGCAGCAAATGCACAATTTTTTCCTATTTTAACTCCATGACCTATTTGAACTAAGTTATCCATCTTAGTTCCTTCATCTATAAATGTATCACCGACAGATGGCCTATCAATACAACAGTTTGTCCCAATTTCTACAAAACTCTTTATTATTACACAACCTTTTTGAGGCATTTTAATCCATTTACCGTCTTGGGGAATAAAACCAAACCCTTCAGAACCTATCACAGTATTTGAATTTATTACACAATTATTTTCAATACTTGTATTTTCATAAATTACACAATTCGGATGAATTACATTATTATTCCCTAATTTTACGTTTCCTAAAATAGTTGTACCAGGAAAAATTTTGTTGTTATCACCAATTATTGAATTTTCGCCAATATAAACATTAGGTCCTACGTAACAATTTTCTCCTACTTTTGCAGAACTTCTGATAACAGCTGAATCGTCAATACCCGGGTTGAAATTAATTTCTTCATATAGAAAATTTAATACTTCCGCAAATGCTATTCTAGGATTCTCTACAACTATATTTGAAATATTTAGTGATTCTAGTAAACCTAATATTTCATCATTATTAGATGTAATAATTGCCGAAACATTAGTTTCACCTAAATTCTCTTTTAAAATATTATTTTCTTCTAAAAAGGATATTTGATTTCTTGATGCGATATCTAGAGAAGCAGCATTTTCAATATCTATATCTTCGAATATATTTGCTTTGATAAATTTTGAATCTCCACTCTTAATGAGATCAACTAATTTACTTAATAACATTTTTTAATTTTTTTAAGAAAGAGCAAGAACATCTCTATGAACAACGATCATTGACGAATTAATAGTTTCTTTTTTATTTAAAATTCTTCTTAGAGAATCACTACTCATTGATGTTATACCTTTTGCAACTTCTTTCTTATTAGTATTTACAATTCTAACAGCCTGATTAATAGTAAAATCTCCCTCTACATCTTTAACTCCTACCGCTAAAAGAGATGCACCTTTTTTCTCAATTGCTAAACAAGCCCCTTCATCTAATGTTATTTGTCCAACAGTTTTAATTGCATGAGATAACCAACTTTTTTTATTACCAACTGGTTTATCTACAGGATGGAATATTGTACCTACTTTATGATCATTGAATATATTTATTAAATTTTTTTCATTTCTACCATCGGCTAATTGAACTTCTACGCCTCCTTTTGTAGCGATTTCGGCAGCGATTAATTTTGTTGTAATACCACCTGTCCCCCATTCGTTATTATAATTTTTTATGTTTTTATCTTTGATAATTTTTAATTCATTAATATTAACTTCTTTTATTGGATGAGCATCTTTATTATTTCTTGGATCTTTAGAATATAAATTTTCTATATCAGTTAATAAAATTAGCTTATTAGCATTTATTGCTAAAGCAACTAAAGCAGAAAGAGTATCGTTGTCTCCATATTTTAGTTCTTCATTAGAAATAGAATCATTCTCGTTAACTATTGGTACGACATTCAGATCAATTAACTTTTTAAATGTTTTTGAAGCATTATTGAAGGATTCACGCGTATCAAAATCAGTTTTTGTTATTAGTATTTGAGCTATATTATGACCAAGCTTTTTCATTGTCTTTTCATATAAAGTCATTAAATTAACTTGTCCCACTGCAGCCACAGCTTGAAGTGTACTAAGTTCCTTTGGTCTTGTATTTAAATTTAATTTTTTGCATCCTAATCCAACTGCACCACTTGTTACGAGAATGACTTTATTGCCCTTTAGAATAAAACTTGTTAAAGATTTGCATAAACTTTCTATTACTTGTTCGGTAGATTGATCCTCATTTCCTCTGAGAATACTAGTACCAATTTTTACAACCCATGTTTTCATTTTAAGAATATAGAAATCATTTTTTCTAGGATTAATGTTAAATTAAGCTTTATCGGTAAGCCCTTTCTACTTAAACGTTTTACTAAGATTGTCTGAATATTACATCTATTTCCTACAATAATATCCGTAAAAATCCTATCCCCGATTATAGCAATATTTTTTGAGTCCTCATTCATTTCTGAAATTACACCCAAAGTAATTTTTTTTCTTGGTTTTAGTGCATTTGATTTATATCTGATATCTAATTCTTTAGCAATTTTTCTAATGCGTTCATTAGAGGGATTATTACTAATTAAATATAAAGAGAATAATTTTTTAGATTCTTTAATCCAATTTTTTACATTTGTTGGAATTATGTTTGATTGACGACTTAATAATGTACCATCAACATCTATTAATAAGCTTGTAATTCCTTCATTTTGTAGTTTTAAATGAGATATTTCATATATAGGAAGTTTAGAGTCCCAATGGACATTTACAAGAGAACTCATTATTCTACAAACTACTCTTTTCTAACTCGGATTCAATTAAAGGTTGAACTTTATCAAATTCATCATCCTCAATTAATAATGCCCCTTGATCTAGAAGTTTTCCAACGATAAAAAAAGGATCAAGAGGAATATATAATCCATATTCTTGTTCGAACAGATTAAAACTAACAAGTAATTCGTATGTTTCACTTTCCTCATCTATACCATCTTCTTCTAACTCATCATAAATTGGCTCTTCGAGTTCCCCAGATACAGTTAATGTAACCGCCGATCTTATAAGTTTTAGATCATGTTCTTGTAGTACTGCATCAGCATTTTTTAAAACTTGTTCGTTTTTCTCAATTTTTTCAATTAATTCTGGATCATCTTTTTCATTAATTTTAAATAAACTTACTGGTGTATCAACTGGTGTTAATAATGCATATTCTTTTTCTTCAACTTTAACTATTTGTTCAAGATAACAAAATAGTTCATTTCCATTTGAATCATTTAATATTAGAGTCTTAGCCTCATAATTATCTTGGGATTTATAATCGTTCATTTTTGAGTTTACTTTATATATTTATATTAATATTATATTGGTTTATTCCCCACTAATTCTTTTAACTCAGGACCTTCTTGAATCCATTGTTCAAGAATTACTTTGGCAGATAAACTATCGATAAGTCCAGATTTATCTTTCTTTACACCAAATCTATTTGTTGATTCCCACGTTGAGCTATGCTCATTGACGAAGGAAAAAGGAAGTTTTAATTCATTAAAAAGAAATTCACCATAAGTTTTGCAATCAATAGCTTGAGATGTCATATTCCCTGCATCATCAAGAGGTAACCCAACTATAAACCCAGATAAATTATGTTTTTTTATGTGGTTTTTAATAGTATTTAACTCGTCATTGTTTCGCTCTCTCTTAACTGCAGGAAGAATGTTTACCGTAATAAAAAGTGAATCACAATAAGCTAATCCTATTCTTTTTATCCCAACATCTAAACTTAATATTGACTTAGATTTGGGCTTGCAATATTTCACTTAGACTTAAGAGGAAAAGGAGATGGGTAAGCGTTACCTTGTGGGTTTAATTTTTCAAAAATTGATTCTAATGATTGGTTTATTTTATTAATCTGCTTAGATTCATTTCGAACAATAGTATTTCTGACAAGGATAATTTCTTGATAATTATCTCTAAAACCAGAATTCTCTAAATATGAATTTAATTCAGTATTTTCTTCATAAGTCTTAATTATAGAATAAGGAGATTTTTCAAAAAATTTATTTAAAATATTTTTTAAAATTGGACTCAATCTATCGTCCCAACTTTTACCAATTGTTAATGTGTAGATTTTACTATCTTGAAAATTTATATCTTTTAAAATTGTACATATAACTGAATTGCTATAGATTATTGCACCGCTATTTAAATCATTTCTATTTGATATATCTTTTTGATCAAGATCCAATATCGTCCTTATTAAGGGAGATTGATTTGAACGAATAAAATTAAGTACATTTATCAAATTTAATTTGTTAATTTCTTGAAATTCATCAAGATAATAAGAATTTTCATTTGTAATTTTATTGGATTTATTAATATTATTTTTACTCCACAGTTTCACCTTCTGTAATGGTTGAAAACCTAATTCTCTTGCACTTGAAACTAGGTGACTATTATCTATATTAGAATTTATTACCCAGCTTGAAGTTTTTATATCTGTAATAGAAATTGATTTCTTTATCAATCCCAGTGTTAAATCCTTTTCAGTTATGAAAGACTTTATATTTGTAAAAATTGGCTTTGATATCCTTAAACAAGTACCTTTATCATTTAAGGGGAAAATATTTAAATAACCTACAATTTTTTTTTCTTCTATTGCAATAATACATTTATGCTTATTTTTTTTTAAATTATTTAAAAAAATTTTTAAGTCATCAAAAGTATTTATAATTGCCATTTTTAAAAACCAGTTATTTAACTTCTTAATTTTTAAATCTATTAACAGTTTTAAGTGACGTATGTGAAGTTCCTCAAAGGTAACATTCTGGTTCTCATTAGAATTTGAAAAATGATTTGTATCTTGTTTCATTTATTCCTTATTCCTTATTAATACTATAGGTGTTTTTTCGTCAGAATTGCCTGCTGGATTAACCTTTAAGATTTCTTTGAGTATATTATTTACTGATTTATTTGAACTGGCTAATATTTTAACTCCGCCTAGATCATTAACATCAACTACTGCTACTTCTACTTCAAGCTGTTTTGATAATTTATCGCAAAACAATTTCGTTTTTATTGGACCCATAACTATGCTTTTATCATATGGAACAACTGTTCCACTAATATCATCGATTAGTGAAGATTCAAAACCAGTTAATCTATAAAATATCCCTTTAATACCAACACATTTAAATAAAAAACCCAAAATCAAAGATAATGTTATTCTCGTTACACCTATTTTATCTATAAGTAATTGCATTCCACAGGCGGTTGCGAGACTACTTGTAGGGTGAAAAAAATAACATAATATTTTGGAAAAGATGCTAAATTCTAAATTTTCAGGAGCTATATATCTTCCTTGCATTATTGCTAGTGGAGTTTCACCTATAGTTAAAATATCATTTTTTTTTGTGACGCCCTTACAATAATGCATAACAGTTTCTATTGGATTATCAAAGGTTCCAAGCAAATCTGTCTTAACAGCGATAGCTTTGTAGCCTTGCTTTAAAGGTATTTGAATAAGTTCTTTTTTGTTTAGATTGTTACGATTCAAATTTACCAGTAAACCATCTTGTTTTTTTGTCATTCCAAAATGACCGTAATTATCCCAAAAAACTTTTAACCATATATATTTGATCTTGTTTTTTAAATCGATATTCTTAAATTTAAAAATTACTTGTATAAAAACTTCTGAGTTCGCTTTTATAATTGTTGTTGGCCAATAATTATTTATGTTTTTTTTAGTAGATTCAGTATAAATATAAATACTTTCCTCATAATCTAACTCTTTAAGATATTGATTATTTTTCCCTCTAAAAAAATTAACATCTAGATTAAGATTAGAAACCATTGTTTCTTTAGAGTTACTTTTATTGATTATTTTTAAATCAATAAAAACTTCGATAATATTATTCTCTTCTCTTGATTTATAACCTATTGGTATTAAAACTAAATTTGTTTTAGGGAAGAAATAGATACATAAATCTGAACAAACTATTGCAAATAAAAAGATGAAAATTATATTTAGAATTAGCATGAAATTGTTATTTTAAAAACGCATTAGTAATCATTTTTTTTCTGAGATTATACTGTTATATTCGTTAAAGCTTTCAACTGAGAATTTAGAATCACTTATATCAATTCCTTTTAATTCACCAATAGTTTTGTTTAAATCATCAATATTTACCATCCCATTCATATCAAATCTAACTTCCCCCTGGCTATCCAAAATTATAGTCTGAGGAATTAAACCATTCCAATAGTAATTAGGTTGATTTGAGTTTGATTTTGATTTGTCGCTTTGTAATTCATCTGTTGTAAGAGCTATCAAGTCAATATTATTTCTCCATATAAGATCTAAACCAGATATTACTGGAGCCATGGCTTTACTATCAGAGCTATCGTCAAGATAAAAAAACAAAACAGAGACCCTTTGATTTTTTAATGATTCTTCAAGAGTGGTTTGAGGAGGAACTATTGCTCCATTACCTGCATATATTGGAAAAATATTTCCGTCATAACTATTAGTATCTCTACTAGCATTAACGGGATAAGAAGTACAAAGTATTAATAAGATAAGTATTAATTGAAATAGCTTCATTAATGTTTGAAATTTATTTAGTACTAGATCTACCTAAACCTTGTAAGATTCCTTTCCCAACTAATCCAATAGCTTTCCCCACTACTTTTGTTAAGAAATTCACGAAAAGGTTACCAATATACTTTACAGCAATTTCTAATTGAGGAGCTATTGCATCTCTGATTTCTACTAATAAAGTAACTTGTTTTTGAAACCATTCTAAATTTTCTAGTTCTTTTTCTCTATTCTCATTTTTATAGTATCTAGTAAATTTAGAATCAATAATATCAATATATTCACGTTTACTTTCATATAAATAGATAGGCATATATATATTTTCATGCCATCTATTGTAGTTATTAATATTATTTCTAAATCTTTCAAAAGACCTTGTAGACTGCAATTGAGGATTTATAAGTATTGTTCTCAATTCTGGCCAACTTGAACAAATATTAAAAACTTCAGAAGCTAATAAATTGCAGTTTCTTATTATCCAATTAGATATAATATTTTCTAGAACAATAAATGATTCTGTTTCATATAAAGGCAATAGTTTGCCATCATAATCTATTGGCTCATTTTTTATTATTGGATCGATAAACATTATTGATTCATGGGATTCCCTATCTATTTCGTTGCATGTTACTTCTTTATATATATATTCATTAATTGAGATTGACTCGCCATTTTTTTTAACTCTGAAATAATTTTCAGTTATATTCGAAATAGTATTAAGCCTAAGTTCTTCTATAAGAGAATTGAAGTCTTCTTTGTAGTCTTTTTCTTTATAGTTTTCTTTTATGTTTTTTATTAAATTATCAAGTTCATCAAGCATTTTACATATAAGACGAGAAATAAACTCTTTTTTAATTCCAGACAAAATAATAGATGAATTATTAAAATCAACATCTAAATTGGTCGAGTTATATCTCTTGCTAAGACGTTCAAGAATTAAATCCCAAATTTCAAATGTATTTTTATTTTTTATAAAGATAGTATTAGTATCTTTATTTTCTATATTGATTTTGTCCTCACTGTAAATAGCCTCAGAATAAAGGTCTAATGAATTACCCCACAAAAATATAAGAAAGGATTTAGCAGTAATAAGCTCTCTTAATCTTCCTTTTAAAATGAACTTATAGAATTCGGGAGTAGAGTCAGAATTTACATATTTAAAAATATAATTTATCTCAGTATCAATTTGTTTGAGACCAGATGACAATAATTTTTGATTAAAGGTAAGTTCTTTTTCTTTCTTAATTTTGATGGAGGGATTTATTTCTAGGTCAAAGACTCTGCCGCCCTCTGTAATAATATTTATAGATTCAAGAACTTTATCTGCACTAGGATTTAAAAGTAAACCTTCGCTATTTAAAGAGGGAGTTAGTTTCGTTTTATTTACTAACTCACCTGAAAAAATTACAAGAATTTTTGATTCATCCCATCTTTCTTTTAATTTTAATAGTTCTAATCTAATGAGGTCTTCTGATTGATAATTTAGAATATTCCATATTATTAAATCTGGATTCAAATTTTTACTGCCACTATTTAGTGTGATGTTTAAATTAGTATCTAATGAAGTTAACTTTAGTGATAAAGATTCTGCAATTAAGCTTGGAGCAATAATTAGGATTGATTTTTTCGTAATTAATTCCAATGCTAAAAGCTTATCTCTTTTTTAAAATTAACTAATAAATTTGGTAAAATCCAGTACTGTATAAATATTTTTTAGTTTTTTAAGCGTAATAGTCCTTATTAATTGGAATATCATTTATTCTTTCTGGAGATAATATGTTGTTAGCTTCACATATCTTAAATTTATTTTCATAAAGAGCTTTTCCAACTATTACTCCAGAAAGTCCAGAATGTTCAAATTTAGTTAATGATAATAAGTCAGAAATTGAACCTACACCTCCTGAAGCAATAACAGGAATATCAGTAATTTCAAGAATCTTTTTTATAAAAACTTCATTCGTCCCTTCTAGCGTTCCATCAGTATTGATATCCGTGACAATAAAACTAGAAATTTTATAAGAGGAAAATTCCTTTACTAATTCTGTAGCTAATACATCTGATTGTTTTAGCCAACCTCTTGTACTTACTTTCCCATCCTTTGCATCAATTCCAATAATAATTTTTCTTGGGAATTTGGTTGATAAACTTGTAACTAATTCTTTATTTTCTATTGCTGAGGTTCCCATTATAACCTTATCCACACCGTAAGAAAATAATTGTTCAATCCTTTCTACTGATCTTATACCTCCTCCAATTTGAATAGGAATATTGACTGATTTGACAATCTTTTGAATTGATTGATCATTTGTTGGAATACCGGTCTTGGCAGCATCCAAATCCACGATATGAATACATTTTGCGCCCTCATCCTCCCAGTATTTTGCTTGCTCATAAGGTTCTCTGGAGAAGTCTTTTCTCTTGTTAAAGTCACCTTTAAAAAGTCTTACACATTTACCGTTCATTAAATCTATTGCTGGAATTAGTTTCATGGATTTATCCTTTTCATTAATTACTTCTTAGTAGTAATATTCATTATGTAGTTCTAACTTAGGTTACTACTTATGTTTAATATTTTTGGAATATGAAAATTCTTGTAATGGGTGGAACAAGATTTGTTGGCAAGTCTTTGGTGAGTAAGCTGCTAAATCAAAATCATGATATTGATATCTTTACAAGGGGTAATAAATCTAATCCTGATAATACAAATTTAATAAAAGGTGATAGAAATGATATCGAATGTATTCATAAACTAAAAAACAAAAAATATGATGTAATTTTCGATATCTCTGGTCGTGAAGTAGAGCAAACTAAACTTCTTATCGAGAATTTAGATTATTCTTTCCAAAGATATATTTATGTTAGTTCAGCTGGAGTTTATAAAGATAACTATGAATTACCTTTATCCGAGGAGTCTCCGCTTGATACTAATAGTAGACACAAAGGAAAATTTGAAACTGAAAATTGGTTGGTTGAAAAAAAAATACCTTTTACAAGTTTTAGACCTACCTATATTTATGGACCTGGTAATTATAATAAAATTGAAAATTGGTTTTTTGAGAGACTATTTCATCTTAAATCAATCCCAATGCCTGCTGATGGTTCCTTGATTACTCAGTTAGGCCATGTTTCTGATTTAAGTGATGTAATGATAAAGTGTTTGGATTTTGAAAAATCTAAAAATAATATATATAACTGTTCTGGAGAAAAAGGAGTAACTATTAAAGGTTTAATATATATGTGTGCAGAAGTTTGTGGTTTAAATAAAAACGAAATTTCTCTAATTAAATTTGATTTTGAAAAATTAGATCCTAAATCAAGAAAAGGATTCCCAATAAGATTAAATCACTATCAAACTGATATTTCAAAAATTAAAAACGATTTAAATTGGAAACCAAAATTTGATTTACTTAGTGGTTTGAAAGACAGCTTTATCAAAGATTACCAATTTAAAAAGTACAATGAATTTGATAGAACTTCAGATAGTGTTCTTTTTAATTCGTAAGTAATCTATAAAAGTTATAATTGCCAATATAAATCCCAGCCAATAAAATGTTATTCCTAAACTAGATAATAAATCTTTTGAAAATGGTTGGAAAAATATAACTAATGCAATAAAAAAGGAGAAGGTTTTATATTTCCCAAGTTTGGAGGCAGGTAATCCATCTTTCTTAGTAGTTCTTAATGCAGATATTATTAATTCTCTAGATAATATTATTGCTAATGACCAAAAAGGGATTATTTCCATTTTACTAAGCCACAATAGAGGTATTAACAAAAATATTTTGTCTGATAATGGGTCAATAATAGCCCCAAACTTCGTTGTAAGATTAAATTTTCTTGCAAAATATCCATCAAAATAATCAGTTATGCCTCCAAGAATAATTAAAGCAAAAACAAAATTGGGTCTGTTTATTTCTAGAAATATTATTAGTGGAAATGTAAGAAATAATCGAGTTAACGTTAATATATTTGGAATATTGGCTATTAATTGTTTAATATTTTTATTTTTGTTTAACAAAATATTTTTTATAAATAAATTTCATTTTACACTTATATTGTGTTTTAAGTTTTAACAAAATTCTAAAGATTATAAACACTTCTTCTATCTAAGAAACATTTTATTTTATATTAATAAAATATTATTAATACCTAAATGCAACCTCATAGCTTAAAGCTATCTCCAGATTCTGATTTGATTATTAGTATTAAAGAATTTTCTTTCTCAAATAATCTATATGGTTATGTTTCTGGTGTAGTAGGTAATCTTAGTAAGGCTTGTATTCAGTGTCCTGGCAGCCAAGAAATTAGAAAATTTGAAGGTAACTTAGAAATAGTATCCCTTAATGGAAATTTTAATAATGGCGATGTCCATATTCATTTAAGCTTCGCAGATGAAGGATGTAATGTTTTTGGAGGGCATTTAGAAGAAGGTTCAATTGTTAAAAAAGGAACTGATATCTTATTAGTATCTTTTGAAAATAAGACTATTGGTATCTCAAAAATAAATTTAAATGATAATCAATCACGAGTAAAAGCATATATCCTTAAAAATTGTCCTTGGTCAAAGAGAAGCATTAGATTGCTTGATTCTTTATCTGTTCCATATGATTCCATTTTAATCGAGAATGACAAGGATTTTCAAAAGGTAAATTCCCTAAGTAACCACAATACTTTTCCTCAAATATTTTTAGATGATGTATTTTTTGGAGGTTATGACGAACTCTCAAAGCAAGCTAAATATGATTATTTAAAGTCTTTTAAATAATCATATTTAGCTCAATCGTCTCGATTTAAAATTTTTTCAGAATTTAATTCATCCTCTAACTGCTTTATTAATCTTGAAACAAGATTTTGAAATTCCGGCTGGCATCCTTTAAACGCTGCTTTATGCCTGATAGGTTCATTTCTTGTTCTTAAATCAGTAAGCATCAACTGTAAAGCATCAATATTTGGGTTTATTTTCATGGTTTTTATTTATTTTTGCATCTTTTAAATATTTTGCATAGCCTTTTTAAAAGATACTCTTTTATTCTCACAGGAACTTGTTACTTCTATTATTTTATTAAAAGACTTTTTATTACTTAAGGAATCTATGCAACATTTTGCTACAAGTCTTCTTGGAATAGAACCTTTAAATTGTGTATCTTCTTTTGTATATTTTATGTTCTCGTCTTTTATTTTTTCAATTTCTTTTAATCCTCCAGGTCTTATTATAGTCCAATCAAAATTTTGATTTTTTAGAAAGTTCTCACCAATTTTTTTCCAAATTAGAATAAAACCAAATAAGTTTAATGGGTGAATAATTTTACCAGTACACAAAGAACTAACTAGGATAACCCTCTTTATTCCGACTCGTTTACAACTTTGTAATTGTCTATGTACTCCAAGTGCATCTACTTTTGCAGGTCCAGTTAAATCTAATGAAGCTCTTGCTCCAGTTGCAATTATTAATGCATCTACATTTTCTAAAGCCTTATCTAATGCATCTTTGTTATCTAATGAGATTCTAAAGATTTCGGTATTTTTAAGATTCTCTGGAAGGTTTGAATTTTTCCTAGCTATCTGCTTTACTTTTATTCCTTTCTTCACTGCTTCTTCAGTTATTCTATATCCTGTTTTACCTGATGCACCAGTAATCGCAATTTTCATAATTATTTATTTAATTTTATAATTATATGAGGTTTTTAAGGCTTTTTACATATAAATTTTTTTTTCCTCTTGGGATATAGAGTTCTACACATTAAGCATTTTGTACCATCACAACCTCTTGCCGTACAATATTCTCTTCCATAGAAAATTATTTGCAAATGTAAAGTGTTCCATTCTGAGATTGGAAAAATACTTTTAAGATCTTTTTCGGTCTGCCTTACATTATCTCCATTTGTAAGCCCCCATCTTTGTGATAAACGATGTATGTGTGTATCAACAGGGAAAGATGGAATATTAAATACTTGAGACATTACAACTGAAGCTGTTTTATGACCAACTCCAGGTAGTGATTCAAGCTCTTCAAATGAATTGGGAACTTGACCATGAAATTCTTCGATTATTAATTTTGATAAGAGGTAAATATTTTTAGATTTTTGATTAGAAAGACCTAATTGTTTTATGTATTGATAAATTCTGGAAACGCCGAGTTCTTGCATTTTTTCTGGAGTATCTGCGACTTTATATAATTCCTTAGTTAGTTCATTAACTTTCTTATCTGTAGACTGAGCACTTAATACTACTGCCACAAGCAACGTGAAAGCATTTGTGTGATTAAGGGGGATCGGAGGAGATGGATATAATTTTTTAAGTTCTTTAAGTATAATTTCTGCTCTTTCACTCTTTTTCATTTATTTAATTTTTTAAGTGATGTATAAAATTATACAAGTGGTATTTATGGTGAATGTTTTCTGTTAGTTTTAGTATTCTAGACACTCAAATGTTTTAGTGGAAAAAGAGGCGTTAATAATTGATGATTTACATCATAAATACGATAATAAAAAAATTTCCAATTGGGTATTAAATGCAATTAACTTAAAAATAGAAAAGGGTCAATTATTAGGACTTCTTGGACCTTCTGGTTGCGGTAAAACTACTCTTTTAAGATTAATCGCCGGATTTGAATATCCTTTAAAAGGAAAAATTATTCTAAATGATTACGAAATTTCAAATAAAAATAGAATAATTACTCCAGAAAAAAGAAAAATAGGAATGGTTTTCCAGGATTATGCGCTTTTCCCTCATCTAACTGTTTTAGAAAATGCAATGTTTGGTTTGAAAGATAAAAAGAATAAATCTAGAGTTAATTTTTTAATCAATATTGTAGGTCTCGATAAATTTATAAATAGATATCCGCATGAATTATCCGGAGGACAAAAACAGAGACTTGCTATTGCTAGAGCTTTAGCTCCTGGAACAGATTTTATATTATTAGACGAACCATTTTGTAGTTTGGATATGCACGTAAAATTAAAATTAAGAAGTGAACTTCCAAATATCCTTAGAAGTTGCAATGCTAGCGGATTAATGGTTACTCATGATCCTGAAGAGGCAATGTCTATATGCGATAAGGTTGCTGTGATGAATGAAGGGAAAATACATCAAGTTGATTCACCTATAAAACTTTTAGAAAAGCCTAAAACAATTTTTGTAAGTAGTTTTATTCTAGGTAATAATATTCTTAATCTCAAAAAAGAAGAAAACTCTTTTTCATGTTGTATAGGTGAAATAAATAGTTCTTCTTTGGAGGGTAAAAAAAATATTAAATTTATTTCTATTCCTCAGAAATTTATTTCTATTAAAAGTTCTGTAGATGGCGATGCAAAAATAATTTCAAAAGAATTCATGGGTGAATATTTTGTTTATAAATTATCGCTTAAAGAAGAAACATTAAGGGTCAGAACTAATATTAATGATGATCTTAATGTTGGAGATAATTGTTTTTTAAGTATAGATAAAGATAGTTTTTGTTTTTTATATCCTGGTGCACATAAGATCTTTATTTAATTAAATTTTATAGGCAATTACACTTGCCCCCTTTCCAGTTTGAACATTTTTTCTTTTTACATTTCTTTTTTTTGTTTGCATATAATTTATTAATTAGTAGAAGTTCAGAATAATTTTTTCCAAAATTCATTTTATTGATATTGCTATTGATATTCATTATCATATTCACTTATATATTTTTAATCTTTTTTAAGTTACCAATTAATACAAAATGTTGTATTATTTAATTATCTTATCCAAATAAAAATGATTGAAAATAATTTAAAAACAAACAAATTAATTAATTTGGGCCCTTCTGGAAGAGCTGTTGCTCAGCCAATGGATCCTGCCTTATTAGAGAATTTCTATGAACATTTAACAATGGAAAGACATGCTAATGTTCAATATTTTTCCATTTATCTATGGTTTCAAGAAAGGGATTTAGACGGTTTCGCCTCATATTTCCTAAGTGAATCTCAAGGAGAAATGGAACATGCCTATAAATTTGCTAATTATTTTATTGCTCGTGGACAAACTGTAAAATTGAAAGATTTACCTGCACCAATTCAGGCTTGGGATTCTATTGAAGATTTAATTTCTTATTCATTCAATATGGAGGCTGATTTAACTTCCTCATTACAGCAGCTATATGCGATTGCAGAGAGAACTTCAGATACAAGATCAAGTGTTTTCTTAGACCCGATTGTTGAAGCTCAAATAAAATCTGAGGATGAATTTGCTCATATATTAGGGAAAGTTAAATTTGCTGCTAACCAGCCATCAGCAATATTATTGATTGATGGAGATTTAAAGAAAAAATAAATTCTTTTCTATTCTTTTTTGATCAATAGTTCTTTTGCATTTTTCAACTAATAAACTAGAAAAGCTAATATTTTCATTATTTCTATTTTTTAATACTTTTGCTATTGAAAATATCTCATTTAATCTTTGCGAGATATTTTTATTTTCATAAAATAATCTGTCTCTCAAGCCTACGTGTGAAGTGTTGAAATAAGCTTGATGAATATTCGTTATCCTGTAACTTAATGAGTCAACTTCTATTAGCAAGTTATTGATTATGGATTCAGATTTATACATGTTTCGTTTATAGGGGTGAGGCTTCAATAAATGATGGGGCCACACTTACTGTCTGTGTTCCAATTGGAGCTATTAATAACTCAGATGAACGGAGTTTTGAGATTAATCTTGTAGATGTTACCCGTGTTGAACCTATTAATTCTCCTATCCTTTCATGAGTAAGCCTAAAAGGTAATTCGCACCATGGACCACATCTTCTTCCCAGACGGTTAACTAATATTGAAAATAAAGCTTGTAGTCTTTGCTCTGCATTTCCAAGATGTCTTATTCGCAAGAGTTGAAGAGTCCATTCATTAACAGCATCAAATCCAGAATTTTCAGCAATATTAACATTACTATGGAAGGACAAATCAGTTAACGCTTCTACACAAACACCTTCACTGCATAATAAATCAGTTCTTAATTGATCTCCTGATTGCAAGAAAGCAAGAGTCATTCCTTCTGTTTCTTCACATGGGCAATATACCCTTGCAATGCCGCTCTCAACTTCAAGACAGGTCCCCATTGGCCTCGAGGAGGGATCTATAAGTACTGACTGTCCAGTTACTATTCGAACAGTTTTTGATGAATATTCTCCATAATTATGGAAATTCATATTACTTAAACAATGATAATGAGAATTATTATCAATTATGCAACAAGAAAATCATTATTGCAATAGATTCTCATTATCATTGTATATTTTGAATTTTTTCTTTACATTATTAATTCGAATATAATTTAAATGGGTGGAATTAATTTATGAATTAGATATGAGCTCTAATAAAATCTGTTTAAATTGTGGTAGTTCCGATCTTGTCTCTGACAGATCATTAGGTGGTAGGATGGTTTGCTTTAAATGTGGTTCCTCTTCATTTAAAAATAAGTCTTTTACGCGCATTCAAAACAAAAAGATTATTTATTTATTAATAGCCTTGGTTATTCTATTGATTATAGTTCTTTAGGTTTTCTGTAAACATGCCAATAGCCTTTATGTTTAGTAACCTCGATATTAATATCAAATAAAATACTTAAATTTTTACCATTTATTGTTTCGCTTTGCGTTCCATCTGCAATTATTATTCTGTCTTTCATCATTATCACCCTGTTGTATATTTCTGTAATCATTGATATATCATGAGTCACGCAAATTATTTTCGTATTTAATCTTGTTAATTCATTAATTTGATCTATTACATAAAATTTTGATTTTAAATCTAAATTAGCAATTGGCTCATCTAGAATTAATATCTCTGGATTTTTAACTAAAGCTCTTGCAATTAGGACAATTTGTTTCTCACCCTCTGATAAATGTGAAAAAAATCTTTGGGATAACTTTGTTATTAACATCTTGTTAATAAGATTTTCCGCTAATAAAACATCCTTTTCAGATTTATTTGAGATTTTGCAATACTTACCATATAAACCACTAATAACTAAATCAAATACCGTTATGTTTGCATTTACTCTTGCTTTAACATCCTGATTTACTGTACTAATCTTTTTTCTAAGTTCCCAAATACTAATAAGTTCTTTATTAAATAGTTTAAAAACAGTATCTTTTTTTAAAACTGGATAAATATTTCTATTTATTAATTCTAATAAAGATGATTTTCCAGAGCCATTAGGTCCAATCAAAATTACATTTTCACTATATTTTAGTTTTAAATTTAAATCCTTCACTACCTCGCATTCATTTTTAAAGCAACAAATATTTTTTGCTTCAAGCCAATAATCATTAGTCACTACAATTTGTTACTCCAGAAAATGTACAACTGTATTGAACTA
Organism: Prochlorococcus sp. AG-388-B05; assembly: GCA_003279925.1. GTDB lineage: Bacteria > Cyanobacteriota > Cyanobacteriia > PCC-6307 > Cyanobiaceae > Prochlorococcus_A. Next base: position 49,562 of record QCGM01000010.1, read on the forward strand.
AGAACGAATATTAAAAGATAAAGCCAATTAAGCCATGCTGGTCGATTAACTTTTTTCATTGAAGTTATATTATTAGCAACAAAAACATGAGTGGTGCTGCATATCTTATAAATGTTTTTCTTATTATATTTATATTATTAATTACTTCCAATTTCTTAATTTCTGGAGGATATTTCAAAATTATCTCATCATAAACATTTAGTTCCTTATTTTTATTTATGTGTTTCCAAGGATTATCCTTTTCTTCAGATTTTTTATACCAATTCCAGAAATAATTAATTATTCTATCTTCACCTAGTAATTTTATTTCGTCATTTTTTATTAAGCCTAATTTTTGATTATAGGTTTGGGTTTTAAGAATCATATAATCTTCATCAAAGATTTTGTAAAAAATCTTTTTTTGAATCTCTTTGAATAATATTAAGTTATTAAGAAATTTGTTTTTAAGGAATTTCCTATAATGTCTAACTATTACTCTCGCTTTATTATCTCCTAGGGGAATATGATCAAGCACTTGCACATATCGTGAAGCGACTGGATCTCCTTTATAAATTAAAATCCTTCCTGGCGGAATATACTTTATTCTTATAAATTCTTTTGTAGGTTTATTTTTGTAGAAATATATACTTTCAATATAATTAGGATTGATATTTATTTTTTGATTAAAACTTACTAGTACATTTTTATTTACATCTTTGTCTGGAATCGTATCACCATGAACCCAAAAAATATGAAGTATATCTAAATGATTTTCGATAATTCTTGACCAATCACATTTAAAATCAACTATAACTTCTTCAGATACGGAATCTTTAACTGAAAATCCATTAGCAGTTAACTCATAATTACTAATTAATGAATCATCATTAAAATTATTTAAATCTGTCTCTGACTTGTCATTAAAATAAATAAAAATATAACTTTCCTTCTCTACTACTTTGTATTGAGATAAGTGAATTCTCTTTGCATAATTATCATAATTATTATCAACAATATGACTACAGGTTATCCTATCTATATTTTGACAGTTTCCTTGAGAACTGAATCTTGCACCATGATATGGGCATGTTAATTCACCATTAGAAATTGAACCGCCATAAAAGGAGGAACCTCTATGTGGGCAAATATTTTTGATACATCTAACATTATTGTTCTTTTCTCTAAAAAGAAGAAGAGGTTCATCAAATAATGAAAAATAATGAATTTTGTTTTTTTGAAGCTCTGTTGATGGACAAATTGCATACCAGCCATATAAACCTAATTCTAAATCTTTTTGTTTTTCTCTTACCTCCAAATTATCGATATTAACTACAGTTCCTTTTTTAAAAGGCTTTAAAACCGTATTAATGTCTTTAACTTTAAAAAAATTAATTTGCTTATTTTCCATAAACTAATATCTTTTTTTATTTGACCAGTTATCTTTGGGAACTATAACTCAAGTAAATAATCAATTTCTGTTATTAAAAAAATTCTCTATCATTTGTAGCAATATTTGGAGGAGAAATATTAGATTATTATACCCTTAACTAATAAAGTATCTTTTAATCGTTTGAAAAGTAAGATTTGTTGTATTCTTATGTTTTTCACATTATTTGTAGATTTATCAAAATTTTTTCAAATATTTTATTTTCTAAATAACTTTATCTAACTTAAATAATTTTTCTATAACCATTGAATTATCAAGTTTTAAAGAATGCAATTGTTTAATAATTCTTGTTAATGTAAATTAAATCAATAATATTTGGTTTTCAATGATTAAAAATATTTTAAATATTCTTTTATTATTTCTTTTCTTGATATACGATACCCCTGCTTATCCTATTGACTCTTCACAAAAGGCTATTGAAAAATATTCTTTAAAGATTTCCAATAAGTTTGCAAATACTTATTGTAACTCGATAAAATTTGGTATTTCCAAGGATGGGGCGTTGAGATTTTCAATAGGAGAGACAAATAAAGAATTTTCTAATAGTAAATTAAATAAATTTATTGACTTTGAACTTCTTAATAAAAATATTCTTCTAAGCCTAAGAAATAATTGCAAAATATTCGACTTCCCTGAATATGAATTAGACAAATTGGTCTTTAAAAACTAAATTTTAAATATTTCCTAAAATAAAGCTTTATTTTTTCCCTATCCAATCATTTGGTTTCTCCATCATCCAGTCAAAAACGCCTTTCGCATCAAGATTTTTAGAGGCAATTATGAATAATATTGGAAAGAATAAAGACACTATTCCTATTACAAATATTTCTAATTTTCCAATTCCAATTTCAGATAATGTTAAAGCAAATGTTTTAATCATTTTTCGATTGTATTACTAATTTCGTGACTAACAATAGTTGATAAATCAATATTGGAATAATATTTTATGTTTATGAAATTTATATTACTAATTATGACTAAATTTAATTTAATATTTTGTATAAAGTACCTATTTAACAAGTCAAATTTTTTAAATAATTTATATGAAGAGTTTAAATTTTAATGACCTTTAATTCATTAACCTTTTTTATTGCATCGATTTTGACATTAATGATAATTTTCTCATTTACTAAAATTTTTTTTAGAAGTAAAAAAAGAAGTGCAGAAAGTATTTATAAATTAATTGATGATTTAGAAAAAAAATATATCTATTAGATTTCTTCAAACTTCTAATTGGTAATGTTATTTAATAATTGAAAAATATTTTCACTTATTAATGAATTTAATCAAATTCTATGCCAACTTCTTCTTTAGCATCTCTATCTAAATCAGGAAGATGTGGTTCTACCCAGTGTTCTTTATTATCGATACCTGCTGCGTTGACATAATTCATAATGTGTTGATCAACTTGCTTATATAAGTCATGAAGGTTTAAATCCATGCGAATGTCATGAGCAATTTCTGAAACTTGTTGTTCAGTTAGACAATGATCTGGATGTAGTAAATCACAACAAGGAATTCTTTTTTCAATCAACTCATTTATATTGATCTTTATTTCGTAATCTTGATGTACAGTCATTAATGTATAAGTTAATTAATTTTTATATTAATTACTCTTTTATTTATTTACGCGTTCAGTTATGAAACGTAGTTGTTTGGTTTCATAACTTTATCTTTTTCATTCATTCATCATAATTTTTAGATGAAATGACAAGAAATTTGAAAATACACTTGCATGGATATATTTTTATGTTTGATTTAAATAAAAGAAATTAATTATGAAGTCATTAAGGTTTTCTAGAGAGACTAATATTTATTTGCCAAACATATTAGATAAATTTAAAAAGAAGAAATCTAGTGGAGGAGCTTTCGTTACATGGTTCCTTGTATGGTATTTTGGTTTTTCAATATTATTATTATTAAGCTTGCATTCTTATTTTATGGGCTTTGCTAAATAATAATAAACTAATTTTAAAAAAAAAGTTTAATTATATAAACAGGTCTTCCAAGTCCTTATATAAATCATCTTGATCTAATTGATTACTTGGAGAATCTTGTTTTTCTACTTCTACTAAAGACACTTCATCTTTAGACTTGTAATAAAGATATCCAATGGCCCCGAACAAGAGAGTGAAAGGTATGATCATAATAATAATTATTGACTTGTTTTGAATATAGTGCAACACTTACTTAAGTCAAGTGCCGAACTTTTATATGCCCACAAAGAAAAGAAGAGTTGGTTTTATCCCTAGAAGCGATGTTTTGGATCTAATAAATAAATTAAGTTTTGAAAGCAATTTAAGTATTTCAAAAATAATTAATATTTTAGTAGAGGAGGCTCTTTATAAAAGAGGGATATTCAATATAAAAAATGGTAAAGTTTTGAATTATAATAACAAAATTCAATTTGATAATGAAAATCTAATAAAGATAAAAAATGATGACAAAGATATCTCTAATGAAATTAATAATTCTGAAAATCTAAATTTTAAAGAGCCGAGTCATGAATTTATTGACAAAGAAATTTATGAAAAATTTTTAATGTTCCTTCAATTTCAAGAAGAAATGAAAAAAAGGAATTAATATTATAGGTGTTGCACTGTTCAGTACAGTAAGGTACTATCTGAGGGTACATATTTTGAATTTTTAAGTATTTGTCGAATATTTATTTTCTGAAAATAGAAAATAAATTCAGTTATTTATAGGTCTTTTTCCTTTTTCTTTAGCTTTTACTATGAATTTTTATACTCAGGAATTAAAGCTTAACCTTTTGCCTCCAGATAAATTATATTGTGATTTTAATTATTGGAGCGCACTGTTTACTCAAGACATGTCCATTCTTTGGGAAAAGGGACATTGTGTTCCTTTAAAGAACTTACCTTCCGAAGTTTCAGATATGATTTTCCCTTATTTATTATTAGCATTATCAGATTATAAGATTTTGAATAAAAAGAATTTAAAAGGGATTGGACTTGATAACTTATTAAACCTATGGTTTGATAAATATTCTTTGAACAAAAATGGATATTTCCAACTTACATGTTCAACTAGAAAAAATATAATTTGAACCAAGGATTGAATGTAAATCTATTCTGATAATTTTACAAGTATCAAGTAAAAATTTTTATTAATTTTTTCTTCAAAAGTATTTAGTTAATAAATTAGATAACTTTAAAAAGTAATTGCACTATAAATAAATTATTTATAAACTGATCAAATAAAAGAAATTTGAAGATTTAATTATTTAAAGCGGACTAAATCCTCGTGGAGAATTAGACTTTAGTCCGCACTATCTTTTTAGCAAAGGAATATTTAAGTGGCAAGTTAAGTCTCAATTCTAATATTAATGATATGTTTTAAATCTTAATTTTTAAAACTTTTTATTCCAGTTAATTTGATAATTAATTTAGGTTTTATATTTATAAATTGCCATTCACTTACTTATAAAAAAAATTAGTCCACGAATAAAGATAATTGCAACTGCGAAAAGATAAATCCAAAACAATACCATACTTATTTTGTTCTCTAAATTACCTTTGTGATAATTGTCCTTCATTAATAATTTATAGCAATATGATATTAAGGATAAAAGGAATTCTATCTTCCTATCAATAATTGTTACTTCTTGGAAATTTTTTACAATGCAACTTGTGGGACATTTTCTAGCTAAATTTTATCTGAATAATGTTTTAAAATA
>QCGM01000011.1:0-41268 GCA_003279925.1 Prochlorococcus sp. AG-388-B05
AGAATGTGAAAAAAATCTCTCTAAATTTTGCTAACCAAAAATTATGAATTTTATAATTTCTATTTTTCTAGCTTCTGTTATGTGGGTTCAAGTTCCTCAATGGGAGGCTGATTGGTCAAAGTGTGCAGTAGATGTTCCAGATACTTCGTGTCATTGGTATGTCGCTGCACCAGATAATACCTTTGGAGAGGGATTTGATTGGGAAAGTGCGCCTTGGTTTGATGCTAACGGACTTCAAGATGTCGCAAAAATTGATAAAGAAAGTGTAGTAGAAAAGCTCCAAAATAATTAAATAAAATTCAATTTATAAATTAAATTTTTTGCAATAAAGTATTTATTTTCTTTCTAATAATATTTAAGATAAAAATGACTTTTTAATATTTCAATGCGCTTCAAAGTAAGTTTAAAAAAAGACGGCAAAGAGTTTGATGAGGTTGTGATAGCAAACAATAAGAAAGATGCTATTGAAGTGGCATTAAGAAACAATCCAGAAGCGGAGGTCCTTAATTCTGATTGGACATTTAAACTTTGAAAAAAGTTTTAAAATTTATTTCCAATTTTTGGAATTATTAACGAAGCAACGCAAATAACACTTATTGCAGGACCAGGAGATAAGTTAAAAACAATTGAAAGAATAAAACCCAAGAGAGAAATACAAAGTCCAAAGAATGAAGATCTCATCATTGCAATCCTAAGACTTTGTGCTTTATCAAGTCCTAATAAAGTAGGTGTTGAGAGTAATGCAATTACTAAAATCACTCCAACAGCTGACATTGAACTAACGATAACTAGTGCCGTCGTGAAACTTAGAGCTAGGTTTAACAAAGACACATTTATTCCACTAGCTGAGGCGCCCTCTGGATCTAATCCGACATATACAACTTTTTCATATCCGAACGTTACTAATAAAATGAATGTTAGAAAAGCAATAATTGTTCTTAACAAATCGCCAAGGTTTGCGGTTAATAAATCCCCAAATAATACTGCCTCTAAATCAATTCTTATCCCAAGAAGTGGAATTAGTAAAACCCCAAAACCAAGCATGCCAGCGAGAATTGTATTCATAACTGCTTCATAATTTTCACTTTTTTTATTAGTTAAACTCTCCGCAATAATTGCACCAACAAGACCACTTATAACTCCTCCAATTGAGGGATGAATACCTAGAGCTAGAGCTAGAGCTAGTCCCGGCAAAACACAATGAGAAATTAAATTTACTTGTAATAGTCTTCTATGAGTAATCAATACTGTTCCCATAGCTGGGCATAATATTCCAGAGAAAATAGTAATTATTAAAGGAATTAACCACCAGTTGTTTAAAAAAGACATTAATCGTATGATTCGTTATGATCAAAAAAGCAGGACATTAAAAGATCTGGAAAATGATGGTAACCAAGCCTGACATTACCAAAAGACAAGAGCAACTTCTTGAAGAACTTAAAAAATGTGATGATGAATTGAGTGGTCAAGAATTGCATAGGCAATTGATTATCGAAGGTAAATCCATGGGGTTGACAACAGTTTATAGAAATCTTCAAACTCTTATAAAACATGGATTGATTCGATCTAGACATCTTCCAACAGGTGAAGTACTTTACACTCCTGTTGATAGAGATATTCACCATCTGACATGTGTTCAATGTGGAGAAACCTCCAAAATGGAAGGTTGTCCGGTGAAAGATATTCATAGTCCAAAGAAAAACCCAAAAAAATTTCAACTTTTGTTTCATACACTTGAATATTTCGGCCTTTGCCAAAACTGTTATCAAGCTCAGAGTTAAATTTAAAAATATTTTTAATCACAAGAATTATTCTCTTTTAAAGAACTAATATTAAGATCATCCAATTTGCCTTGTATTGAATTGGGAGTTCCGGATGCTAATACTGTTTTATCTAAAACAACTACATGATCATAACTATTGAGAGATGAGCCCCAATCATGACTACTTATAAACAAAGCTAAGCCTGCATCTGCAAGTTGACGGACTATTTTAAGAAAATCGTCTTTTGCGGGAGGGTCTAATGCAGCACATGGTTCATCTAGCAGAAGAATTCTTGCAGGAGACATTAAAGTTTTAGCCAAAAGTGCTCTTTGTTGTTGTCCACCTGAAAGAGAATCAAGTCTTCTATTTGCAAAATTTGAAATGCCAACTCTTTGCATTGTTGCTTCCAATTCGCAACATTTATTAACCCAAGACTTTGGATTTGCGAGTAGAGCCTTTATTTGGAATGGATTAGTATTTTTTGATTTTGAATATTTTATTTGACCTAATGAGACTAATTTTTCAACAGTAATCGGAAATTTCCAATTCATTGAGCTTCTTTGTGGCATAAGTGCAACCTGGGATCTATTTCTAACTAAACTTTCACCATCAATAGTTATATCTCCAATATCAGGATTATTTTGTCCTTGCAATAATTTCAAAAGAGTTGATTTACCAGCTCCATTTGGTCCAACAAGAGCAGTCAATGTTCCAGGTTTTATTTGAACTGAAACCTTATTTAAAGCTGGCTTGCTTTTTTTTGAATAAGAATAAGTTAAATTATCTGCAATTAAAGTAGCCATTAAAGAATATATTTAAGTCAGTTAGACCTTTACTTTATCAATATTAAGGAATCCATACTTATTTCATAACAATTGATACCAAATATTGCTATAAATTATGAAAATGATTATCATTTTTAAGTATCTGAAATTTATTGAATGTCAATTTTTAAAAAAGTAATCTTTAGAAATAAGAGATCTAATCATTCTGTTATCAAAAACTCTTTATTAGCTGGAACCGTATTATTATCAACAGTTGCTCAAGATGTTTTAGCGAAAGAAAAATCATATGTAGCTGTAGAGCCACTCACTTGCGATTTAGTTAAATCTATTGCCTTACCTTCTGATGAAGTAACCTGTTTGGTTGAAAGAAAACAAGATGTACATGACTTTAAAATAACTCCAAGACAAGCTCAATTACTTAACAGTGCGGATAAAGTTTTTACTCTAGGGAAAGAGATGACCCCAAGCATGAAAAATTGGGAGGGTAAGCCTCAAACAGTTGTAATTGGTGTAAGTGCTATAGATGTAGATGATCACTCTGATCATGGTGGGCATGATGACCATGATGATCACTCTGCTGCAAAAGTAGATGATCACTCTGATCATGGTGGGCATGATGACCATGATGATCACGCTGGACATGATGAACATGCAGAAGGTTCATTTGAATGGGCAGGCAAATTTCAACTCTCTAAAGGTTCCTACAAATGGTCATTCGCAAAGGTAGGTGGGGAATATGCAGATCCAGCTATGAAAATGGTAATTCTCGAATCAAATGATATCGAATCTTCTGAAGAACTAGCTAAAGAGCTATTAGGATCTAAGGATTCAATAAACAAAAAAAATAATGGAACTCTCGTAGCGAGTAATAAAGCCTATGTTCTTAATTTTGATCAAAGGAAGGAGAGTACAGTATTTAATGTAGAAATTCAAGAAGATGGCCAATATACATTCTTCACTGAACATATGCCTTTTGAGTTTGAAGCCGAAGAACACTTCTTTAAAGATTTATCTAATAGCGATGTTGAACCAATTGCACAAGTTCCAGATGAAGGAGAGGGACATCACCACCATGATCACGGAGGATTAGATCCTCATGTTTGGCATGATCCTCATAACATTATAAAAATGGGAGAAGTTGTAAGTAAAAGTTTAAAGAAAGATATATCTGTTTTTAATAGATCTGACAGGAAGACAATCAATGCGAGCTTTGCTTCAGTAGATTCAACATTAGAAGAACTCGATAGCTGGATTGTTGCACAAGTCTCAACAATTCCAGAATCAAACAGAGTTATTGTATCTAAACATAAAGCAATGGAATATTACGGCGATGCTTTTGGATTTGAGACTATTAGCTTACTAGATTTTCTTGGTGACTCATCAAGTCTAAGACCTGACAATATTCAATCAACATTGAAGATGCTTGATGAAGAAAATGTTAAGGCAATATTTCCTGAACAAATACCAGCTTCTAAGTTATTAAAAAACTTGAGTAGACAAAGTTCAGTTCCTTTAGCTTCTAATCAAATATTTGTTGATGGATTAATGATGACAGGGAATACAGTTTCAGTTGCAGTTCACAATACATGTACCATTGTTAATTCATTAGGTGGAACATGTGATAAAGAAGCAGGCTCCAACCTTGAAGGCACCTGGAATTCTCTGCAAAATTAAACTTTTCTATAGATAACGGTTTTCATTATCAATCAATGTCTAATATATTCTTTATAAGACATTATTTAATTTTAGGTTAATTGGTTAATGAGTATTAACGAAAAAGTGCCTGTGACAATCCTTACTGGATTCTTAGGCTCAGGTAAAACAACTCTTCTTAATAGAATATTAAGTGAAGAGCATGGTAAAAGAATCGCTGTTATTGAGAATGAATACGGTGAAGTTGGAATAGATCAAGGTCTTGTAATAAATGCCGATGAAGAAGTATTTGAAATGTCTAATGGTTGCATTTGTTGTACTGTTCGCGGAGATCTTATTAGAGTCCTTGGTAATTTAATGAAAAGAAGGGATAAATTTGACTATGTTTTAGTTGAAACAACTGGTTTGGCTGACCCTGGTCCTGTTGCTCAAACTTTTTTTATGGATGAAGAAATTAGTTCTGAATTCACACTTGATGGAATAGTTACATTAGTTGATGCTGCTCATATTGATCAACAACTTGGACGTAGTGATGAGAGTTCTGAGCAAGTGGCATTTGCAGATGTCTTAGTTCTAAATAAAACTGATTTAGTCTCAGATGATGCTCTTGATAACCTTGAATCAAGATTAAGAGATATGAATCGAATGACTCGTATTATTCGAGCAGAGAAAGCAGAGGTTCCTATTGAGACAGTTTTAAATTTAAGTGCATTCGATCTTGACCAAATTTTAAAGCGTAGACCAACTTTCTTAGAACCTGAATATCCTTTTGAATGGTCAGGAGTTTATGAGCTTGAGCCTGGAAAATATGAATTAAAACTTGAAGAAGGGCCAGATCCTGAAATGTCCTTAGTAGCTTTTGCTAATCAAGGATTTAGTGAAGAGGAATTAAAAGAGGGTGCAGAAGCCTCTGTAAGACTTTATGCAGAAAAAGCTAAAAACTTAGAACCTGGAAATACTATTCCATATGATGAGCATGTAAGTCTTAAATTGCAAAACAAAGGCTCTAAATCTTTTATTTTGAATATTGAAAAAGCGTCAAAAGTTGGATTGTTCACACAACATACTGCTGAAGAATTCAATATGAAAGTGCTAAAAATAGATTCCCAAGATAATGTTAAGGAAATTCCTTTTAAAACTGAAAGAAACTGGGTCGCAGAACATGAACATGATGATGAAGTTGGATCAATTGCAATAGAGCGTTTTGGAGATGTAGATCCTGAAAAGTTGAATACTTGGATGGGAAGACTTCTTTCCGAGAAAGGAGTTGATATATTCAGAACAAAAGGTTTTATTAGTTATTCTGGCAACCCACGCAGAATAGTATTTCAAGGAGTTCATATGTTATTTACTGCCCAACCAGATAAAGAATGGGGAAATGAACCACGAAGAAATCAACTCGTGTTTATTGGAAGAAATCTAAATGAAAAAGAAATGCAAGAGGGATTTGATAAGTGCCTGATATAGAACCTTTCAGCCCTAGAGGCATGTTTCATGAAGGATGGTCTGCTGAAGTTGATGATTATGCAATAGTTTGTGGTTGGGCTTTAAAAGGGAAACTCTTTATCGTTGGAGACGTAGTTGGAGGGCTTTATGGGTTCGAAGGAGATACAGGAAAGCTTATTTGGAAAAAGGATGAAGCCCATTCCGGAGGTCTTCTTGCAATGTCTATCCATCCGAATGGAGAGATTTTTGCAACTTCAGGGCAAGACGGAATAGTTCGAATATTAAATTGCAATAATGGGGAGGAAATTAAAGCCATTAAACTTGGTAAAGGTTGGGTAGAACATTTAAGTTGGTCAAATGGAGGTTTATATTTAGCCGTAGCTTTTTCCAAAAAAGTATATGTATTTAATGAAGATGGTAATCAACAATGGAGTTCAGAAGAACATCCGAGTACAGTAAGTGCCATATCGTGGTCGAATAAGAATGAGTTAGCAACTGCATGCTACGGAAGCGTAACTTTCTTTGATATAGCAAACAAAAAGACTAATCAGAAACTTGAATGGCAAGGTTCACTAGTTTCGATGCAGTTAAGCCCTGATGGAGATATTGTCGCCTGTGGGAGTCAAGATAATTCGGTACATTTCTGGCGTAGATCAACTGGACTTGATGCTGAAATGACAGGTTATCCTGGAAAGCCTTCTCACCTTTCCTTCGATGATAGTGGCATGCTATTAGCAACTAGTGGTAGCGAAAGAATTACAGTATGGAGTTTTTCAGGAAATGGCCCAGAAGGAACGATGCCGGGAGAATTATGTCATCATACTGAACCAATTTCTAGCCTAGCTTTTTCTAACAAAGGTTTGCTAGTAGCTTCAGGTTCAAGAGATGGTTCAGTAGTCGCTAGTTTTCTTAAAAACGACGGAAATGGGGATCCTGTTGGAGCTGCTTTTGCTGGAGATTTAGTTGGCGATATTGCTTGGAGACCCGATGACTGCGCTTTAGCCGCAATTAATGCTAAGGGTGTTGTAACCGTTTGGAATTTTAAAGTCCGAACAAGTTCCTCTTCAAAAGGGTTCAAGTAATTTCTAGCTTATATATTTACCAATAATTAGTTTTCAAATGTCTCTCCATACAAATCACTTCGCAATCATTATCAATACCTTTTGGATGAATATCGCAATATGAAAGACATTGTAAATATTCATCCACGGGATTATTTTTATTATTATTAATATCATTATTGTGATTATTTTGAATTTTTGAATTAGTCATAAATAGATTTCCTCAATTCATTTAGGGGTAACATAAACGAGAGAGATAAGAAAAGAAATAAGCAAAACTTACTAAAAAACTGAACAAGAAATATATAAAATTTAAAGCTTAAAATAAACAAATTGATTATTACTATCGGACATTTTGGATTAAAAATCAATGCGTATAAAAACGGATTGTTTTTTTAAAAGTTTTTAATTAATTTGTGATTGTTGAGTTTTAGGAGGTCTTTCAAAATGATCGATAGCCTGCCTGCAATTTCGGAATAATTCCGAACTAATTTAATTAACTGCTCCAATTATTTTTTATTAATGTCTGAACTTACTTCTTTCGCATCGTTTAGGTGCCCTACAAGAAAAAGTTCAATTCTAGAGTCTTTGCCCCAGTTAAAAACTATTAGTTTATTAAGGTTATTTTTAGCTGAAAAATAATTAACAACAAGGATCAATGATTTAGGCTAGTTGTTAATTTTGATAGATAAAATAAGTAAGAGAATAAAAGGAGAGCTTTTAAAAGCTCTCTTTTTTATTTGGGCTAAAAAAACAAACTTTGGCATTATTATATTTTTTTAGCTATCTATTGTAATAAGAAACTTTATTTGGACAGATATAAAATAATGTCAAAAAAACTTAGATTTTTTTCTGATTTATTAGCTAGAGCTGTTAATGAAATCGAATACAAAAATGTTCTTAAAAAATTAAAGAAACATGATCTTATAGCAGATGTAGATGATCAGAGATCACACCATTTTTATTCATAGAGAAGGGGACTAAATTGAACCATTGGTATAAATCTTTTACTTCAAAAATCTTACTTTGGCTAGAAGTCTTATTACAAAATAAATTTTTTATATTTCTAATAATAAAAAAATAATATTGTTTTAATCCATGAATAATTACTATTGTCCATACTGTAATCCCAAATATCAATTTCAAAAAAAATCAACATCTGGAGAATTAATATGTGGGTTATGTGGTGACCCTTTAGTAAAAAAACCATTGATTAAAATTAATCAAATAATTGCTATTATTGCCTCCTTATCGCTAGTTCTTCCATTAATTTACACGTTTATTATTTTAATTAAAAACCAAATAAATCCTCCTAGTAGAAACTACAATGCAAGTACAAATTTTATCGAGAAAAATTTAAAAACAAGATTTTATCAACCTCTACAAAGTGATTTACTTAAACAAGAATCATCATCTTCAATTTGATTTTTATAACCAGAATTATTTAACTCTTTATTCATAATTAATGGTTTAACAGATTCTTTACAATGATTTTTACATCCTCCATTAAATGAATCGTGAGCTTCTAAAAAGTGAGTATTTGTTAAAAAGATAATTAAGATTAATTTAAAAGTTTGTTTTATTTCGGATTTCATTTTTAGTAAATTATTTACCAAGCCTGGGTTGATATTATCAACTAATTCCAAGGAGTGTTAATCAATCCCCAAATATCAAAAAAGAAAAATAAGATTGCAATAGCAACTAAATCCCAGGCCCTCTCCCTAAAAGCCCAAGGAGCTATAAAAACTTCTCCCAAACCATGAAGTGCAGCTCCAGTAGGTAGATGATCTAAAACAAGTAAACTATGAGAGAGAATAAAAAGTAAACTCGCAAAATATCTAAAAAAAACAAATTGCCAATTGCCAGAATTCATATTTTTTACATTTTTAAGAAATATAGTTCAATGCATAAAATATTGAAATAGATTTAGTTTATGGATATTTCTTTTTGTAGTTTTAAATACTAAATATCGTCCCAAGCTAAAGTAAAAAGTTAACAAATGAAGAGATATATGTTTTCAAATTATCGTCCTAAAAATAATTTTGATGAATACTTTAAAGATAATTTAAATTCTGCTAGAGAAATTTTAACTCCCTTATTATCTTCCCTAGATATCATGGGGTTAGAAGAACTAAACAGAAATCATTCGGCGGCCAAGAAGTTATTACTAAGACATGGAGCAACTTTTAGGTTAAACGACACAGGCTTAAAAGGTACAGAAAGAATATTACCTTTTGACCCTTTACCGAGAATAATAAGTAAGAATGACTGGATATCCTTAGAAAAAGGCTTAAAGCAGAGACTTGAGGCAATAGATCTTTTCTTAGATGATATATATAATTCTCAAAATATAATTAATGATGGAATAATCCCAAGGGAACTCATTGAGAGTTCAGATGGATGGAGGCCTCAAATGAAGGGTTTTAAGCCTCCATTAAATAAATGGTGTCAAATATCAGGACTTGATTTAATAAGAGATGGTAAAGGTACTTGGCATGTTTTAGAAGACAACTTAAGATGTCCTTCTGGTGTGGCTTATTTTTTGGAGAATAGATTAGTGATGAAGAATATCTTCCCTAATCTTTTCTCAGGCAGGATAGTTAAACCTATTGATGAATACCCATCATTTCTATTAAAGACTCTCCAAGAACTAGCTGTTTGGACTGATACACCAAAAATAGTTTTATTAACACCTGGGATTTTTAATAGTGCATATTTTGAACATAGTTACTTAGCCCAAGAAATGGGTATTCAATTAGTTCAAGGTCATGATTTAATTTGTAACGATGAATATGTTTACTTAAAGACTACTTCTGGATTAAAAAGGGTAGATGTAATTTATAGAAGGATTGATGATGATTTTTTAGATCCTGTACATTTTAGAAAAGATTCATATTTAGGTGTTAGTGGTTTACTAGATGTCATGAAGGCGGGTCATGTTGCTGTTGCGAATGTACCTGGGACAGGAATAGCAGATGACAAAATGATTTATTCTTTTGTTCCTAAAATGATCAAATATTTTCTTGATGAAGAACCAATAATAAAAAATGTTGAAACCTATATTTGTTATTACGAAAAGGATAGAGAATATGTCTTAAAAAACCTTCCAAAACTTGTTGTCAAATCAGTCTCTGAAGCTGGTGGTTATGGAATGTTAATTGGTCCTCAATCAACTTCAACTGAGATAAATGAATTCTCGGATAAAATTAAAAGTAATCCCAGAAATTTCATAGCTCAACCTACTCTAGAACTTTCTACGGTTCCATCATTATGCGATGGTGAGCTTTATCCCTGTCACGTTGATTTAAGACCTTACATTTTAAGGGGAAAGGATTCATGGGTAAGTCCAGGAGGTCTAACTAGAGTTGCTTTAAAAAAAGGTTCATTAGTAGTCAATTCTTCTCAAGGAGGGGGTTGCAAAGATACATGGGTTGTAGGAAATTAGAATGCTTTTAAGTCGGGTAGCTGAATCTCTTTATTGGATTAATCGTTATTTAGAACGTGCGGAAAATATATCTCGTTTCGTAGAGGTTAGTGAAGCAATGTCTTTAGATTGTCCACCAGGCAGTGCTGAACCATGGCTGCCTCTTATTGATGCTTCAAGTGATAGAGAAACATTTGATTCTAGATTTCCTGAGAAAAAACAGGATGATGTTATTAATTTTTTAATTAGGGACCGAATAAATCCCAATAGCATAATCTCTTGTATTCAATTGGCTAGAGAAAACGCTAGGCAAATAAGGGATGTAATGACATCTGAAATGTGGGAACAAATAAATATTTTATATTGGAATTTACAAGAAGGGGAATCTATATGGGACCTTCCAAGGCAGGAGCAATTAAGCGAAATAAGAAGAGGATGTCAGTTGTTTTATGGCATTACAGACGCCACTCTTAGCAAAGATCTTGCATGTCAATTTAGTATTTTAGGTAGATTAATAGAAAGAGCTGATAAGACATCGAGAATCTTAGATGTAAAATATTACTTATTACTTCCAAGCTTAGATGAGCTCGGAGGAGTCCTGGATGAGTTGCAGTGGATAGCTCTTCTTCGTTCGGCAGGTGCTTATCAAATGTTCAGGAAAGCAGAACAAAATTCTATCCAGCCGAATTCAGTAGCACGATTTCTCTTACTAGATAATAATTTCCCAAGATCTGTTAGATACTGTTTGGATGGTATAAGTAATACCCTAAAAATGATTAATACCTCCCCAAGTTCAGATAATCCATCAAAACTTGAGTGCATGAGGGGTTTACTTAAAGCAAAGTGGAGTTATATCAGAATTGAAGATATAATTAAAGATGGACTACATGAGGCTATTGATTCCTTACAAATTGATTTAAACAAACTGCATAATCTCATAGAAGATAAATATTTTATAAATAAAGAATTTGATCAATGAAAATTAAATATATCCATAACCTTGAATATTCCTATGAAGAATCAGTTCAATTGGGGGAACATCGATTATGTATCAAGCCAAGATCGCACGGATTTCAAAGGCTAATAAACTTTAATTTAAATATTTCTCCAAATCCTAAAATTCTTTATCCTTTACTTGCCGCCAGTGGTGAAGAGATTAACAGAATTACCTTTGAGGGATATACCGATTCATTATCTATCAAAGCAATAAGCGAGGTTGAGACACTTAAACATCCTTGCATTCTTGATGGTGTAAAAGAAAGGGACCTTACATTACCCTTTTGTAGAAGTATCATTAATAGAGATCTTCAGGGCGCTTTGGAAGGATGGATGCCAAATGGGCAGCATGATCCTTCTGCTGTTGAATTAGCGCAAGAGTCATTAGCAGGAAGTAGTAATAATGCCTTATCTTTTACATTTCAACTTATAGAAATTATTCAGGATCGAGTTAAGTATACGAAAAGACATACTGGCCCAGCATGGCCAGCGAGCAGGACTCTTAGAGAAAGGGTTGGGTCATGCAGAGACTTAGCAATGCTAATGGTTGAGTCATGCAGATCAGTCGGAATACCAAGCAGATTTGTTAGTGGTTATCATTTTGAAGATCCTTTACCAAAAGAATTTGAATTACATGCATGGGCTGAATTATATATCCCAGGAGCAGGATGGAGAGGTTTTGATCCAAGCGGTAAAGGATTAATAGACGAAAGGTATTTAACATTAGTATCTTCTTCAAAATCGAACCTAACAGCTGTGATTACTGGAAACTTTAGAGGCAAAACAAACCTTAAGAATAATTTGACATGGGAAATAAAGCCTTTAGAAATTTGTAATTAATTAAGCCTTTTAATCTTTACAATTATTTTCAAGGATATTTAAAAAATATTCTTAATTATTAATTTAATATAGGTGTTCCTTAATTGGTGTTAACTGATACGTTATCTTCAAAATTTATCTGTTTTCATTTAATTAATATTTCAAATAAATTGAACTCAACTTTAAAAATCGAACTTGCCAAGCCAAACAAATCTGAAATGTTTGAATTGAAAAGTTATGAAAAATTTCGTGATACGGAAGATGTCAGATTTTTCGATATTAGTATTAATAACTCAAATTTTAGAGACTTAGTAATTCATAATGGGCCAGCTGTGAGTCCACCTAATGATAAAGAATTAGGTAATTGGCAGTTTTATATTCATCACAAACAAGAGGATAACCTTTTAGCTATTTCAGGAGGGAGAACTTTTTATCTCGTAAACTTAGGCTGGGAGTATCCTTTCTACAAAGTAAGATTAGAATCATGTGGATTAATCTTGAAAATCCCTAGAGGAACTTTTCATAGATCTGTTTCTGATGAGAATGGTTCTGTTGTTTTAAATCAAGCTATAAGAGATAAGGAAGGAAGTGTTGAATCTGAATTCAAAGTTACCAATAGCAAAGATAATAAAAAACTTCACGATTGCATAACAAATTTACAACCTAAATTTAAAATTTATAGTGTTAAATAACTTTAAAAACTTTATTCAAATTTTAAAAACAATTTAAATCATTATCTTATTGAGATAAGATAAAGGCACTGTAAAATCTCAACATGAATCGATTTAGCTTTTTGAAATACTTTTTATGTCTGACTTTTTCTTTTCTGATTTTTACCTCTCCTGTTTTTGCAGGTGCAAATGTGGCCACTAAAGGAGAGGGAGATGAGGTTCCTAGTTACGTAAGATCTAATATTACTGGTTTTGATTTTCATGGGGAGGATCTTCATTTATCCTCAATAGCAGGAGCAGTAGCAAGAGATGCTGACTTTAGTGAAGTCGATCTTCATGGAACAACATTAACTTTATCTGACTTAAAAGGTTCTAATCTTAATGGAATAGATTTAACTGATACTCTCGCAGATAGAGTGAATTTCCAAAAAACAGATTTAAGGAATTCCATTTTGATAAATATGATAGCTTCTGGGAGTAGCTTTGCTGGTGCTCAAATAGAAGGAGCAGATTTTTCTTACGCGATTCTGGATAGTGAAGACCAGAGAAATCTTTGCAAAATTGCTGAAGGGGTTAATCCAACAACAGGAGTTTCTACTAGAGATAGTCTTGAATGTAATTAAGTAGTTTTATATTAGATAAATTTTTTCTTCCCATTAATATATTTATAGATCTTTTGATCTGGATCTATAAATATAGTTTCTCCATTTAATTTTGACTTCTTAAATTTTGAGAGTCTTGCTCTATGAATATTAGATTTTCTATTTGTAATATCTTCATTATCATAAATTCCTATATTAATATTAATATCAGGATCTGAAAATGTTTTTTCATCATCCCGTGAAAAAATTTTTTCAATATTTGACTCTTTACTAAGAAGTTTCTTTTTAAATTTAGATAACTTATTATTCTTATTTTTTTTTATATTTGTAATTTTTATAATTAGTAAAATTAAAACTAAAGCACAAACAAAGCCAATTAAATATATATTCATCTAATTTTAATTTTGAAATCAAATCCTAAATTGCTTTTAGTGGTTAATATTTCCTTTTTAAAAATCCCATAAGTAAAAATTCCAGATAAAGTTTTTAGAGATTCAAAAACCAAAAAAGAGATTAATAAGAAGAAAATCATAATTGAATCAACAAGATAACTTCTTTTTTTATTTAACAAATTATTCATCAAAAATTCACCTAACTATAGTTGTTAACATTTTTATATGGTCCAAAATGTTCACTGCAATTCCTACCCATTATTTTAGCAAGATTTAAACTTTCTTCTATATTCCAATCTGAGGAAAGTCCATAAATAATTCCTGCCGCGAAAGAATCACCGCATCCATATGAATCAATTTTATTTTTTTTATTTTTAATAGCTTTATATCTACCTCCTGGGAATAGTATCCCGCCATTCTCACCTTCTGTTTTGATAACATATTTTGGGTTTAATTTTAATTCATTTAAAGTAAAAACTTCTCCGGGATCAAGATTACTTCCAATTAATCCATCTAAAAATATCCCGGACTCATTAATTATATTTAATCCTACTCTGGGTGTGGTACATAATATTTTAGCCATCCTCGATTTTTTAAATAATTCTTTATCGCCTGCTGTAATAAATACTCCATCCATATCATTAAGGGTAGCCCAATCTAAATCATCATTATGATTAGGAGACAATCTATCTCCAATAATAGTTATAGATCTTTCGCCATCAGAATCAATTACACTGAAACCTTTTCTTGTTGGTTTATCTCGCCATGCTACATGTAATTTAATACCCATATTTTCAAGAATATTTAAACATTGCTTGCCATAAAAATCATTACCTAAAGCTGTAAAGAAATGGACTTCGCTATTAGTTAATTCCCGTAGTCTTTTTGCTATGACTGATCCTCCTCCAGCAGGATATTCTAAAGATTTTTTAGAATGAGAGATTAAACCTGGTTTAGGTAATTGATCTACTTCAATAAAATTTATCCACTCAATATGTCCAATAACAGCAAACTTTAGGTTTCCTTTTATAAATTTATATTCCTGAAAATTATAATTTTCTTCTTCAATCATAAGTTTATTAATACTATTATTAGGGTATATATAATTTGAATATGAATTCACTAAACATACTAAAAGATAATAAACAAAAACTATCGTATCTTTACCTTTTTCTATCATTCCTTGGAGCAATCCTTCCAATGATGGCAAATTTTGATTTTGCTAGTGAATATGGAAATAGTTTTGACATTAAAAATTTTATTTCATTAGCAAATGCTAATCCAGCAGCTCAATCCATTTCAAGAGATTTATTGGTGGGTGCTACTGCAGTTTTTATTTGGATAGTAAATGAATCTAAAAAATTGAATATAAAAAATATGTGGGTTGTTTATATTGGAACCTTTTTGATAGCATTTGCTTTCTCTGCTCCTTTTTTCTTATTTCTTAGAGAAAGAAGAATAATTGAAATAGAAAAAAAATAAATATTATTTATATAAAACTTTTAAAATGATTTCTTAAATATCATCGCAAACATTAAAAAACAAAAAGATGAAATAGCTACCCACATAATCGATGCATACCCAAAAAGATCTAGTACCCTCCCAGAAATAAATGGCCCAAAAAAATATCCCATTGCAAAACATTGTGATAACAGTGCTAGTGCATAACCTTTTTTATTTGTAGGAGCAATACTGAAAACAACATCTGTAGATGTTGGTAGGAAGGAAGATGTGCCTAAACTTATTAAGACGATTGCAAAAAACACGAAATAAAAAGCTGCAATATTTAAATAACTAGAAATAAATAATAACAGTGAGGCGAAAGAAAAGTTGATTAAGCTAAATTTCAATCCAAATAATTTGCCTTTTTTTGATATCCATGAACCAATTGGCCATTGTAAAATTAATAATAAAATTAACTGAAAAGAAATTATAAAACTAATAACTTGTTCATTTAAGACATCTCTAATGACTCCACCCTTAACAAGATCAAGTGGTAATGTCACCTGAATTAAAGCAAGAGATGTAGTTATCAATATCACGGACAAAACTATTATGGTTGAATTTTTATTCCATCTCTTTTGATAAATTTCAACTTCATCTAAAGCCTTTTTTTGAGAGTTCTCTAAAGTTTTTTTTATAGACTTTTTATTTCTTAAAATCAAAAAAATAATTGAAAGCATGCAAAATATATCATTAAAAAAAATCGATTTGAAATAAATAAAATTATTCATAAATCCACCAATAAATACTCCTAAAAATATCCCAAAAGCCTCAGAAGTTCTAACGAGAGCATAAGCTTTTCTTGTATCAATAGGTTGACAAAAATATGGGACTACAAATTCTGCAGTAGGCCAATATATCCCAGCGGCTGCTCCAATAAAAGCTTGACCAAGGATATAAAAGTAAATATCTTTTGAAATAATCAAACAAAATCCTGCAGCGATACTTATGAATGAAGAGATAACTAAAGGATTTTGAATTTTGCCTGTTTTATTTAGGTAATTCCCAGTAACGATTCTTGTTAAAGTACCTATGATTGCTGATATCGTAAAACCTAGACCAATTTCTGTTGCTGACAATCCAATATTATTAAAAATAAGGGATGTTAAATAAATCACGCCTCCTGCTCCAAATGAAGCAAAAAATCTTATTTTAGTAATTAACCTTAAATGAAAGGGAAATTGACTCCACCAAAGTTTACTTGTAAGAAATTTATTCGGAATAAACACAATTGAAATTCATTTTTATACTTTTTTTAAGTTTCTTTAGTTTTTTTTCAGCAAAAGATTTAATAGCGGCTGAAAAGATAAATATCAAGTTCGAAGAGATGTCAATCCCTTTAACTATAGATCAGTTATTAAACATAGAGAATTATAAGGATGATTCTACAGAAGTAATAGACTGGTTTAAGCAAAATGGATTTTTAAAAGTATTTGAGATATCAAAATTTTTAAAATTCCCAGTATTTAAAGAAGAAAGTTTAAACAGGCAAGTATTAAGAAGTTGGGTAGGTAGAAAGATTCTTTCAGAATTAAGTAATACTATTTTGGTTCCCAATGACAAAGATGGTGTTAAGATTTTTAATACAATAGAGGGTTTGTTGGAAGTCAAAAATGAAATTTCGACTTTTGACATTCTAAAGGCATTACCTTCAGAAGAAATTTCATTAGATATTGATAATTTAATTTTAATAATTTCTTCATGGAAAAAGGAATTATCAAAGCAACAAACTCTAAACCTAAAATTAAAATCATTAGAAAAAACCAATAACATTTTTTCTAAGAAAAAAGTACATAAAGATGATTCAAATCTCATAAAAATAAATAAGAAAATTTATTCGCCTCATAGAAGTGAGCCTTTAAAAATTGAATTATGGAAAAATAAGACAACCAAATCAAATAAAGATCTAATTATATTTATGCCAGGACTTGGAGGAAATATTGATAATTTCAGATGGATTGGCATTGAATTAAGTAAAAGTGGTTGGCCCGTAGTATTTATAGACCATGAGGGAAGTAATTCAGAAGCTTTTTTAGAAGTTATCGAAGGTACTAATTCAATTCCAACTAGTGCTGACTTTTTCTTATACCGTATGAAAGATTTAGATACAGTAATAAATGCGTATAATAATGGAAAATTTGGATTAGACAATAATTCCTATATTTTGATGGGACATTCATTAGGAGCTTTAATAGCTTTTTTATATGAAGGGGATTTACCTAAAGATGACTTTGAAAAAAGATGTGATTTAGCTTTAAAAGATTTTGCAATAACAAATTTATCAAAATTACTCCAATGTCAAATAAACGAAATTCCATTACCCGAAATAATCAATTCAAAGAAAGCAAATGGAATAATAGGATTTAATTCATTTGGCAGCTTAATCTGGCCAAATGAAAAAAATTCTGGAATTGAGATTCCAGTACTGTTAATTGGAGGAACTTATGATCTTATAACTCCCTTAACAAGTGAGCAATTCAAAGTATTTTTATCTACAACTAATAATCCTTTAAATAGATTCTTGATTATTGAGGGGTCAAGTCATTTTTCACCAATAAGAATCAATAATAAGTATTCAGAAAATATCGAAAATAATGATATTTTTAAAATCAATAAATCTTTTATTGGATCTAATCCTTACTCTTTTCAAAATTTATCTTTAAAGGTAATCGTAGAGTTTTTAGAAAATATAAAAAATAATGAAAGCATTAAAGTTATAAAAAATCAAACTGAAAGCAATCTTGATTTTCATCTTTTAGATAGAAAGACTTTAAAAGCAATAATCAAAAATTAGTATTCAATTCGAGGATCTAATATGGCAATTAAAATATCCACTAAAAGATTTAATGAGACTATTAGTAGAGAGGTGATAATTACAATTCCTTGAACAACAGTATAATCCCGTTGGGAAATAGCTTCATGTAACCTTAAAGCTATACCTGGCCATGAAAAAGTAACTTCAAAAAGAAGCGCTCCTCCTGCTAAAGAAGCTATTGTTAAGCCTGAAATCGTAACAATAGGCAAAAGTGCATTAGGTAAAGAGTGATTTAAAATAATTTTCCTTCTTGAAATTCCTCTGCATAAAGCTGCATTTACATAATCACTTTTTAGTGTCTTGTCTAAATTTATTCTTAAAGATCTACTAAAAATTCCGCTCAAAAGAAACCCAAGAGTTATTGAAGGAAGCGCAAGATGATATAAGCTTTCTCTTAAATAGATAAGATTGTTATTTAGAAGACTATCTAAAACTAGAAAGCCTGTAATTTTAGGTTGGCTATAAGTGATTGGGAACCTCCCACCAATTGGAAAAATTCTTAAATATACCGAAAATATTAATTGAGCTAAAATTGCCCCCCAGAAAGGTGGAATTGCATATGAAGAAATTCCTATTACTCTAGCTATGTAGTCTCCTTTTTTTCCTTTATTTTGTAAACCAAAAAAACCAAGAGGCAAGCCTATAACGATTGCAAAGAATACTGAAAAGATACCTAGTTCTACACTCGCTGGTAATGATTTAAGAATAATATCAAGAACCGGTTCTTGAGTACTTAAAGATTCTCCAAAATTTAAATGCAAAATATTATTAATGTAAGAAAGATATTGACTAAGAAGAGATTCATTTAACCCTAATTTATATCTAAGAATTTCTCTTGAAGCTTCATTAGCTCCAGATCCTAAAATTGCGTCAACTGGGTCTCCTGGCGCAATTCTCAACAAAATAAAAACTAATGTAGATATAATCCACAACATTAAAGGTATTAAAGAAATCTTTAATAAAGAATAATTTAAAAGTTTATTAAGATCTCTACTCATTAATGAATTTGAGATCACTCATTAAAATAATTCCTGCACCATTAAAAATAGGTTTTGAAATTTCATTTTGCGACCAAGCTTTTTGAGATGAAATCCATATTGGGATATAAGGTATTGATTCTGAAGCTATTTTCTCTATTTCAATTAATTTTGCTAATCTTTCTTTGCCGTTTAAATTTTCGCTATCAAGAAATAAATCTTCTACTGTATTTGATCCCCAAAAACTTCCGCTGTAAACTGATTCTCCTTTTTTACACTTTTTAACCTCTATATCACTGCAACTTAGAAGGGGTGTTAAATATGCCTCGGGGTCAGAATAAGCACCAGTCCAATCAAGAATAACCGCTGTATATATTCCTAAATTTAGATTCTTATAAATAGTTGTAGACTCTACTCCGTTGAGTTTAATATTAATACATTCATTCAAAATATTTTTTATTTGTTCTTGCCAAGTAAGAGCAATAAGTTTATCAGCAGGTACGTTAGATCTATAAGTAAGAGGAAAATCTAAAACATTCCCGTTACAGTAACCTTCTTTTTGTAGTAATACTTTTGCTTCTAAGGGATCATATTTTGGCCATAATTCTTTCTTATTTTTTTTATAAATTGGTGGAACAAGTGATCTTGAGGGTTGCCTTAATCCATAACTAACCTTTTCGCTAATAAAGTCCCTATTAAGACTTTTAGCTATAGCCAACCTTACATTGAGATTATTTAAGGGATAAGAATTTGTTCTTAGACTAATAAAACTTATTTCTGTAGCAGGACTCTTTCCTTCTTTAATTTCTTTGTTAATGCTTAATAAATTTAAATTTTTTCTTTGAATATCATCGATTGAATTTGATAAAAGAACATCAATTTGTTTACTTTTTAGAGCTCCAAAAAGAGAAGAAGAGTTTGCGTATCCAATAAAACTAATACCTTCATTATTCGGTTTATCACTCCAATAATTTAAATTTGGATCAATTATTTGAATTTCATTTGAAAATCTCTTCAATATATATTTACCTGTACCAACAAATTTATCATTTAAAAATTTATCAGAATAATCTTTATAATAAGTAGGTGAAATAGGTGTCAAATTTATAGATGTAAGTAATCCATTAACAGAACTTGATGGTTTATTTAGATTAATGATTACCTTATATTCGCTTGGAGTTTCTATAGATTTTATTTTATCCCCCAAGATATAATTCATTGTTCCGATTCTTTTAAATCTATCAAAAGAAAACTTTATAGCATTTGAATTAAATAAAGTTCCATCGTGAAAAAGAACATTTTCTTTTAGATTAATTATTATTTGTAATTTATCTTTTGAAAAAATTGGCATTCCTGATGCTAATTCAGGAATCAATTCTCCTTCAGAATTTAATTCATATAAAGTATCACCAAGTGAACTTAATAATTGTAGTGATTTAAGAGTACTTGCCCTAGCAGGATCTAAGGATTCAATTTTACCTGAACTTGCAACTATAATTCTTTTGGATTTATTATTAGAAACGCAAGAATATTGTGATAAAGAAATTAAAAAAACGAATAGAGCTATTAAAAAATTATTGTGCATAACATTTGATTTTTAAGAAATTTACTTTTCAATAAAAGTATTAGAGCAATAGGTTTGTAGTGTAATTTGATTAATTTCCAAGGGGAATGTCTTATTAACTTCCAAAGAGAAGGGCCACTCTCTTATCCAACAAACTTTACTCTCTGGATTAATTCCTACAACCTGAAATGTCTTTTGACTATTTTTAATTTTCACACACGCTCCTTTGTAGAGGTTTTTACAACTGTTATTAGGACTTAATTTAAAATTATTTTTAGCTTCTACTAATTTTGAAAAACTCATTACATAAATACATTTCCTCTCTTTGGTTTAACAAGCTAAAGAGAGATATGCAAATTTTTTTTTCAAATACAACTTAATTGGCTAGCAATTAATTCAACTTCAGAAAGAGCATTTATTTCCTTCTTTGATTTTTCAAATTTACCATTTGAAACTTCGTGTGTGATAACTACTATTTCTGCTTTATTTTCACTTGCATCTAATTGGACAATTGATTCTATTGATACATCATTCTTACCAAAGAGATCTCCAATCTTACCAATCACTCCTGGACTATCTAAACAAATAATTCTGAGATAATTCTTTTTTGATATTTGATTAAAATCAATGATATGGCAGTCTCTCCAAAAATTAAAAGATAATAATGGATCAATGGATATCGTATCCTTTGTTAATGAAGACTGAAGATTTAAAATATCAGAAACAACAGAAGCAGCGGTTGGTCCACTTCCCGCACCTGGTCCGTACAACATTATTTCCCCTAAAGGATTAGCATCTATAAGGATGGCATTATTCACACCATCAACCGTTGCCAAAGGATGAGATTTTGGGATTAAAGAAGGACCTACCCAAATATTTAGGGAAAGAGAATCATTAATGTTGATAGCATTTCTTTCAGAAAAGGCTAAAAGTTTTATTTCAAAACCTAGTTTATTTGCATATTCAATATCTTTAATATCTATTTGATTTATACCCTCTGTACTAATTGAATCTCTATTAATTTTACCTCCAAATGCGAGTTCAGAAAGAATTGAAATCTTATCAGCCGCATCGTGTCCTCCAACATCCGCAGTTGGATCAAATTCTGCGAAACCAAGTTTCTGAGCCAATTCTAATGTTGCCTTATAATCAGCTTTTTCATTTGACA
Organism: Prochlorococcus sp. AG-388-B05; assembly: GCA_003279925.1. Classification (GTDB taxonomy): domain Bacteria; phylum Cyanobacteriota; class Cyanobacteriia; order PCC-6307; family Cyanobiaceae; genus Prochlorococcus_A. The sequence goes on from QCGM01000011.1 coordinate 21,640, forward strand.
TTTTTGTAAGGATAAAATTTGTGGTACCGTTTATTATTCCAACCATTTTATTTATTTGATTACTTTTAAGAGATCTTTTTAAAGGTTCAATTATTGGAATCCCTCCACATACTGCTGCTTCTGTTAAAACATAGACTCCATTCTTAGAAGCTGTAGAATATATTTCACTCCCATATCTTGCAATTACCGCTTTATTAGCTGTAACTACTGATTTTCGAGCCTTTAAAGATTTCAGAATAATATCTCTGGCTATATCTATCCCTCCCATTACTTCTACAATCACGTCAACATTTGGATCATTAATTAATTCATAAGGATCATTTATTAATAGATTATTTTCTAATTCAATGTCCCTTTTTTTGTTGATATTTTTAACAGCTATTCCCACGATTTCTATATCTTTTAAAATTGGATGCAGGTCATTTGTCGATTTTAGGATTTTATAAATACCTTTTCCTACAGTTCCAAAACCAATAATTCCAATTTTACATTTTTGCATTAGTTATCTTTATTTGTAATTTCAATTTTATAATATTATTTCGACAAAAAATCATTTGCCTGAGACTGCATTTTTAAGAGAATATTTAAAAAACCATTTGATCTTGATGGGGTTAAACTTGCCTTTAGACCAGTATCTTCTATAAATTTATTGTTTATATTAACGACTTGTTTTGGCGTTAATTCATTCATTCCATTGATAAGGAATGCAAGTAACCCCTTTGTTATCAAAGCATCAGAATAACCTTCCCAATTAAGTTTACCTTCTTGAAAACTCGCTTTAACAAAGACTTCAGAAACACATCCTTGAACTTTATTTTCGGGAATTAAGATGCTACTATCTGGAACTTTCAATTTTTTACCTAACCATAAAATAAACTCATATTTTCTTTTGGGATCTTCTGCGTTTTTCAGTTTCTCTACTAATTTATTTAATTCTGTATAAGTTTCTTTGTTTTCCATTGTTATAAAACTATTAAATAACTAAATTAGATTTACACTATACTAATATTTCTTTTTCCGTAATAAAACCTGATAGAGGGATATCCCAATCAGCTCTAGTAAGAAATTTATCGCTTACACAATTAGAGGTTAAAATACCAATACATGGAATAGATCTCCAATTTTTATCTTCCCTTAATTTATCAAAATATCCTCCACCGTATCCTAATCTTATAAAGTTTCTATCAACCGAAAGACAAGGAATAAACATCATACTAATTTTTTCATAACTTAATTTATTTGAAGAATAAGGAGCTAATATCCCATGTAAATCTTTAGATAATTGTTTCTTATCCCAGGCACAAAATAAGAGATTTTTGTTTTCTTCACATCTCGGCAAAGCTAATAAATATTCATGACCAAGACTTCTTAAATCAACTTCATTTTCAAGAGGCCAATAAATTCCTATATACTTTTTTTTTAAATCTTTTCTAAAAATTGAATCAACATATTTTTTTACATTGATTTCAACTTTTCTCATATCAATAGCTGAACTTTTATTTCTCAAATTTCTAAAAAATTGCCTTTCAAAATTCTTTTTTTCTGAGATAATCATAATTTATATTTAATTAAATCCTTCTTCATTTAATTTTGTAAGGGCTATGGCTAGTGCGTCTGCCGAGTCATCAGGTTTTGGTGCACGGGATAAATTTAGGTTGTACATTACCGCTTCAATAATTTCCTTCTTTGATGCTTTGCCAGAGCCTGCGATAGTAAGCTTGACTTGAGAAGGGGCATACTCACTAACTTTAATGCTTTTGGAAGCAAATACCATCATAATAACTCCCCGAGCCTGAACAACGCTAATGGTAGTGCTAGATCTATAAAAGAAAAATTTCTCTACGGCAGCAATATCAGGTTTCCACTGATCAATCAACGTATTGAGATCATTAAAAATTTCATAAAGTCTATCTCCTTCCCCTTTATTTTTATTAGTTTCAATTACCCCACAATCAAGAAATATCTTCTTTTCATTTTGAATCTCAATAATGCCATATCCAACTCTACCTAATCCAGGATCAATTCCAATAATCCTCACTTTATTATTCTTGTGATGATAATTGAAATTTGGAAAGGTCTTCTTTTTCATTCAAATCGAAGACTTTACAGAATGCTTGAATGACTCTTTCTCCTGAATCAACTTGCTCTAAGGGATCTTTTCTTAATCGATGCCTTAAAGAACATGTAATTACTCTAGCGATATCTTCTTCTTGAACTTCAGTTCTTCCCTCAAATGCAGCAATTGCCCTTGCAGATCGATTAGTTACAATATCCCCCCTTAGTCCATCAACATCAAGTTCGCCACATATAGCAGATATATTTAATCTAAGATCATCATCCAATTGAACTGAATTTAATATCTCTTGCGCTTTAATAACTTTTTGCTGAAGTTCATCTTGCTGTTTCTCAACACTTATTGAGAATTCATCGGGATTATCATCAAATGAAGTTCGCTGATCAACAACTTTGACCCTTAATTCTGCATCTCTTACTGTCTTAACCTCAACGCTCATACCAAACCTATCTAATAACTGAGGCCTAAGTTCTCCTTCTTCTGGATTGCCAGAGCCAATTAAAACAAATCTTGCAGGATGTCTAACTGAAACCCCCTCTCTCTCAACTGTATTCCATCCAGATGCGGCGGAATCTAAAAGAACATCAACTAAATGATCGTCGAGTAGATTAACTTCGTCTACGTATAACAAGCCTCTATTAGCTTTTGCTAATAAGCCTGGTTCAAAGGCCTTAATTCCTTCGCTTAAAGCCTTTTCTATATCAATAGTTCCGCACAGTCTGTCTTCTGTTGCCCCCAATGGCAAATCAACCATTGGGACTTGTTTTTTATCTTTCTCCAAATTTTCTCCCTGTACTATTTTCTCTAAAACTTCTTTACTCTGTAAATCAGGATCTATAAGTGAACTATTATATGGATCATCTTTAACAACATCTATAGCTGGTAACAAGTCTGCTAGGGCTCTTATAGTTGTAGATTTACCAGTTCCTCTGTCACCCATAATCATTACTCCTCCAATTCTTGGATCTATAACATTTAACAAAAGAGCTAATTTCATTTCTTCTTGACCAATTACAGCAGTAAAAGGAAAAACTCTTCTTTTCTTTGTTGTATTCACAGCTTTAGTTTTACTTTATTTTCGAATGATCAATAGATGATACTTCAGAAAATGTTTTTAGTAAATGTCCAAATTAAATTGAAAGTTTTGACTATATTTGATCTTTTTTATATAAAAATTTATTTCTTAATCTAATTTAATTTTTTAGAGTCTATTTTTTACCCTAAAGTCTGACGTTTAAATTACATTATAAGACTACAATATTTGAAAAAGATTTAACAAAAAATATCAACTTTTCATCGATTTTTACTAAACATTATAAAGTTACTTGCCTTTTGAATTATTTAAAAACCAGTTAATTTGGTGAACTATTCCTCTCAAGACATTAATATCATGACTTGATGTCTTCGCTTTTAATAAAAATTTTTTAAATTTACTGATTTTTGAATTAGCTGTATGTTCCAAAAGATATCCAATTTTAATAAGCATTTCTTCTATTTCTTTAAAAGATTCATAAATTTGTTTTGATGAGGCAAGGTCAAAAACTTGTAAATCTTTCTCTACAAAATTTGTTGAAGATTTATTTAATTCATACAAGATTATTGAAACTGCATGAGAGAGGTTTAAAGAAGGATAGTTTTGAGAAGTTTTAATATTAAGAATCTTATGTGCAAAAAGTAATTCATTATTACTTAATCCTCTATCCTCTCTTCCAAATAAAATACCTAAATTATTAATCTCAACAAAAGATGAAATCCATTTAGATATGTCCTCAGGAGATTCACATTCAATATCATTACTTAAATCAACCCTTCCACAGGTGGCAATAACCAAATCACAATCAAAAATTGCTTGCTCAATACTATTAAAAATTTTACAATTAATAATATATTTATGTCCTTTAAGAGCCATTTTTTTTGCTTCTAAGGAAAAAATATCACATTTTGGAGAAACAATCCTTAATTCATTAACATCAAAATTAGAACATAATCTTGCGATACTTCCAACATTTAAAGGACCATTTGGTTCGACCAATACAACGTTCAAGCTAAGTCTTTTTTTCTTCAAATTTATTACAAGCTATGTAAATACGTTAATAAATTAGACATGTTTTGAGGATCAATTTCAAAACTTGGCATAGGAGGGGTAACTCCCTCAATAACTTGTTTTATGATTTCTGCATCATTTAAACGCATTGTTATTGAATGTAAATCTGGTCCAACTAATCCTCTAGCAGTAATACCATGGCATCCAACACAATTCATTTTAAAGAGAGTATCTCCTTCTTTAACAGAACCTTTGAGTTCAAGAGTTTTAAGAATATATGTATTATTTTCTTCATGATTAAAATAAAAGAAAGAGCCACTAATTAATAAAATCATACAAACAATAAAAACCCGTTTCCAGATTTTTGTTTTCAAAGTATTTTCTGCTGCAGATGATGAAGATGTTGTCACAAAAAAATGTCTCTGTGTCACAATTGTGAATGAGAAATGAAAAAAATGCCAGCAAATGATTGAACCTCTTTTATGTGGAATAGTTTTAGGATTAGTTCCAATAACCCTTCTAGGATTATTTGTTAGCGCGTGGAATCAATATAGGAGAGGATCAGGGATGTTAGATATGGATTAAAAAAGTCAATTTTGATTGACCATAAGTCCTAACATCATAAATATTCCAGAGAATATTCGTCTTAATATCCATATCTAATGAATGTTCGCAAATAACAATAGTACCTTTCTTTATAAAATTACAATTAAATATTTGATTTAAAACTAATTCATGGTAACCAAATCTATATGGGGGATCTAAATAGATAAAGTCAAATTTTATTTTATTAAAATCATTTGAAGAAGAGATATTCCTCTCAGTATTTGGCTTAGTCCAAATTAATACATCTTTGCAAATAACTTCAATATCATTTTTTCGATTATCTATATTTTGCAATGAGTAAAGATTTTTTAAACATATTTTTGAATTATTTTTATTTTTTTCAATTGCAACTATTTTTTTTGCCCCATGATTATAGGCTTCACAGGACACCGCACCTGTTCCACTAAATAAATCTAACCAATTAGAATTTTCAACAGTATTTTTCAAAATATTAAAAATTGCTTCTCTAACCATTAAGGTTGTTGGCCTAGTATAAGTATTACTCGGGCTTTCAAGCTTTCGTCCTCCAATTAACCTCAAATTTGTTTTCATTTAACACAAATCAAATTATTGAATATTTTTAACCCATCGACGTAAAAGTTTTTCACCGGTTTTCCCTGATTTTTCAGGATGAAACTGACAAGCCAGTAAATTATCTCGTTCTATCATTGCTGTTAATTTTTCAGAACCATAACTAACATTTGCCGTTACTAAATTAGTATTTGAGGGCACTGCATGATAAGAATGAACAAAATATACCCAATGATTTAATTCATCCTCTTTTAATAAGCTATTAGTACTTGTTGGTATAAGTTCGCACCATCCAACATGAGGAGTTCTTTGATCGGATAATTCAGGGATTTTTTTTATATGGCCTTTTACTATTCCAAGTCCATTAGTTGAGCCTTCATCACTTGATTCAAAAAGTAGTTGCAATCCAAGACAAATTCCTAAAAATGATTTCCCACTTTTAATCCATATTTTAATATCACTTATTAAATCTGTATTTATGAGATTGTTAATTGCAGGGTCAAACGCACCAACTCCAGGAAGTATTACAGCTTTACAGTCTTTTGTTTGATCTTTATTTTTAATTAAAATTATCTCTTGATCAAGACTTTCTAAGGCTTTTGTTACAGAATGAATATTACCCATCCCATAATCTATGAGTCCTATTTTAGACAATACCTTATTTTATAAGTGTTTAGATAAGGTACTTGAAAGAGTCGCTTTTGGCACTGCTCCAACAACAGTGTCAACTTTTTGACCCCCTTTAAAAATCATTAAGGTAGGGATACTTCTGATTCCATATTGACTTGCAACATTTGGATTCTCATCTGTATTTAGTTTAAATACTTTAATTTTGCCTTCAAAGTCTTTCGAAATCTCCTCTACAACTGGTGCGACCATCCTGCAAGGTCCGCACCATGGAGCCCAAAAATCAACTAAAACTGGCAGATCACTTTGCAAAACTTCTTTGTCGAATGAAGAATCCGTTACGGCTGCGGCTGATGACATAATTTAAATATTCCTTTAAAAAATTTAGCAAGCTATTCTTTTAAGTGATGATTTCATTACAGAAAAAAATATATAAGTAACAAAACAGACTTAAAAAAGCCCGATAAATCGGGCGATTTAGTGTGTGAGGAGTATGGGGTTTCCCCCATGCTTTAATGATAACTCCTAAAGAGAAATTTTTTCCATATAAGGAGATTAGATTTTATGTTATTTACCCATTCCAAGTCGTTGAGCTTTTTGATAAACCTTACCCTCTGTCAAGAGAGATGGTGCAATAACAATTTCAACTTTTTGCATTTCTTTAATATTTTTAGCTCCAAGAGTACTCATGGATGTCCGTATAGCTCCAATTAAATTATGTGTCCCGTCATCAAGTAATGCCGGTCCTTTTATGATTCTTTCTAAAGAACCTGTAGAGCCTACCTCAATTCTTGTACCTCTTGGTAAAATTGGACTGGGAGTAGCCATTCCCCAATGAAATCCATTACCTGGGGCACTTGATGATTTGGCTATGGGGGAACCAATCATTACAGCATCAGCACCACAAGCAAGACATTTACAAATATCTCCACCAGTAATAATGCCTCCATCAGCAATTATTGGGACATAACGTCCAGTTTCTTCAAAATAATCATCTCTTGCTGAACTGCAGTCAGATATTGCTGTTGCCTGAGGAATTCCGATGCCTAAAACCCCTCTGGAAGTACATGCAGCTCCCGGGCCGATTCCCACCATAAGGCCTGCTACGCCAGCTTTCATAAGTAGATCTGCAACTTCATAAGTTACACAGTTTCCAGCAATAACGGGAATTTTTAGAGATTTACAGAGACTTTTAATATTTAACGTCTCTTTTCCTTCCATACCTAAATGCTCGGTTGAAACTACTGTTCCCTGTAGAAAAAATAAATCTATCTTTGATTTGATAAGTGTTTCTTTAAATTTTATAGCAGCTTGAGGAGTTCCACTTAAAGCGGCTATCCCTCCTTTTTCTTTAATTTCATTAATTCTTTGAATTATTAGGTCTTCTTTTATAGGTTCACTATATATTTTTTGCATTAGAGGAACGAATTCACTTTTCCCAACAGATGAGATTTGACTCAATATTTCTTTTGGATTTTCATATCTAGTTTGAATACCCTCCATATTAAGAACACCAAGAGCTCCTAACTCTGAAAGCTCTACAGCTGTATCTACATCAACCACACTATCCATTGCACTCGCAATAATTGGAATTTCTCTTTTAACATTTCCAATTGACCAAGAGGGATTAGTTAAATCATAATCTAGAGTTCTAGTACCAGGAACTAACGCTATTTCATCAATACCATAAGCTCTTCTAACTTTTTTGTTTAAACCAATTTCAATATTCACGGTTTTTTTATTTATTCTGATTAAATTAACAACTAAAGGTGTAATAAGCCAATAATTATTGAAAAACAAAAGAGTTTTTTTATTATTTGTGTATAAATGTGAGTATTTGAAAATTAATTATTAGCTTTTTTTTATTCATTCTGACAATCAGGGATTATTATTAAATAAAGGTCTTTTATATGTCTGATATTGTTGATTCTGAGAATTCTGGTCTGAGTGAAAATAACGATCGAATCATTCAGACTGATTTAAGAAATGAGATGTCACGCTCTTATCTAGAGTATGCGATGAGTGTTATCGTCGGACGTGCTCTCCCTGATGCAAGAGATGGATTAAAGCCAGTTCATAGAAGGATCTTATATGCGATGTATGAGCTTGGTTTAACAAGCGGTAGACCATATAGAAAATGCGCGAGGGTAGTTGGAGAGGTTTTAGGAAAGTACCATCCTCATGGAGATACTGCTGTTTACGATGCATTAGTACGTATGGCACAGGATTTTTCTATGAGAATGCCATTAATTGATGGACATGGGAACTTCGGATCCGTAGATAATGATCCCCCTGCCGCGATGAGATATACAGAATCACGTCTTCAATCCCTAACAGATGAAAGTTTGCTCGAGGATATTGAATCTGAGACTGTGGATTTTTCCGATAATTTTGATGGCTCACAACAAGAACCAAATGTATTACCAGCTAGGATCCCCCAACTCTTATTAAATGGATCATCAGGTATTGCTGTTGGAATGGCAACTAATATACCTCCGCATAATTTAGGAGAATTAATCGATGGTCTTAAAGCTATAATCAAAAATCCCTCAACAGAAGATAAAGAACTTTTTGAATTAATTAAAGGACCAGATTTTCCAACTGGAGGCCAGATATTAGGAAGAGATGGTATAAGAGAGACCTTCAAATCTGGGAAAGGGTCAATAACGATGAGAGGTGTTGCAGATATTGAACAAATCAAATCTCCTGGGAGAGCAGAAAAAGATGCCGTAATAATTACTGAGCTTCCATTTCAAACTAATAAAGCAGCTCTTATAGAAAGAATCGCAGATCTAGTAAATGAGAAAAGATTAGATGGGATATCAGATATTAGAGATGAAAGTGATAGAGATGGTATGAGAATTGTAATTGAGCTTAAAAGAGATGCCTATCCTCAAGTTGTTCTAAATAATTTATTTAAAATAACACCTCTACAAAATAACTTTAGTGCAAATATTTTAGCTCTTGTCAACGGAGAACCTACAACCCTTTCTCTCAGAAAAATGCTAGATGTATTTTTAGAATTTAGAATTGAAACAATAAAAAGAAGAACAAGTTTCTTATTGAAAAAAGCAGAGGAGAGAGATCACATTATCAAGGGTCTTCTTTTAGCACTTGACGCTATGGATAATATTATAAATTTAATAAGATCTGCAAAAGATACGAATTCAGCGAGAGAACAACTGCAAAATGATCATGAATTATCTGTAATTCAAGCAGATGCAATTTTACAAATGCAATTAAGGAGGTTAACAGCTTTAGAGGCCGATAAAATTAAAGCAGAGCATGATGAGCTTACAAGAAAAATTACAGATTACAAAAATATATTGAATGATAAGGAGAGAATAAATGAAATTATTCTTGAAGAGCTTAGAAAAATAGATGAAAGATTTTCATCTCCGAGAAAAACAGAGATTCTCAATTTAGGCGGGGGACTTGATGATATTGACTTAATAGCGAACGAGAGATCCGTTGTTTTATTAACGACAGCAGGTTACTTAAAAAGAATGCCTGTAAGTGAATTCGAATCTACAAGCAGGGGGTCTAGAGGTAAAGCTGGAACAAAGAATCAAGAAGATGATGAAGTCAAATTATTCATTAGCTGCAATGATCATGATACTCTTTTACTTTTCAGTGATAGAGGGGTAGCTTATGCACTCCCAGCTTATCGAGTACCTATGAGTAGTAGAACAGCTAAAGGGACTCCCTCTGTTCAACTACTACCAATACCAAGAGAAGAACAAATTACTTCTCTTGTTTCAGTAGATTCCTTCGATAATGAGTGTTATTTATTAATGCTCACCAAAGCTGGATTTATAAAAAGGACTCCATTATCCGCTTTTTCAAAAGTAAGATCAAATGGTCTAATAGCTATTAACCTAGAGGAAGGAGATGCTTTAACCTGGGTTAGATTATCAACAGAAGGAGATAGTGTCTTAATTGGGTCGAGCAGAGGAATGACTATTCATTTTAGGTTAGATATTCATGAATTAAGACCTCTTGGAAGAACTGCTAGAGGTGTTAAATCAATGAACTTAAAAGAAGGAGATAAACTTGTATCAATGGATGTTTTAAGTTGTATCATGGTTGATCAATTAGCAAATCTTGAAGAGGAAGATATTGAAAATGAGAGTGAGGAAGATCTTGAAAGTAAGCCTTTAAAAGGACCTTGGGTTCTAGTAGCCAGTGCTTTTGGTCTTGGAAAAAGAGTTCCAGTTACAAAATTTAGATTACAAAAACGTGCGGGTATGGGACTAAGAGCAATTAAATTCAGAATTAAAGATGATTCACTTGTCGGACTTAAGGTTCTTGGAGAAGGTGAAGAATTACTTTTGGTTACAGAAAGAGGCGTAATTGTAAGAACTAATGCCGATAAAATCTCTCAACAATCAAGAGCTGCTACAGGTGTAAAGTTACAACGACTAGATGATGGAGATCATTTATCCGAGGTTGTGTTGGTTCCTCATGAACAAATTGAAGAAGAAGATCAATTAATTTCGAATGAAGAAGAAACTTAACAACCTTTAGATTAGAAAGTTCTTATGGAAATTCTTGATATTTTGATATTAGGTTCTGGGCCTGCAGCATTATGTTTAGCTTCAGAATTAGCCAAACAAAATCTTAATATCAAAGGGATATCAACAAAATCTCCTTATGAAAAATGGGAAAACACATATGGGATTTGGGCTTCTGAGTTAGAAGAATTTGGTTTAGCGTCTTTGTTATCTCATAGATGGTCAAAAACTGTAAGCTATTTTGGAGATGGAATAAAGGTCAAAGGTAATAGTCCCACAAAACATTATTATGATTATGGTTTAATTAATCAGGAAGCTTTTCAAAATGAACTTTTAAAGACCTGTAAAGGTATTCAGTGGTTAAATGAAACTGCAAAATTAATTAAATCAGAAAACAAGATTTCTGAAGTGATTTGTTCATCAGGGTTAAAGCTAAAGGCAAGATTAGTAATTGATGCAAGCGGACATAAGAGTAAATTTATAAAAAGACCATTTTTAAAAGAAGTCGCACAGCAAGCTGCTTATGGAATCGTCGGAAAATTTTCTACTCCTCCTGTAAAAAAAGATCAATTTGTTTTAATGGATTTTCGTTCGGACCATTTAGAGGATGAAGAGTTGTTAAAATTACCCTCTTTTCTTTACGCAATGGATTTAGGGAGTGGAACTTATTTTGTTGAAGAGACATCACTAGCTAGTTATCCTTCTTTTTCACAAGAACATCTTAAAAAAAGACTTTTAAGTAGATTAAATAACAAAGGTATAAAAGTAGTTGAAATTTTTCATGAGGAGAATTGTTTATTCCCTATGAATTTACCACTACCATATAAGAACCAATCGGTTCTTGGTTTTGGAGGGGCAGCAAGTATGGTTCATCCAGCATCTGGATATATGATTGGATCTCTATTAAGAAGAGCTCCACTTCTGGCTGAAAAATTAGCAATCTTTTTGAAAGAACCAAACTTTAGTTCACTAGAATTAGCCACTAAAGGATGGTCAGTCTTATGGCCATATGAATTAATTCAAAGACATAGGCTCTATCAATACGGGCTAAGGAGATTAATGAGCTTTGATGAAAGTAGATTAAGATGTTTCTTTTCTAATTTTTTCAAATTGTCAACGGAAGAATGGGTAGGTTTTCTAACCAATACTCTTCCATTACCTAAATTGATTTATGTAATGAGTAAAATGTTTATAAATTCACCTTTAAAAGTTAAGCTTGGGATGTTAAAGATAAAATGAGATTTTTATAATTGCCAATCTTGAATTCTTATATTAGGGAATATTTTATCTTCTTCTTCAATATTTTTGAGAAATTTATAATCAATAAAAGATTTATTTTCTAACATCTCAATTAATTTCCAGAATCTAAAAAGATGTCTATCAATCCTTTCTTTAGCGAGTTCAGTTGTAGTTCCCGCCTTTAAAATGAAACTCCAATCAGAGGATTCAGAAAGAAGTAACTCTCTTGCTGCTTGCTTTAATAATCTTATAGAGAAATCATCATTAAAGTTCTTACTGGATAATTCAACAAAAACAGCACCCGCTTTTGTGATTTCTGGAACTATCCATGCGTTTTTATCATTAAGCCAGTAATTATGAAATCCGCCCTGACCCCAGCTTGAAGGAGATGGATCACAAATTTGAAGGTTAGGATTTTGAAGAAGAATTTCCCTTAGATTTGTAAGTTTAATGAAATATTTTGTAGATTTTTTAAGTATATTTTCAATAAATCTTGGTCCTTCATACCACCAATGTCCAAATAGTTCAGCATCAAATGGAGCAATTAACAAAGGTTCGAATGATGCGGATAAAGAAAGTTTCTTTAGTTGTTTGGATCTTGACAAAAGATAATTGTCAGCATGTTCTTCAACTTTTTTTATAGCTTCATCTTCTACATAAAATTCTTTTTTGCCTAATGAACAATTATTGTTTGTAATTCTATGAAATTTCAATCCTAAAGGCCTGCTTGTTGGTATTCCTTTTTTTTGTAGTTCGTTGGAAGACAATTCCCACCCTAAGTCTTTATGAAATTCTCTATAAACTGGATCCCCTGGGTATCCTTCTCTTGAGGACCAAACTGGCAATGTTGATTCACTATCTCTCCCAAAAAATGCTACCCCTTTTTTTGAACAAATAGGTGCATATACTCCATACCTTGGCCTTGGTGATCCATTTAAAATCCCATGGCCATCTAAAACTGCATATCTAATGCCGCAATTAATTAATATTTCATCAAGATTTTCATAATAAGCACACTCAGGCAACCAAATCCCTAATGGTCTTGTTCCAAAAATAACTTCATGACTTCTTATTGCAGTATTTATTTGACCTAACACTGTTTCAGGGTTTTCTCTAAGGATTGGTAAATATCCATGTGTTGCCGCACAAGTAAGAATATCTAAATTTCCAGTCAAATTTAAATTTTTAAATCTTTCAATCAAGTCTCCAGAACATTTTTCCCAATATAAATAATTATTTTTAATATTTCTCAGAAGAAATTCAGATGCAGCTTGTTCTTTTATAGGTAAATCATTCAAAAATTCTATTCTTGTTTTTATCCAAGATGAGTATTTCTTTTGAATTTGTTTATTTTGAAGAAGTGACAATAAGGTTGGAGATAAACTGAGGGTTAATTTTGTATTACTTGTATCTTGCTTCTTGCTTGATTCCATTACTTGAAGTAATGGAATATAACATTCGAGTATTGCTTGGAATAACCAATCTTCTTCTAAGGAATTTTTTTCATTTTTTCTAACAAATGGAAGATGAGCATGTAGAACTATTGCCAATCTGCCTAAGTAATTTTTATTAGGGAGAGGCCCATTCATAGTTTTTTAAAGATTATGATTAAAATTCGTTATAAAATTTTAAAATTTACTTTTAGTCAAATATTCAATTATTTAATTTTTTAAAATAATACTTTATTAATCAAATATAAAAACTTTTTTTTTATAATATTTTAACTAAAAATAATAAGATTATGATTTACATAAACAGGAATTATTTATCGTTATCTAGTAATTTTTTTTTTATTAGCTTAATATAGAATTAATCATAATAAATTAATGTCCAAAGATCCTGGCAGAATATTGATCTTTGATACAACACTGAGAGATGGTGAGCAGTCTCCTGGTGCGAGTTTAAATCTTGAGGAAAAGCTTGCAATTGCCCATCAACTTGCAAGATTAGGAGTAGATGTTATTGAAGCAGGATTTCCATTTGCTAGTCCTGGAGATTTTAAGGCAGTAAATAAAATTGCTGAAGTAGTTGGTAGAGAAAATGGTCCAATAATTTGTGGTTTAGCTAGGGCTTCTACAAATGATATAAAAGCTTGTTACGAAGCTATAAGCCCAGCCCCTAAAAAAAGAATTCATACATTTATTGCCACTAGTGATATCCACCTAAAACATAAACTTAGAAAAACAAGATCAGATGTTCTTTGTATAGTTCCTGAAATGGTTAGTTATGCTAAATCATTAGTTGATGATATTGAATTCTCTTGTGAAGATGCCTCAAGGAGTGATCCTGAATTTCTTTATGAAGTAATTCAACTAGCGATTACATCTGGAGCTACAACAATAAATATTCCAGATACAGTTGGTTTCACAACTCCAAGTGAATTTGGGAAGCTTATTTTTGATATTAATAAAAATGTTCCAAATATTGATGAAGCTATTATTTCAGTTCATGGTCATAATGATTTAGGATTAGCTGTTGCTAATTTTTTAGAAGCAGCAAAGAACGGAGCGAGGCAATTAGAGTGCACAATAAATGGGATAGGTGAAAGAGCAGGGAATGCCTCCCTAGAAGAATTAGTAATGGCATTACACGTGAGGAAAAGTTTTTTTAATAGTTTTTTTGGTAGAAGTTCAGATTCACCGACTCCATTAACAGCCATAAGAACAGAAGAAATAACAAAAACTTCGAGATTAGTATCTAACTTAACTGGAATGAATGTTCAGCCGAATAAGGCAATTGTTGGGGCAAATGCTTTTGCTCATGAATCGGGAATCCATCAGGATGGTGTACTAAAAAATAGACTCACATATGAAATTATTGATGCAAAAACTGTTGGTTTGAATGATAATAAAATTTCACTAGGGAAACTTAGCGGAAGAAGTGCCGTAAGAGCGAGATTGGAAGAAATGGGATACGATTTAAGTAGAGAAGACTTGAATGATGCTTTTGCTCGTTTCAAAGATCTCGCTGATAGGAAACGTGAAATTACTGATAGAGATTTAGAAGCTATTGTTAGTGAACAGGTTCAACTTCCTGAATCTAAATTTCAACTAAGTCATGTTCAAGTTAGTTGCGGCAGTACATCCAAGCCTACCGCGACAGTAACACTTATAAATACAGAAGATCATACTGAAGATACTGCTGTCGCAATAGGTACTGGGCCTGTAGATGCGGTTTGCGAAGCAATAAATGCATTAACTAAAGTTCCCAATGAATTAATAGAGTTTTCAGTAAAATCTGTAACGGAAGGAATAGATGCACTAGGGGAAGTTACTATAAGAATTCGGAACAAGAATAAAATATATTCAGGACATTCTGCGGATACAGACGTAGTTGTTGCTGCTGCGAATGCTTTTGTAAATGCTTTGAACAGGCTTGTATTTTCAGAGAAGAAAAACTCTATTCACCCCCAATTTGATATTTTAGAAAATCCTAAAAATAAGATATTATCAAATCCTAAAAAATAATTTAGTTTTGGGATTATTAAGTTTAGGCAAAAACTAGTAGCCTAATAATGTAGATTAAAGCTTTAATTTTTAATTTAATCAACTAAAATAATGAGAGATAGGGTATTAGGATATTGGACTCTTGCTTGGGTTGGTTTAATAGGTAATATCATTGCTTTACCCATAATCGCTTTAATAGTAAGTTATGGTCCTTCATTAAAAGTGGCTAACATAACTCTAGCTATAACTGTTGGCTGGCCTGCTGCAATAGTTGGAATAGTATCTTCTTCTGCTCTTTTAGCGGAGAAGAAATGGGGTATTACCTTAACTCTAGTATCTCTTTCAATGATAATTTCTGGAACAGCTCCATATTCTATTTTTCGATTAGTCGCCCTTAAAGATTTTTTTGGAATTGGAGGTATTACACTTTTGTCCTCTTTATTTAGTACCTTAGCTTTAATATATTGGTGTAATCCAAGACATAGAAGAAATATTAGATTATAAAAAAATATAAAATTAAGAAAAAGTATTATTTTTTGTTGTTGGATATTGAATTCGTCTATGTCTAATTCTTTTCCAAACATTTAAAAAAGATTTTTTTATTAGAAAAATTTCTCCCTTGGAAAGATTACTATCATTTAACTGGCCATCAGTTTTCCTTGAATTAACTATTTTAGATATTGTTTCTAGTGCTTCAGAATCAGAAGCATTAATATCCATCGCTCTTAATGCAGCTTCACATCCATCGGCAAGCATCAAGATAGCCGTTTCTTTAGATTGAGGGATAGGTCCTTTATATCTAAAATCGTTCTCATTAAAATTTAATTTTTTCTCTTCAGCTTTATTAAGAAAATATCCCATTTTTAGGGTTCCTTGATGTTCTGGGATGAAATTAGCTATTGGTTTTGGTAATCTATTTTTTCTTGCAAATTTCAGGCCTTCGTCTACGTGGGCTTGTAAAACTTTCGCGCTTTCTAAAGGATCATCTATTTCATCATGTGGATTTTTTGAACCAAATTGATTCTCAATGAACCAATTTGGAGCATGTAATTTACCAACATCATGATACAAAGAGCCAGTTTTAATAAGATCAATATCTCCTCCTATTATTCTTGTCGCCTCTTCAGCAAGACCGCATATCAATAAAGTATGTTCGAAAGTCCCTGGAGCTTCAATAGAGAGTCTTCTAATAAGAGGTTTTTCTTTATCAGCCAATTCCAATAATCTTGCCTTTGTTAACAATCCAAATATTGACTCAAAAATGGGAATAAATAATATTGTTATGAGCATTATTATTGCTAAAAGCAGAGAATCAGAAAATATTTTGCCATTTGAAGTGAAAAAGTCTTGGTTATCCAATAATGAATATTCCTCATTTCCAATTAGTAGCCATTGAGAAAACATTGCACCAATGGGAACAAATATTGAAAGTTGAAGTAACTGAGCTCTACTTCTTATTCTTCCTCCAAGAACTGAAACGACACATGCGCAAATCAAGGTTATGAATAGTAGATTACTATTAATGTTTGTCAATGAATCTGGCCAACTTAGACTTGCTATTGAGACCCAAGCTAAAGCAGTTATAGTTCCCATACCTTGAGAAATAATTAAAGCAGGAGGTATGATGATAGATAAAGGACTAAATCCTGGTTCAAATATATTTTTTATCATCTGAACGACTAACAGCAGTGAAATAATTAACAAGATTTGTCTTGAATTAATGTTTGGATTTTCTTTTCTAGAAACTAGTATTAAAAATCCACACGTGAATAAGACTTCAGCAAAATTTAAGCACCAAGAAAAAACATCTGAAACTCCTAACGTTGGAGCAATAAGAATTTTATAGGAAGATATTATGGAGATAACAATACATATAAGGAAGATAATTAATTTATCTATTGTTGAAATTTGAATAGGATTCTGTGCAGGGAATTGACTTCTTTTCCATAATTTATTTAATTTTTTTATAATTCTTGTAGTAGTTTCCACAGAATACAATTAGATATAATTGATTAATCTAAAATTATAGGCATGCTAGAAGTAAAAAGGAGAAGTTTTTCTAAATGTCATTAAAACTAGATGGTAAAAAATTATCTTTAGAAATCGAAGAAAGATTAAAAAGCTATATTCAAATTAATAAAACAATTGCAAAAAGAAATCCAGGTTTGGCTGTAATAAGAATTGGCGAAGATCCCGCAAGCGGAGTTTATGTAGGGAACAAAGAAAAAGCTTGTTCGCGAGTAGGAATAAAGAGTTATATTTTTCATCTAAAAGATTCAGTAGAGCAAAAAGAAGTTGAACAATTATTAAATAAATTAAACCTTGATAATGATATTGATGGAATTTTATTACAACTACCCATACCAAAGAAATTTGATGAACAAAGATTGATAAGTTTCATTAATCCAGGAAAAGATGTAGATGGATTAAATGAGCAAAATATTGGGAAGTTAGTAAAAAATGAACCTGCGATGAGATCCTGCACACCAGCTGGGATAATTAATTTACTAAGATCCCAAAATATTGAAATTGAAGGAAAGAAAATTGTTGTTATTGGAAGAAGTTTGTTGGTTGGGAAACCACTATCCCTTATGTTGCTGAATCTTAATGCGACGGTAACAATGACTCATTCGAAAACTATAAATTTAAATAAAATATGCAAGGAAGCGGATATATTAATTGCTGCTGCAGGAAAACCTAACCTAATAGACTCGAGTTTTGTTAAAGAGGGTGCTGTAATTATTGATGTTGGTATTCATCGATTAAAAAGTTCCGACAAAAGCAAAAACAGATTATGTGGAGATGTATTATTAGAAGATGTCATTCCCAAAGTATTTGCATACACTCCCGTCCCTGGTGGTGTTGGACCAATGACAGTAACAATGTTACTAGTAAATACTATTTCCAGCTGGCAAAAACAATTTGGTTTATCATCAATTCTTAATGACCTGCAGCCATAAAGCCCATGATGCAGAAAAAAATTACTCAACTTAAAAATGACAGAAGTTATAGATGATATTCAAGATTTTGAAAAATATCTAACAGAAACAAGAAATGTCGTCGAAGAAGCTCTTAATTTATCATTAGGCCCAGAGAATCCAGAAGTACTTAGGGAATCAATGAGATATTCTCTACTGGCTGGAGGTAAAAGGATACGTCCTATTTTGTGTCTAGCATCTTGTTCTCTAGCAGGAGGTGATCCCTCTCTAGCTGTTCCTACAGCGGTTGCCATAGAAATGATTCATACCATGTCCTTAATTCATGATGATTTACCTGCGATGGACAATGACGACTTAAGGAGAGGAAGACCTACTAATCATAAAGTTTATGGAGATGCATTAGCTATTCTGGCTGGCGATGCATTATTAACTAGAGCCTTTGAAATGGTCTCATTAAGAAGCCCTGGCGTTGATCCCAATAGATTATTAAATGTAGTTGGAGAACTTTCCCTAGTAGCAGGAGCACCTGGACTAGTTGGAGGTCAAGTTGTTGATTTGGAATGTGAAGGAAAAGAGGTTGATCTCGAAACCCTTGAGTACATTCATCTTCATAAGACCGGTGCATTATTAAAAGCTTGCGTAAGAACTGGAGCAATGATTGCCGGAGCTAATGAAGAATTATTAAAGGCCCTAACTACATATGCAGAGGGAATAGGTTTAGCATTCCAAATAATAGATGACATCCTTGATTTAACTTCAAGCAGTGAGAAGCTTGGCAAAACAGCAGGTAAAGATCTTTTGGCAGATAAAACTACGTATCCTAAATTACTTGGAATGGAGGAATCAAAGAAAAGAGCTTTCGATTTAGTGGACAAAGCTAAGAAAGCAATTGAGCCTTGGGGTTTAAATGCAAAACATTTAATCTCCTTAGCTGATTTCATTACAAATAGAGATAGGTAAAGAGTATTTAACTTATGTCAGAATTTTCAGCTTTCTTTGATAATTCAGTTCTTTTCTGGAGTTTATTATCTTGTTTAATAGCTCAATTTTTCAAAATTATATTTAATTTCTTTTCAACAGGAAAGATTAGATTTGGAATTATGTTTGAAACAGGAGGGATGCCCTCAAGCCATTCTGCTTTAATAACTGGAACCACTTCAGGAATAGGTTTTCAATTAGGCTTTGATAACCCAATATTTGCATTAGCGATTGCACTTTCACTAATTGTTATGTACGACGCCAGTGGGGTTAGAAAATCAGCCGGTATTCAGGCTGCAGAAATAAACAAACTCGCAAAGAAATTAGATCCTGAGTCTCAATTAGCTTTAAAAGAAACTCTTGGTCATACAAAATTTGAAGTTATTGTAGGAAGTCTTTTAGGACCACTAATTACATTACCAGGAATAGTTTTTATAGGTTCACCTCTAAACATAATTAATTTGATAATAAATTAAGAATTTTGAGAATAATTAACTTGTGTAGCATTTATAAAGTTTTTTGCAGCTTCTGGGCAACTTGGTAAATGTAAATGAATCCAACTTGCATGTAATTTGTTATCTGACCACCCTTCATTTTTAAATTTAGTCTCCCACGATTTAATTTTCCATGG
>QCGM01000012.1:0-40936 GCA_003279925.1 Prochlorococcus sp. AG-388-B05
TCTTTTTTAGGATCAACTCTTTTCTTTGTCCTGATGTCATCGATTTAAACAATTTTCTTTTTGCTTCTTTATTCAAGAGAATTTAATTTATTTTTTTAATTTTAATTTCTTAGCAAGTCTTTTGAAAGAAGTTGAAATTTGAGTTTTCTTCTTTGAAGTTAAAATTATATTTTTTTAAAATTTACTTAAAAGAACCTCGAAAACTAAATAGAACAATTTTGTTTGAAGCAGCTTCTACTTCCAATGATGACGAACTATTTGCTGATTCCTCTGATTTAATCAACAACCAATAAATGAAGTTAATAAGTACTTTATACATTGGAATATTTTTAGTTGAACCTAATTAAGATTCAGCTAATTAAAAATTTTTATTATATTAGCCAAAACTTTTTCTATTTGTATTTAGAAAAAGGTCGTATCGTATTAGAAGGAACTTTTAGTGGAACCAAAGATTCACCGTAGTGTGACTCGGCTGATTTCATCAGCAACCAGTAAAAGAAATTTACTAAAGCTTTCTCCACGAGGATTTAGTAACTGACCTAAGAAACCTTATTTTAAGTGTATTAGCAATATACAAAACTGCAATATCAAACAATCAAAACATTTATATCAAAATCAACTATTTAATAACTTAAACAAACCATTATTCCTCATACTCATAAAATTAATAAATGAAAAACAATAACAATTTAATAAAATAATAAATCTAAGTAAAAATGAACCTCCTCTGGGTTTTTGGAAATTCAGAGTAAACCAATACTTCACAATTAATCACCCTGTGACCACTTATCAAGAATAATGAGCATTTAAAGTAGATAAAATATTCAGTCCAAAGATATGCAAATAGACTTAAGCAGAGAAGATCTATTCGTTAAATAGTTTTATGCTTCTATTTAATTTTTAAATTTGTTTTATAGATTAATTATTGTCGATTTTTTGTCCAATAGCCTACTTTATTTCAACTTGACCTCGAATAGTTTGTCTAAAACCTTTAATATACCTTTTATTTATAGCCATAGTAGTATTGTCATGTTGAAAAGTCTACAGATTAAATCCCTATCGGAGCGGACTAAATCCTCGTGGATTTTAAAGACTTTAGCCCGCTTTATATTTATAGCCACAAAAATTTAGAGTGGCAACACAGGTCTAGTTTGAGACAGTCAAGAGACTCTAGAAAATATTTCTATATTGCTTTCTCACTATCAGGTTTAACATTTTATTCATTTAAAAATTTATTTGTTGATCCTCTATCCGTATATGAGAGTACCTCAAACCGTACATTTATATTAGTCGGATGATTAGTTTGCCTAGTTAGAACGAAGTAGCAGTCATGAGTTCAAATGTCTTCAACACCAATCAAATCTTGTAAAAAATATGTACTAAGTTACAAAGATTCATCAAACAGTACACATCAATTAGGTTTCTATGCTCGCGATGCTTACGATTGCCTGATGCTTGCACGAGAATTTAATTCTTACGTCCACGATCATCCAAGATCTGTAGTCAGAATCCAACAAAAGTTTTGAGATAACAATGAATTTAAAAACATCACCATTCGCAATTCAAGATAAGAAATTAAGGGATCTTGATCTTGCAAAAGAATATTTAACTCTTAAAGATTTAATGAAGGAGCAAGGAGTTTCAACAGACTTAGCTGATTACTGGGATAGGGAATGTGAATTAAATCCTTCAAACCCACGTTGTCTGGTCTACGAAGATTAGAAATCCTTTATCTATTGGTTGGAAAACTGGATCTTTTTTTGAACTATCCTAAAGTTCATATCAATAGCACCTTTTCTTAAAGGAATAATATTTTTATAATCACCTTCATAGCAATCTTGTGCTGCCTTTTTGCTTGGGAATTGTGTGAGCACAGTAAACGGTCCGTCATATCCTTCTCTTACATCTGTTTTATAATCAACTGATAATGTTTTCGCTCCGCATCCTTTAACAACTATATCATTTATTTTTGCAAAGTATTTACCTGCTTGTTGTGGGTTTGTATTCCTGCCAAAAATCATTACATAACCTACGTTCTTGTCTTTTGGAACTTTATAACCGATCGCAAGCCCAGTAATGCCAGCAATTAAACTAATTAAAATAGCTTTTTTCATTTAAAGTTTTATTTTTATAGATGTTATATGATCCTCTCTAAGTTGACTGTCTGTAATTTGGTATTTGTTATTTAGTACATTTATATTAACTTCATTCTTATAGACATCACCCCAAAACTTTTCTTGTTTATCCAAAAAGAAAGTTGATATTTTGCCGTCTTTTACAGAGTTATGGGTACCTCTCCTGTCTCTTCAGTACTCTTATTAACCCATAGTTATATCCTTGAGATCCATTATAGACATAAAAAAGCCTGTCTTAGACAGGCTTCTCATTGGTGGCGGGGAGAAGATTTGAACTTCCGACCTTCGGGTTATGAGCCCGACGAGCTACCAGACTGCTCTACCCCGCGATACATACATAGCATACATCTGAACGGGTTCTTTTTTATATTTTATTAGGATTCTTGGAATTTTAATTGACCTTTTACTTCAATTTGAACCCCTTCAGGTAATTTTATGATCTTGTCCTCTATATCTTGAATTCTTAATTCAGAAATCCATTCTAGTTGTTTCAAAATATGTAGACCCACTGATTGTTTTGCTCTTTTTGATCCATCTTCAACTTTTAAAGCTAAACCCATTCCTTCATTTACTTTACAAAAACACTGTATTCCTTCTGCTCCTCCCTTGCTTATAACATGCCCATGTGATGCTTGAATAACCTCAGTATCAAATCTATTGTGGTCGCTTATCATTGTTGGATTAGTTGTCATCGCTCTACTTATTTGCTCTAATTCAGCATTATCTGAACTACTTAATAATGAATATAATTTTGCCATTTCGAGTATCTTCATATATAGAGTTGGAGCTCCACAGTCATCTCTCTCTGCATATATCTGCTCCAATGGGATTTCAAGAAGTTCCGATATTATCCTAAAAATTTCTACTTGCAGAGGGTGATCTCCCTTTAAATAAGTTTCTAAAGGCCAATTTAATTTTTTACATGTTGCAAGAAATGCTGCATGCTTGCCAGAACAATTATGTTCTAAGGGACTTGTTTTTTTTAAGGGACATTTGAGATTATGTATGTCTATATTATATTCCCACAAAATTTTAAAAGCTTCTCTTGCATGTAATTTAGATCCACTGTGTGATCCACAGGATAAGGCAATTGACTTTGATGAATTCTTGATTTTTGATGAAGCTCCACTACTCACAAATGGAATTGCTTGAAAAGGCTTTAAGGCAGATCTTATGAAGCTTTTATATTCTGGATTACCAGCACACATTAACACTCTTCCTTTTTTATCACTAATTACGGCATGTACTTTGTGAATCGATTCTAGTTTTGAACCTCTCATTAATATCATCTCTAATGGAGGATTATTTGACGTGTATAAATTTTTAAAATTAGAACTCATTTTAGAGATTATTGTTTTGGAATAGTAAAATTCCAATTAAAGCAACGATAATAATAATAGATAAAATTTGAATTAAATTTTTTAAAATTGGCTTTACTTCTAATGATGCTATTAATGATTCTTTTTCCTTTAATTTAATTGGTTTGATCCATATTTGGCCGTCATACCATCCTGATTCTTCATATTCCACTTTTTCAGAAGTTAATCTTTTGAATATATGATTCCAACCCAGATATAACCTTATAGAGAAAAGGAATGGCAAAGATAAACTACTAAAAAAGCTTAATAAAATGTACCTTAATGTAGCAGTTTCAAAATATACACTCCCTGAAGAAATTACAACAAATATAAAAAATGTTCCGATCCAAAACTTTAGTAAAATAAATGAAAAAGCTTTCTTTGATTTTGGCCAAGTAAATATTTTAGATTTTGATAATTCGATAAATTCATTTGTAGGCTGTTGATCTTTAGGAACTGGGCAGTTAAATTGATTCATCAATACTTATTATGGAAAATTGAGGTCATCTCCATTACTCCAAAATGATTCAAGGTCGTAGAACTTTCTTATTTCGGGTTGAAAAATATTTACTATTAAATCACCATAATCAAGTAGTGCCCATTTTGCTTCGCTAACTCCCTCTTTTCTAATTGGTTCAATCTTTGCTTTTTCTCTAAGTTCTACCTCGACAGAATTACTAATTGATCTGACTTGAACATCTGATAAGCCTTCAGCAATAAGTATCCACTCACTAATATATGAAACTTTGTCAATTTTAATCAATTTTATCTCTTGAGCCTTTTTTATATCACAGGCTTTTGCCGCCATTAAGACTAAAAATTTATTGTCCATAAACGTTTTCACTTGAAACTGATTTGTCTGAACCCTCTTGTTGTGATAATTCTGACCTAGCTTTTTCAGCTCTTTTTCTTAATGCTTCTAATCTATCTTCAAATATTATTCTTTTTTTCTTTTTTCTAGTTTTTTCTATTAGCTCTTTTAAAGCCCCGCCAAGGCTTTTATAAGCATTTGGGATACTATACCCAAATCTACAGGCAAGGTCTATAGCTCTTTCATCTGCAAAAATAGCATCTTGTAATCTTTTCTCAGAATTATTTTTTATGTAAAGTCTATATCCTGCAAAACCTGATAAGCCAAGAGCAAGTAATAAAAGTAATCCATCTTGTACCCATAGTTCACCTATTGCTCCACCAAGGCCTATTGCTAAAGCTGCCATTTCCCATCCGTCCCGTGGAATTGCATCATTTTGAATCTTTCCTACTTCATGCCAAAACAATAAATTTCTATGATCAATTGCATAATTATCCCATTCTTCTAAATCTATTTGAATTTCAACTTCGTCACTACCAATTTCCTCTAATGTAATCAATGGAGGATCTATGGCGGCGGCAGCTTCAATAAAAACCCAACTTTCATTCTCTGGAGGCAACAAACTTTTAAGTCGCTGAAGTTCGCTCATAAATTATGTTTTATTATCAATACTATAGAAACAAATGTTGCTTTTCAAGTAACTTGATTAACAACTGATGATTTGTAAGTAGCATTAAATAAATGAATTTTTCTAATTATGCCTCAAAGAGGTGATCTTAAAAGAATCCTAATTCTTGGTTCAGGTCCAATTGTTATAGGTCAAGCATGTGAATTTGATTATTCAGGTACTCAAGCTTGTAAAGTTTTAAGAAATGCTGGATATGAAATTATTTTAATTAATTCTAATCCAGCTTCAATAATGACTGATCCTGAAATTGCAAATAAAACCTATATTGAACCTTTGACTCCAGAAATAGTTTCTCAAATAATTTTAAAGGAAAAACCTGATGCGATTCTTCCAACAATGGGTGGCCAAACGGCCTTAAATCTGGCTGTAAAACTTTCTGAATCTGATTTTTTGATAAGTAATAATGTTGAATTGATAGGAGCTGATTTAAAAGCTATTAACAAGGCTGAAGATAGAAAACTATTTAAAGAATCAATGGAAAATATAAATGTAAACGTATGTCCTTCAGGGATTGCTTCTGATTTATCCGAAGCAATGGAAGTATCTAAGCAAATAAATTCGTACCCGTTAATCATAAGACCAGCTTTTACTTTAGGTGGAGTTGGAGGGGGAATAGCTTACAACCTTGAAGAATTTAATGATCTTTGCAAATCTGGTTTAGATGAAAGTCCTAGTAATCAAATTTTAATTGAAAAATCATTAATAGGTTGGAAAGAGTTTGAATTAGAAGTTATGAGAGATACAGCTGATAATGTCGTTATAGTCTGCAGTATTGAAAATTTAGACCCTATGGGTGTTCACACTGGGGACTCAATTACAGTGGCCCCTGCTCAAACGTTAACTGACAGAGAATACCAAAGACTTAGAGATTTATCTTTAAAAATAATAAGAGAGGTAGGTGTTGAAACAGGGGGAAGTAATATTCAATTTGCGGTAAATCCAAAAAATGGTGATGTAATAGTTATCGAGATGAACCCAAGGGTTAGTAGATCCTCTGCATTAGCTAGTAAAGCTACAGGCTTCCCTATAGCTAAGATTGCAGCCTTGTTATCTGTTGGGTACACACTTGATGAAATTATTAATGATATAACTAAAAAAACGCCTGCATGCTTTGAACCCTCAATTGATTACGTTGTAACAAAGGTACCAAGATTTGCTTTTGAAAAGTTTAAAGGTTCTTCAAACATTTTAAATACATCAATGAAATCTGTTGGAGAATCAATGGCAATTGGCCGATCCTTTGAAGAATCTTTTCAAAAGGCTTTGAGATCTTTAGAAATTGGTATTTTCGGTTGGGAATGTGATTCTATTGAAGATTTTAATAACGATAATGATTTAAAGAATAATTTACGAAACCCAACCGCTGAAAGGATATTAATAGTTAAAAAAGCAATGGAATGTGGTAAGAGTAATTCATATATTAATGAAATAACGAATATAGATTTGTGGTTTATTGAGAAGTTACGAAATATTTTTAATTTTCAGAATGAATTTTTAAAAGGGAATGAACTTACTCGAATTGATAGAGATTTAATGTTAAGTGCAAAGCAATTGGGCTTTTCAGATCAACAGATTGCAAAATTAACTAACTCTGAATTTTTTGAAGTAAGAAATTATCGAAAAAAATTGAATGTTTTACCACTTTTCAAAACTGTAGATACTTGCTCAGCTGAGTTTTCATCTGAAACTCCTTACCATTATTCAAGCTATGAAGAAGCTTTTTTATGCAATAATTTAAATATTAATGATAATGAAATTTCTGCCGATAACGATAAGTATTTAAAAAAAATTATGATATTGGGAGGTGGACCTAATAGAATTGGTCAAGGTATTGAATTTGATTACTGTTGCTGTCATGCCTCGTATCAAGCTTCAAGTAATGGCTATCAAACGATAATGGTTAATAGTAATCCTGAAACTGTTTCAACCGATTATGATACAAGCGATATTTTATATTTTGAGCCTGTTACTTTGGAAGATGTTCTCAATATAATTGAAGCTGAAAATCCATATGGATTGATAGTTCAATTTGGAGGACAGACACCTCTTAAGTTGTCTTTGCCTTTATCTAATTGGTTGGAGTCTAATGAAGGTATTAAATGTAAGTCAAAAATTCTTGGAACATCTCCCCATTCAATTGACATAGCTGAAGATAGAGAAGAATTCACAAAGATACTAGAAGAATTAAATATAAGACAACCGCTCAATGGAATAGCACGTAATGAAAAAGAGGCAATATTAGTTGCAAATAATATAGGATTCCCTTTGGTCGTGAGGCCCTCTTATGTCTTAGGTGGAAGGGCTATGGAAATAGTTAAAGATAAAAATGATTTATCTCAATATATAAAAGAGGCCGTTAATGTTTCTCCAGATCATCCGATTCTTTTGGATCAATATTTAAGTAATGCAATAGAAATTGATGTTGATGCATTATGTGATAAAACCGGTTCGGTTGTTATCGCAGGTCTAATGGAGCATGTAGAACCTGCTGGCATCCATTCTGGTGATTCTGCTTGTTGCCTACCTTCAATTTCTTTATCCCAACAAACAATAGATACTGTTAAAAAGTGGACAAAATTAATTGCAAATAGATTAAATGTTGTTGGCTTAATTAATTTGCAATTTGCAATTAGAAATCATAGTAATGAAGAAAATCAATTATTTATTCTAGAGGCTAATCCACGAGCATCAAGAACTATACCTTTTGTTTCTAAAGCTATTGGTAAACCTGTTGCGAAATTAGCGACTCAATTAATGCAAGGATCCACTTTAAAAGATATAAATTTTACTAAGGAACTAATACCTAAATATCAAGCGGTTAAGGAAGCTGTTTTACCTTTCAAAAGGTTTCCTGGCACTGATGCTTTACTTGGTCCTGAGATGCGTTCTACAGGTGAAGTAATGGGATTGGCCGATAATTTTGGAATGGCATATGCAAAATCTGAATTGGCTGCTGGGAATGGCGTACCTTCTGAGGGTGTTGCTTTTTTATCTACTAATGATTTAGATAAAGAGAAATTAGAGTACATTGCAAGAGAACTAATAGTTTTAGGTTTTAAATTAGTTGCGACCAAGGGTACTGCTAAATATTTATTTAATTTAGGAATTGAAGTTGATGAAGTTTTAAAAGTTCATGAAGGAAGGCCTAACATTGAAGATTTAATTCGTTCTGGTCTTATCCAATTAGTTATTAATACTCCAGTTGGATCACAGGCTCTTCATGATGATGCTTATCTCAGAAGAGCATCCTTAGAATATAATATTCCTACTTTCACTACTATTCCTGGAGCAAAAGCAGCTTTGCAGGCAATTAAATCATTACGGCTAAATAAAATTGATACTTTATCACTTCAGGAAATTCATAACTAAAAGAATCTATTCATAATTTTTAAGATTCTCTCTTAATTGGTTTGTTAGGGAGTTTCTGCCAATGGATAACAATTTAAATGTGTCTTCATGAATTTTTAGCTGAGTTTCAGCTATTTGTAACCCTTTAATTAATTCTTTTGTTTCACTAGTTAAATCATTAAGATTATATTTCCCTCCCTCAAAAGTTAGGACTGGATTTTTATTTTCAATGTTTTTTTCAGTCATGATTTTATCTTTTATTAAATTAAATACAATCAAGTAACCTTTATCAACTGTTTTTCACATAATTCTTTATAAATTCCATTTTTATTGAACAAATCTATATGTTTCCCACTATCTACAATTTTACCTTTATCAAAAACAACTATTTTATCTGCTCCTTGGGTAGTGGATAATCTGTGAGCGACAATTATAACTGTCCTGTTATTCATTGCTTGATTTAGGCCTTTTTGAACTTCTGCTTCTGAATCTGAATCTAATGCACTAGTAGCCTCATCTAATAAAAGTATTGATGGGTTACCTAATATCGCGCGAGCTATTGCTAATCTTTGAATCTGACCTCCTGAAAAGTTAGATCCTCTTTCGGTTATGTTTGTTTCGTATTTACTAGGGAGTTTAAGAATAAATTCATGAGCATTTGCAATCTTGGCTGACTTAATTACATCTTCTTCACTATAGTTTCTTCCCATTTTTATTACATCAATTATTCTTCCAGAGAATAAAAAAGGTTGTTGTTGAACTAAAGCAATATTTGATCTTATATCTATTGAGCTTATAGATCTTATGTTTTTGTCGTCAATATATATATCACCTATTTTGGGGCTTATGAATTTTAATATCAAAGACATCATTGTGCTTTTTCCTGCTCCTGATGAGCCTACAAATGCAATTACCTGTCCTTTTGAAATTTTTAAAGTGATATCTTTTAAAACTTCATTATCCTTTTTATACTCAAAACTAACATGATTGAACTCTATCTTCCCTTTCATTTTTGCTATTTTTTCTAAATTCAACTCATCTTTTTCCATGGGTTGCATATTTATTTTTTTTAATCTTTTTAATGAAGCCTCTGCTTGCTTATATTCATTAAAGTTTGTACTTATATGACTAATTGGGTCTATAAGCATTAATATTGCTGCAAAAAAACTGCTAAATTCTTCACTATTTAAAAGACCTAGGTTAATTCTTAATGCTCCTAACCCTAATATTGCTAATATTCCAAAAGCTTCAATAAAACCTACTATTGGATGTTGGATAGCAAGTAATTTAAGGGTCTTATATTTTGCTTGTTTATTACTTCTCAATTTTGTATTAAATCTACCTTTAATCCAATTTTCTGCTGCAAATGATCTTATTGTCGAAATTCCGTTTATAGATTCTCCTATTAAACCGGCTAAATCGCTTGTTGATTCTTGACTTTTTTCAGATGCTATTAGAACTCTTTTCCCAAAATTATTTACGGATAAAACAATTATTGGAGCTAAAATAAATGTTGATATCGTCAACGACCAGTCTAAATAAAACATATAGATAATTACTGCTAATAATTGCAACACGCATGGTAATGTATCTTGAAATGTTTTATAAATTACCTCGCTGACTCTGTCTGCATCCTCGGTAAGCCTATAAGTAATATCTCCTGCAGAAATATTGTTGATAAAATTCATTTTTATTTTGTGAATTTTACTAAATAAACTTTGTCTCATTACTTCACTTATTTCTAATGAAGGTTTGGCAATATAAACATCTTGCCCATATTGAGCAGTTTTTTGAATTAAAAATACAATAAGAGAATTTATTATAATATTAGTTACAGTTGTTAATTCTCCAGATCCAATAGCAGGTATTAATTTTCCAGCTAAAAAAGCTAATATTGGCCAACATGCTACATAAATTATCATGCAAATAAAACCTTTAATAAATCTATTAATATATGGAGTGATTGATGGAATTAATTGCAAAATATTATTTTTGATTACTTCTTTTACTTTATCAATAGCTGTGGATTTATAAAACAATGAAATTAAATCAATTTTTAAAATGGCATAACCTTGTTTCTTCTGGTGGTGAGGCAAAAATTCTCATAAATTCTGGTCAGATAAAAGTTAATGGAGAAATAGAAAAAAAAAGAGGAAGAAAATTAGTTAAAGGAGATAAAGTTATGTTTCTAAAAAGTGAATTAATTTTTGAATGATTAGCCTAAAAACCCAAGCTATATTAGTATATTTTTCTTAGACAACATATTTTGAGAAAATCTGTAATCGCTGGTAATTGGAAGATGCACATGACTTGTGCTGATACAAAAAAATATTTGGAAGAATTTCTTCCTCTTATTGAAGAAATTCCTAATGACAGAAAAATAGTAATTGCTCCTCCCTTCACAGCTATTGCTACTTTTTCTAATTATACAAACTTTGATTATTTAAATATTGCAAGTCAAAATATCCATTGGGAAGATAAGGGTGCTTTTACTGCAGAAATCTCTCCCAATATGCTTATTGAACATAAAGTCAAATATGCAATTGTTGGCCATAGTGAACCTAGGAAATACTTTAGTGAAAGTGATGAACAAATTAATAAAAGAGCTGTCTTTGCTCAATCAAGTGGACTAACTCCAATAGTTTGTGTTGGTGAAACTCTTGAGCAAAGAGAAAGAGGTGAAGCCGATAGGGTCATTACCAGACAAGTTGAGCAGGGATTAGAGAATACTGATCCATCTAATCTTATAGTTGCTTATGAACCTATATGGGCTATTGGTACAGGTAAAACTTGTGAAGCAAGTGACGCAAACAAGATCTGTGCTTTGATAAGGAGGTTGATTGGTTTTAGTGACGTAATCATTCAATATGGAGGTTCTGTTAAACCTAGTAATATTGATGAGATCATGTCTATGAGTGATATTGATGGTGTCTTGGTAGGAGGTTCTTCTTTAGATCCTATAAGTTTTTCAAGAATTGCAAATTTCGAATAATAATTACCCTTGGCCTGATGATTGGGGGAGGAAAACCTCAATAATGGGGATTATTAATTTAACTCCTGATTCATTTAGTGATGGAGGTGATTTTTGTTCGATAGAAAAAGTTTTAAATCAAGTTAATTATTTTGTTTCTAATGGGGTTAATGTAATTGATCTTGGTGCTCAAAGTACTAGACCAGGAGCGATTGAAATTGGAGCGAAAAATGAATCAAAAAGATTGATACCATATTTAATAAAAATTAGAAGTGAATATCCCGATATTCTTATTTCTATAGATACTTTTAATTCTGAGGTTGCTCATGAAGCTCTCTCAAATGGCGCTAATTGGATTAATGATGTCACTGGAGGCAGAAGGGATGAGGAGATTCTAGATGTTGTCTCAGAATTCAAATGTCCTTTCGTAATTACTCATAGTCGCGGTGACAGCAAAAATATGAATAATTTGACAAAATATGATGATTTTTTAGTTGATATTACTCATTCTCTTGAGTGTTTGACAAAAAAGGCTCTAAGCAAAAATGTCAGTAAGGACAAAATAATTTGGGATCCAGGTATTGGATTTTCAAAAGATACCAAACAGAACATAGAAATTCTAAGAAACATCCCTTTCTTTAAAAAATTTAATTTTCCACTCTTAATCGGGGCCTCAAGAAAAAGATTTATTGGAGAAATCTTAAATGAACCTAATCCCAAAGAAAGAGATATAGGAACACTTGCTATTAGTTGTCTTTGTTCTCAACAAAATATTCACTTAGTAAGAGTTCATAATGTAAAAATAAATCATCAAGTTTTAAAAGTTGCAGATCAGATTTTTAGATAAAGAAATTTATTTTTACTATTTAACTCCCTCAATTTTATCCTCTACCTCTTGATAAAGTTCTTTAAGTTGCTCTATATTTTCATCGGATGTTTCCCAATAACCTCTCCCATTTACTTCAAGCAATGTTCCTACTATTCTTCTGAAACTATTAGGATTTAATTCCATAAGCCTTTTCCTCATTTCTTCATCATTAATGAATGTTTCATTAGTTTCTTCATAAACAAAGTTATCTACTTGGCCACTTGTTGCACTCCATCCAAGTGTGTAGTTAAGTCTATTAGATAGTTCTCTAACTCCTTCATATCCTGACTTAAGCATTCCTTCGTACCATTTTGGATTCAAAAGCTTGGTTCTAGAATCTAGTCTAATTGTTTCACCTAATGTCCTTACTTGAGCATTAGATGTAGTTGTGTCTGCAATGTAACTACTTGGTTCTTTTCCATCATCCCTTAACGTTTTTATTAATTTAGTAGGATCAGAATCAAAATAATGGCTTACATCTGTTAGTGAGATTTCAGAAGAGTCAAGGTTTTGGAATGTTACATCAGCCGTTTTCATGACAGACTCGAATACATCCCTTTTTTGATTCATTTCTCCTGGATTGTCAGCATTAAAAGCATAAGTTTTTCTTGATAAGTACATTTCTTGCAATTCATTTTCTTCCTCCCAGGTTGAATTTTCAACAGCTAAATTGACATTTGAACTATAGCTTCCACTAGCATTTGAAAAAACTCTTGCTGAAGCTTCCCTTATTGAGGTTCCCTCTTTTTCGGCTTGTTCTAAGGAATGTTTTCTTACAAAGTTGAAATCTAATGGTTCTTCTGCTTCTGCAGCTAATTTTACTGCTTGGTCAATTAGTGCCATTTGGTTTATAAATAAATCCCTAAAAACTCCAGAACAATTTACAACCACATCAATTCTTGGTCTACCAAGTTCCTCTAACGGGATAAGTTCTAATTTATTTATGCGACCAACAGAATCAGGTTTTGGTTTGACTCCTACAAACCATAAAATTTGTGCAAGAGATTCACCATAAGTTTTGATATTATCTGTACCCCATAAAACACAAGCTATTGTTTCAGGCCAAGTTCCTTGCTCTTCTTTTTGTCTTTCAATTAATTTGTCAACTACAGATTTAGCTGCAGCTACTGCTGCAGTAGTCGGAATTGATTGTGGATCAAGTGCATGAATATTTTTACCACTTGGTAAAACGCTTGGGTTCCTAATAGGATCTCCTCCAGGCCCAGGTAATACATAATTTCCATCCAAGGCTTTTATGAGGCTATCCATTTCTTTGTCTGCACATACCTGTTCAAGGCAGAATAATAAATAGTCAAATAATTTATTTAATTCTTTTTGATTTACTTCATTAAATCCATTTAATCTACATACTCTTAGCCAAGGGGTAGGTAAATTTAAACCAAATATCTTCAAGAAATCTAATAGTTTTGAAAATAGTGATTTCTCCAAATAGACCCTTCCGTTAACAATTTTTAGACTATTAACCATTGCAAATATGCATTCTCTGGCGGTTTTTATGATTTTTTCATTTAGTTCAACAAACTTAAGCTCTCCCTTATTATTACCGTCGTAAACTTCATCAATTTTTAAATTTATTGATTCTGCTAATAAACCTGGTAAGGATCTAAGACCTTCTTGTTCTCTTTCTAACGAAGCTATATTTACTAATGTAGCAACAGCTTCCTCAGCAGTAGGAGCCTCTCCAATTGTATGGAGTCCACATGGTAATAATCTACTTTCTATCTCCATTAATTGCTTATATATATTCCCTACGAATAGATCTCTATCTTCAATAGTTAGTTCATCTACCTCACCAATAGGGAGATCTACATCTTTGTCGAGATTACATTGCTTTGAAGTCTCTACAATTGCATTAACAATTTGAATACCTCTACTACTTTCTCTGAGTTGTTGATAAGAACCTACTAGCTCGCTCAATTCTTTGAGTCCCTTATAAAGACCGGCATTTTCAGCTGGAGGAGTTAGGTAACTTATTGTTGATGCGTATCCTCTTCTTTTTGCAATTGTTGCTTCTGATGGATTATTTGCTGCGTAATAATATAAATTCGGCAGAGATCCTATTAAAGAATCTGGGTAGCAAGTTTCACTCATGCCCATTTGTTTTCCAGGCATAAATTCAAGTGAACCGTGTGTTCCAAAATGTAGAACCGCATCAGCTCCCCATATTTTTTCTACGTAAGTGTAATAAGCAGCAAATCCGTGGTGAGGACTTGCACTTCTTGAGTAAAGTAATCTCATTGGATCTCCCTCATATCCAAAAGTTGGTTGTACTCCTATAAATACATTTCCAAAATGTTTTCCATAAATAAGTAAATTTTGTCCATCGCTGTTCAAGTTTCCAGGAGGTTTACCCCAGTTTTCTTCTAATCTCTTTGAATAAGGTGTAAATTCCTCATATTCTTTCACAGTCATCTTATGAGCAATATTTAATTCAGGAGAACCATCCATAGCCTCAGGATTATTAATGACTTTCTCCATTAATTCTTTGGAGTTTTTAGGGAGATTATCAATTTGATAACCTTTGGCTTTCATTTCTAAAAGAACTCTATAAATAGAACCAAATACATTTAAATAAGCTGCTGTTCCAACATTTCCTTTGTCAGGTGGAAAACTAAATACAGTTATCGCTAACTTCTTCTCCTCCCTTTTTTTAACCCTAAGAGTGGACCACTTTATTGCTCTTTCAGCAATAACATCTACTCTATCTTGGAGAGTATGAGCTTTACCAGTAGCATCATCACGACCTGAAAGAATAATTGGTTCAATAGCTCCGTCTAATTCTGGTATCGCAATTTGGAGTGCAACTTGAACAGGGTGCAACCCTAAATCACTTTCCTCCCATTCTTGAGTTGTTTGAAATACCAATGGGAGTGCAACCATATATGGTCTATTTAGTTTTTTGAGTGCATCGATAGCTTTTGGATGATCCTGTCTTGCAGGACCACCTACCAATGCAAATCCTGTTAAAGATACAACTCCATCAACTATTGCTCTTTCCTTATCAACTGAATCATAATAAAATTCATCTACTGGTTTAGAAAAATCTAATCCACCACAGAAAATAGGCAAAACACGAGCGCCTCGATATTCTAATTCTTGTATTACGGCTACATAATGAGCATCGTCACCTGTAACTATATGACTTCTTTGTAGAACTAATCCAATTGTTGGAGTTTTATCATCTTTTGGTTTTATATCTTTTCTATTATTTTCCCAATCTTGATATTCATTTAAACTTTCAAACATATTTGGCGCTAATGGATGCCATATGCCTAAATCTGGGAATGTTTGAGGATCTTGTATTTTAAATTCTTCTAACTGATCTTTTATATTTTCAGACACTACATATTTTTCTGAGATCATTAATAAGAAGTTCTTCAGATTCTCTGTAGTGCCGCCAAGCCAATATTGAAAACTTAATATAAATGTTCTTGCATCTTGTGCTTTTTCTACAGGTAAATATTTGAGTATTGAAGGCAAAGTATTTAATAACTTCAACATTGAATCTTGGAAACTAGCACCATCAGATTCTTTTTTCTTTTTAATAAGATCTCCAATAATACTTTTAGATTGTCCAAGTTGAGCCATGCTAAATGAACCCAATTTGTTTAATCTCATCACCTCAGGCATTGAGGGAAAAATTATAGAGGCTTTAAGATTCTCTTTAAACGGTGTAACTGCATCTACAACTTTTTGTGCTAGATCTTCAATAAATATTAAGGAGGCAACAAAAATATCGGCACTAGCTATATCAACTTTAAAATCTTCGAAATTCTTATCGTTTCTAAGTTCTTCTATGAGATACCCGCTAAGATCTATCCCTATGGGGCCATTTATTTCATTTATTGATTTTGCAGCTTCTGTTAAGGAGTTTTGATATTGTGGCTCAAGGACAACATAAACTGCTTTTATAACAACTTTATGTTTGTTATCCTCAACAGGAGAAACTCTGCGATTTGCTGAGCGGACCTGCGTAAACATTGATTCTCTTTAAGTATTTTTACCAGCCTACGGGTGAATTGCCGTTATTGTGTGCAATATAAATAGCGTGTAACAACCTTTAAAAAAATTTTTTAATTAAAAATGATCAAAAATTCTAAAAAAACTATACCTGTACTTGTTTCTGGTGCATTAGGCAGAATGGGAAGTGAGGTTGTTAGTTCCGTCCTAAATTCTTCAGATTGTGAACTTGTTGCAGCAATTGATACAAATAAAACAAATAATGGTGAAAACATTGCACAATTGTTAAACCTTAAAAAAAGTGAAGTTATTGTCTCAAATGATCTTGAGGGGTCTTTATGTACAATTAGTCAAGACTATCGAAATGAGAAAATTAAACCAGTATTAGTTGACTTTACTCATCCTGATTCTGTTTATGAAAATACTAGATCTGCGATTGCTTATGGGATATCGCCTGTTGTAGGGACTACAGGCCTTACTCCCTCTCAAATAAATGATTTGGCTATTTTTGCTCAAAAAGCAAACATAGGTTGTGCAATAATTCCAAATTTTTCTGTAGGAATGGTTCTTCTTCAACAAGCTGCTTCTGTAGCAGCAAAGTTTTACGATAATATTGAATTAATAGAAATGCATCACAATCAAAAAGCAGATTCTCCTAGTGGCACTTGTATTAAAACTGCTGAAATGATTGAAGAATATCCAAAAAAATATAATCAAAACTTAATTAAGGAAACTGAATCATTAAAAGGAGTAAGAGGAGGTGTTAGAGATTCAGGCCTAAATATTCATTCAATAAGATTACCTGGGCTTTTGGCTCATCAAGTAGTAATTATGGGTTCTCCTGGAGAAACTTACACAATTAAACATGACACTATTGACAGAAAAGCTTACATGCCTGGCGTTTTGCAGGCAATAAGAAAAATAGGTAAATTTGATTCGTTAATTTATGGACTTGAAAAATTAATATTTTAGATGCTTATACCAATAAAACAAAATCAAATATCTAAACTTATCCCTTCTGTAGGGACAGGTGGTCAGTTCAAATATACACTTGGAGATCCTAGAAAAATTTTGCAGAGACTTATTATTTCCTCTATTGGAGGAGTTTTAAATCTCTTACTTTTTATTAGTCAATCATCAACTCAGACTGAAAATCTTTGGTTATTATTATGTGTGATTTTTTTTCTTTACATAATATGGGGACCAATTCTTGAATCGAGTAGAAAAAATATTAAATATAAAAAATCTAAGTTCTTTTCTCTTTTCGATGGTTATGTTTCTGATATTTATAAAACTGAAAGAATTGAAAGTTCACGTGAGCAATCAAATAGGCAAGGTCGTTTAGAGCTGATTGAAAAAAAAAGAACTTGGTTAGTTATTGAATTGGAGGATGAGGATGGTTATTTAGATAAAATAAGTTTTCCCATGGAAAACAAACATAGTCTAATTAGAGTTGGTTCCAATATTAGATGCATCATTTCATCTGATTATAGAAACTTTGAAAGAGAGATTTCTTTGACTGATGCATGGTTACCTGACTCAAATATTTGGATAGGAGAATACCCATATTTGCTTCGACCAGCATTTGAAGAAATTTGCTATATTTATCTGAAGTAAATTGTAGATATATTTTAATTAATGAATAATTATTTAAATTTTAAAATTGTTGGTTCTGGTCCCTCTGGTTTACTTTTAGCAATATCTTTAGCGAAATTAAATTTCAATATTTACACAACAGATTTACTAACAAGAGAGAAACTCATAAATAAAGACAAAACATATGCTATTACTCATTCAACAAGAAAGATACTTTCAAAATTTAATATTTGGAGTAAATTAAAATCTTATCTTTATAAATTTGACTCTCTTTCAATTTCAGACAGTGTAACTTCAGATTTTACAATTTTAACCACTTCGGACTTAGATAAAGATATTTGTTCTTTAGATACTATTGGTTGGGTAGTTAAACATTCTGATCTTATGAATGTATTTTTTGATGAGGTCGATACTATGGATAATATATTTTTTAAATCTTCTTTAGATCTTTCTTTTGATGATATTAAATTTGATTATGAATTTGTATCAACCGGAGCAAATTCAAACCACAAAAAAAATCGAAATTTTATAGATATTAGAAAATCATATAATCAGTCTTGTTTAACATTTGAAGTTTTAGTTAGGGGTAATGTTCCTAGGCGTGCATATGAAATATTTAGGAAGGAAGGTCCATTAGCTTTATTACCATTAGATAAAAATAAATATCAAATAATTTGGACTGCTACTTCATCTAAATCAATGGATAGATTAAATTCAAGTAAAAGCTTTTTGTTAGATAACTTGTCATCAATACTACCTGATAATTTCAAGTTAGATCAGATAAATAGCGATATTAATATTTTTCCTGTTTCTTTATCTTTTCGTCTGCCAATTTTTAATTTCAAAAAGGTTGTATTTGTTGGAGATTCATTTCATACCTTCCATCCTGTTGGAGGACAAGGGTTAAACACTTGTTGGAGAGATGTTAATGTCATATATGATATTTTTAATAAAAATGTTCCTGTAAGTAATAGAGCTTTAAACATATTTAAATATAAATATTATTTTATAAGATTTTTAGATATTATTTCAACTATTGTTGTTACAGATTCTTTAATAAAATTTTTTGCAAATAATAAATTTTTCTTATTACCTTTTAGAAAATTCTCTTTTTTACTTTTAAACAAGTTTATTTTTATGAGGAGAATCATATTAAACCATATGACTAAGTCTTTTATCTATTCGTCAATTAAATAATTTCTATGGATAATTATTCAAATAGAAAAATAATATTTTTTCTTGTGGATGACATTGGATTAAACGAGTCTTCGATCGAGCTAGGATTAAAGTTGTCAATTAAAAATAATACGCCACTTCCTATTATTCTTTGGAATTATGGAATATTAACAATTGAAGAACTGGATGAGTTTTATACATTTTTATTTCAAAGTAAATAATAAATATTCTGTTATAATTTTTAAATAGCGTTCGTAGTTGACTATTACTATCTTATCCAAAGGAAAACAGATATCTAGAGAATCTATACAAAGACTTGATTTACTTTTATTAGCTCTAGAAACTATCGATTTAAATGGTGCTGAATCTCTACATTCTTTATCAGTCAAACTTAATTTAAAAGAAGTCTTACCTAATAAAGTTACTATTTGGAAACTGAGGAATAATAACCCAATGAGGAATTCTTTTAATAATATCAATATTAAATTAGAGGAATTTGAAGCACTAATTAAACTTGCTGCTGAAATGGCAAGATTTTTATATCCTTACATAAGACAAATACTTCAATCCAGAGATGATCTTATTAGAAATCCTAATGCGTGGAATGAATTTAAGAAAAGATATATTGAATTAATTAATGAAAGGTTTAATACTAATAGTATGAAAGTCAAAAGACTTCTTGATCCTAATTTTAATGACGAGGTTTTTAATAAAATTATTCTTACTTTAGCCTTGTGCGTCTCAGACGATGGTTTTCTAAAATTAAGAACAAATTTACTTAATTATTGATATGTTGCAAAATAAATTTTTATTTAATCAATCTTCAGTAAGCCTTGAAATTATTGGATTGCCTGATTATTCGAATAACGAAAATAAAGACTATATATCAATTATTTCGCAATGGAAACTTATGATTATTGATAAGCCTGTAATAGAGGGAAATCTAGAACATTTAAAGTCAATTATGAAGGCTTTTTATTCTTACTCTTTTTCCCTTTTGAATGATGAAAATCCAAGATATGAATCCAATTTAATTGATATTACCTCTGAGAATTTTTATACACATATACTTCTTTTGAAGAGTTCCAAACCTGAGGTTAAGCCTTTAAATATAAGAATTGGAAATTCAGTTTTAGCTGATACTATAAATTGTTTTGACCAATTATGTTCTTCAAATAAAGTTAAAAATATTTATCAAAAAGAATTTACAAACTTTAAACATAAAAATTATTTAGGTTTATTGGATAAAAAAAATATCTTTAATTTTCTATTGCCTCCATTATTTTCATTATGCTCTATTTTTCTCGTTTCTACTGCTTTAATTTATGTTTATGATGGAAATGATAATAGTTCATTAATTAATACTAAAAACAAACTTATTAGCATTAAATCCTCAGACAAGTTACTATAAAAAATAATTCTTATTGAAGAGTTTTATTTTAATTTTATTAGTTTGATTTTTTATAAATGGCTGATTTAAAAATACCAAATTTGAATAAGAATTCCGATAAATATTTTTTTAAAAAAAAGTTATCTTTGAGGAGAAAGTCTAAAAGTAAATTGATAAATGAATCTTTTATTATGATATTTTTTAGTGTCTTAATAATTTACTTAATTTATTTAATCCCAAATAAAATCTCAATTTTTAGAAATTTGTTAAATAATTTTAGTAAATTGTTTGCTAACTTTTTGGATTCAATCTCATATATTTATGAAATTTCTTTATCTATATTTATTACTTTTTCAATAATATTTGCTTTAATTTTGTTTATAGGATCTATTTCAAGAATATTAAAAGTAGTAAAAAGAAAAACTAGCCGATTAAAGCTTAAATAGGATTCATTAAACCACCACTTCCAGAGTCTGAATCATCGTCATCATTCTCAGTTTCAAATCCTAGTAAAGCATATATACCAACTGCTAAAGATGAAATTATTAAAGTGAAAGGCAAAATCGAAGTTTGTAATCCGACATCAATGTATTCACCCATTTAACAAAAAAATTTTTTATTAAGCTAACCGAAATTTAACTTATTCGCGGTTATTAAATATTTATTTAATATTTTAGATCTTTGTAACGGAAGTTTCTTTATCAAAGTTATTTATTTCTTTTACAAAAAGTCCTAACCAATAAATTAGCTGATCAATTTGATTTTGAATATCTGTGACACCTAATCCTCTAATAATTATTTTTGAGAACTGATCATCTTCTTCATAATTAAATTTTGATTGAATATTTGATGGCAAACCTTTTTTAATAAGTTTAAATGTAGAGTTTTTTAGCCTAGTTTCTATTATTACATTTGGTTTTTTAAGTTTAATTTTATTAAAGCCACACTTTTTTGCTAACAATTTTAAATTCATTAAAAGTATTAAGGATTCAACAGGTTTGGGTAAAACTCCATACCTATTTGACCAGTCAGTTGCTAGCTCTGTAAGCTCTTTATGGTTAGTACATTCGGTAGCATATTTATAAGCATCTAGTTTCTCTTCTCGGTTTAATATCCATGTTGCAGGTATAAAAGCATTAACCGGCAAATCAACTTGGGTATCATTTACTTCAGGTATTTCTTGACCATTTATTTCTGAGATTGCTTCATGAAGCATTTCAATATATAAGTCATATCCTATGGCATTAACTTTTCCACTTTGCTCTTCGCCCAATAAGCTCCCAACACCTCTTATTTCCATATCTTTCATAGCTAGTTGATATCCACTTCCTAGTTCAGAGAAATCTTTGATAGCCTTTAGCCTTTGCTTAGAGGCTTCATTAATTTTGTTTATATTTGGATAAAATAGCCATGCATGAGCTTGTATTCCACTTCTTCCGACTCTTCCACGTAATTGATAAAGTTGTGAAAGACCAAATTTATGTGAATCTTCTATTACGATTGTGTTAACTCTAGGTATATCTAATCCGCTTTCAATAATTGTAGTGCAAATCATTAGATCAACCTCGCCATTATTAAATGCAATCATTGCATTTTCAAGATCTATTTCATTCATCTGTCCATGAGCGACAATATACTTTAAATTTTTAAACATATTTTTTAATTTATTAACCGCTTGATCAATATCAGATATTCTTGGAAGAACATAGAAAATTTGACCACCTCTATCAAGTTCTTGACTAATCGCAGTTCTGATTACATCCATATCAATTTCAGATAAATACGTTTTAATCGATCTTCTAGAAGGAGGAGGAGTATTTAATAAACTCATTTGTCTAAGGCCAGACAAACTCATATATAGTGTTCTTGGGATTGGTGTGGCTGAGAGAGTTAAAACGTCAATATTTGTTTTTATATTTTTAATTTTTTCTTTTTGCCTAACTCCAAATCTTTGTTCTTCGTCAATAACAAGTAATCCTAAGTTTTTAATTTCGATCTCTTTTCCTAAAATTTGATGAGTAGCTACAACTAAATCAATTTTATTATTTTTTAAACCATTATAAATATCTTTTTTCTCAGTATTTGTTTTAAATCTGTTCAGTAATGAAACCTTTATTGGGTAAGGAGAAAATCTATTATAAAAAGTTCTCCAGTGTTGTTGAGCTAAAATTGTTGTTGGAGCAAGTAAGATCACCTGCTTACCAGAAGTTATAGCTTTAAAAATTGCTCTTACTGCTACTTCTGTTTTTCCGAACCCGACGTCTCCACAAACTAATCTATCCATTGGCTTGTCACTTTCCATATCAATTTTTACTTCTTTAACAGCTGTTAGTTGATCTGGTGTAGGTTGATAAGGGAATGACTCTTCTAACTCTTTTTGCCATGGCCCATCTTCTGGAAATATATGACCTTTAAGTTTTTCCCTTTTTGCATAAAGTTTTAAAATGTCTAAGGCAACTTTCTTTATTATTTTTCTGTTTTTATCTTTTATTTTTAACCATTCTGTGCCTCCTAATTTATTTATTCTAGGCTTTATTTTTCCACTAGATCTATATCTGTTTATACTCCCAAGTTGATCAGCTGCAACACTTATTTTTCCATCAAGATAACGAATAACTAAGTAGTCCCTTGATTCTCCAGTAATATTTATTTTTTCTATTTTTAAAAATTGTCCAATACCATGATTTTTATGAACTATATAATCTCCTGGATTTATTTTGTTTACATTTATATTTGAATTTACACTCCTTTGTCTTCTTCTTATAAATACATTATTAAATAAAGCTTGCTGAGAAAACAATTCCTTATCTGTTATGAGAATTACTTTCCATATCGGTAAATGAAATCCTTCTATTTCATAATTATTTTTATTTTTAATAATTACTGGTGTGGAATTTTCAATTAACTTATACGCGCTTTCAAGATCGTTGGATTTTTCTAAGTAAGTTGTATTACATTCATGCTCAAAAAATAAACTTCTTGTTCGTAGTGGTTGCGCCGATAATATCCAGACTTTATCTTTATTTAATATAAACTTATTTATTTCTTTTGAAAGTTTGCCAATATTTTTAGAAGAAGTATTTATGCGTTTATCTGACAAAAGAAATCTATTATCTAGATTTCTTTTTGATTCAAATTCATATAAATTTATTACGTTGTTATTACTAATAGTTCCTATAATAGATTCAAATTTTTCATGAAGATTTGATCTAACTTTTATATTTATATTGTTAGATTTTAAGTTATTGGTGATTTCATCTTTATATAGTTCAAAATTATTATCTGATTCAAGACACCAATTGTTAGAAAATTTATTACATTCCTCTTTTTCGTCTATGACAATTAATGTTTCTTTATTTATATAATCTAATAGGTTTGATGGATGTTCTTCAATTATACCCAAGTATCTATCAAGATTATTTTTAGTTGTTATTTCTTCGGAATTAAATGTACTTTGTTCTGATAATTTTTCTAAACTTTTTCTTATTAATAAATTAATTCCGACTTGTACAATTTCAACTTTGTTAATACTATCTAATGTTCTTTGTGTTACTGGATCATATTCTCTTATTTTTTCAATAATATTATCAAAGTATTCTATTCTTATAGGCAGTTCATTATTAATTGGATAAATATCAATAATTTCCCCTCTTCTACTCCATGACCCTTCCTGAGAAGTTAAATTTTCCTTTTGATAGCCTAGTAAAACTAATTTAGTTGTTAACTCTTTTATATCTAATTCAATACCTTTAAAAAGTGAAAATATATTATCTTTAAATATATTTTCTTTAATTAAATGAGGTTGAAGTGATCTTTCAGTTGTTATTATTATATTAATATCTTGTCTTTCTTTTTTAATAATTTTAGAGATAACTGATAACTGAGAATATTCAGTTTCCTTTGACTTATTAATTGATGCATATGGTAAATTTTCACTTGGAGGATAATATAATACATTTTTATTATCTATACTATCGAAATATCCATACCATTTATATGCAATTTCCTCATTAGGACTTATAAGTAAGATATCTTTATTTTCTTTCTTAGCAATACTATTTAATATAATTGATTTTGCATATCTACTAGAGCCAATGATATTTAGTTCATTATTATTTTTAATTCTTTTTACTAACTCTGATATTATTTGTGAATTTGAAATATAACTAATTAATGAATTTAAACTCATTTATATTTAATTAACTTGATTACTACTTAAGGTTATATTATATTATATTTTACAAAGATTGTGAATAATAATTAATGGATTCTGCAGCAATAAATTCCTTTATACCAACGCTTGATCAGGTTGATAGTTGGTCAGAAATTCTTACACTTCTACCAATATTGATTATTTTAGAGTTGTTGCTATCAGCAGACAATGCGATTGCTTTGGCATCTCTTACTAAATCTCTTGATAGTCCTTTATTAAGATCTAAAGCTTTAAATATAGGCATAACTATTTCTTTATTATTCAGAATATTTCTTATTCTCCTATCTAATATTCTTCTAAAATTTATAATAATTCGTATATTTGCAGGTTTATATCTTATTTATTTATTTATATCAAATGTGTTTTTTATCAGCGAGTCCGACATTCAAGAATCAGACAATGATAAAAAGAATAATAATTTTAAATTTTTAAGGATTGTTGCTTTGCTCTCTTTGACTGATTTCGCCTTTTCAATTGACAGCATTACAACAGCTGTTGCCATAAGTGATCAATATATTCTTATTATTTTTGGAGCA
Organism: Prochlorococcus sp. AG-388-B05; assembly: GCA_003279925.1. GTDB lineage: Bacteria > Cyanobacteriota > Cyanobacteriia > PCC-6307 > Cyanobiaceae > Prochlorococcus_A. The sequence continues at coordinate 25,072 of QCGM01000012.1, forward strand.
ATTATAGGTGTCTTAGCATTGCGATTTACTTCAGGTATATTTCTTAATCTTTTAGAGAAATTTTTAAGATTAGAAACTGCTGGTTACATTGCTATATTAATTGTTGGGATAAAGCTTCTTCTAAATACATTAATTACTGAGACAATTCTTCCAGATTTTTATTTTTATATTTTGATACTAATTTCTTTTATTTGGGGTTTTTCAAAAAGGGATCAAATAACTTAGTCAGAAAAATTTTCTCCAATTGCAGGATTTAATTGTTGTATTAATTGATTTTGGCTAGATACTTTTTTACCTTCTAGTTTTGCTTCTAATAAAAGAATTGGATCAGTTTTTGTTGTTATGATAATTCCAACATTTTTTATAAGTCCAATAATTACTCCGGGTTTAAATACATTACTTAAAATCTTATAATTTTTATTGTTTATTTCATACGTTGTTAGGATCTTTATTTTTATTATTTTGAGGTTTTTCCTTTTATAAGTTGTATTGGCTCTTGGGTATAAGGCATTTATTTTTCTATAAATATCAGTTGAAGAATCTTCCCAATTTATTATGTAATCTAATTTGTTAATCATTCTTGCATATTTTAATTCTCGTTGAAATTCTGTTTGTTTTTTAAGCAAAAGATTAATATCTCTATTTTTATTTTTTTCTATATCTGATATCGCTCTCAAAAATAACTCTGATGATAAATCACTTAATTTTTTAGTTAAAGTTTTAAGATTATCATTATTCTCAATTTTAATTTGTTTTTCAACTAATACGTCTCCAGTATCTAATCCTTCTTCCATTTTCATTATTCCTACACCGGTTATTTTGTCTCCCTCTAATATTGACCATTGAATTGGTGCAGCACCCCTCCATCTTGGAAGTAGTGATGCATGTGCATTCCATGATTTGTATTTAGGAATATCTAATATCGCTTTGGGTAATATCTTTCCATATGCAATTACAATAAAAAGATCACAAGATAAATCTTTAAGTCTGCTAATAAATTTAATATTTCCCTTTATTGTTTCTGGTGTAAATACTGGAATATTTTCCTTAGTAGCATATTCCTTAACTGGTGATGATATTAACTTATTACCTCTAGATCTTTTTTTATCTGGTTGGGTAATTACAGCAACAATATCATGATCTGATTTCTTTAATACTTCAAGACTTTTAACTGAATATTCAGGCGTACCCCAAAATATAATTCTCACTCGTCACCGGTTATTGATAATTCATTAATCCATACATGTGGAGAAATTCCACTTGTAGTTAATTCTTTTTCATTTTCAATATTTATTATATTTTTTAGGAGATACTTTATATCTCCTGCTACAGTTGCTGATTCAATTGAACGTTTTTCACCATTTCTATAAAGCCATCCTTCAAAAGGAAGAGAGAAGGAACCTTGACTAGCTTTAACTCCTGCATGAATTGCGTTTAATTCTTCAATATATACAAAATCTCCTTGATAATTTGTGTGTACCAATGACGTGTTTAAGTCCAAACATTCATTAGATTTTTCTATTACTAACCAATCTGGAGAAACTGATACTTTTGAGCCAAGTCCAGCATGACCAGTAGGTATGGTATGAAAAATTTTTGCAGTTGATTCCGAATGCAGAAAGTTTTCTAATTTACCTTTATTAACTAACATTAGTTTTTTTGTTGGAGTCCCTTCACCATCGAATGGTGCAGAAGATATATTTTTATCATTAAGCCCATCATCATAGATATTCAAAGCTGGAATTGAAATCAATTCACCAATCGAGTTTTTATCTGAAAGACTTACACCGTCAATAATACTTCTAGCGTTGAAGATAGAACTAAATGCATTCATTATCGTTAGAAATGCTTCAGGTGATAGACAGATTAAATACTTATCTGTTTTTATTGATGAGTAATCTAAATGTGCAATTGTTTTCTTTGCGGCCTCTTTGATACAGGAGTCAATATCAATGTCCTCTACACAGTGTCCAAGTTTAACTGAACCTGAACTACGAGGTTTTTTATCTTTTTCTTCTGCTCTCGCATATAAATATATAGCAGCTTGACTTTTACTGAAATTTCGAAAAGCCCCATCACTATTAGCATAAATTCTTTCGTAAAAACTTTCTGATAATCCGTTGTAAGGAATAGATTTAATAGCCTCATGACTGTCGATCAGCTTCGATTCAGCCTCTCTAAGAATTTCAAGTAGCTTTTTAATTCCTAATGGATTTTTTTTATCAACTTCTTTTATTTGTATAGGATCTTTGGCTAAAGGAGAAAAATCAGTAAATTCATTTTTATTCCCAAATTCTGAAGCTATATTCGCTTGTCTTAAAGCTTTTTTAATACCTGTTTCACTAAGATCACTTGTAGTCGTGATGCCAACTAAGTTGTCTTTATTCCAAACTCTTAAAGTTATGACCTGTTTTTGAGATGCTTTTAACTGTTTCGCTGCTCCTCTATCAACTTGAACAGAATAATCATTAGAAAAACTAGCACCGTAATCCCATTTTTCAATATTCAATATATTTGCAGCCGTTGATATTTGAGTTGTTATTTCTGTAGGGTTCATTTTTATCTCCCACCTACAGTTATGGAATCGACTTTAATATGTGGCTGTCCTACAGTTACATTAACGCTTCCGCTTACTGAACCACAAAAACCAGGAGCCAACTCTAAATCATTTCCACACATAGATATTTTTGGCATTACTTCTTTCGCGTCACCTATCAATGTTGCTCCTTTTACTGGTTTAGTTAATTTACCGTTTTTTATTAAATAACCTTCCTCTACAGCGAAATTAAATTGGCCTGTTGCTCCTACACTTCCACCACCCATTGACTTACAGTAAAGGCCATCGCTAATACTATTTATTAATTCTTCTTTAGTGAACTCACCTTTTGCTATATAAGTGTTTCTCATTCTTGATGCAGCAGCGAATGAATAATTTTGCCTTCTACCACTACCGGTTCTTTTGTGACCAGTCCTTATTTCACCAGCTCTATCAGAAAGAAATTTCTTTAATATACCATCTTTAATAAGTATTGATTTCTCTGGTTCCATTCCTTCATCATCAATAGATAATGATCCGAAAGAGCCTTCAGAAAGGCCCTCATCTATTGCCGTTACAGACTCGTGAGCTATTTTTTTATTCAACTTATCACTAAATGGAGTTGTTCCACGTTCAATCTGAGTTGTTTCAAGTAAGTGCCCACAAGCCTCATGAAATATAACACCACCGAATTTATTAGCTAATACTACGGGCATTTGTCCAGCCTGAACATAGTCTGCGTACAACATATTCATTGAACTTTCATAAACTTCATTTGAAGCTTTTTCATGATCCCATAATCTAAATTCATTAGGTATTCCATGAGAACCAAATCTTCTACTACCGTTCGATCTATATTGAGCGTCATTAGCTATTATGTTAAGTCCTACCGTTTGATGCAGTCTTATATCAGTAGCGTAAGTTCCATCACTTGAAGCTATTATTACTTCCTGCCAATTTCTTGCATAACTACCTTTTCTAACAGCTACTTTCTTATCCTTTTTTAATGATTTAGTGCTAAGTAATAATTTTTCGCTTACTTCATTTATTGTTGGCACTTCATTAAGCCAATTAATTTTTGACTGACTATAGTCTTTTAGTTTTTCAAGTCCATTAAAAATTAATTTATTAGTTTTTTTAGAGATATCTAACATTTCGATTGCTTGAGAAATTGATCTCATTAATCCATGTTTTGACAAGTCATTAGTACTCACAAACCCATCTCTCTTGTCTTTAAATATTCTTATTCCAGCTCCTTTGCTAAAAGATGGACTTACATTTGTAATAAAATCTTCTTCAGCAAGAACACTTGAATTATCAGAGTTTTCAATAAATAACTCTACAAAATCAGCACCTAGGGATATTCCATAGAAAATGACTTCTTCTAGAAGTTTTTTATTACATTCACCAAATCTAATTTCGGAGGATTTAATACTCGCAGATACCATTTGAATCTTATAACTTTAGCTCTTTCTTAAGGTCAGATTATCTAATTGATGGTTGAAAATCATCACTTTCAAGAGGTTTTAATAAGTATAGTCTTATCAGTTGATAACCGTTTGAAATAAAGATGGGTAATTTAGATAATACTTTAATAAAGTTTGTATTTTCTTTTTTATCTATCTCTGATAAGCGAGTACCATTCTCAACTATTCTGTCTAATCTTTTGTAAAAAGATTTATCATATACATTTAAAACAACAGGAAATACTTTGGCTGAAGTTTCATTTGTTTTGTTAATTACAAATTGGTCATATTCTTTAGCGTTTAAACCTAGTGCTCCATAAAAATCTCTTTTGGTGCCAAGATCTCTTATGTACATAGTTGCAAAAACAGCTAGTAGAAAAAACCTAGACCATAATTTAGTAACTATAGGATGATTATTTAAAAAATATCTAAATCTATGATAATAATCAAAAATTGGATGTTTCACAGTATAACCAAAGATCTCAAATTTCTGGCTTAAACTTTTAACCGTTCGAGGTTGTGCTCTCATTAATGCATCAAAGAAATCACCATGCCTATTTTCATCTTGACACCAATTTTCAAAGTAATTAAATAATGGAAAAATTTTACCACTAGGATTTTTTTCAAGGTGCCTATAAATTGCTATATATCTCCAATATCCAATTTTTTCAGATATGTAGGTAGCATAAAAAATTGCTCTTGGAGCAAAATAAGTGTAATCCTTGTTGGCTGTAAGAAATCCTAAATCTAACTGTAATCCGAAGTCATTCATTGACTTATTCAAAAATCCTGCATGTCTTGCTTCATCCCTAGCCATATGAGCAAAACATTCAGCAAGAAGTGGATTCTTGTCTTTTATCCTTTTACTTAATTCTTTGTATAAGAGAAAGCCTGAAAATTCTGAAGTACAACTTCCTTCCAGAAAATCTACAAAAAGCTCTCTTGTTTCATCATCTAATTTATCTGCTGCCCCCTCAAATTCTTTATTTCGTACAAAGTGATGCCTATTATAATCTTTTCTAAATTCTTCACATATTGCTTCCAATTCGTCTTCATTAATGGATAAATCCATTTTCTCCATAGCTTCAAAATCAGTCGTGTAAAAATTTGGAGTTAAGATCGTATCCTTTGCGATATCCTTCCCTCTGTTAATAAATTTTTTATTATTTGATTCAATAGTTTGTTGTGCCATTTTCTCTAATTCATTACTACTATTATTTACTATTTATTGTATTTTTGAGTAAAAAGTTAACTAGGTGTTATTCTTTGATTTATTTAATTAATGCCAATTAATTTTTGTCCATTTAATCTTTGCAGAATTCTAGAAATAATTAATTTGAGGGTTATTCTTTTTTCATCTATTAAAAATGATTCAATTACACTTGGTTCCTGACCAGATTTGCATAATGAAATGCTTTTTAACGAGCTTATATCCTCTTTTTCAAATGATAACCAAAAGTTGCAAATGTCTTTTATTTCGCAAAAAATAACCCAGCATTTATCACCAGCAATTGGTCTTGATGTGTTTTTTAAATTTATATCTAAAACTTCAAATCCTCTCGCTTTAAATTCTTGAATTATGGAAGGTAATAAATGGTCATTAATGAATTCATTAAAAGGTTTTTTTTCAATAGGAAGTTCCTTTTTTGGTTTTATTTTTAACGGGATTGAATTTTTGTCCCCAACTTTTTGTTTATTAGTATCTTGTGAATTTGTATTAATTAAGGAAGATGTTTCTTTTTGGTTACCAATATCAATAATATCTTTTTTTAAAGGGTCATCTTCATTTCCAATACTTTCTTTTATCGAATCTACATTTTCTTCCATAACAACAATTTAAATATTAAATTTAATTATAAATATAATTTAACCTGTTTTTATCAATATTTAAAATTAACCATATTTTTACCATTCAGATCCGTTATTGTACCAATCATCATCGTATTGTGATTTATTAATTGTCTGGTTACTATCTTTTAATTCATTCTCACCATTATTTTTAATAACACGATAATTAACAGAAATCGTGGGTTGAGGCTCTCGTAAATCTCTTTCAGGGGCTACGTCGAATGGTTCATAATTGTCTTCTCTTTTTACTGAATAATCATTATCGTCAGTTGTTGTATCATCACTTTCAAACATAGTTTTATTACTAATTTTATTGCTAAGTGTTTTGTTTAATAGAGAACTCATAAATAAACCTGAAAAAAAGGAAATAATTATTAATCTACCTATTGTTACTTCTTGAATATTCCAAATGAAATATCTAAAAGAAGTTTTTTGTCTGTTATTTATTAATAATAATATTTGAATACTTACAATTAAAAAAATAATAAATATTAAATTCTTTTTTTTATTATTCATTTTTAAAAGAAATTATCTTGGATATTTGAATAAAAACTTGATATCTAGTATATTTTTTATCACTAAACTAATTCAAGATCTATTTGGTATTTTAAAATATCTACTTTAATAATTTTGATATCTATTACATCACCTATCTTATATGATTTTTTTGACTTTCTTCCTATTAATAGGTTTTGCCTAGATCTATATTCGTACCAATCATTACTAAGTGTACTTACATGTACTAAACCTTCAACGTATAATTCTGGAATCTCTACAAAAAATCCATAACTTTGTACTGTCATTATTAACCCACTATATTTGTTTCCTATAAATTTTTCGGCTTTTCTTACTTGTTTAATACTTATAATATTTGATTTAAACTGTCTAACTTTATTTTTATACTCATTAATTTTATCAATCATTACATTATTAAATATTAAATCTAATGATTTTAATATTGATGAGTTATATAGACACCAATTAACATTTTTCCAAGAATCTTTTTCCATAATATTTATCAAACTACCACCACTATTTTTATTTCTTTTTCCATTATTTATCATATTATAAATATTATATTGATTAATTAGGTTAGTAAAATCAAATGAGGGTAACGTCCAAGGTGAAATAATATTTTTTGAATCAATTATAGAATTATCTTTAGAAATTAATGTTACTTCGTTATCCCTAACAACATTAAATAATATTTTATGTAAGATTCTTTTTTTATTATCATCAGTGCATAACTCAACTAATTTATTAAATGATAGAGTCCCATCTTCATTAAGTTCGATATTACTATCGATTAATTCTGAATTTTTTATAATTTCAGTGACATTTATATAATCTAATTTTTGAGAGATATATGAAGCATTATTTAAGCCATAATTATTTGAATGATTGAACCATATTGAATTCGCCTCGTACAACAAAGGAGAAAGATATGTTTGGATGTCATTATTATTTAATGGTTCAAAATATACCTTCGAGAACTCAGCTGGGTTGTGAACTAATAATTCTTTTAAAGATTCAATATTATTATTCGATTTCGGTAATTCAATTTTCCCATTAATTAACTGCTTCTTTCTAAATTCTCTTGAGATTTCTATTATTTTATCTAAATCTTCTATGTAGTCTTTAATTGGTTTTAGTATCCTTGAAGTGATTCGAGCATTACTTTTTCTAGTTAAAAGAGCATGTATATGTTGATTTTCGACTAACAGTGAACATTTAACCTTTGTTAAGTGGAACGACCAATTAATTATTTCATTTTCACTATTCATTTCTATACACAAACTAATAGCATCATTTATTTCGTTTGTATTAAATTTTGCAGCATTACATATTTCATCACTAAGATAGGTTTGCCATTTTTCTGGTAAGGGAAATGACTCAAATCTATCAAAGAACATTTGTAAGGATTTTTTATTACTTAGATCTACCCTTTCTGCAATTGTATTGGTATGTATCCAAAGTTTATGGTTATTATTTTTATTTTTTTCTATTTGAAAAATTGGTAGTATTGGCGAATTTTCAGTTTTCCAACTTTTGAACATATATGAATTATTACTTGATAGATCTAGTCTTTGTTGTTGATTGCCAACAGTAAGCTTTGGATTTTGAAAGTTATCTATTCTATGAATATTGCTTTTAGATAATACGAAATCAGTATCTAGCTTTTCGTTATTATTTAATTTTAATTCCTTTATGACATGACCAATACCTTCTTGTTGGGCAATTGGAAATAAATCAATTTCAATTTTTACTATATTTTTTTTATCAGAATTATATTTATATTTTTCATCTTTTTTGGGAAGCTTGATTTTAGCTAGAATTCTGTCATCAATAGGTATTCCATATACTTCGTCCTTAATTATTTCGACTTTTGCTAAAAGTATTTGATTAGTTCTTTCAACAATGCAATCAACAACTCCCTCAGGTGACCTTCTTCTTACACCATCTTTGATTATTCTGACTAATACTTTATCTCCATTCCATGCATAGTTAAGTAAATTTTCTTTTATATAAATATCTTCATTGTTATTTTCTCTAACTGCGAAGCAATAACCCTTGCTACTGCATCTAATTTTAGCTACTAAGTGATTACTCTCTTTGACGTTGAAATATTCATTATCTTTATTTTTATTTATTATTTCAAGTTCTTCTAATGCTCGCAAAGCTATATCTAATTTGGCCTTGTCTGTTTTTTTTGATAATTTTAATAATCTACATAATTTCTTATATTCCAAACCTTCTTCTTGGTTTAAATTTTCAATTATTGAAGAAGTTGAAAACATAATATCTTTTAATTTTTAATTAGCGTATAAAGCATATTCATATTATATCTTTCTTTCTATTCAAAAAACGAATTAATATTTCATTCATCATTATCATTTTCGTTTGTAGTAAATGAATTTATAAACAGTCTAATACCAATAATAAAAAAGGTTATAGATGCTATAGATTTTAAAATAATTTCAGGTACAAAATTTGATATAGATCCACCTGCTAGCGCTCCTACTAAACTGGCTAAAACTAGAGCTGATGAGGAACCTAAAAATACCGCTAGAGGTTTATGGGATGTCCCACTCATTGTTAAAGTAGCTAATTGCGTTTTGTCTCCTAGTTCGGCAATAAATATTGTTATGAATGTTGAGAGTAGTAAACTTAAAATCATTTATATTGCGTGCTTTAAAATGTCATAAGCTAAAAATATACTTATGATCATCATTAATAAACCTGTAAAAAACGCAAATTTGTTTGGAGATATTTTATTTGATAACCATTTTCCAATTAATACACCTACTAGGCTAGAACTTATTAAAGCTATTGAACTTCCGATAAAAACAATAATTGGTTTTCCAGATTCTGCAGATAACATTAGAGTCGCTATTTGAGTTTTATCTCCCAATTCAGCGATAAAGATAGTAGTAAAAGTTGTTATAAAAATAGATGAAAAATTCTTATCAACAATTTTGTCTTCTTTTTCTAGGTTAATACTCATTTCTTTGAAACAGAAGATTTAAAGTCCTTCATTTGTTCACTTTTTCTTCCATAAATAGAAGATATATGTTGTGTACAACAATCAATTAAGAATTTATCACCATTTTTTAAATACTTTTTGAATGATGAAGAAAATTCATTTACACGGCAAAAATGTGGTCTTGATTCATAAATCATGCATTTTCTGGATGATTTATCAAGATATTTACACCATCCGTCTTTACTTTTCATGGAATTTATTAATGCTATATCTTTATTACTAAGTACCCCTGACAAGTTATCTCTATCAGTTAAATCTAATTGGCAACAAGCCCCACAATTTTCTATACAACTCCATGACTTCATAATTTAATTCAATCTTGTAACGTATTGGTACAGTTGAAAGGTTTATTTGTAAAAATAGTATCACATCATTTAATTATTTACATGGCAACCCTTATCCCCTTAGCTGTAGTTGCATTAGCTGGACCTGCAATAATTGCGCTTGTTTTTTTTCGCAAATAAAAATATATTCTTTAACTCTTAGTGACTTACCTTGAGGGTGTTTATTGGGATTTAGATGGAACAATTGCAAATACTGAATTAGAAGCTCATTTGCCAGCTTTTAATTTTGCTTTTAATGATTTCAATCTTAATTGGAATTGGGATAGATCTACATATTTAGACCTTTTAAAAATTAATGGAGGTAAAAATAGAATTTCTTATTATTCAAAGTTAATAAATAAATCTTTGAATAATAAAGAAGTGAAAGAAATTCATGAACGAAAACAATATCATTACATTAATTATGTAAAAAAAAATAATGTGGTAACACTTAAAACCGGTGTTTCTAGATTAATTAAGGAATTAAAGAAAAAAAAAGTAAGACAATTTATAGTTACTTCGAGCTCTAAGATGCAAGCTAAACTAATAATTAATCAACTATTTATAGAATTTAATCCGTTTGAATTTATTATTACAAGTGATGATGTTCACTTTCATAAACCAAGCCCACTTCCTTACTTAAAAGCGATGAAATTAAGTGGTATAAAATTAAATAAATCTATAGTTTTTGAAGATTCTATTCCTGGGCTTAAATCATCTTTAGCAGCTAAATTACCCACTATCTATGTTCCTTCAAATATACCTGCGGTTATTGAGAAGGATATGAATTTAGACTGTTTTGTAGATAGTCTGGGAAATGAAAGTTGTAAGGCTAATGTTATTAAAGGACCTAAACTTGATAGTAATTATGTTGATTGCGCTTATTTGGAAAAATATTTAATGACACTTTAAAATGCAAAAAACAAAATTTTCAAAAATTAATGATCGATTTAATAATTTATTGTTTGGTTTTTTAAGCTCTTCTTGGAAATCAAAATCTATTAATGTTATTTCTGTATTGACAGGTTATTTTTTATTTGCAAATTTTGCTACAAAATTTATATCTGAAGGTAAAAATGAATTAATAATGGTTCCCATAATAATATTAATTATTGAACTTATAATTAGAATTAAGCCACCTGCTGGTTCTAGTTTATTTAACTTGTGGTCAATAATTGATAAGGTGCGAATTGGAGCAACTTATGCTGTGATACTTGAGGCCTTTAAACTAGGTTCTTAACTAAATTATTCTTCACTTTCTTCTTCTTCGTCAATCGGATATACAAATCCTTGTGCTTTACCTGTTAAAACAGATTTACCTAGTGACATTGCTTTTTGAGCAGCTAACGCTGCTTTACCTTTCCAAACAGCATGTCGATGATTTCTCTTGCTTTTTGATTTTTTCTTCTTTGGAACAGCCATACTAATTTCTTATATCCATCTATTAATATAACCTCTCAGTGGTTATCTCTCAAATATATGAGTATATTTGTTTTAAATAATGCAATTCTTATCCTGAGCTTTTAAGCTTTAATTATTATATTTTATTGAAGATTAGTGTTCTTTAAATCAAATTTCTCATACTCAGATTCTAATAAAAGTTATTCTGATCTCTTATTAGAATTAGATTCGGGGAATATACAATCTATATATTTCTATCCTAGAAAGAGGGAAATAGATGTTTTGTATAAAAATGGGAACAAAGAAAAAGTACCTATACTTTATAACGACCAATTAATTCTTCAAAAAGCATCAGAAAATAATGTTGACCTAACCATTAATAACAGTCGCAAAGAATCTTCAGCAGCGAATTCGTTTGCGTCAGTTGGCCTTTTTTTGATTTTTATAATTGCCATTGTTTTAATATTGAAAAGTACCTCAAAACTTGCCTCAAAAGCTTTAGGTTTTGGTAAAAATAAATCTAAATTTGTAACCATAGATGATGTAGATACACGATTTGATGATGTAGCAGGTGTTCCTGAAGCTGCGGAGGAATTAAAAGAGGTTATTAAATTTCTTAATGAACCAAAAAAATTTACTGATCTTGGAGCAAAAGTGCCTAAGGGTGTTCTTTTGATTGGTCCTCCTGGAACTGGTAAAACATTATTAGCTAAAGCTATTGCTGGTGAGTCCGGTGTTCCTTTTCTCTCTATTGCCGCATCAGAATTTGTTGAACTATTTGTTGGTGTTGGTGCAAGTAGAGTTAGAGACTTATTTGAAAAAGCAAAAGAAAAGTCTCCTTGTATAATATTTATTGATGAAATTGACTCTATTGGAAGACAAAGAGGTTCGGGGATAGGAGGAGGTAATGATGAAAGAGAACAAACTCTTAATCAGCTTTTAACAGAATTAGATGGTTTTGCAGATAATTCTGGAATAATTGTTATTGCTGCTACAAATAGACCAGATATCTTAGATTCAGCTCTTTTAAGACCGGGTCGGTTTGACAGGAAAATTGAAGTCATGCTGCCTGATCTAGATGGGAGAAAGAAAATACTCTCAGTTCATTCCTTATCCAAACCTCTTGCAAAGGATTTAGATTTGTCATATTGGGCTACTAGAACAGTAGGTTTTTCTGGAGCTGACCTAGCAAATTTAATGAATGAAAGTGCTATACATTGTGCTAGAGAAGATTCTAAATTAATTACTAATTCTCATATAGAAAATGCTTTAGATAAAGTTACTCTTGGTCTTCGTACTTCTATTATTTCTTCTCAAAATATGAAAAAGATTATTGCATATAACGAAGTTGGACGTGCAATTGTTTCAGCGGTTAAAAATGGTATTGATTCAGTAGATAAAATAACAATTCTGCCGAGATCTGGATATATTGGAGGATATACGAAAATTAATCCAGACGAAGATATTGTATCAAGTGGATTAATTTCAAAGAAATTATTGCTATCTAAAATTGAAATAGCATTGGCAGGAAGAGCTGCTGAAACGATCGTGTACGGTAAAAATGAAATTACTCAATGCTCGCTTAATGATATTTCTTATGCAACAAGCATTGTTAGAGAGATGGTAACTAAATACGGATTTTCAATCATAGGTCCTCTATCCCTTGAAAATCGTGGAGAATTATCAATAGGAGATGGTTTTGTTAGTAATAAATCAATAATAGCTGATAACACTAACACCAGAATTGATAATGAAATTATCAATATTTCTAAAATTTCTCTAAATAATGCCATAAATATTATCAGTAATAATCGCGTTTTATTAGAAAAATTAGTTGAACTTTTATTGATCAAAGAAACTGTTGAGAATAATACTTTTAAGAAAATAACTTTTGATTTATTAAAAGTGTGATTAAATACATTTAATTTAATAAAAACTTTTCCTTGATAATAAAATTTAGTCTATTAAGACTATCCATAATTATTTTATTAGTAATATTTTTTCCATTAGTTCAAAAACAATGGTTAAATTTATATTTGTTTGATATAAATAATATATCTATTTATAAACTTTTATATTATTTAAGCGGGTTATTTATACCTATTCTTGTAATAATAAATTCTTTAAATAAGTTTACTTATTATAAATTTAATTTTTTAAAAAAAAATAGTTACAAATATGATATTAGTGGTAAATCTTTATTATTAATAACCCTATTTATATCAGGTTTAATATCTATTCTTATATCACGTTATATTTTTATAAATTTAAAAATTTTTTTACATTTATTTATAAGTAATAATGAATATTTAGTACAATTTGATACCGATAAACAAATCTTATTCGTAGTTATTATTTCTATTCTCTTACTATTCGAAAAAACTAAGTTTATTGTAAAAAAAATTACCTTAACAAATTATTTTATAATTTCAATTATTAGTTGGTATTCACAAATTAATAATTTTTCTTTAAAAGAAGTAATTCCATTTTATATTTTAAAATTTGGAAATATAAATTTTTTAAATATAGTATTCCTTTTAGCTATTGAAATAATGTTTTATTTATGGTCATACATATCATATAACTCTTATTTAAGTGATTGGAACGTTCCTAGACCTTACGCAAAAGAAGCGAAACCAATTATTTATATTATGATGTTTTACTTATTAATTATTTTATATTATTCAATACTTTTTAAATAGAAAAAAGTACTGAATAAATTATTTTTTAGACTTAAAGGGCAGAGAAATACTCTTTACTTCCTTTTGGATCTTCAAGCATTGTTTTCTCTCCTGGAGTCCAGTTAGCAGGACAAACCTCATCTGGATTGGCTGCTACGTATTGATAACCCTGAAGTATTCTTAGTGTTTCATCAACATTTCTTCCTACAGGAGCTTTATTCACAGTTGTATGCATTACAATTCCTTCTGGATTGATTAGAAATAAACCCCTATCAGCTTCACCATCATCATTAAGAACATTGTAGGCTTGGCAAATTTCTCTTTTCAAATCAGATACCAAAGGATAGTTAATATCACCGATACCTCCCTCATTTCTTGGTGTTTGTATCCAAGCTAAATGGCAATGTTTACTATCTACAGATACTCCAAGGACTTCAGTATTCAAGTCTGCGAATTTATTAAATTCATCACTGAATGCGGTAATTTCTGTTGGACAAACAAAAGTAAAGTCTAATGGATAGAAAAATAACACAACCCATTTCCCTTTATAACTTGAAAGGGTAATGTCTTTAAATTCTTGATCATAAACTGCGGTTGCAGTGAAATCTGGTGCTTCTTGACCAACTCTTAAACTCATGAAATTCTATTCCTTTTTTGAAAAAATTAAGGCCTTAAAACACCTTAAAATTTATTATAAATTTAACGTTTATAATATAGCAAGTAAATCTCTAATATGAATTCATGAAATGGCATCATTCCTTAACAAGGAAATTTACAATAACGAACTATTCCAAATTAATAAAAAATCTTAAAAGAGAATTGATCAAATACCCCATTGATAGAGATATTGATAAGAAGAGTAATCAATAATAATATTTTTTCTCTTTAAAAAACATCAATAGATATAAATAATATTTTTAAAACTATTTTACTTAAACTTTTTGGACATTTTAAAATTATGACAAATTACATAGATAGGCTTAAAGCAAAACTCAAAATTAAAAAATTTGATCCTGACCAGCCAATAAATGCCTGGTTATTTGTCTTGATATTAAATATTGTCGGTTTAGCCGGTTATTTTTATTTAAAAATTAATGATATTCACTTAGGAGACTGACTTCTTTATCTAATCTCTTTTTTTATTGATCTACAAAAATTTTTATATCTATCGATTCTTGTTAAGTCAGGTAAAGTCCAAATTAATTCTTTATCAAACAAAGGATCATTCCATTCCTTAAACTCCTCTCTAATTGATTCACTATTTAATTTGGAAAGTTTTTTTGTTCTTTTCTTTAAATCTGTCCTAATTACTCTAATGTTTGCATTTATATATTCTCTCATAATAAAAATATGACTTTTTTAAATTTAACATTTAATAGGTCAATTAAACTTATTAGTAACTATTAAACGTTCTGAACTGCTTGAAATAATCCGAAAGAATATCCTCCTATTAAAATCCAACCTAAAACACTTGATATTATAGTTGACCTTCTATTATGTCTTCGTAATGCATTCTCAATCATGTCGTTGACTTCATCTCTGCTTATGGAATCGGAATTTGAATTTTTATTCATTATTTTTTATTTTCTATTATAAGGGAAATAAATATACAGTGAGTTAAACCACTTTGAATTATGTTTAAATATTAGATAATGCTCTTTTTTTCGATATCTCTAAAATTAGTAATAGATTTATTTTTATTCTAATTCATTATTTCATTGAAGATTTAATTTCAAATGTTCATACCCGTAAATAAATAACTAAAATTAAGTTTTAATGATTTTATTAAACTAGGTACCAAAATATGAATGTTAATGATGCATCTGTTCTTGAAATGGTAAACAGACTTATTGCTACCAATAGATTAAATAAAAACCAAATTCTCCAATTAGTAAACCTAGCATCAATTTCTAATAGTATTAATGAATTAGAAGAAAACATGAAATGGGAAACTTTAAAATCTAAATATTAAAAAAATATAACAAATAATATGATTAGTTCTCATGATAAATATCATTTATTCAATACCAAAAATTTGAAGATGAATTCTAAAAATACACAAAAAA
>QCGM01000013.1:0-40737 GCA_003279925.1 Prochlorococcus sp. AG-388-B05
GAAAAATTAACAATTGCTTTATTACCCAAAGATCCACGAGATGAAAGAAGTGTAATGTTGGAAATTAGAGCTGGAGCAGGAGGAAATGAAGCTTGTATCTGGGCCGGTGATTTAGCAAGAATGTATGAAAGATATGGACAAAAAATTGGTTGGTCAGTAAAACCTATTAGTGCTTCTGAATCAGATATGGGAGGATTTAAAGAATTAGTTATTTCTGTAAAAGGAGATTCTGTTTATAGCCAATTGAAATTTGAGGCAGGTGTTCACAGAGTTCAAAGAGTTCCAGCAACTGAATCTCAAGGCAGAGTTCATACTTCTACTGCAACAGTTGCGGTTATGCCAGAGGCTGATCCAGTAGAAGTTAAGATTGATCCAACTGAGATAGAAATTGGTACAGCTAGATCAGGTGGTGCTGGAGGTCAAAATGTTAATAAGGTAGAAACTGCTATTGATCTAATTCATAAGCCAACAGGTATCAGAGTGTTTTGCACACAAGAAAGATCTCAGCTACAAAATCGTGAGCGAGCAATGGAAATTCTAAGAGCTAAATTATATGAGATTCAATTAAAAGAAGCTAATGCTAAGGAGAGGTCCCAAAGGCTAATGCAAGTTGGAAGTGGAGATAGAAGCGAAAAAATTAGAACTTATAATTTTAAGGATAATAGAACTACTGATCATAGGTTGGGATCCAATTTCTCATTAGAGCCAATTCTGGCTGGACAATTAGATGAGGTTATTGATGCTTGCTTAGCACAAGAACAGAAAAGGATGCTTGAAGATTTTAATGAGAATGAAAATTAATTAATTTTAAGCAGCTAAACCAATTACATATTTACTCCATTCTTTGTGTTTTCCAGAGTCTATTTGTCTTGTAGCTTCAAAGTTTAGGTTACTTAATGGTCGATATGGCTTTCGTTTTAAAGGCATATTTGCTTCTTCAGGGGTCCTATTACCTTTTTGGACATTACATCGCAGGCATGCAGTTGTTACATTTTCCCAGTTGTCAGTTCCACCTCTGCTTCTTGGTAAAACATGATCTATCGATAGATCACTACCTCTATGGTTACAGTATTGACATGCGTTATTGTCTCTAAGAAGTATATTTTTCCTTGTAAGTGCGACCTCTCTGAACGGAACTTTAACGTAGTAGCGAAGCCTAATAACAGTAGGAAGGTTTTGACCAGAATGTATGGCATATGATTGATCTTCTTCTAAACTTTCAGCTTTACCTTTGATCATTAAAATTACAGCTCTTCGCCAAGAAGTAATGTTTAAAGGTTCATAAGATGCATTTAAAACAAGAGTCTGGCCCATGCCAAATATCAATTTACATGTCATGCTAGCGGTATATTTAAATAAGCGCATTTAATCGCTTAAACATTAATTCAAATTCTTTGAATAACCGAAAAAATAATTTTGATACTCTTTCAAGTTTTGAAGGAGAAATAGATCCAACGCAAAGAGCTTGGATAGAAGTCAGTGGTAAAGCAATAGAAGAAAATGTAAGGCAATTAAGATCACAATTAAAAAATAATTGTGAATTTATGGCAGTTGTTAAGGCTGATGGATATGGACATGATGCAAAAGTTGTATCTGAAAATGCGATTAAAGGTGGCGCTTCTCAATTAGGCGTAGCAACCTTACAGGAGGGTATAAAGCTTCGTTCTTTTGGGATAAACGCCCCAATTCTTGTACTTGGTAATCTCTATACAAAAAAAGATCTATTAATATGTTTCAGAAATAATTTGATGGCTACAGTTAGTACTTTTCGGGAGTGCTTGATTTGTAATAATATTGGAAAGAGCAATAATTTTAAATTCTCACTGCATCTAAAAGTTGATACTGGGATGTCAAGATTAGGATTTGCATGTGATCAGTTTGTTCAACAATTTAATAATATTAAATCACTTGAAAATATTGCTATTGAGGGAATATATAGTCATCTTGCCTGCGCAGATGAAAAGAATGCGTTGAATTCTAAAAGCAACACCCAATTACAAAGAGAAAAATTTCAAAAATTATTGAAACTTATAAATATTGATAATATACAAAATATTAAAATACATCTTGCTAATTCTGCTGGCATGATTCTTGGCAAAGATTTTCATTTTGATATGGTACGCGTTGGCCTTTCCATGTATGGCCATAACCCATTAGTAAATATAAATGAAAATTTATTTCTTAAACCTGCTTTATTTTTAAAGGCTAAAGTGACTTTTGTTCGAACTATTGAAAAAGGTATTGGAGTCAGTTACGGAAATAAATTTGTTAGTGATAGAAAAACAAAGTTAGCGGTTTTAAGTATTGGTTATGCTGATGGCATCATTAGAAATTTATCTGGCAAAATAAGTTTGATTCATAATAAAAAACTTTATCCTCAAGTTGGATCTATAACAATGGATCAAATGATGGTAGATATTACAGACTCAAACGATATTGAAGTTGGTAGTACCATGCTATTACTAGGATCTGAAGGAGATAAATCAATTTCTCCGATTGACTGGGCAGATAAATGTCATAGCATTCCTTGGGAAATTCTTTGCTCTTTTAAAAATAGATTACCAAGAGTTCAAGTTGATTAGACATTTCGATTAAATAAATAATTTTGAATGTTTGCTCAAAAATTGATAATGTAGAAGAACTGGAGAGGTGGCTGAGTGGTTGAAAGCGGCTCCCTGCTAAGGAGTTACAGGAGGTAACTTTTGTCGAGGGTTCGAATCCCTCCCTCTCCGTAATTATTTATAAGAATTATTTTTATTCTTAGAATTTTTTAAAAAAATCAATATCTATATTTTTAAGATCATTTACTGTATTTAAAACTAAATCAGCTCCAGCCTCTTTAAGTTTTGATTCATACAAAATACGTTCTTTTATCCTAGATTCTAAATGGAGATGTGGTGGAGCTATTCCAATACCTATAAATTTTTGGCTAGGAATTCTTTTTTTTGCATTAGAAACAGTATTTATATCAGCAATTGTGTCACCGACATATGCAATTGGTACATTTTCATTCCCTAAACTACTTTCGCAAAGCTTGCTTGCTAAGTAAAGGAAACCTTGAGGATCTGGCTTATCAGGAGCATCGCCCATTGCTATTAAAGGGGGAGATTCTAATTTTAGTCTCTTTTCTAAAACAAATTTTGCAGATGCAGATTCGGCCCCACTAACAAATCCCCAACTAATCTTATTTAAACTTAATAAGGTAAAAAATTCTTTTTCCACTAATAACTCCTCATTTCTTATAAAACCTGACCAGTTATTACTATCTTTATTTGGATTCCCACCAAAGTAGAAGTCTTCAAAGCATCGAATTATTTCTCCTCTTTCAGGTGGTTTAAGTTTTACATTATTGCTTTTAATATGCCTTTTTATTAGTTCTAAACTTAAATCCCAATCGTTATTCCATATACCTTCGTTTTTTGCATTATCTATATCTCGATAACTAGGTTCCCAACCGCAAAATCGATAAACTGTTTTTTTTAGTGAAAGTCTATAACTGTTTTCTACGCTCCGTATAACACCATCTATATCGAATAAAATTACACCAATATTACTCAAGGAATTAATCTCAATACTATTTATTAAACATTAATATTCTCTTGCAAAAAAAGCAAAAACAAAATATTCAATGACCAATGTAAGATGTAGTTTCAAATTACTTTTTTAAATATCCTCTTGGAGTTAAAAATATTTCATCAACCAAAGTAGTTTTAGAATTACCAATAATTATTATTGATAGCATATCTATATCTTTTAATGGCATACTACCTAAACTAAAAAAGCTCTTGGATTGATTTTCCCTACCTACTTGTCTTCCTACTAATACTGGGGTATTTCCTGGTCTATATCCTAAGCATAAGTCTATAGCTCTTTTTAATTGCCAATCTCTTTCAAGTGATTGTGGATTGAAAATGGCAATAACAAAGTCTCCTAATAAAGCGCCTGCAATTCTTTTTTCTATAGATTCCCAAGGGGTTAACTTATCACTCAAGCTGATTGAACAGAAGTCATTCATCAAGGGAGCCCCGCCAAGTGCAGCAGCTAACTGCATACTACTTATTCCTGGATGTACTTCAAATGAAGGCCTAAAATCTTTATGAACTTTTTGAATTAATTCTAAAAGTAGGCCAGCCATCCCATAAAAACCTGCATCGCCAGAGGATATAAGTGCTACTTTTATTCCCTCTTCAGCAAGTTTTATAGCTTTCTCACATCTCTCTTTCTCTTCAGTAAGATTGCTTTCAATCATTACTTGGTCTTTTCTTTTAAGAGGTTTAATTAGATCCAAATACATTTTGTATCCAATCCAAATAGAACATTTTGATAAAGCTTTTCTAGCATCATTTGTTAAGTAGGAAATATCTCCTGGCCCACTACCTACAACATGAATCTCGCCGGTTAATGGGGAATATTGATTTTTAGATTCAGACACTGCAATAGTTACTGCGCCAAACGTACTTTTTGATGAATCGATACTTTTAAAAATTTCCTTTTCTTTCAATAGTTTTGAACCTTGTCCTGCAGCGATCATGCAAGCTGCCTCAGCAACTGAAGGTGTACCAATTTCATTGAGTACTACATTGGATGGGTTTGGGGTCTTAGTTGAACAGAGCTCTTCAGATGTAAAAAATTTTATAGGTAAATTTTTTTCTTTTGAAATCTCTAAAATTGCCTTCTCATCTTTTTTTAAATCAACAGTTGCAAAACCTGCTATTGATAATGGAGATAAATTATTAGTGGCTAAAAAACTTTGTAAAGAGTCTTCAATTAATTCTTTGCTAGTATTTCGCTCACAACCTAAACCGATCCATAAAGTTGGAGGATGCCAGGTATTTTTATGATTATCGTATATAGATATATGAAAAATTGATTTCTTTTGCTCATAATCTTTGTTTGATAATTGAGTGATAGTATTTCCTACTTCAGAAGTTTTCCATAAATTGTTGCCTGATAGTTGGCTACAAAAAATCTCTTTTTTATTAGATTGCTTGATTACTAATTTTGACCAGTCCTTTATATCTCCAGATCTTTTCCATCCCCATTGGGTTCCAAATGAGTCAATATTTAAGTAATTCTGATCAATTGAATTATTAGTCTCGATTATTTCACCACCGAATAAATTACATATTTGAAATGCAATATTTTGGATATTTGACTGATGTGCGCCAATTATAGGGATAATTTTTGATCCTTTTTTATCAATAACAATTACTCCAGGATCTTTATCTTTGGAAGATAATAAAGAATTAATAAGTCTAATAGAAGCGCCAACTGAGCCAACAAAGATAATCAACTCCAATTTTTCCCACTTTTCTCTCAGAATTTGCCTAGGTTTCACAAACTTAACTGAGTCTTTTATCTTTTTATCTTTAGGGGATGAGCTTCCTATGAAAATCTCATTAATAAATTCTGTTTTTTTTAGTCTTTTTAAAATCTCTCTTGAAGTATCAGAAAAACCTATTGCAATACCTTTCAATTTAAGAAGTTCTATTTAATATCCTTTTAAAACTATATCTCTTCGCTGCAATTAAAAAAAATAAAAACGAAATATAAAAAGAAATTTAAGATTTCTTCGATATTAATAAGTAAATATACTCAGAACATTGATATCTAAAGGGATTCAATGGAAATACTGAAAAGTAACAATCAATGAAACATTTGTTACTTTCCTGCATGATCAAAGAATCTTTAGCCTATTATTTTTGGTAACGAAAATCTTAAGTTTTGATTCGCTCGTTCCTTAAGAGCCTACTATTAAAAAGTAGGCTTATAGGTGTGAAAAATCTACTTAAGGGCCAATTATTTAGAGGTGCTAGATGACCATTAGCCCACCAGAAAGTGGAGAAAAAGACAAAAAGATTTTGGAATCTCCCGTTAAGGCTGATCCCAGACCTATTGATTTTGCCAAATTAGATAAACCAGGTTTCTGGTCTAGTAAATTATCCAAAGGTCCAAAAACCACAACTTGGATTTGGAATTTGCATGCAGATGCACATGATTTCGATATACACACAGGAGATGCTGAAGAAGCTACAAGAAAAATATTCTCAGCTCATTTCGGACACCTAGCGGTCATTTTCATATGGATGAGCGCTGCATTTTTCCATGGAGCAAGATTCTCAAACTATTCAGGATGGCTAGCTGATCCTACCCATGTAAAACCTGGAGCTCAACAAGTTTGGGCAATAGTTGGGCAAGAGATGCTGAATGGTGATCTTGGTGCTAACTATAACGGGATACAAATAAGTTCTGGAGTATTTCACATGTGGCGAGCATGGGGAATTACTAATGAAAGTGAATTAATGGCCTTAGCTATAGGAGCAGTAGTAATGGCTGCACTAATGCTTCATGCAGGTATATTCCATTATCATAAAGCTGCTCCAAAAATGGAATGGTTCCAAAATATAGAGTCAATGTTAAACCATCATATTGCTGGTTTAGTTGGCCTTGGATCACTAGCATGGGCAGGTCACTGCATACATATTGGTGCTCCGACAGCAGCACTTTTAGATGCAATTGATGCAGGCACACCTCTTATTATTAATGGCAAAGAGATAGCAACAATTGCTGATATGCCAATGCCTCATCAATTGTGTGATCCTCAAATTATTGCTCAAATTTTTCCAGGACTAGCAAGTGGTACTGGAAATTTCTTTAGCTTAAATTGGCTTGCTTTTTCAGATTTCCTAACTTTTAAAGGTGGTTTAAATCCTGTGACAGGAAGTCTATGGATGACTGATGTTTCACATCATCATTTAGCTTTTGGAGTTATTGCGATAATTGGTGGTCATATGTATAGAACTAACTATGGTATTGGCCATAGTATGAAAGAAATATTAGATTCTCAACAAGGAGATCCCATTTTATTCCCAGCACCTAAAGGGCATCAAGGACTCTTTGAATTTATGGCTGAAAGTAGACATGCACAGCTTTCTGTCAACTTAGCAATGCTCGGTTCTCTTAGTATCTTGATCTCTCATCATATGTATGCGATGCCTCCGTATCCATATATCGCGACTGATTACATGACTGTGCTTGGTTTGTTTACTCATCATATGTGGATAGGTGGGTTATTTATAGTTGGAGCTGGAGCTCATGCGGGTATAGCGATGGTCAGAGATTACGATCCAGCAAAACATATAGATAATGTTTTGGATAGGATTTTAAAAGCTAGAGACGCTTTAATAAGTCACCTTAATTGGGTTTGTATGTGGTTAGGTTTCCATAGTTTTGGACTCTATATTCATAACGACACAATGAGAGCTTTAGGAAGACCTCAAGATATGTTTAGTGATTCTGCAATTCAACTTCAACCAATATTTGCTCAATGGGTTCAAAGCATTCAAGCTTCAGCGGTTGGCACTTCAATATTGGCTGGTACAGCTGAAGCCTTACCTCATAAAGCTATAAGTGAAGTATTTAATGGAAGTTTAGTTGAAGTAGGTGGAAAGGTTGCTATTGCTCCAATCCCTTTAGGAACTGCTGACTTGATGATTCATCACATTCATGCATTCCAAATACACGTAACAGTTTTAATTCTTCTTAAGGGTGTCCTTTATGCAAGAAGCTCAAGATTGATTCCTGATAAGGCATCATTAGGATTTAGATTCCCATGTGATGGCCCTGGTAGAGGAGGTACATGTCAAGTTTCTTCTTGGGACCATGTTTTCTTAGGACTCTTCTGGATGTATAACTGCTTATCAATTGTTATTTTCCATTTTTCATGGAAAATGCAAAGCGATGTTTGGGGACTTACTGGAGGTAACTTCTCTCAAAGTGCCATTACTATTAATGGTTGGCTTAGAGACTTTTTATGGGCGCAATCTTCTCAGGTTTTGACAAGTTATGGTTCCGCTATAAGTATGTATGGACTGATGTTCTTAGGAGCACACTTTATCTGGGCATTTAGCTTAATGTTCTTATTCAGCGGAAGAGGTTACTGGCAAGAATTATTTGAATCAATTGTTTGGGCTCATAATAAACTGAAAGTTGCTCCGACAATCCAACCAAGAGCACTATCAATTACTCAAGGTCGTGCAGTTGGTGTTACTCACTTCTTAGTAGGGGGTATTGCTACTACTTGGGCATTCTTCCATGCTCGCCTTTTCGGGCTTGGCTAAATAACCTGAACTTCTCCTTTTTAATACAATGGCAACAAAATTTCCATCATTTAACCAGGGTCTAGCTCAGGACCCTACAACTCGCCGAATATGGTACGGAATAGCTACTGCTCATGACTTTGAAAGTCATGATGGTATGACCGAAGAAAAGCTTTATCAAAAGTTATTTTCTACACATTTCGGACATCTAGCAATAATTGCCCTTTGGGTAGCTGGTAATCTTTTTCATATCGCTTGGCAAGGTAATTTTGAGCAATTTGTACTTGATCCTACTCATGTTCGTCCAATAGCTCATGCTATTTGGGATCCTCATTTTGGATCAGGTATTACCGAAGCAATGACACAGGCAGGAGCCAGCGGCCCTGTAAATATAGCTTATTCAGGCTTGTATCATTGGTGGTACACAATTGGAATGAGAACTAATGAGCAACTGTTCCAGGCATCAATTTTTATGAGTATTTTGGCTTGCTGGACTTTATTTGCGGGTTGGTTACATTTACAGCCAAAATTCAGACCATCACTTGCATGGTTTAAAAATAATGAATCTAGATTAAATCATCATCTTGCTGTTTTATTTGGATTTAGTAGTATTGCTTGGACAGGACATTTAGTTCACGTTGCAATTCCTGAGTCTAGAGGTATTCACGTAGGTTGGGATAACTGGTTAACAGTTCTTCCTCATCCCGCAGGTTTAGCTCCTTTCTTTACACTTAATTGGGGAGCATATGCTCAGAATCCTGATACATTAGAGCAAGTATTTGGAACAACCGAGGGTGCTGGTACAGCAATATTTACTTTTTTAGGAGGTCTTCATCCTCAAAGTGAAGCATTATGGTTAACTGACATAGCTCATCATCATATTGCAATAGGTACTGTATTCATAATTGCTGGACATATGTATAGAAATACGTTCGGTATTGGACATAGTTTAAAAGAAATCACAGAAGCACATAATACAAGACATCCACTTGATCCTCATAAAGGTAGTTTTGGAATTAATCATGATGGTATTTATGAAACTGTTACTAATTCTCTACACTTTCAACTAGGTTTAGCTTTAGCTGCTCTTGGTGTAGCGACTTCATTAGTAGCTCAACATATGGGAGCTCTTCCTTCTTATGCTTTCATTGCAAGAGACTATACGACTCAGTCAGCTCTATATACCCATCATCAGTACATAGCCATGTTCTTAATGGTTGGTGCTTTTGCTCATGGAGCAATATTCTTTGTCAGAGATTATGATCCTGAACTTAATAAAGATAATGTATTGGCTCGTGTATTAGGTACAAAAGAAGCTCTTATCAGTCATTTGAGTTGGGTCACTATGATCCTGGGTTTTCATACATTAGGAATATATGTTCATAATGACGTTGTTGTAGCTTTTGGAAATCCTGAAAAACAAATTTTGATCGAACCAGTATTCGCTCAGTTTGTTCAAGCAGCTCAAGGAAAGATGATGTATGGATTTAACGCACTTCTTTCGGATCCGACTAGTTCAGCAAGTCTGGCGGCAAATTCTTTGCCAGGAAACCATTACTGGATGGATTTAATTAATAGACAAGATGCATTAAGTGCTTTTTTACCAATTGGCCCAGCAGATTTCTTAGTTCATCATGCTATAGCTCTTGGACTTCATACAACTGCATTAATCCTTATTAAAGGAGCTTTAGATGCTAGAGGAACAAAACTAATTCCTGATAAGAAAGATTTGGGTTATGCATTCCCTTGTGATGGACCTGGTCGTGGAGGTACTTGCGATAGTTCATCATGGGATGCCATGTATCTTGCAATGTTCTGGGCTTTGAACTTGATAGCATGGGTAACTTTCTACTGGCATTGGAAACATTTAGCCATATGGCAAGGTAATGTAGCTCAATTTAACGAGTCTGGGACTTATTTAATGGGTTGGTTTAGAGATTATCTTTGGTTAAACTCTGCTCAGCTAATTAATGGGTACAATCCTTTCGGTGTTAATTCACTTTCTGTCTGGGCTTGGATGTTCTTATTCGGTCATCTTGTATGGGCGACTGGATTTATGTTCTTGATATCTTGGAGAGGATACTGGCAAGAGTTAATTGAGACATTAGTTTGGGCTCATCAGCGTACTCCTATAGCTAACCTTGTAGGTTGGAGAGATAAACCAGTTGCACTTTCAATTGTTCAAGCAAGACTAGTTGGACTGGCGCATTTCACAATTGGAAATATCCTTACTTTTGGAGCATTTGTAATAGCATCTACTTCAGGTAAGTTTGGATAAAGTTATATCAAATAATTTAAATCACCACATTAGTGGTGATTTTTTTTGTTTAATTTTATTGTTCTAATTTAAGTTAAAATTATAAGATTATTAATCGCTATTCATATGACAAATCCTAATCAGTTAATTTCTATTATTATTCCTGTTTTTAATGAAAGTGAGAGTATTGGATATTTATTAGATGAAGTTTTAAATGTGATGTGTTCTAATAAATTAAATTTTGAAATAGTTATCGTAAATGATGGTTCTCAAGATAGTACTTCAAATGTATTGGATGAATTAACTATCAAGATTAAGGAATTATCAGTCATTTCACTTCGAACCAATTACGGACAAACAGCTGCAATGGCTGCCGGTTTTGATAATTCTAATGGTGAAGTTGTAATTACTTTAGATGGAGACTTGCAAAATGATCCCAATGATATCCCTAAATTAATTTCACATATAAATGAAGGCTATGATTTAATTTGCGGATGGAGATACGATCGAAAAGACAAGTTAATTAATAGACGTATACCATCAAAAATTGCAAATAAGTTAATAGCTAATGTAACAGGTCTAAAATTGCATGATTATGGATGTTCACTAAAAGCTTTCAAAAAAGAGATATTAGATGATATAAAATTATATGGCGAACTTCATAGGTTTTTGCCTGTATTAGCAAAAATTGAAGGAGCTAAAATTAAAGAAATTAAAGTCAACCATCGAAGTCGAAAATACGGTTCTAGTAAATATGGGATTGATAGAACGTTTAGGGTTTTAATGGATTTGCTTACAGTTTGGTTTATGACTAAATTTTTAACCAGACCAATGTATGGATTTGGTTTCGTTGGTATTATAAGTATTTTAGTTAGTCTTGGAATGACATCTTACTTATTTATTATCAAACTCCTAGGAAATGATATTGGCAATAGGCCGATGTTGATGTTTGCTTTGATATTAGGAATTGCTGGAGTTCAATTATTTAGTTTTGGATTATTGGGTGAACTATTAATTAGAACTTATCACGAGAGTCAAAATAGGCCAATTTATAGGATTAGAAAAATTCAAAGATTTTCTAATGGGTAAATATTTACTTAAACTTTCTTATAAGATCAGCTGAACGTTCAACTATTTGTAGATTCATTTCTTTTAAACCTTTTCTGAGAATTGGCAATGTAGATTTATCTGCTAATTCTTCTGCTAAATTTAAGGCTTCTAATTTGTCTTCTGCTGAACCTTTAAAAAGGCTATTCATTTTTTCTCTTAGTTTTCTTTTATAAAACTCTGAGTACTTATTAGCGCTATTTTGATAATGATTATTTTTTTCTGAAGAGGTCATTATATTATCTTCATTACACATTTCTTTAATTGGATATAATTTCTTTTTATTAAAAGCATTAAATATATATTTTCTCTTGAAAATTACTATAAAAATTATTATTAAAATGATTAGAACTATTGAGAAAAAATTTAGCATATATAAAGTTAATAATTTTTATATCATCCAGTAATAAAAGTAACACTATTTGTCCTTTAAATACTAAAGTGTTTAAAGATCTTTAATAGATTATGCCATCTGATTTTTCAACGTTCTTACCATCAATCTTTGTCCCATTGATTGGTCTAGTAACCCCAGCAGTATTTCTTGTATTAATTGGAAGATTGATTACAGCTACTGATTAAATAAATTAAAAATTACACTTTTATTAAAAATGAGCGACTTTCAAAAATCATTCTCAGAATCAACAAGTTCTATTAAATTTGATGAAAAATATATAGATAATTCTGTTCAGCCAAATGATATTGGTATTGCAAATCAATGGGCTGTAAAACCAGTTTCAGATCCATGTGTTGGAAATCTTGCAACACCTGTTAATAGTGGTTACTTTACAAAGGCATTTATTAATAATTTACCTTTTTATAGAGAAGGGATTTCTCCAAATTTCAGAGGGTTAGAAACTGGAGCAGCATTTGGATATCTTTTATATGGTCCATTTTCTATGACTGGTCCGTTAAGAAATTCTGATTTCGCATTAACGGCAGGATTACTTGCAACAATAGGTGCTGTGCACATATTGACAGGGCTTTTGGTTCTTTATAATGCTCCAGGAAAAGCTCCTAATGTTCAGCCTCCAGATGCCACAGTATATAATCCTCCTGCAGACTTGTTTACTAGAACAGGCTGGGCCGATTTTACAAGCGGGTTTTGGTTAGGTGGTTGTGGTGGTGCTGTGTTTGCATGGCTTCTTGTAGGAACTCTCCATTTAGATACCATAATGCCAATTGTTAAAAATATTTGGACTACTGGTTGATTTCATTATTTAACTAGAGATACTTTCAATAGTTAGTTTTTAAATAAAATATTACCTGATAGATTTATTCCATCTATATGATCTAGTGATTCTTCCTGCAGAAATAAGTTTTGATTGATAATGTAGAGAAATTTTATCGTTAGTTTCTTTTAAAGTGTCTATACCTATACCATTTCTTCCGTAATCTATACCCGAACTATGGTAATAAAGTCCATCCCCTTTGTAAATGCCAACATGATCACATTTATTTTGCTTTCCAAAAAATAAAATATCTCCTTTTTTAAGTGATTTATTATTTTCTTTAAAATTGAAAAGATGCTTACAAAAACTTTTAATTTGATAAGAATCTCTAGGTATATAAATTTTATGATTTAAAAAAGCAGCCTGAATCAAGCCGGAACAGTCAAAATTAGGACCTAATGTACCACCCCAAAGATATATATTTTTTTCCTTAGATCGATCTTTGATCCAACTAAGAATCAATGGAATTTTTGTTTGTATTAATATTTGTTCAGATTTGAGAAAACTGTTTTTAACATCAAATTTCTCAATAAATAATTTATCTAAATCAATCCAACAGATATAACCATCTTCATAAAATTGAACTAATATTCTGGAAAATTTGTTTTTACTCTTATAAAGACTTGGATGAATAAGTCTAAAAAGTCTATTTTTGGCTATTTCCGTTACTAAATTATTTTCAGTTTCATTTTGAAACCCAGAAATATTAATTTTTACTTTCCACCAAATAGTGTTTGAAAAATTAGTTTGCTTAAATAGTGAGGTAGGGTCTATATGTTCTTTCATAAAATGTCTTTTTATTATTTACGAGAAGAAATGGGTTTAGCCTTAAATGATATTTTAGAAGGAATTTGCTCTAACAATACAGAAAATTTAAGAGATGATCTCGCAATAACTTGGATCAATTATAAAAGTGAAAACAATCATATAAATAAAGGCTTTGGATTTGGAATCAATAATACAAAGCTCATTTATCCTGCAAGCATCGTAAAGCTAGTTTATGGTCTCGCAGCATACTCATGGATTGATACAAAAAAAATATTATTCACCCAAGAAATAAGTGATGCAGTAAATAAAATGCTTTTTTACTCAAGTAATGATGCAACAAGCTTTTTAATCGATATTATCACTGGGACTACAAGTGGTCCATGTATAGAAGGAGATTCTTGGGAGAATTGGAAATATCAAAGGTCAATAATCAATGATTGGTTAAAAGAGCTTAATTGGAGTGAATTAAATGAGATAAATTGCTGCCAAAAAACTTGGGATGATGGACCGTTTGGTCGAGAAAAGGAATTCTATGGAACTGAAAACAATAATAGGAATATGATGACAACTGATTCAACTGCGAGGATTTTGGAGGAGATAATGATAAAACTTGATTATCAAAAAGATAATTTAAATTTAAGAAGTTTTTTAAAAAGAAATTTAGATAAGAAAGTTGTTAATATGGATCCCCTTAATCAAGTAAACGGTTTTTTAGGAGAGGGATTACCAGAGAATACTAATTTTTGGAGTAAAGCAGGTTTGATGTCACAAGCTAGACATGATGCCGCTTGGTGGGTTAACAATGATTCATTACAGACTTTATTAGTTATTTTTGGGAATGGAGAGAAATACTTAAAAGATGAGACCATATTTCCCAAAATAGCTAAGGCTGTATACAAATATAATAATAATTTTGCTTGATATTAATTTAAGTCATCTAAGAAATCTCTATCTAATTTATTTGTATAGGCTTCGTAAGGTAACATCATAACCTCATCAAAATCCAAGTCATTCAGAATCCATTCCTTATATTCAGCGATTAAACTATTTCTATCTTTATTATCTAATTCATGAATTCGTAATGCAGTATCTTTTAGGTTTTCTTTAATCAGGTTTTCAAGTTCTTTCTTCTCCATATTAGCTAGCTTCCCCATCTAAAATTATTCTTCTAATTGTTGATAAAGCAATTCCAGTTTGAGTTCTGATTGATCGATATGAGCAACCTTCATTACGTAATCTCATCACTAGTGATTCTTTTAAAGGACTGATTTTTGGTCTGCCACCTAAATTATTTCCATTTAATCTTCTTTGCGATATAAGTTCTTTTTTCCTTTCTCCCAAGCACTCATTATCTAAATTATCTAACTCATATAAAATATTAAAGACTGCCAAAGATATCTCTGATGAATATTTGGGAGACAAAAAACCAGATAAAGTTCTCAACCTAACATCATTATTTAAGAGTTTATGAATTGTTCTTATACATTCATTCCTATTCGAAAATGCCCGATCCAGTTTTGTAATGACTAATTCATCTCCTTTTGATAAATAATCGAGAGCTTTTCTAAGTTCGGGTTTTATTTCTTCATCTAAACTTACGATTTCAGAAAATATTAAGCTACAACCCTCGTTTTTTAAGCATTTTATTTGTTCTTTTAAGTAATCAAATTCACTATCTATAGCTCTTGCATATCCAATAGTTTTTGAGTTCTTATTTTTTTCAGATAAAAGAAAACGTTTTCTTTTAAATTTAATAGTCAACGTTTTAATACATATATTTTTAACTGTATCAAATACTTAAGAAGAAAACACTTTATAGAACATTATTTTGTAATAATATTCGAATATTAATGATAAAAAAATAGATAATAGTGTTTTAAAACTGTATTAAAAAGAACGTTCTGTATATTGTCCTAGTTTATGTTATTAGAACAGTTAGTTGATTGCTTAATTAGTTTTTGTGGGTAAATGTTTAAAAAAATGCCAAATTTTTCTCTAAAAGTAATATTCAAATTAATTCCAGCGTTAATTAGAAATTTAATTTCTTTAGTGAAGTAAATAAAAATAGTAAATTTAAAATATTTTGATTAAAGTTAGAAATGATTAGGTTGAATAAATTAATTTGACAAATACTTCTGAAAATACAGTTACGAAGCCTGACTGGTTAAGAGTAAAAGCACCTCAAGTTGAGAGAATCGGGAATACTGCAAATTTATTGAGTGATTTAAAATTAAATACTGTATGTCAAGAAGCAAGCTGTCCTAATATTGGCGAATGTTTTGCTAGCGGGACTGCAACTTTTTTAATTATGGGCCCAGGTTGTACTAGAGCATGTCCATATTGTGATATTGATTTTGATAGATCCAAGAGAGATTTAGACCCAACAGAACCAGATCGTTTAGCAGAGGCTGTTTTTAGATTAAAACTTAAACATGTTGTGATTACCTCCGTTAATAGAGATGATCTAGATGATGGTGGAGCTTCTCAGTTTTATAAATGTGTTTCTGAAGTTAGAAAAAAATCTCCTGAAACAACTATTGAATTATTAATCCCAGATTTATGCGGTAACTGGTCAGCACTTGAAAAGATTTTAGATTCTAGACCAAATGTTTTAAATCATAATATTGAAACTGTCTCAGCTTTGTATAGGAAAGTAAGGCCACAAGCAAACTATCAAAGAACTTTAGAGTTACTTAAAAGAACAAGAGAATATTTCCCAAGTGTTTATACCAAATCTGGATTTATGTTGGGATTAGGAGAAAAGGATGATGAAGTTCTTACTCTTCTTATGGATTTAAGAAAAAATGATGTAGATATAGTTACTATTGGTCAATATTTATCTCCAGGTCCAAAACATCTTCAGGTTCAAAGATTTGTTACCCCTTCAAAATTTAATTATTTTAAATTATTTGGAGAAAATGAATTAGGGTTTATGCAAGTTGTCAGTTCTCCTTTAACTCGTAGTAGTTATCATGCTGAAGAGATTCAGAAACTCATGAAAAAGTTTCCAAGATAATTAAATTATCTATTGATTAATATTAATCCATTCATTTAATTTCCATTCAACAATATTATTTTTTATCATCGGATCTTTTTTTATAATTTCTAAGGCTTCTTTATACGTTCCAATTTCAAGAATTAGTAACCCACCAGCTCCTGATTGTTTGTATTCATCTACCAGAAACCCACTTTTGATATTTATTCCTTTTTTCTTTAAATTTTCTATCCATTTGATATGTTCATTGATTATTTTCTTTCTTTTATCTTTTTGAATTAAGTATTCTTTTTTTATGAGTTCAGTCTTTATATAAATAGGCATTCATTAACTTTATATACCAAGCATTTCTTCTTCGCTAGGAGGAACAACTATTTTAAAAATTCCCTTAAAATTAGACCAATTATTGATTATTTTGGATGCTTTTAGACTCTTTGTTTTTTCTTGATATTCACTAAGAATTCCTAATAAAATCTCTTCTTGCTTGATGTTAGTTATTTTATGGATACTAACTATTTCCTTATTCACTTTATTTGCTAAATCATTATTTTCATCAAGTATGTAAGCTATTCCACCAGTCATTCCTGCTCCAATATTTCTTCCTGTTGAACCTAAAATTACTATCTTGCCACCAGTCATATATTCACAACAATGGTCGCCCGAACCTTCTGTGACTGCAGTAGCTCCACTATTTCTAACAGCAAATCTTTCTCCGGATTTGCCTAAAGCAAATAACTTGCCTCCTGTTGCTCCATAAAGACAGGTATTACCCAATATTACTTGCTCTGAAGATTTCTCATCTACTTGAGGAGGAACAATAGTAAGTACACCTCCATTCATTCCTTTGCAAACATAATCATTAGCTTCTCCAATTAATTGGATATGCATTCCTTTTAATAAAAAAGCACCAAAACTCTGTCCTGCGTATCCTTTGAAATTGAGATTTAGTTCACCATTAAATCCATTATTTCCGTAAAGTCCCGCAATTTCCCCTGATATTTTTGCACATACACTTCTGTCAGTGTTCTTGATTTCTATTTCTTTAATTAATTTTCCATGATTCTTAATAGAATTCATGAATTCATTATCAGACAAAAATTGATCCTCTAATACATATCCATTATTATGTGCAGTCTTAGAATGCTTTAACCATGACCTATCTTTATTTTGAGTCCCTTTTTTAATTAGAGAACTAAGATCAATATTTGCAGTTTTTGGAAGTTTAATATCTCTTGCTGTTAGAAATTCCTGATTGCCAATCAATTCCTCCATATTAGAAACTCCAATGCTACTCATTATTTGTCTTATCTCTTCAGCAATATATAAGAAAAAGTTCACGACATTTTCAGGTAAACCTTTAAACCTTTTTCTTAATTCTTCTTTTTGAGTAGCTACACCCACAGGACATTTGTTTGTATGACAAACACGCGCCATTATGCAGCCTTCAGCAATCATTGCTACTGAACCAAAGCCAAATTCTTCCGCACCTAAAATAGCTGCGATTACTACATCCCATCCTGTTTTAAGTCCACCATCAGTTCTTAAAAGTACTCTCTCTCTAAGATTATTTTCCATAAGGGATTTATGGACTTCTGCAACACCTAATTCCCATGGTAAACCAGCATGTTTAATAGAACTTAGAGGGGAAGCCCCAGTACCTCCATCATGCCCGGAAATTTGTATTACATCAGCATTCGCTTTGCTAACTCCAGCAGCGATAGTACCTATCCCAATTTCAGAAACGAGCTTTACACTGACCTTCGCTCTTGGATGAACTTGGTGCAAGTCATGAATTAACTGAGCCAAGTCTTCAATAGAGTAAATATCATGATGTGGGGGTGGAGATATTAAGGCTACTCCAGGTTTGCTGTTTCTTAGCTTTGCAATATATGAATCAACTTTTGGTCCTGGTAATTGACCACCTTCGCCTGGCTTAGCTCCTTGAGCCATTTTTATTTCAAGTTGCTTCCCACTTCTTAGATATTCTGGAGTAACCCCAAATCTTCCAGAGGCTATTTGTTTAATAGCTGAGCAAGCAGTATCCCCATTTTCTAGGCCTTTTATAGATGGTAATATTGCCGATTGAGTATTTTCATCAATATCATTCAATACATTAAAACGAGCAGGATCTTCTCCTCCTTCCCCGCTATTGCTTTTTCCACCAATTCTATTCATTGCAACGGCCAACACTTCATGAGCTTCTCTTGATAATGCTCCTAAACTCATTCCTCCAGTACAAAACCTTTTACATATTGATTCAACACTTTCAACCTCATTTATGGGAATACTTTTTCTTGTCGAGTTAATTGACAGCAAATCTCTTAATGAAGTGACAGGTCTGTTTCGAATAAGTGT
This sequence comes from Prochlorococcus sp. AG-388-B05, assembly GCA_003279925.1. Lineage (GTDB taxonomy): Bacteria > Cyanobacteriota > Cyanobacteriia > PCC-6307 > Cyanobiaceae > Prochlorococcus_A. The sequence continues at coordinate 18,811 of QCGM01000013.1, forward strand.
TTTATAAGTCTCGAAATGATCGTATCCTGGTCCTTGCTTTAGGGCAGAATGTAAAACCTTTGACATTTCAGGATTATTAGAGTGATATTCGCCATTATTTCTAAACTGAACAAATCCTAGAAACTCTAATTTTTTTAAATCTATTTCTGGAAAGGCTTTGGTATGAATTAAGAGTGATTCATTTGCAAGTTCTTTTAGTGTGATCCCTGCAATTCGACTTGTTGTTCCATCGAAAGCTATTTTAATTAAGTCAGAGCCAAGACCTACAGCTTCGAATATTTGAGCACCGTGATAACTAGATAAAAGGGAAATCCCTATTTTTGAAAGTATTTTTCTTAATCCATCTTCTAAAGCTTTTTTGATATTTTCCTGAACCTCATCGATTGATAGTGGATTGATTTTCTTTGTAGCAATAAGCTTTTGAGTTTTTGGATGTTGTAACCAATGTCTTCCAGATTCAAGTGTTAACCAAGGGCATACAGCGCTAACTCCATAACCAATTAAACATGCTAGGTGATGCGTGCTCCAACATTGACCAGTTTCAATTATTAGCGAGGCTTTCAATCTTATTTCTTTTTTAAGAAGATAATGATGAATTGCACCTACAGCTAATAATGGAGGAATAAAACTTTGTTTGGAACTGACTCCTTTGTCAGAAATGATTATTAAAGAGCAGCCTTCTTTTATTGCTTTCTCGCTTACTTTACAAATATCATCTAACTTTGTTTCAAATCCTTTTATTCCTTCCTCAATATCAAATAAACTTGAAATGGTTTTTGATTTAATTTCTGTTTCTTTTAATGAAATTAATTCTTGTTCATTAATAATTGGACTTTTTAAATGAATAAAGGGCTTAATGTCATTAGATTTGAAGGGAGAGCATCTTTCACCTAAATGCATCTCTAAACTCATTACTAATTTTTCTCTTAAAGGATCTATAGGAGGATTAGTAACTTGTGCAAATCTTTGTTTGAAATAGTCGTATAAAATATGAGGTTTAGAAGAGAGTACTGCTAATGGTATATCGTCACCCATACAATATGTCGGCTCCTTAGAAAGAGAAGCCATTGAATCAAGAATGAGGTCATTGTCTTCTGAGGAAAAACCAAAAGCAGTTTGCTGTTGGAGCAGTTCAAAATCTTTTAAATTACAAGTATTAGACCATTCATTATTTTTGAGTTTTACAGTTCTTTTTTGTATCAGTTTTTTATAATTTTTTCTTTTGGCAGCTTCTGCTTTAACTTCCCAATTCCTTAAAATTTTGTTCTGATAAAGATCTACTGCGAGCATTTGGCCTGGCCCTAAACGTCCTTTTTCTATAACTCTATTTTCTTCAATATCCACTACCCCTGTCTCTGAACCCATTATCACAAAACCATCATTGGTAATTGAATATCTAGCAGGTCTTAATCCATTCCTATCAAGTGTCGCTCCAACATAGTTTCCATCTGCAAATACTAATAAAGCAGGACCGTCCCAAGCTTCTTGGAGAGTAGCTGAATATTCATAAAAAGCCTTAATATCTTCTCTGCTTTCAAGTTCTGGTTGATCTCGAAATGCTTCTGGAACAAGTTTCAATAAGGAATCAGTTATTGGTTTGCCTGAACGAATGTTAATTTCTAGTGTTGCGTCAAGATTTGATGAATCACTTTTGTTCTTATCTACTATCGGCTTAATATCACGAGACAACTCTCCCCAGTAATCATCAATATGTGTTTCTGATGCTTTCGCCCAATTGATATTACCCAAAAGGGTATTAATTTCTCCATTATGACCCAAGAATCTCATTGGCTGAGCAAGAGGCCATTTTGGTAAGGTATTTGTACTAAATCTTCGATGGTAAACAGAAAAAGAAACTTTAAAATCTTCTTTCTTTAAGTCTTTGTAAAATTCTGATAAAACTTCAGATCTAACCATACCTTTATAAACAACAGTTTTAGAACTAAGTGATGCGAAATAAAATTCGCATTCACCGATAGCATTTTTTGTATTATCTCTTATCCTTTTTTCAATTCTTTTTCTTAGTTGAAATAAGAGCATCTCAATGTCTCTACTATCATCTTTTTCTAAGCAGACGATCCATTGGTTTATAAATGGTGCGTTTGCTTTTGCTAAAACTCCTAATGTTTCATTTTTAATAGGTACATTTCTCCAAAATGTTTCTTTGAAATTTAATTCTTTAGCTTCTTCATCGCATATAAGTTTTGATTCTTTAACTTTTAATTCATTATTTGGCATAAAAATCATGCCTAAACCTCGTTTTTCGTAGCTTTCAGTATTTAAATTTAATTCTCTATCTAAAAATCCCCATGGAATTGAACATAAAATTCCTGCCCCATCACCAGAATCACTATCTCCTCCGCATCCTCCTCTATGCTCCATACAATTAAGACCTTTTAAAGATTGCTTCAATATCCAATTACTTTCTTTACCATCAATATTTGCTATAAAACCAACGCCACAAGCATCTTTCTCTCCAATAATTCCATTTGGAGAATAACTATCTTGATATGGCTCGTTGCTTCTTTTGATACTCCCTCGCATAGATTATTTAACTATATAAGAAAAATTTATTTATTTCTATTATAAAAATGAATTTCAAAATACAAAGCAAAAATAATGAAGAATTACTAAACAAATTAAAATTTTATTTATAAATCAAAAAAAAACAAAAATGCTTTAGATATGACTCGTAAAAGGTTATGATGTTTTGATATGTATTTTTATCTATTAATATAGATGCCGACCATTTCCCAATTAATTGGTTCAGAAAGAAAACGTCTGACGAGAAAAACAAAATCTCCTGCACTAAAATCTTGTCCAGAGAGAAGAGGAGTATGTACAAGAGTTTATACATCTACTCCTAAGAAACCTAATTCTGCCTTAAGAAAAGTTGCCAGAGTTAGACTAACTTCTGGTTTTGAAGTTACCGCGTATATTCCAGGAATCGGACATAATTTACAGGAACACTCTGTAGTCCTACTCAGGGGAGGAAGAGTTAAAGATCTGCCGGGGGTCAGATACCATATAATAAGAGGAACTTTAGATACTGCAGGAGTCAAAGATAGACGTCAATCCAGGTCTAAATATGGTGCAAAAGCTCCTAAAAATGATTAATTTTTTAACTTCAATTCTTTTCTAAAATGTCACGTCGTAATGCAGCAGTAAAAAGACCGGTTTTACCAGACCCTCAATTTAATAGTCGTCTTGCCTCAATGATGATCTCTAGATTGATGAAACATGGTAAAAAATCTACTGCACAAAAAATATTATCAGATGCGTTCTCTCTAATCAGTGAGAGAACAGGTGGAAATGCTGTGGAGTTATTTGAAACAGCTGTAAAGAATGCTACACCTTTAGTAGAGGTGAGAGCTAGAAGAGTTGGAGGTGCTACTTATCAAGTTCCTATGGAAGTTCGTCAAGAAAGAGGAACTGCTATGGCACTAAGATGGCTTGTTACTTTTTCAAGAGGAAGAAATGGAAAGAGTATGTCACAAAAATTAGCGGGTGAATTAATGGATGCAGCTAATGAAACTGGTAGCGCAGTTAAAAAAAGAGAAGATACTCATAAAATGGCAGAAGCTAATAAGGCTTTTGCTCACTACAGATACTAATTTCGACCCAAAATGGTCATTATTTAGTTTATTATTAAACGAAAGTTTATTTAATTAAATAAACTTAAGCTATTTAGCAATTCATTCTATTTGGAGTTTTAACATTGGCACGCGACTTTCCCCTTGAACGAGTAAGGAATATAGGTATAGCCGCTCATATTGACGCTGGTAAAACAACTACTACTGAAAGAATACTTTTTTATTCGGGGGTTGTTCATAAAATCGGAGAGGTACATGATGGTGCTGCGGTAACAGATTGGATGGCTCAAGAAAGAGAGAGAGGAATTACTATTACAGCTGCTGCTATTTCTACAAGTTGGCAAGATCATAGAATTAATATTATTGATACCCCAGGCCACGTTGACTTTACAATTGAAGTTGAAAGGTCAATGAGAGTTTTAGATGGTGTTATAGCTGTGTTTTGTGCGGTAGGAGGAGTTCAGCCACAATCAGAGACTGTTTGGAGACAAGCTGATAGATACTCTGTTCCAAGAATGGTTTTCGTTAATAAGATGGATAGAACAGGAGCAGATTTTTTAAAAGTTAATCAACAAATCAAAGATCGTCTTAAAGCAAATGCTTTTCCTATTCAACTTCCAATAGGAGCTGAAGGCGATCTTTCTGGAATTATTGATTTAGTAAGTAATAAGGCTTATTTATACAAAAATGATTTAGGAACTGATATTGAAGAAGCTCCAATACCAGAAGATATGAAAGATGAAGCTATGGAATGGAGAAATAAATTAATGGAAAGTGTCGCAGAAAATGATGAAGAGTTAATTGAAATATTTTTGGATAAGGGAGAATTAACTGAAGAGCAATTAAAAAAAGGTATTAGAGATGGAGTTCTCAAGCATGGTTTGGTTCCTGTTTTATGTGGATCAGCCTTTAAAAATAAAGGGGTTCAATTAGTATTAGATGCAGTTGTTGATTATTTGCCAGCTCCAATTGATGTAAAACCAATTCAAGGTGTTTTACCGAATGGGAAGGAAGATGTTAGACCTTCGGATGATAATGCTCCTTTCAGTGCACTTGCCTTCAAAGTTATGTCCGATCCTTATGGGAAACTAACTTTTGTAAGAATGTACTCAGGAGTGCTTTCTAAAGGCAGTTATGTTATGAATTCAACTAAAGATGCTAAAGAGAGAATCTCAAGGTTAGTTATCTTAAAAGCAGATGAAAGGGAAGAAGTTGATGAATTAAGAGCAGGAGATTTAGGTGCTGTTTTAGGCCTGAAGAATACAACAACTGGTGATACCTTATGTAATACCGATGACCCAATAGTTCTAGAAACTTTATTTATCCCCGAACCTGTTATTTCAGTTGCTGTAGAACCAAAAACCAAAGGAGATATGGAGAAACTTTCTAAGGCTTTACAAGCCTTGTCTGAAGAAGATCCAACCTTTAGGGTAAGTACAGATCAAGAAACGAATCAGACTGTTATAGCCGGCATGGGGGAACTACATCTAGAAATACTTGTAGACAGAATGTTAAGAGAGTTTAAAGTTGAGGCAAATATAGGTGCTCCACAGGTTTCTTACCGAGAAACAATCAGATCAAGTTCCAAGGGTGAAGGCAAATATGCAAGACAAACAGGAGGTAAAGGACAATACGGACATGTAGTTATCGAAATGGAACCTGCCGAAGTAGGTAAAGGTTTTGAATTTGTTAATAAAATTGTGGGTGGAACAGTGCCAAAAGAATATATTGGACCAGCCTCAAATGGAATGAAAGAAACCTGTGAATCAGGAGTTCTTGCCGGTTATCCGCTGATTGATGTAAAAGTAACACTAGTCGATGGTTCGTTCCACGATGTAGACTCATCAGAAATGGCCTTCAAAATTGCAGGTTCAATGGCTTTTAAAGATGGGGTTAAAAAATGCAATCCTGTCCTGTTAGAGCCTATGATGAAAGTCGAGGTCGAAAGTCCTGATGATTTTCTTGGATCTGTAATTGGTGATCTCTCCTCAAGGAGAGGTCAAGTCGAAGGACAATCTGTCGATGATGGATTGTCTAAAGTACAGGCCAAAGTGCCTCTAGCCGAAATGTTCGGTTATGCCACTCAACTCCGATCAATGACTCAAGGTCGGGGTATATTCTCAATGGAGTTCGCAAACTATGAGGAAGTTCCTCGTAATGTTGCTGAAGCTATCATTTCCAAGAATCAGGGCAACTCCTGATCTCTAAACTAAACACTCTTTAACCCTCGATTCTTTAATTCAAATGGCTCGCGAGAAGTTCGAAAGGAACAAACCACATGTCAACATAGGTACTATTGGCCACGTTGATCATGGAAAAACAACCCTGACTGCTGCTATTACAAATGTTCTAGCTAAAAAAGGTCAAGCACAAGCTCAAGATTATGGAGACATTGACGGTGCTCCAGAAGAAAGAGAACGTGGTATTACAATTAATACAGCACACGTTGAATACGAAACTGAAGGCAGACATTATGCTCACGTTGACTGCCCAGGACACGCTGATTATGTTAAAAACATGATCACTGGTGCAGCTCAAATGGATGGTGCAATTTTAGTTTGTGCGGCAACGGATGGTCCTATGGCTCAAACAAAAGAGCATATTCTTTTAGCAAAACAAGTTGGGGTTCCTGCTTTGGTTGTTGCATTGAATAAATGTGACATGGTAGATGATGAAGAAATCATTGAACTTGTTGAAATGGAAATCAGAGAACTTCTTGATAGTTATGATTTTCCAGGTGATGATATACCCATCGTTCAAGTTTCAGGTCTAAAAGCTTTAGAAGGAGATTCTACATGGGAATCTAAAATTGAAGAATTAATGACTGCCGTAGATGCTAGTATTCCTGAACCTGAAAGAGAAATCGACAAGCCATTTTTGATGGCAGTTGAAGATGTATTTTCTATCACAGGCAGAGGAACAGTTGCTACTGGAAGAATAGAGAGAGGAAAAGTCAAAGTTGGCGAAGAAGTTGAAATAGTTGGAATAAGAGATACAAGATTGACTACTGTCACGGGCGTTGAAATGTTCCGTAAACTTCTTGATGAAGGTATGGCTGGAGACAATGTAGGACTACTTTTACGTGGTGTTCAGAAAGAAGATATCGAAAGAGGAATGGTTCTTGTTAAAAAAGGTTCGATTACTCCTCATACAAAATTTGAAGGAGAAGTTTATGTCCTTAAGAAAGAAGAGGGTGGTAGACATACACCTTTCTTTGCTGGTTACAGACCACAATTTTATATAAGAACAACAGATGTCACTGGACAAATCACTGCATTCACTTCTGATGATGGAGCCAATGTTGAGATGGTAATGCCAGGTGACAGGATAAAAATGACTGGAGAATTAATCTGTCCAGTTGCGATTGAACAAGGTATGCGCTTTGCTATTCGCGAGGGTGGTCGTACTATTGGAGCTGGTGTTGTTTCTAAAATTATTCAATAATTTTATTTAATTTATGAAGTTAACCTTTCATAATCTAAAATAGATAAATACAGAGATATGGGTTATTGATTATCAATAACCCGTTTATAAAGAGACTAATTTAAACTTATGACAGCTTCACTTACTCAACAAAAAATACGTATCAGATTAAAAGCCTTCGATAGAAGAATGCTTGATCTGTCTTGTGACAAAATAATTCAAACGGCAGATACAACCGCAGCTTCAGCTATCGGACCTATTCCATTACCAACTAAAAGAAAAATTTATTGCGTTTTAAGATCTCCTCATGTAGATAAAGATTCTAGAGAGCATTTCGAGACCAGAACTCATAGAAGAATAATAGATATCTATAGTCCCTCTGCTAAAACTATAGATGCTTTAATGAAATTAGATCTTCCTAGTGGTGTAGACATAGAAGTTAAATTATAAGAAATCCCGAATAGAACTTTAATTCACTAAAATAAATAAAACATTTGAGGTTTAAATGGGAGAGCTTTCAGTAAGGGAATTACCATTGTTCCCTCTCCCAGAAGTTGTTCTTTTCCCACAAGAAGTATTGCCACTACATATCTTTGAGTCGAGATACAGAATTATGCTTAAATCTGTGCTTGAATCCGATTCAATGTTTGGAGTAATTAAATGGGATCCTAATAAAAAGAGTATGGCTAACGTTGGGTGTTGTGCCCAGATAATTAAACATCAAACGGCCGAAGATGGTAGAAGTAATATAATTACCTTAGGGCAGCAAAGATTTCAAGTTCTTGAAATTGTACGTTCTACACCTTTTTGCTCAGCAATGGTCAGTTGGATCACTGATGAAAATATTGATAGTTTTCAAAGTTTAGACCTTTTAAGAGATTCAGTTACTGAAGCCTTAAATGATGTAGTTAAATTAACTAGTAAATTAACTAATTCTCAAAAAGTTCTTCCTGATAAGTTACCTGATAACCCTATGGAACTCTCTTTTTGGATTGGCGCCCATTTGGGGGGGCCAGTAGCTGAAGAGCAGCAAAAACTTTTAGAGGAGAGGAATACACATAATCGTTTGCAAAGAGAGTTTGAAATGTTAGATCATACTAGAAAACAATTAGCAGCAAGAACAGCTTTAAAAGAAAGTTTTCCTGATATCAAAGAAAACTAAATGTCTATATTTTTAATATCTTCTCTTGTTACATTATTAGCTTTATTGTTTTCTTCTTTAATACTTTGGAGAATTAATACTAGAAAATATACTTCTTCGAAAAATGTAGCTTCAGCATATGATTCCTGGACTCAAGATAAATTATTAGAAAGATTGTGGGGAGAGCATATACATTTAGGTTTCTATCCTCCAAATAAAAATATTGATTTTAGAGAGGCTAAAGTGCAATTCGTACATGAGTTAGTAAGTTGGAGTGGTTTAGATAAATTACCTAGAGGTTCTAGGGTTTTAGATGTCGGTTGCGGAATAGGTGGAAGTTCTAGAATTCTGGCGAATTATTATGGATTTAATGTCACCGGGATAACTATTAGTCCAGCTCAAGTAAAAAGAGCAAAAGAACTTACGCCTAAAGAATGTAAATGCAACTTTAAAGTTATGGATGCCTTGGATTTGAAATTTGAAGAGGGATCATTTGATGGTGTTTGGAGTGTTGAAGCAGGAGCCCATATGAATAACAAAACTAAATTCGCAGATCAAATGTTAAGGACTTTAAGACCTGGCGGATATTTAGCATTGGCTGATTGGAATTCAAGAGATTTACAAAATCAACCTCCATCGATGCTTGAAAAAATGATTTTAAAACAATTACTTGAACAGTGGGTTCATCCTAAATTTATGAGTATTAAAGACTTCCGTACTATTCTTATCAATAACAAAAATAGTTCAGGTCAAGTTATATCCTCAAATTGGAATTCTTTTACAAATCCATCTTGGTTTGACTCTATATTTGAAGGAGTGAGAAGACCTAATGCAATTTTGTCGCTTGGTCCAGGAGCAATCATAAAATCCATAAGAGAAATACCTACAATATTATTAATGGATTGGGCCTTTAAAAAAGGTTTAATGGAATTTGGAGTTTATAAATGTAGAGGTTAATTAGTCTAAGTTAATCTTTTCTGATAAATAACATCCAAAGTCGATCAAATGTTTACATAAGGGTTGTATTTTTTTCTTTAATTTATTAAATGCTTCAATATTGGTTTTAGTATTTATTTCAACATCAACATAGATAATATATTCTCCTAGTTCTCTCTTTGAAGGTCTAGATTCTATTTTACTCATATTGAATCCAAATTCTGCAATATAATTTAAAGCTTCTAGTAAAGCACCAGGATTATTTGAGAGTAATGAGAAGGCAAAACTTGCAATATTGGCTCTATCTACAATGTATTCTTTACTCAATAATACAAATCTTGTACAATTACCCGGAACATCATTAATAGGAAATGCTAATTCTTTAAGTCCTTCTATTTCAATAAGAGATTTCGAACCAATAGCAGCTCTAAATGAGCTTCCTTTTACCATATTTACCGCTTCTGAAGTTGATTTTGTTGATAAAGTAATAGCTTCTGGAAGATTCTCAGATAGCCATTCTGAGCATTGAGCTAAAGCTTGTGGATGAGATAACACCTCAGATATCTCTGAAATTTCGCCATCACTAATTAATGCATGTTTTATTGGCAAAACAATTGCTTTATTTATATTAATATCAGAAAATTTCCAAAGCGCGTCTAAAGTCGTTGTTACTCCTCCTTCAACAGAATTCTCAATGGGCACTATTGCTGCATCACAATTGTTGTAGGCTATCGATTTAATAACCGAATACAGACCGTTACATGGTACAAATAAAGGTGACTTAAAATTAGCAAGCTTTGATAAAATATGAGCTGCTTTTTCAGCGTATGTCCCTTTAGGGCCTAAATATGCAACTTGTTTGCTCATGGTAAATTTTAATAAAAAAAGAAATCAAATAAGCATTGGAGGTACATAGAAAATGCTTTTAGCTTTTGATGCAAAACAGAAACTTAAACTTTCTGTTACGAAGAATAAAGAATATCTTTCTAAATATCTTTTGGAGGAAGAAAGAGTTGTTGGAGCAATGCTAGACCCAAATAAATTAGAACCTGAAGGGGAAGGAATGTATAAGTATACTGTAACAAGTTTCAAGGTTTTTCAATTAGATGTTAAACCTGTTGTATCAATTGCAGTTGAGAATAATGAGGGTGTTTTAAAAATGAGTGCACTTGATAGTACATTAGATGGTTTAGGCATGGTGGAAGACTTTAATTTAATTTTGAAAGCTAATTTGGAGGCAACTGATTTTGGGTTAGAAGGTGAAGCCTTACTCGGAGTTTCAGTAAGTCAACCGCCTCTTTTGAAACTTTTGCCAAAGAAAATTTTAGAATCTACAGGTCATTCAGTATTGAATGGAATTTTATTAGGAATAAAAGCTAGAGTTCAACAACAATTAATAAAAGATTTTGTAAATTGGTGTGTATTAAATCAGATTTAACTTACTCAAGAAACTTTTTCTATGGAGATTAGTTAGTCCATTTTCTTTAAGACTTGAAAAATGTTGTTTGGTACCATATCCCTTATTTTTAAATATGAAATATCCAGGATATTTGCTTTCTAATCTTTCCATCAAAGAGTCACGCATTACTTTAGCAATTATGCTTGCAGTAGCTATTGAAATAAATTTAGAATCACCTGAAATAATATTTTTTTGATTACCCTCCCAAAGTCTTAATGGTAATGGGCCGTCAATTAATAGTTCAGATGGCATATGTTTTAACTTTTTAACTGCTCTAATCATTGAAAGTTCAGTTGCATGTCTTATCCCCAACAAATCTATTTCTCTTACTGAAGACTGCCCTAAACCGTAATCTGATGATAATGCAATAATTCTAGGAAAAACATCTTTTCTTTTTTTTGGCGTTAATTTTTTACTATCATTAATCCCTAATTTCTTGAGAGTTAATCCACTTTTCTTAGAAAGAACTACAGCAGCAGAAAATACAGGTCCGAAAACCGAACCACGACCTACTTCATCAATACCTATCTCAGAATCTTTATTCAATATTTGCAGACGATCTTCTTCTTTTTCTTCTTGAATTATCCATTTCATCTGTTGTTTCTATTTCCTCTTTCTCATTGGTTACTTTTGGCAGTTTTATGTCGGGATTCATTTCTTTAGAGTAATCTGCTTCAATCTCTTCTTTTGAATCAAAAGTTGAGGTTATTTTATTTGTATTCTTACTTGTAACTTTATTATTAGTTTTTACATTTTGCTCAGAATCATCTTTTTCCTTCTTCTCATCTTCCAAACGTACTAAGTGATTACTACTTAGATATTCCTTTCCTAATTTAATTAATGGATTAATACCCAATTGGCTGTAAACAATTTTTTCATCATTACTAAGCTCAACTGTGATTACTTTCTTTTCTCTACGATTGTTTGTATTAGGTGATTCATTATCATTCCCCCTTTTATTGGAATGATCATCTTCTTTATTGGTATTTTTGGTTTTAGTTAAATCTTCACTAATGATCGTTTCCTGATTTTCAATTAATTGAATGGGAGTTATATTTGAGTTTTTGCTGTCTTCTGTTTTACTGGATTTTTTTGCATTTTGATTAGTTTTTAAAGAAATATTTTTATAATTTGGTAATTTTTCTTTATGCCCTAATCCATTGCAGTTAGTACATTTAGTACCAAATAATTCATATATATTTTGACCTTGTCTTTTTCTTGTTAATTCAACTAAACCTAACTCAGTTAATTGAGCTATCTGTGGTCTTGCCGAATCATCTTTAATGGCTAAAGTAAAATGTTCAAGTAACTGAAATTGATCTCTTCGAGATTCCATATCTATAAAATCTATAACTAAAACTCCCCCAATATTTCTTAATTTCATTTGCCTAGAAATTTCTATAGCTGCTTCACAATTCGTCCATAAAACAGTTTGTCTTGAATTAGCTGATCTTGTGAAAGATCCAGAATTAACGTCAATTACTGTCAATGCTTCAGTAGGTTCAATAATAATGTAACCTCCTGATGGTAAATCTACTCTTGGCTGAAGAGCCTTTTGAATAGTTTTATTAATTTGGTATTTTTCTAAAATATGTTCATTTATTTCATTATTGTGAAAAACAAGATCCAAATTAGAGTCATTATTAACTAAAAAATCTTTTGCTTTTTCGAGAGCGATTTTATTATCAATTACAATTTTACTAGTTGATGATTTGATGCAATCTCTTAAAATTTTCAATGAAAAATTCTCATCTCTACTTATTAAATTTGGTGGATTAGTACTCTCTGAATTTTTTAAAATTTGATCCCATTGTTGAATTAAATTTTCTAAATCTTCAATAAGTAATTCTTCTTTGATTTGTTCTGCTTCAGTTCGAAATAATAATCCTGTGCTAGGCGGTTTAATTAAAACTCCAAGAGCTCTTAAACGACTTCTTTCAGTCTCAGTATTTATCTTCCTAGAAATATTGACTCCTTGTCCATATGGTTGCAGTACCAAATATTTACCAGGTAATGAGATATTACCTGTAAGTCTAGGTCCTTTATTTCCAGTAGGTTCTTTCATTACTTGCACGAGAACTTTTTGTTTTGGTTCAAGAAGTTCAGTAATTCCTACAACACCTTTTTTTAATCTTAATGGACCTAGATCTGATACATGAATAAAGCCATTTTTTTCACTTTCTCCAATATCTATAAAGGCAGCATCAATACCTGGAAGGACATTTTCAACAGTTCCTAAAAAAATATCCCCGATTTGATATTGACCTTGTGCGACGATTAATTCATCAACTTGATCATCTGTGAGTAGTGCTGCAATACGCGCCTGCTCAGCTATTACAATTTGCTGAGACATAAAATGTTTTAAAGTATGTTTTGAATTTTTGAAAATCGATAAAAAGTAAATAATTACATATTTAATTATTCGCTAGCAATTTCTTGAAAGCTTAATTTATTAGATTTTTAAAATAATTAGTAGCAGTTTGACTTGCTAAGTGTTTTAGTTTTAGACGACTTTCAAACGATTTGAAATTGATTAAATAGCTATGATTATTTCTTTTATTAAATCATAACCACATTTATATTAACATCTAATTACCGCTTAAGTACATTGTCCATTATTCTTATGTAGGTTAAGTTTAGAAATTTTTTTAAAGTGGTTAAAGTCAACGAAAATTATTTAAAACTCAAAGCAGGATATTTATTTCCTGAAATTTCAAAAAGAGTTAACAACTACACTCAAGCTAATAGCAGTTCGAAAGTCATTAAGCTTGGAATAGGCGATGTAACGGAGCCGCTACCTAAAGCTTGTGTTAATGCTATGGGAGAAGCATTAAATGAAATGGGAACAAATAACGGATTTAAAGGTTATGGCCCAGAGCAAGGATATGGATGGCTTAGGGAAAAGATTTCTGTAAATGATTTTATTTCAAGAGGGTGTCAAATATCATCGGAAGAAATATTTGTTTCTGATGGTTCAAAATGCGATAGTAGCAATATTTTAGATATTCTTGGGGATGATAATTTAATTGCTGTAACTGATCCGGTTTATCCTGTTTATGTCGATACTAATGTGATGACTGGGAGAACAGGAGAAACACTTCAAAATGGTACTTATCAAGGATTAGTATATTTAGCGATTAATGAAGAAAATAATTTTCAACCTGAAATCCCAAAAAAGAAAGTTGATATTGTTTATCTTTGTTTTCCAAATAATCCAACTGGGGCAACAATTACTAAACAAGAATTGAAAAAATGGGTTGATTATGCTATTGAAAACAAGTCTTTGATTCTTTTCGATGCAGCTTATGAAGCTTTTATTCAAGACAAAAGTATTCCTCATTCAATATATGAGATTGAGGGGGCAAAAAATTGTGCTATCGAATTTAGATCTTTCTCAAAAAATGCAGGATTTACTGGAGTTAGATGCGCTTATACAGTAATACCAAAAAATCTATCAGGACAAAATTCAAAAGGGGATAAAATTGATTTATGGTCATTATGGAATAGGCGTCAATGTACTAAATTCAATGGAGTAAGCTATATAGTACAAAGAGGAGCTGAGGCGGTATATTCTTCGCAAGGTAAAAAAGAGATAAATTCTCTCATAAACTTTTATATGAAAAATGCAGAAATTATGCAAAATAAGCTCAGAAGTGCAGGTTTTAAAGTTTATGGAGGTGATAATGCACCATATGTTTGGATAAAAGTACCAGATAGAATGACTTCTTGGGACTTTTTTGATTATTTACTTGAAAAAGCTGATGTCGTAGGCACCCCAGGAAGTGGATTTGGATTGGCGGGTGAGGGCTATTTTCGATTATCTGCTTTCAATTCAAGATTGAATGTTAATAATGCAATGGAACGAATAATTAATATATAATAATTAATAGATTTTCTTGTAATTACAATCAAAAAGTAATGTTAAATATAAAGTTTGAAAAAGGGGAAAATAATAACGCAGCAGTGTTGGAGAAAAAAACAGCTGCGTTAAAAAATAAATCACCAAAATACAAAGTTTTACTTCATAATGACCCAGTTAATTCAATGGAGTATGTCACTAATGCACTTAGAGAAGTAGTACCACAACTAAGCGAACAAGATGCTATTTCTATTATGCTTGAAGCTCATAATACGGGTGTTGGTTTGGTTATCGTATGTGATTTAGAGCCGGCTGAATTTTATTCAGAATCTTTGAAATCAAAAGGGATATCAAGTTCAATTGAAAAAGAAGATTAATTATCTCCTTATTAATGAATTAGTTTTAAATTCTTTTAAAGTTTTGCTGCAGTAAGCTTTCTTTCAGCTAGTTTACGAACTTTTAAAGAATCATCTAATGATGATTTACCATAATTTCTTTCCAAAATATTAATAACTGTTTTTCCAAATTCGTCATCTTTATTATCAAAAGCTTCTAAACATACCTCTCCAAGTTTTTTACCAAGAGGACCAGGATTCCATAAAAGTTTTCTTGCTGTCCAAGGCATCATACTCATTGGATTATAACTAGGTTTTAATATATTATTTTCTATAGCGTACTTTTCTAAAAGAGTATGTGGTTGTAAACCTATAAAAAATATTGCTGGATCTACTAAATCTTTCCCAAAAATATTTTCTAGCTCTCTATGATAAGCAATAGTTTGTTTAATTGTATTAGGGGTTTCATCAAAAACATTAAATGAGTAATTCACTGAGACATGATTTCTAAACCCTGCCTCAACAAGCAATCTACAATTTTCAAGAACAGTTTTAAGGTTATATGCTAATCTCATTTTTCTAACAAGTTCTTGAGATCCTGATGTAATCCCAATCTCAAAATAACTCATACCTGTGTCAACCATTAATTGAGCTAATTCACGGTCAATATTATCGGCCCTAATATATGCCGCCCACTTAATATCAGTCCAACCCTGATCTTTTATAGCTTGAAGAAGTAATTTAGCGTCTTGAATATGATTTTTTGTTGGAATGAATTGAGCATCAGTAAACCAAAAACCTCTAACGCCCATCTCATAAAGTTGCTTCATTTCTTGAATAATTTCATTTACGGGATTAACTCGAACTTTTTTACCCTCTACAACTCCATAAACGCAAAAACAACAATTATGTGGACAACCTCTTTTGGTTTGAACTCCTACATAATAATCACCACCTTCTATGTACCAATCGAATTCACCCCAAATAGATTTAATATATTTGTAGTTACAAGCTGTTTTAATTGTTCCGGATGGCTGTTCATGTATTAATTTATTTCTAGGTTTTTGCCCAGCAAGATAACATCTTTCTTTGCTAATAGATTCACCCTTAATGACTTTTTCAATAAGGTTCTCACCTTCTCCAACAGAGATTATTGTACCTTTGGGTAATAATCTACCTAGCTGTTCGTAGAAAACGCTTACAGCTCCTCCTCCTAAAATCACTTTTACAGATTTGTTATATTTCTGAGCTCTATTGAGACCCACCTTAACTAAGGATGTATTTCTATTTATTTCTTCATAATGTGATGTTATTAACTTTAGACCTCCCCAAGCACCTCTGATTTTTTTAAAAATATTATTCGAGTAAAAAACTTCAAATGAGTTCTGCAAAGGGTTTCCGCTTCTGCCGTCAACTGGTGCGTATATTTGTATATCCCTCCAAGAATAAACTATTAGGTGAGGTCTAAATTGATCAATTTTTCTTTTTAGATATTTAGAAACTTTATTTAAAGGTACTATTGCTAAATCTATGAATTGTTGTTCTATCTCTGGGAAACACTTATGAATATGATCTGCTAAATAAATAGGCCCTATTGGAAATATCGGATTGCATGGGAGTCTAACAATGAGAACTTTTTTAAAAGATTCTCTATTGAGCTCTTTAGATATATTTTTTAAAGGAAAGTTAAACTCCATAAAAGAGATTTTAAGTGATCTCATTTTAAGAATCTAACTATTTTATTACCCTTTCGGTGATTTTTTTTAAATTAAATTCTGAATAAATTAACTCTTTTTTTAGTTAGATGTCTGAAATCATATATTTCCAACAAACATTTAGCAGTTTAATGCCATCTATCCATCTTGATATATTTGGTGCTCCAGACCTCCTTGCATAATATCTGACAGGGTAATTTAAGATTTTAATATTATTATTTGCCGCTTCAAAGATTATTGTAAAATCGCCAAAAGGATCTGACTTTGATTCCCAACTACCATTTTTTTTCATCAAATTAAAAAACTTCCGCGAGAAAACTTTTGTCCCACATAGCGAATCAGATATGGGCTTGTTTATTAAAATTGATAAAAATATGGCAAAACATCTATTACCAATATAATTTGCCCATCTCATGGCATCTTTTTCCATCGGGAAAGTTGTCCTAGAGCAATTCACTAGAATATTTTCATTTTTTGTTGATTCCATTATGGCATCAATACTATCGTCGATATCTACGGTCAAGTCAGAATCAATAATTGCTAGAGTATCTCCAGTTGATATATTAAATCCTTCAACAACAGCGTTTTTCTTTCCCTTTGAAGTTTGTTTTAAAAGAGAGATTTTAAAATTTTTTGAAAAGTCTTTAGTAAGATTTTCCAACATTTGAAAAGTATTATCTTTACTATTTCCCTCTACAAAGATTATTTCGATTTTATTTGGTATTTTTTTAAATTTATTTAAGGCTTTGATTAACAGTTCTTTATTACCTTCTTCATTTCTTGCTGGAATAAGTATTGAAATCAAAGGATCATTTGAATTTTCATGATATTTGTAAAATATGATTTCTATTTCAAATGCAAGGTGCTTAATTATTGGTAACTTACGTAAAGTATTTTTTATAGACTGGGGAACTAATTTGGTTTGTATTGGAGTTAATTTTTTTGCTTTCCATCTGATAGATCTGTAATTATAGATTTCTGCTAATGATTCAACATCACATAAAGTAATTCTTGCTGTATTTGTTGTTCCCCTAAATATTCTGGAATCTAATTTCAGCCATCTTGTAATTGGTTCCCAAGTATTACCTCTTACTTTAAGAGAAATAAATTCATTATTATCCTTAAATAATTGGTGGAGTTTATTATTTGTTAAATTCCAAGTATTTACTGATTTCATTTTTAAAAAATTTGACCAAGTTTAATATTAACCTATTAGATTTTTTTGATTAATTTCCAAGGAAATATAACTTCATTTTCATAAATAATTTTAAAGGAGTCATCTTTCTTTTGATCTTCTTTTGGCAAGATGGACCAAGCAAGTTCTGATTTTTTTAAACTTTTGATGCTCTCGATACCGGCTCCTAAATTAGGAGTTAGAAGAGCAATTCTAATGATTTTTGATTGTGAAACAGTATTTATGAAGCTGCTCTTATCAACTTTAATTATTCGATTATTGATTGTTTTCAAAGAAGAGATATTTTCCATAGTCTCTCTTAGTTCTCTCGATCTATCTGTAAAAAGACCTGATTGCAAAAAACAGGATGTCATTAAATAGGGCCCAACAATTAATAAAGATATCAATGTTGACGAGCTTTGAGTATTTTTGATGAAATTCCAAGCTAATGCAAATAGTACTAATCCTCCAATTAAGAATGTATTCTCTTTGATATTAAAATTCATGTTAGCTTTGGATACGAAAATATAGATAAAGATTACTGAGACGACGAATAATGGAATAATTCTTGAAGATATAAAAATAAAGATAAATTTAAATCTTTTTTCTTCTATTAAATAATTGATACCTATAAAAGCATTTAAGGATAATATTGAAGAGATTTGTAATGGATAGTAAGGTGTTTTTGTAGAAAAACTACTTATCAAGATTATTAAAATCAAAGGGAAATAAAATAAAATAAAACCTTGAGAATTTTTACTTTTTAAACCATGAACTAACCCAATAATGGAAAATATGCTCCATGGGAGGAAAGTGACTGGTATGTTCCACAAATAGTAGTAAAAAGGATTTGTAAATGTATTTTCTATAGATAAATTATTAAATTTATCTAAAAGGTGAATAATAATATTTTTATCAAGATACGTATTTATAGAGGTTGTCCACAAAATAAATGGAGTAAAACCAATTATTAATCCAAGCCAAAAGTATTTTGAGGTAAAAATAAATTTTTTTTTAATCAGATATGGTAGTAATGATATGAATGGTATAGCGACGAGAAAAGTCTTCATCATAAAAGCTAAACCTATCCATATCCCAAAAAGAAATATGTAAACTAATTCCTTTTTACTTTTTGTTTTTACAATCGAAAATATTCCAAAAGTCACTAAACAGCTATATATTAAATCTTGAGTAGCTAAGTGAGAATAATCAAACCATAAAAAAGTTGTTGAAAGAATAAGTGGTGATGCGATTGCAAACTTTTTACCTATTAATTCTTGATGTAATTTATAAGTTATTATTAACATCACTATTGATGAAATAGTTGTTGGTAAATAGGCTGCGAATAAATTTACCCCAAATATTTCTTGAGATTTGGCAATTAGAAATTGTATACCTATTGTTCGATCTAAATTAAAATCTCCCCACCATAATGGAATTGTCCAGTTTCCTTTTTCCAATATCCATCTAGCCTGTAAAGCATAGAATCCTTCATCATAAGCTAAGTAACTTCTTTTACCAAAGTAGAAAATTAATGGAAAAAATATAAGTAATTTTAAAAATAATTTGAAATTAATTTTCCACATATAAAAGTTTGTCTTATTTTAGATAAATTCCGATAATTTGAATTGAACAAGTGACCTGATGTTTACGAAACAGTTGATTTTCCACCGACTATGTCGGCGATATTAAATTTTAGTTTTTTCATATAGACTTAATTTTATATTTTAAAGAATTAATGTCAAAAATTGACCCTGAATTAAAAAAAAAGTTACTTAAGGAGACTCAATCTCCATTCAAAGGTTTAAGGAGAATATTATGGATTGCCTTCTCTGGTTCTGCTTTTTTAGGTCTTCTAATAATGGTTTCTAAAATTGCTGGTGGAAATGAAATACAGCAAAATAATCTTTTAATACAACTAGGAGCTTGTGCATTATTTTCTATCTTATTTTTCCTCGATAGAAATAAGGAAGATTAAGTTTTTATTTATTTAGAGTCCTTTTTTTTGTTACAAATTTGAATGCCTCAATGATATCTCCTTCACTCCAAGTTGAGAATTTATCACATCCAACTCCACATTCGAAACCGGTGTTAACTTCTTTTACATCATCTTTCGATCTTTTCAGAGAATCTAAATTACCTTCAAATATTACTTTATCGGATCTAAGTACTCTTAAAGAACAATTTCTTTGAAGCTTACCACTTTGTATGTAGCACCCAGCAATTGCTCCTTTCCCAACCGCGAATGTTGCTCTTACTTCAGCTTGACCTAAAGATTCCTCAACCAAATCAGGTTCAAGTAATCCTTCCATAGCAGATTGAATATCTTCTAGAAGTTTATAAATGACTTCATACTCTCGTATATCAACATCATTTGCGTCGGCCGCTCTTTTAGCTCCAGAGGCTAATGAAGTGTTGAAGCCTATTATTACTGAGCCAGAGGCAGCAGCAAGATCTATGTCAGTCTCAGTTATTTCTCCAGGTGCGGAGAGTAGGACTCTCACTTGAACCTCATTTTTTGGTAGTTGTTCTAATGAACCTAATATAGCTTCTACACTACCTTGGACATCTGCTTTTAGAATTAGATTTAATTCTTTAAGTTCTCCATCATTTGCTTGAGTAGATAAAGATGATAAGCTTACCCTTCTTGATGCCATTTGCTGGGCTAATTTTGTTGCTCTTGCATCAGTCGCCCTATCTCCAACAATTGCTCTAGCGGATTTCTCATCAGGATAAACTTCAAATTCATCACCAGCTGTTGGAACTTCGCTAAATCCAAGAGCTTCCACTGGACATGAAGGCCCAGCCTCCTTAATTCTATTACCATGTTCATCGACCATGGCTCTAATTTTCCCAAGGACTGAACCTGCGGCTAAAACATCACCAGCTTTTAATGTGCCATTTTGTACTAATAAAGTTGCAACAGGACCTTTGGCTTTATCTAAATGGGCTTCAATAACAGTTCCTTTAGCTAATCTTTCTGGGTTTGCTTGGAGATCTTCAACTTCAGAAACCAAAAGGATCATCTCGAGTAATTTATCAATATTTTGTTTTTTGATTGCACTGACTGGAACCATAACTACGTCCCCACCCCAGTCTTCGGCGATTAGATCTTTTTCTGATAATTCCTGTTTAACTCTATCTGGAGAAGCACCTTCTTTATCAATTTTATTTATAGCTACCACTATTGGTACTTTTGCTGCTCTTGCGTGACTAATAGCTTCTAGTGTTTGAGGTCTGCACCCATCATCAGCAGCTACTACAAGTACCGCTACGTCTGTAACTTTGGTACCTCTTGCACGCATTGCGGTAAATGCTTCATGGCCTGGAGTATCAAGAAAAGTTAGCTTTTTATTTTTTGATTCGTGCTCAAATTCAACTTGATAAGCCCCGATATGTTGAGTTATTCCACCTGCTTCTCCAGAAGCTACTCTAGATTCTCTTATGGAATCTAAAAGACTTGTTTTACCATGGTCAACATGACCCATTACTGTAATGACTGGAGGCCTTTTGATAAGACTTTCAATATCATCTGTTTCAATCATGTCTACTGTTTTCTTTGCTGCCTCTTCAACATCATCTTGTAGAACAGGGACTCCAAATTCCTCAGCCACTGTTTCAATGGTTGCCAAGTCAAGTGATTGAGTAACTGTAGCTGTAATCCCCTTAAAGAAAAGAGATTTGATTATTTCAGAACTTTCAAGACTAAGCTTATCGGCTAATTCTTGCACTGTTAAATTATCTTCAGGTACTATTATCATTTCAGGTCTTACTTGTTTTGCATCTTTCGCTGCTCTTAGTTCCATAGCTCTTCTCTTTTGTCTTTGCCTAGTAGTCTCTTTTTTCTTTTTCTTGAATTGTCTTGAGGGTTTTTGTGATTTAATCTCTTCAGATTTTTCTTTTTTTGGACGAGCCAAACTAGCTGATAATATGGAAATTTTCTCTCCGGAGTAGCCGCTGGTCTCAGAGGTTAATGAATCATCATTTTCGCCAATAATATGGACTTTTTGTCTTTGTTTTTGTGGGTTTTTATTTCTTAATGCTTCTAACTTAGCACTGTCGTCCCAATCTGATCTGCCAGGCTTCTTAGAGTTGCTTGGAAATGATCTATGAGGTGGTTTCTTAGCTGCTGGAGATGCATTTAAACGACTATTAGGTGCTTTAGCCTTCTGATTGGTCCCCTCGAGTTTTTGTTTATTAACATTAGAAGTATTTGGTTTTTCTTTGTTTGTTGCATTAGTTTTCTGTAGCTGCATCAATTCATTAGGTGCTACTGGCTTTCTTATTCCGGA
>QCGM01000014.1:0-39777 GCA_003279925.1 Prochlorococcus sp. AG-388-B05
GAAACAAAAACACCAAATAATACTGAAATTATTGATAAAGATATTTATGGGTCTTATAAAAATGAAAGTGAATATAAAGATACAGAAGAATTGCCATTACCCAATATAAAAAATTTGAGAAAATGGATTAATAACGAGAAAAAAGCTAGCTAAGTTTTTACATCATTCCTGGCATACCCATGCCGCCCATCCCTGGCATACCCATACCACCCATTCCTGGCATACCCATTCCACCCATTCCTGGCATACCCATTCCACCCATTCCACCCATTCCACCCATTCCACCCATTGGATCTGCCCCTGGTCCTCCAGGTGCTGCCTCTGGTTCTGGGATATCAGCAACTGCCACTTCCGTAGTAATTATCATTGCTGCGATTGATACTGAATCTTGAAGAGCTAATCGAATAACTTTAGTAGGATCTATTATTCCTGACTCGTTTAAGTTCTCATATTCCCCATTATTAGCATTAAAACCTTTACCAAGTCTTTTTATATCAGCGATAACAACATCTCCATTAAAACCAGCATTTTTTGCAATTTGTTTTGTAGGTTCTAAAAGTGCATTTGTAATAATATCAATACCTGTAGTCAAATCATCTGATATTTCTTTACGTGAATTAGAAAGTTCATTTGAAATTTCAATTAAGGTTTGTCCTCCCCCTGAAACTACTCCTTCCTCGATAGCAGCTTTTGTAGCATTGAGTGAATCTTCTATTCTTAATTTTTTATACTTCATCTCTGTTTCCGTCGCAGCCCCAACTTTAATAAGAGCTACTCCTCCAGCAAGTTTTGCTATTCTTTCGTTAATCTTATCTTTATCGTATTCCGATTCAGTTATTTCTACCTCCCTTTTTAATTTCTCAACTCTTGCTTGGACAAGGTCTTTGGTATCGTCGAAAGCTACGATTGTTGTTTTATCCTTTGAAATTGTTATTTTTTTAGCTTTTCCAAGATCATTAAGAGTAACTTCTTCTAATTTCATTGATTGATCTTCGCTAATTAATTTAGCTCCTGTAAGGATTGCAATATCTTCCAGAGCAGCTTTTCTCCTTTCTCCAAATGATGGAGCTCGAACAGCCGAAACATTTAATACCCCACTATTTTTATTTAATACAAGTGTTGTTAGAGCTTCCCCTTCAATATCTTCAGCTAGAATTAAAAATGGAGAAGCAGATTTTTGAACCTCTTCGAGGATAGGGACCAAGTTGGTTAATGTTGATATCTTTTGGTCAGTGATTAGGATCTTAGGATTTTCAAGTTCACAAATCTGTCTTTCTTGATCAGTTACAAAATAAGGTGAGCTATAACCTCTATCAAAAGACATTCCTTCTGTGATGTCTAGCTCTGTCTCTAGGGATTGTGACTCTTCTACTGTTATAACTCCATCTGAAGTTACAATATCCATTGCTTTTGATATTATTGAACCAATTTCTTCATCTCCTCCTGCACTTACTGTCGCAACTTTTTTAATATCGGAGCCATTTATTTTTATGCTTTTTGATTTTAATTTCTCTAAAACAAAATCTAATCCTTTTTCCATTCCTTTTTTTAGCTCAATAGGACTAGCTCCCGCAGCTATATTTTTTAAACCCTCTTGAACCATTATTTGAGTTAAGATTGTTGCTGTTGTTGTCCCATCACCAGCACTCTCTTTAGTTTTTGATGCTACTTGTTCTATTAATTTTGCCCCTAAATTTGAGATGGGATTCTCAAGGTTGATTTCTTTAGCAACCGTAGATCCATCTCTTACTATGTCTGGAGAACCGAATTTTCTCTCTATTACAACATTCTTTGCCTTTGGACCAATAGTTACTTTAACAGCATTTGCGACAGTATTTATTCCTTTTTCAAGCGCTTCTCTAGATTCGTTCGAAAAGCTTAATTGTTTTGGCATGTTTATTGAAATCTTTATATCGTTATTCTAATGTCCCATGGAATTATATTTAAGGGATACTTAATTAAGTGGGGAAAGCCGAATTTCTCTTAAATAGCTATCCAAATTAATTAAATTATGAGTATCTTAAAGTTATGGACAAAACAGGGAATCTTATTTTTACTTTAACTGCCACACTTGCAGTTGCAATGACTCTTATATATTTTCCTCTTAGATTTTTTTTGACTTTAACTGCTAGAAGTCGAAGATTAAAACTTCTACAAAAGATTAGAAGATTAAGGGATGAGTTGGTTCAACCATATGAAAGTACATAATTAAATACTCATGCCCCCATCAATACTTATTGTTTGTCCTGTTATATAGTTTCCAGCATTACTCGAGACTAAGAATGAAACTAAGTTTGCTATTTGTGAACAACTACCTAGCTTGCCTAATGGTATGGCTTTGATAATCTCTTCGTTATTTAGTTTCTCAGTCATTTCTGTTTCTATAAAACCTGGAGCTATAGCATTAACAGTTATCCCTCTTGAAGCAAATTCTTTTGCACAGGTTTTTGTAAAGCCAATAACACCTGCTTTAGCGGCAGAATAATTTGCTTGTCCGGGATTTCCAATTATTCCGACAATAGATGAGATATTAATTATCTTTCCGCTTCTTTTTTTTATCATAAATTTTGAAGCATATTTTGTACAAAGAAAAACCCCTTTTAAGTTTGTATTTAGAACGTCATCCCATTGTTCTGATTTCATTCGCATTAAGAGCCCATCTCTTGTTATGCCAGCATTATTTACAAGAATATCTATATCACCATTTATCTTTATGATTTCTTCAAAAGCTCTACTAACAGATTCTTCTTTTGAAACATCAAATTTTAATTTATGAACTTTGC
Organism: Prochlorococcus sp. AG-388-B05; assembly: GCA_003279925.1. Lineage (GTDB taxonomy): Bacteria > Cyanobacteriota > Cyanobacteriia > PCC-6307 > Cyanobiaceae > Prochlorococcus_A. The sequence continues at coordinate 2,784 of QCGM01000014.1, forward strand.
CTCCAGACTCTTTAATTAGATTTACAACTTCTTCAGCTTTTTCATCAGACGAAGAATAATTTATTATGACTTCTGCTCCTAAATTACTAAGTTCTAAGGCAATTTCCTTACCAATGCCTCTGCTAGCCCCTGTAATTAAAGCAACTTTACCTGTTAAAGATTCTGTATTTGACATTGTAAAATTTTTATAATTTAAAATCGTAGTACTATTTGTGCAAACATATTACTTTTATTTATAATTATCTAGAAAATATAAACTCAAATTATTGTGCATGTACTAATACCCGCGGCAGGCAGTGGTAGCAGAATGAAAGCTGGAAGAAATAAATTACTTATTGAATTAGAAGGGGAATCTCTTATTTTTTGGACTCTAAAATCTGTATTATCTGCAAGTTTAGTAAGCTGGGTAGGAATAATTGGGCAGCCGAATGATAAACAAGAATTATTAAAATCAGTAAAAAATTTTTCTAATAAAATCAAATGGATAAATGGTGGAGATACGAGACAAAAGTCTGTCTTTAATGGTTTAAATTCCCTTCCATCTACTGCTGAGAAAGTTTTAATTCATGATGGTGCTAGATGCTTAATTAGTCCCGACTTAATAAATAAATGTGCTGCAGAATTAGAACAAAATGATGCAGTTATTTTAGCTACCAAGGTTACCGACACAATAAAGATTGTTGATAATAGAGGTTATATAATGGAAACACCAAATAGACAAAATTTATGGGCAGCTCAAACGCCTCAGGGTTTTTTAGTTAAGAGATTAAGAAAAGCTCATGAAATGGCAATTGAGAAAAATTGGACGGTTACAGATGATGCCTCACTATTTGAAATGTTAAATTGGCAAGTAAAAATAATTGAGGGAAATTCTGCAAATATAAAAATTACATCACCACTAGATCTGAAAATAGCAAAACTATTTTTAAAAGATTTTTAATAAGAAGGGATATGAATAATAAGTTTTCCATCGTTCCCATTTAATGTTGCTTCACAACCTAAAGGGATGCATGCATTACCAGATAAATGTCCAATAGGAAGGTCAAAAAGAATAGGAATATCAAATTCTTGAAGCCTCTCAATTATTAATTTTTTGAGTAAGCCGTTCCATTCAGGTGTACACAATTCATCTGAAAAACTTCCGAATCCAATACCTGAAATCTCATTCAATTTGTTTGTCATTCTCAAGTAAGTTAGCATTCGATCAATTTTATAAATGTCTTCGTTTATGTCCTCAAATATTATTATTTTCCCTTTTAATTGAGGGAAATGATCAGTACCAATTAGAAGAGATGCAATAGTTAGATTAGAAACAACAATTTCTCCTTTTGCGATGCCTTTTTTTAAAGGTAAACCCTTAATATCATCAACATATCCCTCAAAAAGTAAATTTCTTAGTCTTCTTAAACTCCATTCAGGTTCTTTAAAAAGAGTAGTAATCATAGGTCCATGAATTGAGCCAAAAGATCCTTTTGAATATTTTGATAACAACAGTGAACAGGTATCAGAGAATCCAATCATCAACCCATTGCCCCAATTTGGATTTTTTTCTAAAAGTCTTGCTGCGCCCCATCCACCTTTAGCGAAAATGATGCCTTTTTTATTTTGAGCTTTTTCAAGTTCTTCAAATCTTGTTTGATCATCTCCAGCAAAATACCCAAACTTTCTTGAGAGGATATTTTTGTGAACTATCTTCAATCCCCAAGTTTTTAAAATATCTATGCCCTTTCTAAAATCCTCTTCCTTATCTATAAAAGAGCTTGGAGCTAAAATTTGAATCTCATCTCCTTTTTTTAATTTAACTAGCATTCTTTTTATAAGTTATGAGGCGATTATGAATCCCAATAATATTAAGCTTCCATATATAGATTGGTTTTTAAAATGATCACCAATTTTTTTAATGGATTGCTTACTTTCAGGAAATATTTTCAAAATATCTTTTTGCATTAAAAATCCTGTTATTAACCAAATTGGCCAAAAAATAAAAGTTAGTTGATTGATGAAAGCACATATTGCAAGAAAACTGGAAGTTAAAAAATAACAAATTTGAATAGTTTTTTTTGTATTGGAATTAAGGTTAACTGCGGAACTGTTTACTCCAATTTGAATATCATATTTTTTATCAGCCAAAGCATATACGGTATCAAAACCAAAAGTCCAAAAAATTGTAGCGAGCCAGCAAAATAATAAAACAATACTATTGATATTACCTTCGTTCGCAGCCCAAGGTATTACAACTGCGAATCCCCAGCATATTGATAAGATAAATTGCGGATATTTAAACCATCTCTTTGCAGAAGGGTAAATTAAAATTAAAGGTAAAGCAAAAAAAGCAAGAGAAAGAGAAAGTAGTCTTCCATTCTCTGGAAGCGACAAAGTTAAAAAGAAACTACATATAATCAAGAATATAAGTATTAAGTATGCCGTTTTAGTACTGATTTTATTTGCAGCAAGAGGTCTGTTTTTGGTCCTCAAGACTTTTTGATCTATTCTTTTATCCCAAATATCATTAGCAACACAACCTAAGCCACTAACTAATAATCCACCGATTAAAATTTTCAACAAAATGTAAATGCTTGGATTTGATTCGGGAGTAAGATATAAACTCCATCCAGCAGGAATAAGTAGAATAAGTCTCCCTGTAGGCTTATTCCACCTTAATAATTCAAAAAGGATATTTATTTTAGAATTTAGGTCTTTCTTTATCACAGGATCTTTATTTCATAACTTTAAATAATCTAACTAGAAATCAGGCAAATCTAGAATTTAATAATCAATCTTAAGTATATTAATTACGGTATTTAGAATCTCTATTTTTTAGAGAATAAAAATGATACAGAAAAAAAAATTAAGTAATCTGCAAGAAAAAGATATTTCTGTAGCCTCAATTGATATTGGAACCAACTCCACTCATCTCTTAATCGCTGAAATTAATTCAGATCTCAAATCCTTTTCAATAAAATTTACTGATAAATCTACAACACGACTAGGGGAGAGGGATGAAGAGGGAAATCTTAGTGAGGAATCAATTCAAAGAGTTTTAAAGACTCTAAAGCGTTTTAAAGAGTACTGCAAAAGTAATGGTGTTAATCAAATAGTAACAGCTGCAACTAGTGCTGTTAGGGAGGCTCCAAATGGTCGAGACTTTTTAAATAGGGTTCAAAGTGATGTAGGTATTCAAATAGAACTTATAAGCGGATCTGAAGAGGCTAGATTAATTTATCTTGGCGTTTTGTCTGGGATGGTTTTGGAAGATAAGTCTTACGTAATTATTGATATAGGTGGAGGTTCTACAGAATTAATACTTGCAGATCAAAAAGACGCAATAGCTCTTACAAGTTCTAGAGTTGGAGCTGTAAGGCTCAAAAATGATTTTTTTCTTAATAGTGAACTCATCAATAGAGAAAGATCTAATTTTTTGAGAACTTTTATTCAAGGCTCCTTAGAACCATCTATTGAAAAAATTAAAAGGAGATTACCAAGAGGAAAGACGGTCTCAATGATTGCTACAAGTGGAACTGCAATCTCACTAGGAAATTTAATTTTATCTGACCTTGGGCAGCCAAAACAAAAGATGCATGGTTATAAATTTAAAAAAGAAAATTTAGAGATTGTCTTGGAAAAATTAATTAAAATGCCAATTTCTGAAATAAAGAAAATTCCTTCACTCAGTGAAAGAAGATCAGAAATAATAATTCCAGGTGCATTAATTTTAAAAACCTCAATGGAGATGTTGAATTTTAATCAGTTGACAATTAGTGAGCGGGCCCTAAGGGAAGGATTAGTAGTTGATTGGATGCTTCGCCAAGGAATAATAAAAAATGAATTTAATATTCAAAGTAATATTAGGAAAACTACCATAGTTCATCAGGCTAGAAAGTTTGGTGTTGATAAAGAAAGATCTGAGAAAGTTACTAATATCGCATTTCAAATCTATGATCAAACTAAAAATATTTTTCATGGCGATACTGATTCAAAAGCAAAAGAGCTCCTTTGGGCAGCCTGTAACCTTTATGATTGTGGTAAATATGTAAATATAAGTTCTTATCATAAACATTCTTGGTATTTAATTAAAAACTGCGAATTATTGGGATATTCTCAATCCGAGACAAATAGTATTGCTTCAATAGTTAGATATCACAGAAAGACTTTACCAAAAAAAAGACATGAATCTTGGCAAAGTTTAATCTCAAAAGAAGATAAAACATTAGTACTTGAAATGTCTTTAATTTTAAGATTAGCGGCCTCTCTGGATCAAAGACCTGAAAATGTATTATCTTCTATAAAAATTAAATTACTAAATAATATTATTGCAATTGAACTGATACCTTTAAAATCAAATCAAGATCTTCTTCTCGAAAAATGGAGCTTAGAGTTATGTAGTAAGGTGGTTAAAGAATTAAAAAATTTAGAGTTGAAAGTTGTTTAATTTTTATTTATAAGTTCTTCTTTAGGAACTTTATTTTGGAATGATTCTGAAAAAATATTAAAAATCAAAGATGAAGCTAATAGGCCTAATATTCCTGAAATTAAAATAAAGATAATAACCTCGATAGAATTCTTATTCTTCAAGCTTCGGTCATTTTTTGCTTTTATTGAGACTTCTTGAACAATTTCTTCGATGTTTACTTCTTTCCGTTCAGTTTTGAATTCGCTCATTATAAAATCTGTATCAACTTTCAGCTTTTCAGAAATCCTACGTACCATTGCTTTTATAAAAACTTTTTCCGGTAAATTATCTTCATTACCCTCCTCTATAGCCTGAAGTTGGTGAGATCCAATTTTTAAATCAGATGCTAATTCTTCAATTGATTTGTTTCTGCTTACTCTTGCTTCTTTAATGAAATTGCCAATTCTTTTTAAAGATGAATTATTTTTGGAATTGTTGTCTGAATTATTAGATTTTATTTCGTCCAAAGCAATTAATTTTTCCCCAATTATAGTGTTATAAATCTATCTATCAACTTTATTCAATTATTTGCCCCTAAAGAGATGTTTGTAAGATGGATTATAAAGATTAGACCTATTCGCAATAGTATTAATTGCAGGACTAACAATATAAATAGTAGTTCTAATAAGTTCTTTCTCAAGTGTAAATTTTTCCATATCCTTCAATTCAATTAAAGATGTCCAACCATCATCCCAAGATACTCTATAACCAACAATTACTTTAGTTTCTGGAGGGTAAAATTCTAATAAAGTTTTTTGAGAACTTTTTATGTGTCTAGCACTCAAATAAAGACATAAAGACGATTTGTGCTTAGCAAGATCTTTAAGTGATTCTTTTTCAGGCATGCCAGTTCGGCCTCCTGCTCTAGTCAAAATTATAGTTTGAGTTATATCTGGAATTGTAAGCTCGGCCTGATGATAGGCGGCAGCGACCTGAAAAGCACTAACCCCAGGTATTACTTCAGTCTCGATATCTTTTTGTTTTAATATTTCTAGTTGTTCTTTAACTGCACCATACAGGCATGGATCTCCATCATGCAATCTAATAACAGTTTTACCTTCATTGAATCTTTCTATCATTATTGAAGTGATTTTTTCTAGAGTAAGCGTACTGGTTTTTATTTTTTCAGCACCTTCAAGTGAAAAATTTATAATTTTTTCAGGAATTAAAGAATCAGCCCAAAATATAACGTCTGCAGATTCTATTTTTTTTAACGCTTTGATTGTTAATAAATCAGGATCGCCTGGACCAACTCCAATAAAAGAGATTTTTCTATCCATTATTTCTTGTTTTGTTTTTATATGATTTTAATCTTAAAAAAAATATTCCAATTAATCCAGAGGAAAATAAAAAAATACTAATAAACTGGGCCATTCGTAGTCCTCCATCACAAAAGGGTGGAATTCCCCCAATACATAAAGGATCAATTCTTAAACCTTCAATCCAGAATCTTCCAAAACTATAGCCTATTAAATAAAGACAACTAATAAAGCCTGGCCTCACTGAGTTTTTATTGTTCTGTTGGTAAAAAATAGTAATCAATAATATAAAAATTAAAAAATTCCATAATGATTCATAGATAAATGTTGGGTGGAAAAACTGGTAATTTATAAACTCTATTGGCCTATTTTGTATGGGTATGAATAACTTCCAAGGTAAATCTGTAGGTATTCCAAATGCTTCATTATTGAAGAAATTCCCCCATCTACCAATGGACTGCCCAAGAATAATAGATGGAATTAATATATCTATAAAGGTCTTTAAATGAATATTTTTGGATTTACAAAAATATAAAATACATAGAAATCCTCCAATCAAGCCTCCATGGATTGCTATGCCCCCTTGCCAAATTGCAATAAAAGAGGGGATTTGAATTACGTTATTAAAAAGGTTAAGAGAAGTAAAAAAGTTACTACCACTATATTGTCTCCATTCGAAAATTACATAGTACGCTCTAGCTCCAATTATTGAAGATATTATTAAAGAGGGTAAAATATCACTTATATATTCAGGATTAATATTTCTTGATTTTGCAAGCTTTTTAGAAATAAAAAGTCCTATTACTACTGATATGGAAATTAGCAGACCATACCATCTGATAGTTAGAAATCCTAAATTTAAAAATGTGTCTCCAGGGGATTGAATAAAAGCTTGATATGTAAGCATTTAAAGGTTAATTAAACACCCTCAGCAGCTTGTACTTTTTCAACCTGCTTCTTCTTGAGTACTAACAGTATTTGGGTTAGGCCTACACCAATAAAAAACGCAATTAAGCCTATTATTCTATAAGGGCTTTGTAACACTACTTCAGCATCTAGTTGCCCAAAACCTCCTACATTAGGGTCATTAGTGAGAGGATCTCCTGCACTTATTTGGTCTTGTTCTTTCACAATAAGTTCAGGACCAACTGGAACAGCCTCGGTAAATATTTCCCCGTTATCATTCTCAATATTAATTTGATAACTACCATCTTCAATAGTTTCTATTGAATTGATTGTACCGGAAGAAGTAGAAGTGAATATTACATTATTGCTCTTGTCACCAGTCGGATAAACTTGCCCTCTTCCTCTATTTCCTCCTATATGCAAAGAGTACTTTCCATAGTGATACTCTTTATTAGTAGCTGGATTAGGGGAAAGGACTGGAAAAACGATTTCTTTATTAGTATCTCCTGGTAATGGCCCGACAAGAATTATATTGTCTTTTTCTTCGCTGTAATTAGTAAAGTAAACCCCCTCGGTTTCTTCTTTTATTTCATCAGTCCACCTTTCTTGAGGAGCTAATTTAAAGCCATCGGGAAGCATAACTACAGCACCAACTTGTAAAGGAACCTCTGATCCGTCAGCACCTATTTCCTTTATGTCATCTTTATACGGGATTTTGACTACAGCTTTGAAAACACTATCAGCTCCAACAGATTGAGGGACCTCTGCAATAGTTGGCATTTGTGCTAGATGGCAATTTGCGCAGACTATTTTTCCTGTAGCTTCTCTGGGAGATTCGTAATTTTGCTGCGCCCAAAATGGATAAGCAAAAGAAGATCTTGGGAAAATTACAATGCTGGAAATCAAAAGCAGTGTGCAGAGAAAGAAAGTTGTTTTTTTCATAATTTGTTTTTTAAAATTAATCATTCTCTTAAGCCCACCAAGGATTTTCATTAGTTCTAAAATCTGTCTCTGACCACTGTTTTACAAGTACAGCATCATCATCTACATCTACATGCGCCAAGGCCAAAGATAAAGGCGCAGGTCCTCTTACTACTTTCCCATTTGTGTCATATTGACTTCCATGACAAGGACATATGAATTTATTCGCACCGCTATCCCATGGAACAACGCATCCTAAATGGGTACAAATAGCATTAAGTCCGAATTCTCCTATATCTCCTTCACTATTAACAATTAAGTAAGTTGGATCTCCTTTGAGACCTTGCACTAAACTTCTATCTCCTGCTTGATGACTTGCTAGCCAACCGGTCTTTGTTACTGGATTCCCTAATTCATCTTTTGCAGAAGTTCCGCCGCCACCGCCGCCAGCTCTTAGTGGCATAAAATAATTTGCTACAGGATATAAAGCTCCTAATGCGACACCAGTTGCTGTTCCAAATGTAAGAAGATTCATAAATTGCCTTCGACCCATGGATGGGACGTCATTGGAACTTAGTTGAGTCATTCGATACTTGAGACTGTTATTTATTAGTTATTATGAATCAGATTGCATGATTTCTGTTGCAAATAGATAGGACTTTTAATAATTTAAAGTATAAGTTTTTATGAGATTGTTTATTATTAAATTATGAAACCTTTGGTAGTAGATGAGATTATTCATTACTTGATTCATCGATGGGGTAAAAAATATGACTTTAGACTTTTCAAAAGAGGAAAATATTTATATTTTCAAATGATGTGGGGTTTTTTAGGACAAGAATCTTTTCCATTAAATGAAGTGGAATATAAAAAATCAATAGCAGATAAAATTGAAATATTAAATAGATGCGGTTATTCAGATGAAGTAAGGGAATGGCTTAAAAAAGTAAATTCAAGACCAAGATTAGGAAGAGCTGTAAGCCTTCAACTACACATTAATGAGAGGATGAAAGAGTTTTTGATTTAAGGCTTTCAGATATGTAAGTTAGCCCAGCTCCAATAAAAAATAGAAAAATTATCGAAATTGAGAGCAATGACATAGTTAAAGGATCTGTTGAAGGTGTAATTACTGCGGATAAGATCGCAGAGGAAATTACCACTATTTTCCAATTTGAGAGCATTTTTTCTGTAGTAATAATTCCAAGTGAACCAAGAATAAATTGTAAAACTGGTAACTGAAATGCTATTGCAGTACTAGACATTAATAATAAAACAAAATCGAAGTATCTCTCTATGGACCATGTTGGTTCAACTATATCAGCTCCAAAATTTATAAAGAAATTTATTGCCGCGGGAACTAATATCCACCAAGAAAAAAGCAAGCCAAGAAAAAATAATAAACCTGATCCAAAAACAGCCGGTAAAATTAGGTTTTTTTCTTTTTTAGTTAAACCTGGAGAAATAAATAATATTAATTGATAAAAAATGTATGGAATAGAGACGATTATCCCGCTGTATCCTGCTACTTTTATGGCAACAAATAAAAATTCTCCAGGAGCAAGTTGTAATAAATGTATATCACTTGCAGGAATCTCTAAAAATGAAATTAAAGGCTTAATTATTAAAAAACTAAAAAAAATGCAAATTAATATCGAATAAATAGAATTTAGTACTCTTTGCCTTAGCTCCTCTAAATGATCAGTAAAACTCATCGAATCATAATTATTATTCTTACTATCTTCTTTCCTCTTCATTATTGAGATTTTTTTATAGTTTGAAATAGATAATCATTTATTTTATTGATAAAAAGCGTAATTTCGATTATTAGTAGCTAAGAGCTATTTACTTAATTTTGGATTAGTCGGATCAGGTAATAAAAACGGAGGAGCATCATTTAAAGAAGATTCTCCATATGTTTCATATTCTCTATAACCACCCATTTTCCCATTTGTTTTCATCAAAGCACTTACGAAAGCAAGTAATAGAAAAACAGTTGGGGCTCCAATAATTAATGCTGCTCCAAACAAGTACCCTACAATAAATTCTGGGAAACTATGATTACCTAAAAATTCGTGTGTTCCAAGTAGAAAATCTAACATTTAACAAAATTATTTTTCTTATTATAGGCTAAATTGCTTTTTTAAGATTTTTTTTGATGTAATCTTTTCCTCTTGTAGGATTACCCCAAAGAATTTCTACATTATTGAACGAAACACAACCAGGACCTCCTTTTGTGATTTTTTGGAGATCTTTTATGTTCACAAGACTAATAGGGACTTTAATATTCATTTTTGCTTTACTAAATAAAGCCGCTAAATCTGCTGATATTTGAATATCTTCATCTGATGGGATTTGAGATGAAGACTTTAAAACAACATGACTTCCAGGTGATTCTTGTGCATGGAACCAAAGATCACCTTTTTTGGAAAACTTAAAACTTATTAGATCATTTTGCCTCATATTTCTTCCTATTTGTACTGTTAAGCCTTTCGGGGTATTTATTTCTATTGGAGATGATTCTAATCCAGATGAGTCTTTTGTTTGTTCTCTTATATTTTTGATTCTCAAATTAAACTCTCGACAAATTTCAGCTTTAATTTCGTCCAGCAAATTGATTCTAGTTGTCGGATTTTCATTTTTTAGAGAATTTAAGTTATCTAATAGAGCACTAAATTCTTCTAATCTATCAAGTTTATTTTTATAAATATTCATCCTTTCTTTAATTAAATTTTGTGCTCTTTTTAGTTTTTTTGACTTTTTATAAAGCTTTTGGCCTTTGATAATATCTTGTTTTTGTATCTCATGAGTCATGAATATTTTGTCAGCCTTTTCTTTATATAGTTGATAATTTTCGGAGTTAATTAAAAGATCAGATTGCAATTTAAAATTTTTTTTCTCAAGAGTTGTTTGTTTAAAAATTATCCCATCAATTTTTTTTATTAAGGCCTCAATTTTTTTTTGTTTTAAATGAAAATTATAATAATTTTCTAATCCATCAATTTGACCAATATTATCTTTGTTAATTATTTCATTCTTTAAAAACCAAACTGAATAAAAAAAATTGTCAAAAATTGAAAAATTAAAGTTGTTTTTATTAAATCTTTCAATCCATATTTTCCAACTTTGGTATATCTTTTTTAAGTTGGTTTCACTTATAAAATCAATATTTTTATTCATTATTTCTACACTTTCCAGATTACTAAAAGTCTCAAGTTGCTTTGTTAGTATTGGACTTACACCTTGATAAGTATTTATTAAGCAGTATTTAAGTGATTCTGGAACTGAAGAAATAGACTCTTTCCATTCTTCATAAGATTCATTTGGACTAGGCTCCTTTTTCATGTTTGAAGGAGGCTCTGAATAGATAGATCCAGTAGAAACTACACGAAAGCTAGATTGATTAGATTTTATTTGTTTGCCTACTGCAATTATTTTTTGATTATTATCTAAATAAAAAATATTACTGTGTTTGCCCATTAATTCAAAAACTAAGTATTTTTTTATTTCATCTCCTGGCTTTTTTGCAAATCCAAATTTAATAACTCTCTCAAATTTATCTTGTTCTATGGTAACCAAAGCCATATATTTCAATCCGTATCTTAGTTGTTTGGAGAGGGTACTTTCAGTTCCTATTTTTTCAGGCCTATTTATTTTAAGAATCCGTGGAGAATCACTATCCCAAGATGCTTCTATCCAAGTTTGGCTATTTATTCCTCTTAAACAGAATTGAATTAAATTAGGTTCGGGTTGTTGAGCGGTTTCAAATCTTGAAGGTAAAACTTTTTCTGATAAATCATATAATACATATTTAATAGATGTAATATCCATTATCTGAGGAACACCCTTTTGCATTATTTCTAGAAATTATCAACCATCATTAATTTTACTGTAAAAATTTTAATATGAAAAATTTAAAAAAACTAATAATTATCACAGGCCCTAGTGGAGTTGGAAAAGGTACTGTTGTTAAAGAACTTTTAGATAGAAATAAAGATATTTGGCTTTCTATTTCCGCAACAACAAGAAACCCCAGAATGGGAGAGAAAGATGGCGAGAATTATTATTTTATAAGTGATGAAAGGTTTAAAGATATGATTGATAAAAAAGAATTTCTAGAATGGGCCCAATTCGCAGGAAACTATTATGGAACCCCTCTATCTACTGTTAATGAAAAGATTGAAAAAGGATTGGTTGTTTTACTTGAAATTGAAGTTGAAGGTGCAAAACAAATTAAAGAAAAGTTCCCAGAAGCTTTATCCATATTTCTTCTGCCACCTAGCAAAGCAGAATTAGAAAAAAGAATAAGAAATAGAGGTACCGAAAAAGAGGAGGCAATAAATAGAAGACTTAGCAGAGCTAACTACGAAATTGCATCCTCAGGTGAATTTGATTTTGTATTAACAAATCATGATATTGATGAGACAGTAAAAGGAGTTTTCAAAATAATTAAGTCTTGAAATTTCTTTTTGAAATCTCAGCTCATCGGATGAAATAATAGGTCAGGAAAAAATCTATTAAATTCAATAATTATTCCAGCGGTCAGGCTTAGCCAAACTGCTGCAACTACTGGTGCTGACCTAATGAATTTTGTGTTAAAGATTTTAAGCATTTGATTTTTAGAATTGTGTTGAATGATGTTTTATCTAGGGCCATTAAGTGTAATATTATTATCTTTCTCTCTTAAATCACCGTTCCTTCCTTGCTTATTAGCTAAAAAGGGCCATTGAGCACCTTTAATAAGGCATTTTCTCGCTAAGCCTAAATCAATAATAATTTCAAGGTCTGCTGGGTTCTTAGTCTTTTTGGATTCAATCAAATACTCTCTTCCAGACCAACCTATAATTCCTGCAATATAAATAAATAGTACTCCAGGAATAAGTAAGTCACCTTCATGACCTCTATTTAGGAGTGCTCCCCATGGCTCAAGTGGTGGACCTATTATTAAATGAGGCAATCCATCATCACCACAAGCTGCTTTGCCGTATCTTTCAAATCTTGTGATATCTTTTTGGGTTTTAGCAGTACTTGCTCGTTCAATAAATTTAGGATTTTCTGAACATGTTGTAAGAGCTGAGGCTGTATATTCTGTGCTAGCTCTATCTGCATTTAATACTGGGCCATTAGCTGCTAAAGCAATTGGGGTTATTCCAAGAAAGAGAAAAACCGAAGTTATGATTGAAAAAAAGAATTTCATAAGTCGCAATCTTTAATTCCTTTGATGTTTTAATTAAGAAATTATTATTAAAATAAAACAGTATCGAATCAAATATGCACAAAGTTCTAGCTATTGAAACAAGTTGTGATGAGACGTCTGTTTCAATTGTTTCTAATAGTGGTGATATTTATAAAATACATTCAAATATTGTTGCATCACAAATTGAAGATCATTCTAAATGGGGAGGCGTGGTACCAGAACTCGCTGCGAGAAAACATTTAGAGTTACTCCCTGTTGTCCTAGAACAAGCTTTAGAAGAATCAAAAATTCGTATTGAAGAAATTGATGTTATTGCTTCAACTGTTACACCAGGATTAGTTGGCTGCTTAAGAGTTGGTTCTATAACTGCAAGATCACTATGTACTTTATACTCAAAACCTTTTTTGGGGATACATCACTTAGAGGGACATCTTTCTTCAATATTATTTGCAAAAAATTATCCCAAGCCTCCTTTCTTAACCTTACTTGTTAGTGGGGGGCATACTGAATTAATAAAAGTTGGCGAGGGAAGAAAGATGCAAAGACTTGGAAGAAGTTATGATGATGCTGCGGGTGAAGCGTTCGATAAAGTAGGAAGATTATTGGGACTTAGTTATCCTGGAGGTCCTGCAATTGCGAAAATCGCCAAAAAGGGTAATCCCTTAAAATTTAATTTACCCAAATGCAAAATCTCTGATAAGGAAGGGGGTTTTTTGAAATATGATTTCTCTTTTAGTGGTTTAAAAACGGCTGTATTAAGATTGGTTGAAAAAATAAATTTAAATGGGGATGAAATACCAATTCCAGATATTGCGGCAAGTTTTGAGAGGGTTGTAGCAGAGGTGTTGGTAGAGAGAACAATAAAATGTGCAAATGATTATGGTTTAGATAATATCGTCGTTGTAGGTGGAGTCGCCGCTAACGATACATTAAGAAAAATGATGATTAGTGAAGCTTTTAAAAAATCTATTAAAGTTCATTTAGCTCCATTAAATCTTTGCACAGATAATGCGGCGATGATTGGAGCCGCTGCCTTATTTAGACTCAAAATCAAGGCACATGAAAGTTCTCTTGAATTGGGTATTTCTGGAAGACTTCCTATTGACCAAGCAAATACTCTTTATGAAAAAAAAGCTCCATTCTAATACTTATGAAAAAAGAATCAAAAATAGATCTTAAAGAAACAAAAAAGGTTGTTGATAAACAAGAGCTGAATTTATGGAAAAGAGGCTTTACTCCTCAAGCAGAAATTTGGAACGGAAGAATGGCAACGATAGGAATCGGAATAATATTGATTGTTATTGCTTTGATTAGTAAATTTTCATCTATAAAATATTAAATTAAAGAATTTTGTTCTTAATCTTCATAAGGGTTTTTAATTAATTAAATCTTTAATTGGATTTAATTAATAAATATTGTTTATAGTAGACTTAAAATAGGATTATTGATTTAATCAAATTAATTAATATTTTATTATAAAGAAAAATTTATGACGCCTGAAAGGCTTGGGTTACTTTGGGGTATAACTGTTTTTGCAGGTGCATGCGCACGTTTAATTTCTTCTGTCTCTGGATTTCCAAGTGTAGTAATTTTATTAATTTCTGGATTATTCATTGGGCGCTCAGGTTTAGGGCTTGTTGAGCCACTTGATCTTGGACAGGGACTTGAAACTATAGTTGGGCTTTTAGTTTGTTTGGTTTTATTTGAAGGCGGGTTAAATTTAAAATTACCTGAAGGAAATATTAGAAATACTGTCCTAAGAATTTCGTTAATAAGATTATTTATTTCATTATCAGCAGGAATATTCATAGCTCATTGGCTAGCAGGACTATCATGGCCAGTAGCTGGGGTATATAGTGCAATTGTTCTTGCTACTGGACCAACAGTGGTTTCACCCTTAGTAGAACAAATAAAATTAGTCTCTCCAGTATCCGAGGTCCTTAAAGCTGAGGGATTGGTTCTTGAACCCATCGGGGCAGTTCTCGCTTTATTGCTATTAGAACTAATATTGGGAGATCTACATGGAATTAAGGAGGTTTTTATTGCCTTAATGCAGAGATTAGGTGGAGGGGTTTTGATAGGTATCAGTTCCGGATGGTTACTTTCTGAAATTTTAAAGAAAATAAAAAACGAGGCATCATTTGGAGTTGAGCTTCAGGTTACATTAGGGTTTATTTTTCTTGTTTATGGAATTTGTGAATATATTCTGCCTGAATCAGGTTTACCCGCTTCTGTTGCTGCAGGATTTATTGTAGGTAAAAGAGAAATTATTGATAAAGAAAGATTAGATAATTTGATTGGAGAATTAGCTCAACTAGCTATAACTGTTCTCTTTCCGCTTCTGGCATCTGATGTCTCTTGGGGAGAATTAAGTCCACTAGGTTGGGGGGGTATTATCTGCGTATTAATGTTGATGATAATTGTACGTCCGATTTCCATATCACTGGCAACTATGGGAGGAGAAATAGATGTAAAACAAAGGGTTTTTTTATCTTGGCTAGCACCTAGAGGGATAGTTACTGCTGCTGTCGCCTCTCTTTTCTCAATAAGACTTGAGCAGGCAGGAGTACTTGGTGCGGGCCGTCTCCAAGGTTTGGTATTTCTAACAATATTGATGACAGTTGGTATTCAAGGACTTACGGCAAGACCTTTAGCGAATTTTCTGAATTTAATTGATAAGGAAATATAGTTAAATATTACATCTTTCAATAAGAGGAATATCAGTTTTGTTCTCAGAGAATAATTCCCAACTTTGAATTAAATCTGGTCCACTTAGACACCCAAAAAAAGCTACTCTCAATGATTTCATTAAAATCCCTTTTTTGATGGAGTGGTTAACTGTAATTTTGTTGATTATTTCTCGAGCGTTATCCTTATTAACCTTAGTTATATTTGCTTCTTTTAAATAAAAAAGGATGTACCTCAACGAATCTTTTACCTCTTTTTTACTTTCCAGAAATTCTTCCCCCTCTTTTTTCATTTGGGACAAGATAAAAAAGGGTTTTGATTGATCAATTGCATCCTTTAGTAGAATCATTGAGTCTTGAACTAAATTTGTCAATTTCAAATCCCATTCTGTAGAAGGAGATTCCCAACCCATTTCGTTCCAGTACTTCTTATTAAATTTACATAATTGTGTCAATTCCATTTTCTTGATGTATTGGGAATTAATCCAATTAAGTTTTTCCCAATTAAATTTGGCTCCAGCTTTATTTACATCTGACAAATTAAAAACTTTAGATATCTCTGATAAGGAAAGAATTTCACTTTCAGGGGATTTTATAGACCATCCTAAAAATGCCATGTAATTGGCTAAAGCCTCAGGCAAGTATCCCATCTCTTTGAATTCATCGATAGAAGTTACAGAATCACGTTTAGAAAGCTTTTTACCTTCGCTATTTAAAATTAGAGGAGTATGAGAAAAAATTGGTAATTTAAAATTTAAAGCTTTATAAATCAATATTTGTTTTGCAGTATTTGAGATATGATCTTCACCTCTTACAACATGAGTAATATTCATAAAATTGTCATCTACAACAACAGCAAGGTTATATAGAGGATCTCCTATCTCATCACCTAAAGCTCTTCTTGATAAAACTAAATCGCCCCCGAGATCCTTGCCTTGCCATTTAATTTCGCCTCTAATCTGATCTTCCCATTTGATCTCTGTTTCTTCATCAATTTTAAACCTTATTACAGATGATTTTCCTTGAGATATAAATTCTTTAATCTCCTTTCTCGTAAGATTTCTATGTCTATTATCGTGCTTGGGTGGCAAACCACTTTCTTTTTGTTTTTCCCTAAGATCAAGGATCTCACTTTCTGAAGTGAAACATCTATATGCAGCTCCACTCTCTAAAAGTCTTTTAATATAATTTTTGTGAACAGAAACTCGTTCGCTTTGGTTAATGGGCTCTTCATCCCAATTAAGTCCTAGCCAATTTAATCCATTTAATATATTTGTTGTATATGCAGATTTAGATCGTACAATATCGGTATCTTCAATTCGAATCAGAAATTTCCCATTTATTTTTCTAGCATATAACCAATTAAATAAAGCTGTTCTTGCTGTACCTATGTGTAATAAACCAGTTGGACTGGGTGCTAACCTTAAACGTTTTTCCAATTTCCTTTAGAAAAGAACGGGACCGACGGGATTCGAACCCGCAACTTCCGCCGTGACAGGGCGGTGCTCTAACCAGTTGAACTACGGTCCCAGAATTTTATTCTAATTTAATTAGATAACTGAGTTTAAAATTATCAAATCATAATACTTTATTAATGTTGTTGTAATAAAAAAATCATAAATTTCAGCATTTAAAGAAATAGTTTAGTTTCTTTTTTTAGAAGGGAACTTATTAATTTTTCTTTAAGGCCTAAAGCCTGCTGGTTCAATTAATCGAACTTGATTACCTCGAGCTGTAAATTCTCTGCCTTGATCGCTTTGAACAACAACTCTTCCACCAGATTTTACTCTGATGACTCTTGCACGAACCCATCCTAGAGCAGCTGATTCGAGGACTTTAACTACGTCCCCAGGTTGAAGATCTAACTCCATCTAAATGAAAAAAATAATTTACAAAATGTTGATCCAAACGCGCCGTGGAGGACTTGAACCCCCGACATCAGGTTTTGGAGACCTGCGTTCTACCAACTGAACTAACGACGCAATAAAAATATTATAAGCGCCTTTATGACCGTTAGGTTGAAATAACTTTACAACCTTATCGATCAAAGCGTTGTTTTACGCGAGTAGCTTTTCCTACTCTATCTCGTAGATAGAATAGTTTAGCTCTTCTTACTTTACCTCTACGTTCTACTTTTAGAGAGGCAACTTGAGGACTATGTAGCATAAATACTCTTTCCACTCCAATACCTTGAAAAATCCTTCTTACTGTTATGGTCTGATTGAGTCCACCATGTCTCTTCGCAATCACAACTCCTTCGTAAGGTTGAACCCTTTCTTTGTTACCTTCTGTAATTTTTACTCCAACTTTAACAGTATCTCCAACATATATTTCGGGGAGTTGTTTTTTTAATTGCTCTCTTTCAAATTCCTTGATTAAATTTGATGAACTAAAATTTGTTTGGGCAATTAGCTCTTTACCTTGATTCTCAACAGTCAATTCTGTGGTAGTGTCAGTTTCATTAATGATTTCTGATTCAATTTCTTGTTTCTCTTTTGCCATTTTATGCTCAATAATTCTACAAGAATATCATTTTAACCTTTCGACTCGACTTTAGTAACCTTTTTAGAAAATGAAATTTTTTTTGAAAACATTTGAAACCCAGTTATTAGCATCCAAATAAGTCCTAAAGAATTTAAGATTACGTATATTAGTTCTCCATTATCTCCAAGCCACTCACCTTCATGTAGAGACATTAACCAGTGAACATCATCTCTTGAGTAGCCTAATAAGTCTTTACAGATCCTATAGAAGGTGCCTGTTAAAGCTGAAATGAATAATGGGAGGAAAACCCAAGGTGCCAAAGATTTATGAAATTGCCTAGAATTGGTAATAAACTTCATTTTCTGGTTTTCTTACTGTTTAATTTGAGATGGCCATGTAAACTATGGCTATTTCAATCATATTTACCTAATACTATAATTTATTCCAATGAAACATTTTGCAGATCTTTTATTAAATAAAAATAATTCTAAATCCAATGATCAAGTTCCTTTTATCCAAAGAAGAAGAGGAATCGAAATAAAGTCTTCAAGGGAAATAAATTTGATGAAGAAATCGAGTAGGATTGTTGGAACAGTTTTGAGAGAAATAAATGACCTCATAAAACCTGGAATGAGTACAAAAGATTTGGATGATTTTGCGGAAAAGAGGATAAGAGAGATGGGTGCTGTGCCAAGTTTTAAGGGTTATCATGGATTCCCATCAAGTATTTGTTCAAGTATTAATAATGAAGTTGTTCATGGTATACCAAACAAAAATAAAATAATTAATGATGGAGATCTTGTTAAAATTGATACTGGGGCTTATCTAGATGGCTTTCATGGAGATAGTTGTATCTCTATTTGTGTAGGTGAAGTAAGTGAGCAAGCCCAAAAACTTAGTGATGTAGCCCTTAAAGCGTTGTTTGCCGGACTTTCGAAAATTAAATCAGGCAATACTCTGCTTGATATCGCCGGTGCAATAGAAGATATTGTTAAATCCAATGGATTCAGTGTAGTTGAGGACTATACAGGTCATGGCGTAGGTCGAAACCTTCATGAAGAGCCATCTGTTTTTAATTTCCGAACTAACGAATTACCTAATGTTGTTCTTCGTGAAGGTATGACATTAGCCGTAGAACCTATTGTTAATCAAGGTACAAAATATTGTAAAACTTTAAATGATAAATGGACAGTAATAACAAAAGATGGAAATTTATCAGCACAATGGGAACATACAATCGTTGTAATGAAAGATGGTATAGAAATTTTGACAGACAGAGATTTTTAGTTACTAATTTTAGATATTTTTAAAAATTTGCAATATAAAAAAAAATATAACTCTTTAATTGGAAACAGAATGTAGGAAAGAGGGTTAGGGCTAATGATTATTAAAAAAAAATTTAAATTCGCAAAATTGTAAATGTTATTAGATACAAATTCTGCACTCATAATTCCGATAGGGTTTAATTCTGACTTGAAAGGACCTAAAATAATTTTTTTAATTTTTAATTTTTTTTTCTCATGATTGTCTAGAAGGTTTTTTTTAAAGGAAACTAATTGACCGATAAGTGATTTACTTATTTCGTAGGAGGGATTCAAAGCTGGCAATATTTCTGCTTCTGAGGTATTTATCCAAATTTCCTTTGCAATTGATGAGTTTTTTTTGAAAGTAATTTCTTCAAATAAATTTAGAAATTTTAATTTACTTAAAGCATTTATTTCTATTGAATTTTCATAATTTGAATTTTCTTTACTATTATCGTAGATTCCATGGTTTAAAATTAAGATATCAATCTTTTTTAGGTGCTTCTTTAATAAGAATTCTTTCCCACATTGCCATTCAATCCATTCATTGGGAGAGTCGTTGTTTATTTCAAAATTATTTTTACTATGAGTAAATCCTATAACTTTATATCCTTTTCCCCGAAATATTTTTGTTAATTCTTTCCCTAATGCTCCAGATGCGCCGGTAATTCCAATAGTTTTTAATTCCCTCATTATTTAATTGAATTTTGTAAGACTCTTTTAATAGATCCAAATAATATATATTATTTTACTTTGCACTATGTTTTTTAATTTATTTGATTAAAAGTATTAAATAAATAATTGTATAGTTCTTAAAAAAATATTATCTTAAATCTATGAATAAATTAATTCGTTCATTATGAGTCAAATATTGTTAATTGGTTCCTGTGAGCCATTTAGTGGTAAGTCAGCATTAGTACTGGGAATATCAAAAAAACTTTTAGAACAAGGGAAAAAAATACGTGTAGGAAAACCATTAGCAACTTGTATTGAACTTACTAATCTTCCTTCAATGACTTATGAAGGACTAATAGATGATGACGTTAAATTTATTGGTACTACATTAAATCTTGTAGAAGAACACTTAATTCCTTCAGTAGGGTTGTTAGATAATATATCTGCTGAGAAAAGAATTACTAATAAAGATTTAAGTCCAGGTAAAGGGTTTGAACAAATAGAGGCATTAGTAAATGACGATTTTGATGGGTTAAATATTCTTGAAGCTGCAGGTAGCCTCAATGAAGGAATGATTTATGGTTTGAGTCTTCCACAACTTGCAAAACATTTAAACGCAAAAGTCCTAATTGTTAATCTATGGGAGGATAGTAAAAGTGTAGATGCTTTACTAGACGCAAAAAAACAATTAGGAGATCATTTCGCAGGAGCCATATTGAATGCTGTTGTTCCTGAGCAAGTTGAAAAAATAAAAAACAAAATAATACCCTCTCTCCAGGAGATGAACATAAAAGTATTTGGGGTGATGCCCAAATCTCCTTTACTCAGAAGTGTAACTGTAGGCGAACTTATAAGAAGGTTAGATGCAAAAGTAATTTGCTGTCCTGAAAAAGAACAATTACTCGTTGAAACATTAAGTATTGGTGCTATGGGAGTCAATTCTGCGATGGAATTTTTTAGAAGAAGGAGAAATATGGCTGTCGTAACAGGAGCCGAAAGAACTGATATTCAACTTGCAGCTTTAGAAGCGTCTACCCAATGTTTAATTCTAACTGGTTTGGGTGAACCTCTATTACAACTGATCCATAGAGCGGAAGAGTTAGAAGTGCCAATTTTAAAAGTAGACTTAGATACTCTTGCTTCAGTAGAAATTATTGAACAAGCCTTTGGACATGTCAGGATACATGAATCAATAAAGGCATCATATGCTGTTCAATTAGTTCAAGAGAATGTAAATCTAAAAAATATTCTTGAAACTATAGATTTTCCCTGCAATTTTTCAGATAAATGCTAATTTCAAATGTAGTAACCGTTTTATTTTGAGTCGTTCTTTAGACCTACCCTCAACAGAAGGTGTTGATACCCTAGCTCAGGAACTTGCAAAACTTCAGGACAACGGGAAAAGAAGGATTGCTTTTTTGGGTAGTAGACATGTGCCTGTAGTTGACATTCACTTGATCGAACTAATCGCAAGATCATTAGCGGAAGAAGGGCATACTATCCTTACCTCTGGATCTCAGGGGGTTAATGCCGCAGTAATAAGAGCTGTTTTAGGTATTAATCCGTCTTTGCTGACTGTTCTTTTACCACAGAGCCTAGATAAACAATTACCTGAAATCAAAAAACAACTAGAGAGCGTTATTCATTTGGTTGAGAAAAGCGAAAATGATGAGTTACCTTTGCCAATGGCAAGTAGTCTTTGTAATCAAGAAATTATTAATAGATGTGATCAATTAATTTGTTTCGCTTTTCACGATAGTGAAACTTTATTAAATAGTTGTAGATGTGCTGAAGAAATGGGTAAGGTTGTTAGTTTGTTATTTTTTGATTAAATTAACTCCTTTTATTTTTTTTTTAAGTTTATTTGGGGTGATAATTAAATTAATTTAAAATTTAAGTAATGGCAGAAAATTTTTCATTTGATGTGGTTTCTGATTTTGATAGACAAGAATTAGTCAATGCTTTGGATCAAGTGAAGAGAGAGATTTCTCAAAGATATGATCTTAAAGGAACAGATACCTCCTTGGATTTAGAAAAAGACAACATTTTTATAACTACAAATAGTGAATTAACTCTAAATTCAGTGATTGATATTATTAGACAAAAGGCAATAAAAAGAAAACTCTCTATAAAAATTTTCGATTTCAATAGTATTGAAGTAGTAAGCGGAAATAAAGTAAAGCAAACCATTACTTTAAAGAAAGGACTTAATCCGGAAATTGCAAAAAAAATTAGTAAAAATATTAGAGATGAAATTAAAAAGATTAATGTAAGCATTAATGGAGAAACATTAAGAGTAATGAGCAAAAGCAAGAATGATCTTCAATTGGCAATTAAGTTACTTGAGAATCTGGAGGAGATATATAAAATTCCTCTGCAAACTAATAATTATCGATAAGATATTAATAATTAAGGCCTAATAATGACTGGTTATTCAGAATCTCTTCTTGATTCATTGTGCTTAAAAATAAAAGATTATCCACGTTTTTCATTAACAGATATTGAGAAATTTTGTTGGATGGCTGCTCATGAGCATAAGCATGGAGTCTTACCCTCTGAATACGATATAAGAGAAATAGATGAGGATCTTTATTTACAATTATTGCAGAAATTTAAAGCAAAGTAATTTATAAAATTCATTTGTTAATTACGTAAACTAATTATTAAAAAAATATTTTAATTAAATACTTAATCAATGCATTAATTAATTTCTTTAAATATGATTAATAAAAAGCATATTTAAATGTCAACATCCTTCAAAAATGTCACCCCAACTGGTCCGGGGGGAACAGCTACGTTACTAATTGTTTTATCTTTTACCGGATTTCTTTTGCTCACTCAATCTTTATTTGTAGTGCCTTCTGGACAAGTAGCTGTAGTAACTACTTTAGGGAAAGTAAGTGGTGGGTCAAGAAGAGCAGGATTAAACTTTAAAGTTCCCTTCGTTCAGTCGGTTTTCCCCTTTGATATAAAAACTCAAGTTCAACCTGAGAAATTTGAAACCTTAACAAAAGATCTTCAAGTTATTAGAGCAACAGCTACTGTTAAATACTCTGTTAAGCCAGATGAAGCAGGTAGAATTTTTGCCACAATTGCTAGTAGAAATAGTGATGTTTATCAAAAGATAGTTCAGCCTTCTTTACTTAAAGCTTTAAAATCTGTTTTCTCACAATACGAATTAGAAACAATAGCAACTGAATTTAATGTTATTTCTGAAAAAGTCGCTTCTACCGTAGCTGAGGAATTGAATTCTTTTGATTACGTAGATGTTAAAAGCTTAGATCTTACTGGATTAGAAATTGCTGAGGAATATAGAGCAGCAATTGAACAGAAACAAATTGCAGGACAGCTACTTTTAAGAGCTAAAACAGAAGTTGAAATTGCTGGACAAGAAGCGTTAAGATACGAAACTCTAAACAAAGGCTTAAATGATCAAGTCCTCTTCAAACTATTTTTAGATAAATGGGACGGAAGTACTCAAGTTGTTCCTGGCCTTCCCGGAACTAGTGGATCAATGCCCCCAGTTATCGTAGGCGGACAAAATAGATAATATATTAGTTTTTTATGACACTAAATGATTGATCGAAGGCTTCTAGTGTTCGATCAATTTCTTCTTCACTATGAGCTAATGAAGTAAATCCAGCTTCAAAAGGACTTGGAGCTAAGTACACGCCTCTTTTGAGCATTTCCTTATGGAGTTTACCAAAGAGTTCTGAATTATTTGTTTTAGCTTCTTCGAAATTTCTTATTGGTCCCTCACATAAGAAAAATCCGAACATTGCACTTACGCTCCCACCACTTATTGTAATACCATTATTTTCAGCAGATTGAATAATACCCTCAATTAACCTAGAGGTTGTTGCTTCAAGTTTTTCGTAGGTACCTTCTTGTTTAAGTAACTCAAGAGTTTTGATACCTGCTGTCATTGCTAGAGGATTTCCACTTAAAGTCCCAGCTTGATATACAGGTCCAGATGGTGCGACCATTGACATTATTTCTTTTTTTCCTCCATACGCTCCTACTGGTAAGCCTCCCCCAATCACTTTACCGAGAGTTGTTAAATCAGGCGTAACTCCAAATTTTTCTTGAGCTCCTCCGTAGCTAATTCTGAAACCAGTCATCACTTCATCAAAAACTAGTAAAGATCCATTTTCAGTTGTTAACTCTCTCAATCCTTCAAGGAAACCAGGTTCAGGAGTAATAAATCCGGCATTACCTACTATAGGCTCAAGAATTACTCCTGATATTGCATCTGGATTCTCAGAAAATAATTTTTTTACAGCTTCAAGATCGTTGTAAGGAGCAGTTAGAGTATTTGCTGTTGTAGTTCTTGGAACTCCTGGGGAATCTGGTAAGCCTAAAGTTGCTACTCCGGAACCAGCTTTCACCAAAAACATATCAGCATGACCGTGATAGCACCCATCAAATTTTATTACTTTATCTCTTCCTGTAAATGCTCTCATTAGTCTTAAAACTGCCATACAGGCTTCTGTGCCACTGTTTACAAATCTAACCATCTCAACCGATGGAACAGCATCTATTACCATTTCTGCAAGTTTATTCTCTAAGACACAAGGTGCTCCAAAACTAGTACCTTTTTCAATTGCTTCTTGCAATGCTGTAATCACTTCTGGATGGGCATGTCCACAAATGGCTGGACCCCAACTACCTATGTAATCAATATACCTATTCCCGTCAACATCCCAAGCATAGGGGCCTTTTACTCTATCAAAAACAATTGGCTGACCACCAACAGACTTAAATGCTCTCACTGGGGAACTAACCCCTCCTGGCATTAATTCTAAAGCTGAAGAGAAAACTTCTTCAGAATGAGTAGTTTTTAATATGTCAGTCAAAATTTAAATGAATGTGGTTTTGATGAATTTTTCACTATGTTCTAACTTAGAAATAAGTAAAAATTTTGTCAATCAGATAGAGATTCTACATCATGATATTTTTACTGCGATACTTTGGAATGTAAATAATTAATTTTGAGGAAAAAGTTGGAATTAATGTAAGTTTGTTTCTACATTACTCTTTAATACAAAGCGTTTTGCGGATTATAAAAAATAAAGATTTTTTGTAATTATATTTCGAAAAGATCATCATCACCATCTAAGTAATCTTCATTTTGATTATCTATCTCTAGATTAATTAATACTGGGGCATGATCACTAGGTTGTGAATTTTCTCTTTGATTCCTCTCTATTACACAACTTTTAAGTTTTGATGAAAGGTTTTTACTGATATAAATATGGTCAATTCTCCAACCTTTATTTAGCTCATACGCATTATTACGGTAATCCCACCAACTCCAATGCCCAGTATTCTTCTCAAAAATCCGAAAAGAATCAATAAATCTTCCTTTAAGAACATTATTGAGTGATTCTCTTTCAATCTTTGAAGCCATTATTCCCCCTTCATATTTTTGAGGGTTATGAATATCTATTTCGCTTGGAGCTATATTAAAATCACCTACAAAACAGACTAAATCATCATCTCTCACTTGCTCATCTAAGAATGCTGATAAATGATTTAACCATTTAATCTTATAGTCGAATTTGTCAGAATCTATTGAAGAACCGTTTGGCACATAAACATTTATTATTTTTAACCCATTAATATCTGCGGAAATTAACCTTTTTTGCTCATTAATTTTTAAAGAAAATTTCTCCTCTTTATTCTCATTTGTAAATCCTTTCTTTACATTTTCGATCTTAAACTTACTTATTATTGCAACTCCATTGTAAGATTTTTGCCCATGAATAATAACTTCATAACCTAATTCCTCAAAATGCGATGAAGGGAACGCATCGTCTATAACTTTAGTTTCTTGTAGACAAAGGATATCTGGATTTACCTCCTTAATCCAATTAGTAATTTGAGAAAGCCTTGTTCTTACAGAGTTTACATTCCAAGTTGCTATTAACAATTTATTACCAAATTATGTAAAATTAAAATAGCAAATAATTTTAAATCTTAAATTATTTTGAAATTAAACAAAATGAAATTCAAATTAAATAAAAAGATATCAAGATTAGGTAAAATTTGTATTTTATTTGTTTCATTCATTAATATCAAATCGACTATGTTGAATGCAGAAGAGTCATACCTGAACGAAATTGAAATTGATAGCTCTACAAAAATTGACACAAATAGTTCAGCTTTACCTACTAACCCATTCGAAATAGTTGAGATGCTTAGAAGGACTAATAGTATGAATGATGCGACTAATCCATCTGATGCTATAGATGATGCATTAAAATCATTTAATAAGGTTGAAGTAAAAGAAAGCCTTTAATCCAAGAAATATCTTATTAAAAACATTTCTCAAACATAACTAAATATGATTAAAAATCCTATCCAAGAAGTTACAAATAAATTACAGTACAGGGCAATAGGCATTGTTAAAGGAATCTATAAGCCAAACAATATTGATCAATTAAATAGAGGAACAATAACTGATAAGGAAGGAAAAATAATTGAAACAGTTATTCTTGGTAAAGCTATATCGCTGATAAAAAAATATATCAATTTAGAGAAGGATTATTTTTGGATTGTTTATCCAAGAAATAAAAATATTAACAGTCTACATTTACAGGTAGCTGGTGTATGGGACCCTTATCAGTTAAATCAATTTGATAAAAATAATTCTGAAAAGGATCCTAATGAGTTATTAGAAGAATTAAATTTAAATAATAATTATTTTTCAATAAGAGGAGAATTAGTCTATGTAAATACAAAAAAGAAAGAGATTGTTATAAAAATTTGTTCTTCTCCACCTTCAAAGAGATCAAAATATTCAACTTTTAAAATTATTATTGAAGGAGAGATCCCTCTTCAATTTTTGAATAACTTTGTAAGCCTCGATTTGATTAGAGATGGAAATACTCTGAAGATGTTTAAGTATGAAATTATCGAAAAAATAAAATCTGAAAAAGTATAGAATTGAATATTATTGTAAATTTTTTATCTCTTGAATTCTTATTATTCAAAAATTTATAAAGGATTATGGAAGAAATTTTAATTGAGTGTTCTCCTGGGGTCTCTGGGGATATGTTATTAGGCGCTTTTTATGATTTGGGGGTGCCAAAAGATGAAATTGAGAAAAAACTCGCATGTTTTGGATTAGAAAATTTATATAATTTAAACTTTAGAGAATCTCAAAATTGTTCAATTCGAGGAATAAAGGTTGATGTTGAGAAAGTTGATCAAAGTACTAAAAGAGATTGGAAAAGTATTAAAAATTTAATTCTGAAGGCTCAATTAGAAGAACAATTAAAAAAAAGAATTTATGAAGTTTTCGAGTCTTTAGCTAAAGCAGAAGGAAGAGTTCATGGTATTAACCCAGAAGAAGTTCATTTTCATGAGATCGGTGCAATCGACTCCTTAGTAGATATTATTGGAGTCTGTACTTCAATTGAATATTTAAAACCAAAGAAGGTTTTTTGTAATGAACCTACTTTAGGGAAAGGTTTTATTCAGGCTGATCATGGCAAACTATCAATACCATCTCCTGCGGTAATAGAGTTATTAAGAAAAAAAAATATTAAGGTGATCTCAAGTATTGATTCTATAGAGGGCGAATTATCCACTCCTACTGGAATAGCTTTACTTTGTAATTTAGTTGAATCTTTCCAAAATCCTTATAAATATTCTATTGATTCCTATGGAGTAGGTCTTGGGAATTTAAATCTTCCATGCCCAAATTTGGTTAGGATTTTAAAAATTAATTCTAGTGATGAAAATTTGATAGATCAAAAAAATAGTCCAAGATATGAGGAGATTTGTGTTCAAGAGGCATGGATTGATGATCAAACGTCCGAAGAACTATCTAATTTAATTGAGAAATTTAGAAAAGAAGGAGCTTATGATGTTTCTTCTCAGACAATTAATATGAAAAAAAACAGAATAGGTTTTTCTATCCAAGTTATCTTACCTATTAAAAAGCAGGAGTATTTTAGGAAATTATGGTTTGAATTTTCTACTACTTTAGGTTTGAGGGAAAGAAAACAAGCAAGGTGGGTTTTACTGAGAAGAAAGGGGGAGTGTCTAACAACCTTTGGAAAAATTAAATTTAAACAATCAATCAAACCTAACGGATCTATTTATATGAAACCAGAGAATGATGAAATTTTAAGATTACAAATTGAGAATAATAAAACAGCTGAAGAAGTAAGAAATATCATTAGAGAATCATGCAAGGAATTTAAAGCTTTTGAAGATTGGAAATAAGATTTAATATGCAAAAAATTTATTTTATAAATCTTTTAAAGAATATTAACTTTGTAATCCTAAAGAAACTTTTTTTTCTTTTGAGTATATCTTATTTCTCTTTTTATTTTTTTAAAAATTTTGATCAAATTTCATTAAATATTGATTTTGCTAGAAATGGAAATCATATGTTTTTATCATTTTCATTTTGTATATTTAGTATTTATTTTAATGCACTAGCTTGGAAAAATATAGTTGCTTGGTTTGGTGAAACCAAGATTAAAAAAAGTTTAATTTCCTTTTATGTTCTGACGAATATTCTTAAATATGTTCCAGGAAGTATTTGGCATTTCTTTGAAAGATATAACTTTCTAAAAGATATTAGTAATCCTCAATTAGCTTTATATTCGACAATAATTGAGCCTTATTTTATGTTGTGTGCATCTTTCTTATTGGCATCAGTTGGTATAATTTTTTCCCCATTTTATTTTTTATTACTCATACCCTTTATATTTCTGAATAGAAAATTAATTTTCTATATTTTGGAAAGGTTAGAAACCTTAAAAGGTAAAACCATTAAATCTTTAAAAATTAAGAATGAAAAGTATCGATTTGAGGAAAGAATAAAAATAATTTCTTTCTTCCCAACGAGAGCTTTTTTGATTGAGATTCTTTTTGTATTATCAAAATTTATTGGATTTATTATTTGCTTTTATACAGTTAATTTAGACAATCAATATAGTATTTTTTATTTATTGGTAATTTTTTGTTTGTCCTGGGCTATTGGATTAATAGTACCTGCAGCCCCAGGAGGGGTAGGGGTATTTGAGGCTTGTTTTCTTTTTTTGTGTGGAAAAAATATTCCACACAATATAATTCTTCCAAGTTTAATTTATTTTAGATTGATATCTACCTCGGCAGATTTATTTTTAGGTCTTCCATTCTTATTAAGAAAATTTTTAAATAAAATTTAGTTCTTTTTTTCTAAGCTTGGAATTAATGTACTTGATGCAATTAGCCCCAAGACTGTTATAAAGAATGCAGGTAATAAGGCTTCTGCCATTCGCTCATCTCCAGCATATTGATATATCCTTACAGATAAGGTATCAAAGTCGAAAGGTCTAAGAATAAATGTAATTGGTAACTCCTTAATGGTGTCTACAAATACTAAAAGTGATCCAACAAAGATTGGACCTTTTAATAGTGGAATATGTATCTTCTTGATAACACCAAACCAATTAGAGCCTAGTCCCTTTGCAGCCTCATCAAGGGTTGGAGATATTCTTTCAAATCCAGAATCAAGAGAACCTTTTGAAATAGTTAAAAATCGAACTACGTAACCCCAGATCAGAAGGAATATAGCAATAAAATAGTACTTTGAATTGGAAATACTTATTAATGATATAGCTAAAACAGTTCCTGGGATTGCATATCCAATACCTGCTGGGAATGTTATTAATCTCATAAGTAAATTCTTATTCTGACGATTAGATAGCGTTAATATTAAAGAGAAAATTAACGCTACTAATGCAGCAATTATTCCAAGGCTAATAGTTCTAAAAGTAAGAGATATTAATTCTGTTGTGAATCCTTTATTTAACTGATCAATATTTAATAGAAACCAAGAAAATGGAATTCCAATAGCAAATAATGGTGGTAATGAAGTAAATAAATATGCTATGTAAGACCTATTTCCTTTTAACTCAAATCCGAGAGAAATTAATGAGGCAGGATTTTCACTCCAACGCTTTGTCTTCCTTCTTGAAAGTTTTTCAAACAAAATTAAAGTAAAAACAATTATTAAAGCAACTAATGATAATCCAATGGCGCTCTTAGGATTACCTTCAATGATCCAATTTTCAGTAATACCTTTAGAAATACTTGGAATATTTAATAACTCAACTGTCCCTAAATCATTCATAACTTCCATACACATTAGGCTGATTCCAGTTATTAATGCTGGGAATGCCATTGGAAGAGCAATTTTAAAAAAGCTGCCCCATGGTCCAACCCCTAATCCTCTACTAGCATTAATTTGATTAACTCCAAATTTATTAAAACTTTCGTTAGCGAGTAAGAAAACATAAGGGTAAGTAGTAATTGAGAGTATAAGAACTCCCCACCAGAAACCACTTATTTGATAACCTAAAATACTTCCTAAATCCTGTAATACTGCAGTTAACAAATATGCAGGAGTTGCTAGTGGAATTAGTTGAAAAATACGAAGAGTTTTCCTTAATCTAAATTCGCAATTTGATAGTAACCAGCCATTTAAGGTCCCTAAACCACCTCCTAAAAAACTAGTAAGTGCTAAAAGTTTTAATGTTCCAAGTATTTCTTTTCTTCCAGAAATACCTAAAGAAAAATTACCACCTAAAATAAAATCTATTCCTTCAATTAAGAAATTAAAAATCGGTATTATAAGTGTAAATGCAACTATTAAAGAAGCAATATTTAAAGGCTTTAAATCTGATATTAAATTCTTTGTTTGTTTAATAAAAATTTTTCTAATATTAGATAGTACTTTATTATGCTTCTTCTATATAATTAAATCTACAACAATCAAGCTGATTCTTAATAGTTTGATGATCTAAATCTTTTCCTATTAGAACAATTTTATTTGATTTTTCATTTTCCCATTCACAGTCATCAAGAGAAAAACGTTTACCAGATAAATGAAAAATATGTTTTCTTTCGCTTTCCATAAACCATAAAATACCTTTAGCTCTAAATACATTTTGTGAGATTTGATTATCTAAGAAGTTTTGAAACTTCCTTAAAGAAAATGGTTCATTAGTCTCAAAAGAAATAGATGTAAATCCTTCTATATTATTTATTAAATCATGCGAATGGGGGGAGTGATCATGCGAATGGGAAGAGTGATCATGCGAATGGGAAGAGTGATCATGCGAATGGGAAGAATGATCATGCGAATGGGAAGAATGATCATGCGAATCTTGATTACTAATCATTTTCTCTTTAAATTGAAAAGTATCTGTTTCGAAAAGTCCAACACTCATTATTGTTTGCAAACCAACTTCACTATTAATCGATCTCAAAATTCTTGGTTCTTTTTTTATTCCATTAATGTGTTGTTCTATCTTTTTCAAATGTGTATCAGTTACTAAATCACATTTATTTAATAGTAAAATATCACCATATAAAATTTGTGAGTAGGCAACACTAGAGTTTTTTAAATCAAAATCAAAGTTATCTGCATCAATAATTGTAATAATCGAATCTAATCTTACTTTTTCTCTAAGATCACCCCCTGCAAAAGTCATTGCTACAGGTAGTGGATCTGCAAGTCCAGTAGTCTCAACAATTAAATAATCTATTTTTTCAGGTCTATCTAATATCTTAGAAACAGTGCTTAGTAATTCTCCGTTTATTGTGCAACAAATGCATCCGTTATTTAATTCGATCATATCTTCAGCAGTTTTTATAATTAATTCATTATCAATCCCTATCTCTCCAAATTCATTAACTAAAACAGCCGTTTTAATTCCAACTTGATTTTTTAAAATGTGATTTAAAAGTGTAGTTTTACCTGAACCCAAGAATCCGCTAATAATAGTAATAGGGAGTAAATTTTCTGCCATTTTGTTGGGTTATTTTGAAACTAATATAGTTTTATGAATTGTAAATTATTTTTCGAAAATATCATTAATTTCTGAAGCGATTGTTTGATCTAAATTAGTAATTCCGCCTAAATCATGAGTACTTAGTTTGATTATTACTTTTGAATAGACATTTTCCCAATTTGGATGATGGTTATGTTTCTCGCAAATTAAAGCAATCTTTGTCATAAAGGAGAAGGCTTCTATAAAATTACTAAAATTAAATTCCCTTTCAATATGATTTGTCATAATTCTCCATCCTCCTATTTTTGCAGATAGTTCTTTTAATTCCTCATTTTCTAAAAGGTATGGCTTCATAACTATTTATTGTGACTATTTTCTATTATAGAGACTTGATTTTTTTTTCCCAATAATATGAACACTTATACTTCTTTTATTTGTACTAAATCGATGTTCCCATAAATAAATTGCTTGCCAAGTGCCAAGTATGAGTCTCCCTTTTTGAAAGCTTAAAGACAAATTAGTATTTGTTAAAGCAGTTTTAATATGAGCTGGCATATCGTCCTCTCCCTCTTGAAAATGTTCATAATATATCTCCTCTCTTTCTTTTGATAACGAGGTATAACAGTTGTACGGAACTATAGATTTAATGAACTTTTCTAGATCTTTAAGAACATTTGGATCTGCATTTTCATTAATAGTCAAACTACAACTTGTGTGTAGTGAGGTTAAGCAAAAAATTCCTGAATCAAAATTACTTTTTTGTATGAATAAATTTAAATCATCAGTAATATCAGTAAAACCCTCCCCGTTGGTTATAAAGTTTAATTTTGAGAAAATTTGTTCCATAAATATTTAAAGTCCTAATAATCAATATCCTATTATGAATATAGTTTGAAAATTTTATACTTAGAAAAATATTTTTGTCTTAAAATAATTGATAATTAGGTTAAATATTTTTGTCTGAAAAAGAATGGAATAAGCTTGGAGCTTATTTAAAAGAAACTCAAATATTAGGCTCAATACAGAGTACTCTTTATTGGGATCAAAATACAGGTATGCCCAATAAAGGAGCGTCATGGAGATCTGAACAACTTACGTATATCGCAAAAATACTGCATAAGAGAAATTCCTCTGAAGAGTTTTCAGATTTAATTAAAGCTGCTCAGGATGAGTTTAGAGATGGCTTAGAGAAATCATTAAATCAAGAAATTATTCGAAGTAAAAAAAGAAACCTTGAATTATTAATCAAGGAATTTAATAGGCAAAAAAATTTAGATCCTAAACTAGTTGAAGCACTTGCTAAAGCTAAATCAAAAGGTTATGAAAGTTGGCAAGAAGCCAAAAGAAGATCCGATTTTGAGATTTTCTTACCAATTTTTAAAAAATTGATCGAATTACGTATTGAAGAGACAAAACAAATATCAGATAAATACACACCTTGGGAAACTTTAGCTCAGCCTTTTGAGCCGGATTTAACTCTGGAGTGGTTAAATAAAATTTTCCAGCCACTTAAAGAAGCTATCCCCTCTCTAATGAGTGATCTCAATAAATCAGAAAAGTACCACTGGGATTTAAGTCCTAAATCTCAGCAAAATTTATGTTCTAAATTACTTGATGAGTTTGGGAGAGATGAAGATCTAGTAGTTGTCGCAAAATCTCCCCATCCTTTTTCCATTACTTTAGGCCCAGATGACTATAGGATTACTACTAGAGTTGTAGAAGGGGAACCCTTATCAAGTTTTCTAGCTACTGCGCATGAGTGGGGACATTCGATTTATGAGCAGGGTTTGCCATCTCAGAGTCATCAATGGTTTGCGTGGCCTTTGGGTCAAGCAACATCAATGGGTGTTCATGAAAGCCAATCTTTATTTTGGGAAAATAGGATAGTTAAATCAAAACCTTTTTCTAAAAGGTTTTTCAAACATTTTGCTTCTGAGGGTTGTTCTTTAAATAATCATTTAGAACTATGGAAATCTATTAACCATTTGAAACCAGGTTTAAATAGAGTTGAGGCAGATGAATTAAGCTATGGGTTGCATATTTTAATTAGAACTGAACTTGAAATAGTTTTAATTGAAGGAGGTCTAGAAGCGAAAGATGTACCATCAGAATGGAACAAAAGATATGAGGAACTTTTAGGAATTAGACCATCAAATGATGCTGAGGGTTGTTTGCAAGATGTTCATTGGAGTGAAGGAGCATTTGGATATTTCCCTTCGTACTTATTAGGTCATCTTATAAGTGCACAAATCTCTTCGCAAATGGAAAAGGAAATAGGAATAATTGATAATTTAGTTGAAGATGGAGAATATGAAAAAATAATTTTATGGTTAAAAAATAATATTCATAACTATGGAAGATCTGTTAACTCTATGAAACTAGTGAAAAATGTAACAGGAGAAGAACTAACATCAAAGTACTTTGTTAATCATTTGAGATCGAAAATAAAAGATTTCTGCTAAAAATTTACGTTTTAGAATTTGATTGAGTGTGAGGATGTAGGATAAATAAAAATAATTTTTTGATGGCAAACCTTAATCAACCCCCAAGTAGAGTTACCCCAAATTTATTGCATATTTTAGATGCTTTTACAGACAATACAAAATCAATCGTTAATACAATTGTTGAGTTAAATTCTAATACTATAAATAAGTATGAGTTAATTACTGAAACGGGACATTTGAAACTTGATAGAGTTGGTTATTCATCACTTGCATACCCTTTTGCTTATGGATGTATTCCAAGAACTTGGGATGAGGATGGTGATCCTCTTGATATTGAAATAGTTGGTGTTACAGAACCACTAGTGCCAGGTTCAATCGTAGAGTCAAGGATAATTGGAGTGATGAAATTTGATGATGGAGGAGAAGTTGATGACAAAGTAATTGCTGTCTTATCAGATGATAAGAGAATGGACCATATTCATACTTTTGAGGATCTTGGGGAACATTGGCTTAATGAAACCAAGTATTATTGGGAACATTATAAAGATCTAAAAAAACCAGGGACATGTACTGTTAATGGCTTTTATGGAATTGAAGAAGCTGTAAAAGTAATTCAAGATTGTGAATCTAGATACCAAAAAGAAATTGAACCTAAATTAGTTGATTAACAAAAATTACTTCTCTCTAAATTGTTCAAATATTTCCGAAAGAATTTTATCAGCCCCCTGAAGTCTTAGCTTTTCAGCTAATTTCTTACCAACTTCCTCTGGATATTTAATATTTCCTATTGATTCATCTTTTATAAGTCTTTTCCCATCAATAGATGCGACCATTCCTGTTAGGGCTATTTCATTATTTTGAATACTACTATTAACTCCTATAGGAACTTGACATCCCCCTTCAAGTTCTCTTAAAAAAGATCTTTCTGCTAAACATCTTAGGCTCGAGACCTTATCTTCTAGGACACTTATAATTTTAAGAACTTCTTTATCATCAGATTTACATTCAATTCCTAAAGCACCTTGGCCAACGGCATGAAGGGAAATCTCATTAGGAATAATTTGGTGAATTCTTGATTCAAATCCTAATCTTTTTAAACCCGCTGCAGCCAGAATAATACAGTCAAATTCTCCTGAATCTAGTTTTTCTATTCTTGTAATAACGTTCCCCCTAATATCTTTGAAGTCAAGATGTGGAAATTTATATCTTAATTGAGCAAGTCTCCTTAAGGAGCTTGTTCCAACGATTGAACCTGGAGGTAAACTTTCTAATTGATAAATTTTATTTTTTTTATTAACTACTAAAGCATCTGAAGGGTTTTCTCTTTTTGTAATACATCCTAATGTAAGTCCATCAGGTAAATTAGTAGGCAAATCTTTCAAGGAATGCACTGCAATATCTGCACGTCCTACAAGCATTTGAGCTTCTAGTTCTTTTGTGAAAAGTCCTTTATCTCCTATTTTGGCTAAGGCGACATCAAGAATTTTGTCACCTTGAGTTGCCATGGCCTCTATTGATACTTCCAAGTCAGGAATAATTTTTTCTAGTTGCTCTTTAACCCATAATGTTTGAACCATAGCTAATTTACTTCTTCTACTAGCTATCTTTAATTTAAATTTAGTCATTAAATATTGGTTTGATTAGTTTAAGATAAAGTCGCTTTATTTTAAACTAATAGTTGCTAACTTTTCAAAGCCGAAAAATTATATTTAACTTTTTTATTTAATATATTCTTTTAGAACTCCATTTCTGTTTGGATGTCTTAGCTTTCTCAGAGCTTTTGCTTCTATTTGTCTAATTCTCTCTCTTGTAACATCAAAAATTTGTCCTATCTCTTCTAGAGTCTTCATCCTCCCATCATCTATTCCATATCGCAGTCTTAAAACATCCCTTTCTCTTGGGCTTAGAGTAGCTAAAACCCCTTCTAAATCTTCTCTCAATAAAGTCTTAGAGACATCTTGTTCTGGATTTTCAATATCAGCCTCTATAAAGTCTCCAAGCCTTGAATCCTCTTCTTTACCTATTGGTGTCTCTAACGAGATTGGAAGCTGAGCACTTTTAGCTATAAATCTTAATTTTTCAATTGTCATTTCCATACTCTCAGCTATTTCTTCTTCGCTAGGCTTTCTTCCAAACTCTTGACTAAGAACTTTTGTTGTTTTTTTTATTCTAGAAATTGTTTCATACAAGTGAACAGGCAATCTAATTGTTCTACTTTGATCTGCTATCGCTCGTGTTATCGCTTGACGAATCCACCAAGTAGCATAAGTAGAAAATTTATAACCTTTTTCATGGTCAAATTTTTCGGCAGCTCTGATTAAACCTAAGCTTCCTTCTTGTATTAAATCTTGAAAAGATAGCCCTCTATTCATATATTTCTTAGCAATAGAGACAACTAATCTTAAATTAGATTGAACCATCTTCTCTTTAGCTCTTCTCCCTAAGAGAAGTCTTCTTCTGAATTTAGAGAGAGGCATGTCGGTTAATTCAGCCCATTCTCTAACTGAAGGGAAATGTCCTTTCTCAGACTCGTATTGTGTAGCTAGATCTTCAAGTTGGAGTAGATCAGCTATTTTTCTGGCAAGTTCAATTTCTTCATCTGGTCTTAATAATCTAATCCTTCCAATTTCCTGAAGATAAACTCTTATAGAATCTTCTGTGTATATTCCCTTTGGTCCAAGCTTCACGTTACCAATAGCTTTGGCCTCTTCATCAGAACCATTAAATTCATCATTATTTTCAATACTGCCTTCATCATTAAGTGGCTTTTGTTTCGAGTTTTGAATAGGATCTTGATTCTTGATACTTTCTTCTTCTCGATCGTTTTTAAAATTTGAATCAATTTTTTTATTAATTTTTTTCTTGGAACTAG
>QCGM01000015.1:0-36203 GCA_003279925.1 Prochlorococcus sp. AG-388-B05
AGGCACTATTTTGTATCAGCTACATTCTTGAAGAAATCACAATAAGTCATTAATTCTGATTCAGTTTCAATTTTAAGATTTAAATCATTAATTGCTTTATTGGTATCAATTCTGTAGCCATACCAATCTAGACAAACTGCTCTCTGACTCTGGGTGTCAGAAATTTCAAGAGTATCTAATTTATTCGATGTATTGGAACAACCCCAAATAAAAATCATCAATGGGATATAGAAAATTAAATGCTTCATTATATTATTCGCAACAACTTTCCTTTGTTGCTGAAGAAGTCCAAGTTGATTCTTCCATTGTTGATAAGTCAACTCTATGAGTTGCCATCCAGTCACCATTAGCTTCAACAAACTTTTGAACATTACCTTCTGGAGCTTGATGAATAACAATTATTCTTTGAGGATCTTCCTTGCTTACTCCTCTGAAAAGCGGCTTAATATCAAATTCTGAATGCCTTTTATCTGCTTCTGCACTATCAAATATTGCAGCCCATTCATCGAAAGTACTTTCAATTTTAAAAGTGAAAACTGATGTTACTGAGCAAGACATAAAATTATTTTATTTAATTATAAAAATAAGTCTGTTTAATTAAGATTTGGTTAATTTTCTTTAAAAGGAATTAAAATCCCTTTTTTTTCTAATTTAAGCCAACCTTTTTTTTCTAGATTTTTTAAACCTCTTGTAATAGTTACTCTTGTTGTAGAAATTGAATAGCCTATGATTTTCTGAGTAAAATTATATTTTTTTAAATTTAGATAAATATGATTATCTTTTTTTAAGCCAATTATTGAAGATAAATATAAAAGAAATTCTTTGAGCTTTTCTTCTGATTTATTAATTTCTCTTATTGTCAAAAGTTTTTCCAATTGATCAATTCTTGCTAAGCTTTTTATTAATAGATCTTTAGATGAAAAATATACCCCTTTTTCAATAGTATTAAATTCGCAATTTGTTAAAGCAATTAATTTAATATTTTTAAAATTACTAAATGCCAAATTTATTACACACTCTTCTTTTATTATCCCAACTATAAATTTCTTTTTTTTAATTTTAGCTTCCAGAATTAGTATTCCTGATTTAACTTCCAGAATAGTATTTTCTTCAAGATCAATATTTTGTTTTTCAGGAATTATCATATTTTTTTAAAGTCAACTTTTACCTTAAATTTCTAAAGTTAAAAATAAATTAAAGAATATTTAATGAGCTAGGCATATTTGATTAAAATTTGAGAATCTAAAAGTTAAATCATTAATAAACAGACCTTAAACTACTTTTGTTTTTTAATTAATCTTTATCAAACATGGTGAATAATGAAAACATAAATTATTTCAATGAAGAATG
The DNA here is from genome assembly GCA_003279925.1 of Prochlorococcus sp. AG-388-B05. GTDB lineage: Bacteria > Cyanobacteriota > Cyanobacteriia > PCC-6307 > Cyanobiaceae > Prochlorococcus_A. Next base: position 1,351 of record QCGM01000015.1, read on the forward strand.
TTTTAAAGATAGTTTTAGGATTATCAATCATCAGTGCAAGTATTTCAAGCTGTGGAAATAAATCAAATGAATACATTGCAGATTTAAATCTATCTGAGTGTAATCCAAACAATACTGTTGATAAAAAATATTGCGATAGAGATGGCGATTATCTCGCGGACTTACCTTTATCCGAAGACGAATGGATAAATCCAGAAACTATTGTATTCTCATATACTCCAGTTGAAGATCCATCGGTTTATGCAAAAGTTTGGGAAGATTTTGTAAACCATATGTCAAATGTAACTGGTAAAAAAGTTACTTTCTTACCAGTTCAATCTTATGCTGCTCAGGTTGAAGCTATGAGGTCTGGACGTCTTCACGTAGCAGGAATTAATACTGGAAGTAATACTGTGGCCGCGGCATGTGCAGGTGCAGTGCCTTTTGGAATGATGGCTAAAAAAGATTTATCTTACGGTTACGAAATGGAAATTATTGTTCCTTCTGACAGCCCAATTAATTCTCCTGCAGATTTAAAAGGTAAAAAAGTCACATTTACATCTAAGACCTCTAATTCAGGATTTAAGGCTCCATCGGCAATTCTTAAAGGAGAATTTGGACTTGAGGCAAACAAAGATTTTACACCAGTCTTCTCAGGTAAACATCAAAATTCAATAATGGGTGTAGCAAATAAAGATTATGAAGTTGCTCCAATTGCTAACTCAGTTCTTACAAGAATGGATGCAAGAGGTGTTGTTGATTCTTCTCAAATAAGAACTATCTATAAATCCCAAACCTTCCCAACAACAGGTTATGCTCATGCTCATAATCTCCATCCATCTGTAGTTGCAAAAGTTAAGCAAGCTTTTTACACATATAACTGGGATAATTCAACATTAGATAAAGAATTTAAAAAAGCAGATAGATTCATATCAATTAGTCACAAGCATGATTGGGATGTTATTAGAAAAATTGATAAGGCTAATGGCGTTGTTTATGATTGTAAATAAAAATTTTCTATTATAAATAAAATCAAACTTAATGCTTAAAACAATAAACCTAAAAAAGGTTTATCCAAATGGCGAAGAAGCTCTTAAAGGAATAAATCTAGATATCCCTAATGGGCAAGTAGTAGCTCTTATTGGTCCCTCAGGTGCTGGTAAAAGTACATTTATTAGAACAATAAATAGATTAGTTGAGCCTACTTCAGGAAAAGTATATTTTGCAGATGAAAAAAATGATATTACTTCATTAAATAAATCGAAATTAAGAAAAACAAGAAGACAAATTGGAATGATTTTCCAGGAATTCGCCTTGGTAGAAAGATTAAGTGTAATGGAAAATGTTCTTTCCGGCAGATTAGGTTACGTAGGATTTTGGAATAGTTTTTTCAGGAAATTTCCTCAAAAAGATATCGAAGAAGCATTCCGGTTGCTTCAAAGAATTGGACTAGAGCATATGCTTGATAAAAGAGCCGATGAATTATCAGGAGGTCAGAGGCAAAGAGTAGGAATTGCTAGAGCTTTGATACAAAACCCAATGTTACTTTTAGTAGATGAACCTACAGCTAGTTTAGATCCAAAAAATTCCAGACAAATTATGCGATTAATATGTGAGTTATGTAAGGAAAGAGATCTTGCTGCGATTATAAATATTCATGATGTTTTTCTTGCTCAGAATTTTGCAGAAAGAATAATAGGTTTAAAAGCTGGAGAAATTGTTTACGATGGCAAGCCCAGTGGCTTATCAGAAACAATACTTACAAATATATATGGAGAAGAAGACTGGTCTAAAACCGTAGTAAATTAGGAATATATTAAATGAAAGATAAGAAAGTAATTTGGAAAAGAAAACCATTTATAAAAAATAGGTTATTAAGAATTGGATTGATTTTATTAATTAGTACTTACTTATTATCTGTTTTCCTAACTACAGAAATTGATTGGCAAAGAATTCTTGAAGGGATCCCAAGGGGTAAAAACTTTATATTTGCTTTCTTTCCTCCAGATTTTATAACTAGATCTGATGAAATTTTTGCTGGTATATTTGAAAGTTTATGGATGACTATTGTCGCAACTATTGTTGGGATACTTATTTCTATTCCTGTCTCCTTGGGAGCTGCTAAAAACATAGCCCCTAAATTTGTTTATTTTTTATCAAGGGGAATTATCACATTATCAAGGAGTTTTCAGGAAGTAATCTTAGCAATATTTTTTGTTAAGCTAATGGGTTTTGGACCTTTTGCTGGGATGGTAACTCTAAGTTTATCTACAATAGGGTTTTTCGCTAAATTATTATCTGAAGATATTGAAGACATAAGTAAATCTCAAGCTGAAGCAATCAAATCTACTGGTAGCAATTGGTTTCAATGGATTAATTATGGGGTCCAGCCTCAAGTCATGCCAAGATTTATTGGATTATCTTTATACAGATTGGATATTAATTTTAGGGAGTCAGCGGTAATTGGAATTGTGGGTGGAGGAGGTATTGGTTCTACCTTAAATACAGCCTTTGATAGATATGAATTTGGGACTGCAGCGGCTGTTCTTATCGTAATTATTTCTATCGTGATGATTGTTGAATATACATCTAGTTATCTAAGGAAATTAATAAAGTAATGCCAATAATAAAACAAAAGGATTACAAAACCTGGAAAAAATTTGATCGAAAAAGAGATTTACAAAACTGGCTTTGTTGGTTTTTAGGAACTTTGATTTTTAGCTTTTGTTTCGGTTTGATTAGTAGTAAAACAATCTGGTTTTATGTTTTTGATTCACATAATGAGGCTTTAGATCTTTTAGGTAGGATGTTTCCTCCAGAAACTAATTATTTCCTCACTTTAATAAAACCTATATGGGATACTTTAAATATCGCGACCATTGGTACAACGATTGGAACATTAATTGCAATCCCATTAGCTTTTTTATCCGCAAACAATACTACTCCTAGTAAAAAGTTTATAAGACCTTTAGCCTTATTTTGCATAGTTTCAAGCAGATCAATTAATTCAGTAATCTGGGCATTACTTCTGGTTGCAGTTGTCGGTCCTGGAGTCTTGGCTGGCATAATTGCTATCGGATTAAGATCTATAGGATTTTGTGGAAAATTACTTTATGAAGCTATAGAGGAAATTGATGAAAACCAAATTGAAGCTATTGAGGCAACAGGGGCAAATAAAGCACAAATTATGACCTTTGGCATACTCCCTCAAATTCTCCCAGCATTTACGAGTATTTCTATTTATAGGTGGGATATAAATATTAGAGAAGCAACAGTTGTTGGCTTAGTGGGGGCTGGAGGTATAGGGATAGAATTAGAGGCTCAAATAGGAGACTTAGCTTGGGCTAAGGTATCAGTTATTTTATTAGCAATAGTAGTGGCGGTAGTTTTTAGTGAATGGATTACAGCAAAAATAAGAAAGGCTATTATTTAGACTAAATTAAGTACTATTTTGGATAGTTGATTAAAAAAAATTAAATGAAATTTTCTGATAGATATCTAAGTATTTGGGTTTTCTCCGCAATGTGTGTTGGATCTTTTTCGGGTTATTTATTTCCAGATTTATCTAAATTTATAGGCGGATTAGAATTCTCAAGAATAAATCTTCCAATAGCAATTCTTATCTGGGGAATGATTTTCCCAATGATGTTATCAATAGATTTCAAGTCAGTAATAAATTTGAAATATAAGATTAAAGGATTTTCTATTGTCCTTTTTATTAATTGGTTAATAAAACCAGTTTCAATGGCAATCATCGCAGCCTCTTTTTTATATTTTTTATATGGTAATTTGATAGATCCTGTACTTGCTAAAGAATATGTTTCTGGAATGATTCTATTAGGAATAGCGCCATGTACCGCAATGGTTTTTGTCTGGAGTAATCTAGCTAAAGGCGATCCTTTATTTACTTTAATGCAAGTAGCTATTAATGATCTAATATTAATTTTAGCCTTTCCATTATTGTCAAAAATTCTTTTAGGATTTAACAGTATAGATATCCCGTTAGATACTGTTTTTAGTTCTGTAATAATCTTTATTTTGATACCACTTTTTCTAGCATTATTTTTAAAAAATAAAATCTATAGCGAAAAAAGAATAAAAAGTATTTTGAATAAAAGTAAAAGTTATTCGTTATTCTTTTTAATTCTTACAGTCTTTTTATTATTCTTTGTTCAATCAAAATCTATATTACAAAATCCTATTCATATAATCTTAATTTCAATTCCATTAATAATACAGACTCTTTTTATTTTTTATATAACTGCTTTTTCAATGAAGTTTTTTAGGCAAAAGTATTCTATTTCCTGTCCAGGTTCGATGATAGCTGCTTCAAACTTTTTTGAACTTGCAGTAGCTGTATCGATAACTCTTTTTGGTATTAATTCAGGAGCTGCTTTGGCGACCATAGTTGGGGTACTAGTAGAAGTTCCTTTGATGCTTTATTTAGTAAATATTTCTAAGTCTTCCAAAATATTATTTATAAAGTAATATTTTCTTCTTCAAGTTTTTTCTTTAGTTCTACTGGCATATAAGCAATATCTTTTTTAACTGCATCTATCGCATCTTTATACTTTTCAGGATCAGATAAAAGCATTTTTATCAGGTTGTATTGACTTTCTATTTCTTGAGAGGAAAATCTACTCATTTTAAAATACTTATTACTTTTTTTATTTTAGTTTGACTTTCAATTAGTAAGGTTTTATATTTTTTTATTTTTAAGTAAACATCTCTATATTTAATTTCTTAAAAACATTTTTCTTTAACTTTACTTAACCATAGGTGAATATTATTTATTAAATAGAAATTGTGGGGATGTTTAAATACAAGGAATTCATTGCTCAAATCAAATATAAAGAAGTAATATCTTCCCCTGTATATTTTATTCCTGTTTTGCTTCTATCCATAATGATTATAATTGAAGGTTTTCACATCTTTAATCACAAACAAAATTGCAAAACTAAAGCTGAGTGGATGGAACAATCAGGAATGACTTATGAAAGGGAATCAGAAGTTAATTAATAAAATCTAAAATATAATTTATTCACAGCAACGTTTTCTATTTGAGGAATAATCTGTAAAAGAAGTTATCCATTCCTTGATCAAAAAGAGAGATTCTTTATTTAGGCTGTAGTACACCCATCTACCTTCTTGTCTGTCTGAGATAACACCAGCTTCCTTCAAAATTTTTATGTGATATGAAATTCTTGATTGAGATAACTTAGTTAATTTCATAATATCGCATACACAAACTTCTCCATCCATCATTAGGTCAATTATTTCTAGCCTAAAAGGATCAGAAAATGAAACCATCAACTTAGATATATTTTCTTTTTTTACTTTGCTAATCTCTTTTAACACTTATGAGGAAATTAAATTTTCTTAAATATAGCGTAAATAAAAAAGATTTCATTAATAAAAACATCTTGATACATCAAAATATTTTGATGTATAATTTCAATAGAAAATTTCAAAGTTATGAAAATTGGAATTAATGGGTTTGGAAGAATTGGCAGATTAGTTTTCAGAGCATTATGGGATAGAGCTGATATAGAAATAACTCATATAAATGAGATAGCAGGAGATTCGAATGCTGCTGCGCATCTACTCGAATTTGATTCAGTCCATGGTAGATGGGTGAAAGATATAAAGGTTAAAGAAGAAGAAATAATAATTGATGGAAAGAAATTAGCCTACACATCTTTTAAAAATTACCTTGATGTACCTTGGGAAAAATCTTCTGTAGATATTATTTTGGAATGTACCGGAAAGAATAAAAATCCAGACAAACTAAATCCCTATTTTGATTCTCTTGGGATGAAAAGAGTAATAGTAGCTTGTCCAGTCAAAGGAATTGTTGCAGAAGCTGAATCACTTAATATTGTTTACGGTATAAATCAAAATCTTTATGACCCTTCCAAACATAAATTAGTAACTGCAGCATCCTGCACTACAAATTGTTTAGCTCCGATAGTAAAGGTAATTAATGAAAATTTCTCAATTAAACATGGCGCTATTACAACTATTCACGATGTCACGAACACTCAAGTTCCTGTAGATTTTTATAAAAGTGATTTGAGGAGAGCAAGAGGATGTATGCAAAGTTTAATACCTACTACTACTGGATCTGCTAAAGCAATAGCTGAGATCTTCCCAGAATTAAAAGGGAAATTAAATGGCCATGCAGTAAGAGTTCCTCTACTTAATGGTTCTTTAACAGATGCAGTTTTTGAATTAAATAATGCTGTAACTGAAGAGCAAGTAAATAATGAATTTAAAAAAGCATCTGAAACATATTTAGAAGGAATTCTTGGTTACGAAGAAAGACCATTAGTTTCTGCAGATTATGTAAATGACTCTAGAAGTTCAATAGTTGATAGTTTATCAACGATGGTTGTTAATTCAAATTTATTAAAGATATACGCTTGGTACGACAACGAATGGGGTTACAGCTGCAGGCTTGCAGATCTTACTGAATATGTAATCAAAAAAGAGATTTAATTTATGTCTTTATGAAGTTATCTAATATTCAACAATATAGTGTTGTAACAGCAAACTATTGGGCGTTCACGCTTACTGACGGCGCATTAAGATTATTAGTTGTTGGTCACTTTCATGAACTAGGTTATACAACTCTGCAAATTGCTTTACTTTTCCTTTTTTATGAGTTTTTTGGAATAATTACTAATCTATATGGTGGCTGGATAGGAGCAAGATATGGTTTAAGGCTTACTTTATGGATTGGGACTATCCTTCAAATTATTGCCCTTTTTATGCTTATTCCAGTTAAGGAGGATTGGCCAGTAATATTTAGTGTCGCATACGTTATGGTTGCTCAAGCAGTCAGTGGGATAGCAAAAGATTTAAATAAAATGAGTGCTAAAAGTGCTGTTAAGACAGTTGTTCCAAAGACAAATAATACAAATAATGGCAATGATACTAGCCAAAAACAACTTTTTAAATGGGTTGCTATTTTAACTGGATCTAAAAATGCCCTTAAAGGAGTTGGTTTTTTCTTGGGTGGACTGTTATATAAGTTATTTGGATTCAATAATGCTGTAGGGATTATGGGTTTTGGACTCTGCTTAGCCTTTTTATTGACATTAATTTTACCTGGAGAAATTGGCAAGATGAAAACCAAACCAGCTTTTAATGATCTTTTCTCAAAATCAGATGCCATAAATATTCTTTCAGCAGCAAGATTCTTTCTTTTTGGAGCAAGAGATGTTTGGTTTGTTGTAGCTCTTCCAGTATTCCTTGATATGGCATTTGGTTGGGACTACATGGAAATAGGATTCTTTCTTGGGGCCTGGGTAATAGGTTATGGAATTGTTCAGGCTTCGGCTCCAGCAATTAGAAAGATGTGGGGCCAGAAAGAAAGTCCAGATCGTAAAGCCATCCAATTTTGGAGTGCCGTATTAATGGTCATACCATCTTTGATAGGAATCGCATTATGGAGAGAAAGTTCTCCATCAATAGCAATAATTTTAGGACTAACTATTTTTGGGTTTGTTTTTGCAATGAATTCCTCTACACATTCTTATATGATTTTGGCATACTCTGATAATGAAAAAGTAAGTTTAAATGTTGGCTTCTATTACATGGCAAATGCTGCTGGAAGACTAGTTGGAACATTACTATCTGGCTTACTATTTATGATTGGGAGAAATCCAAGTATTGGTCTTCAATATTGTCTTTATTTTTCATCACTTCTAATATTATTATCTTGGATTTCGAGTCTTAAATTACCATCAATCAAACAAAGCTTATCATCACCATAAAAACTAATTTTTAGAAATTAGAATATTTAAATGGCAAAAATATCATTAATTGAACTTGCAAAAATTTTTCTAAAAATTGGTATTTTCAGTTTTGGAGGACCATATGCTCATATTTCTTTATTCGAAGATGAACTTATAAATAATAAAAAATTAATCACAACACAATCTTTTGAAAAAGGTATTGGATTATGTCAAATACTTCCAGGACCAATATCTACTCAATTAGCAATATATATAGGTCTTAAAATTAATGGTTATCTTGGTGGATTGATATCTGGCATAAGTTTCATTATCCCTGGATTCGTTTCGGTATTAGTTCTTAGTTTTTTTTGGCAAATTGGTTCTGGATCAAAATTCTTAACAGATTTAATTTATTTTAATCCTCCTATTATTGCAGGAATAATTTTTTCATTCTCTTTAGTTCTATTAAAAAAAAGATTAAAGTTTGATCGAATATTATTTTCTTGCTCAATATTATTTCTACTTATATTTGCCAAATATAATAGTATTCAATTTCCACTCATAACAATTCTTACTATTGCAGGATTGATAAATATATTTTTACGGAAATTCAAAGATAATTTTTATACCCTAATTCCTTTGTCTATATTATCAACAACCTCATTTTTGAGTAGTACACTCTTTTTAGATATTTTTGAGTTCTATTATTTTTTGAAGGATTCTTTAAACTCAAAGTTTTTAATAAATTATCTTAATCTGTTTTTATTCTTTTTCAAATCGGGACTTTTTATATTTGGAGGCGGATTAGTAATTATTCCTTTAATGAGTGATTACGTTATCTCACAAGGATGGTTAACAAATAATGAATTTATTGATGGCATAATGATTGGTCAAATAACGCCAGGTCCTGTCTTATTAACTACAAGTTTTATTGGATATAAAGCAGGTTTTTCAATTGGAGGTATTAATGAGGCTTTAAAATATTCATTTATATCAACGTTTGCAATATTTTTACCAAGTTTTATTTTGATTTTTGTTTTTGGAAAAGGCCTTTTAAAAAATAGAAGTAAATTATTAACTTTCTTTATTGAAGGAGTAATAAATACAATTCCAGGTGCAGTTATTTTTTCTGGCTTTAATTTAATAGAGGATTACCTTTCATCAAAATACACTTTGATAAGCTCAATTTTTATAATTTCCATTTCAACTTTACTAACTTTTTTTAAAGTAGTTCCAACATACATACTTATCCTTATTTCTCTAATATTAGGTTCAACAAAATATCTTTTTGCATAAAAAAAGGGAGAATTAATTTCTCCCTTAATGTAAATATATTTTTTTAAATATTATCTACCAATTTTCTTAACTGCAGCTCTTGATTTGTTAAGGATATCTCCTTTAAGTGGAACAAATCCTAAAGTTGGAGCTTTATCTTGATATTCATCACTTAGAAGTGTGCTTAATGACTTCTTGATAGCTTTAGTATTTCTACCATTGCCTTTTTCATAAGCAAGTATCCATGTTAGAGAAGCAATTGGATATGCCCCTTTTGCTGTTGGATTAGGATTCTTACCCGCAAGATTTTCATCTAAAGTAATGCCGTTAAGAGCTTTAGCTCCAGCTTCAACAGATGGTTTCAAAAATTCACCTGATAAATTCTGAAGTGCAGCAGCCTTAACATTTCCTTTAATATAGGACTGGTTAACATAACCAATTGCACCTGGAGTATTTTGAATAACACCGGCAACACCTGAATTTCCTTTTGCTCCAACACCTGCTGGCCACTTAACTGATTTACCAGTTCCTAAAGTCCATGTTGGTGAAAATGCTTCCATAGAGTTTGTGAAAGCCTTAGTAGTTCCTGAACCATCAGAACGATGTGCCCAAGTTAGTTTGCCAGCTTTACAACCTAATTCTTTCCAGTTTTTAACCATACCCATTGCAACTTGTACTGCTTGCTCTTGAGTAAGTTTTAAATCACAATCATAGTTATATCCAAAAGCAATAGTTCCACCAACCATAGGAATTTGAACTAGTCCTCTGGTAACCTTTGCAATATCCTTATCTTTCATTGGATCATCTGATGCACCGAAGTTAACAGTTTGGTCAATAAATGCTTTTCTTCCAGAACCAGAACCAACTGCTTGGTAATTAACTCTTGGTCCACCTGATTTTGCTAAATCAGAAAACCATCGAGTATAGATTTTTGCTGGGAATGAAGCACCAGCTCCACTCAATCTTGTTGAAGCGGTAACACTTGGACCAGCTATAAGAGCTAGCGCAGAAGTGAATAAGAGAGCTTTCTTTGCAATGCTCATAAGTCTTGTTTAAAATTTTTGAAAGACTCCATATTTATAGCATCTAATATATTGGTTTAGTAATGGTTTTCTTAAGCTTATCTAATAATTAATAGCTAATTAATCTTCTCTTAAACTGTTCTTATACCAAGCTTTATTCAGTTAGGCTTCTAAAACTTATTTCAAAAAAATATTTGCAAATTTAAATTGAATTTTCTAAATCAAGACTAATAGGTTTAGATAAATTTCAAAGAGTTTAAGATTAATTTAAGAATAGATTAAAAGTTCCTATTCTTTACCAACTCTTGTAAATTTCTTAACCTTACAACGTTATAAAAATATTGGATTAACATCCATTTTTAAAAGTGTGTGACTTTACATGAAATTATTTCAAAAATTAATTGTTGCTCCGGCAGCATTAGGCCTTTTAGTTCCATCTGCTGCATTTGCAGAGGAAATTAAACTTGCCGACATTTCTAATTACTCTTCTTCAAAAGAAGTTAAAAGTATTAGCGACTTTGATCCTGCAGAGGAAATTGCAGTAACTAATAGTCGTGTTGATGGTCTAGAGTCCAGATTCAGTAATTTTGAAGCTGGTAGCTTTTCTGATACTACTACTATGAGTGGTACAGCAGCATTTCTAGTAGGTGCTGAAGCTAAAGATGGTGATGCTGGCGAAGCAGCAATGTTCGAATATTTCTATGAAGTTGATTTAAATACCAGCTTCACAGGTGAAGACAAACTAAACATCGAATTTGAAACTGGTAATGCTTCAGGAAGTGGAGTTGGTGCAACTACAGATTATGGTTCAGGTAATGCTGATGCTTTAAAAATTACTGATGTAAACTATTCATTCCCAGTTGGAGAGTGGTCATTAGCGGTTGGTGAATCTATGGATGCATCCAAGACATGGCCTAACGCATGTGCAGTTTCAAACATGGTTGATAGTTTGGGTGACTGCGGAGCGGGAAACTCTGTTGATTTGAGTGGTGATGTATCATTCAGTGCTTCTAGAGCATTTGGTGATGGATGGGAGCTCGGTCTTGGAATCTCAGCTGATTCAGGTGAAACAACTAGAGGTGCGTTTACCAAAGAAGGTGACGACATGTATGGAGTAGCTCTTGGTTACGAAACTGAAACCTATGGTTTCACAGTTGCTTACTCTATGAAAGAGAAAACTGACTTAGATACATCAGGTGGTACTGATGAAGAGTGGGATGCTGCTGATACCCAAACTGATTCAACATACTACGGATTAGTTGGTTATTATTCTCCTGAATCTACTCCAGTAACATTCAGTGGAGGTATTGAGCTTACTGATGTAGAAGGCACTGACACTGACAAGACTCAGTGGACACTTGGTCTTTCTACTGATCTTGGTGAAGGGACTCTAGCTGCAACTGTTGGAACAGATGGTGCTATTGCAGATAACGCTGAAGAGAGAATGGCTTATGACATTTCTTATGAGTATCCAGTCAATGACAGTATGTCAGTTACACCTTTTGCCTACATCGTAGAACAAAGTGGTACAACTGATGATACTACAGGTATTGGTGCAGCTGTCTCATTCTCCTTCTAATTAAATTAATTAGAAAATCTTACACACATAAAAAGGCCTGCTTTTAGCAGGTCTTTTTTATTAATTTTATAAAGTAAATAAATTTTTTATGAACATTTTACCTGTCTTCCCTTCACTAATTATTAGAGAAAAAATAAAAGATTACGATAAATATAAAGATGAGCTGATTCAATTTTCTTATGAACAACTAAAAAAAGATCCAGATGGCTTGAAAAACAGTAAAAACCTAGGATGGCAATCTCAACATAAGTATGCAAATTCTCAAAATCCTGTATCTTCGATAGTAATAAATTTAATTAAAAGTATCCTCAACAATAAAAACATTTTTAATATCAAAGATCTTTCAAAAGCAAGGATGCAAATGTGGATAAATATTAATAAGCCTGGGCAAATTAATAATAGACATGATCATCCAGGATCAGATTTATCTGGCGTTTTTTGGGTAAGGAGTTTAAAAAAAAGCGGGAATTTAATGTTTTATTCTCCAAATTATATTTCACAATACAATCAAATGAATTCAATAAAAGATGAAATTGGTAAAAAATTTTTTTCCACGAATGTTATTTCATTAGAACCGCTTGAGGGTGCGATTGTTTTATTCCCGTCTGACTTATCACATGCGGTACAAGAAAATAAATCAGATGAAGATAGGATCTCAGTTGCTTTCAATATTGATTTAAGAAATTGCGTAACATAGATTTCTTCGAATTTCTTTATGAATTATCTAATAAAAGCTTCCCTTTTCAACTTAAATAAAGTGAAGAAAGATCTTTCTTCTTCTGCTACTAATTTTATAGAAAAATTTTAGAAGAGAAAAAAAATAAAGGGCTTTGATTTTGAGCCCTTTTTTATTTTTTAGTTTTAAAACCTTAAATTGATCTTAATAAATGTATTTTTTGTTCTTAACTTACGAAAGTAAAAATTAAAGTGTATTTTTCTTATGCACTAAATGAAAAAAAAATTAGCTGCTGCAAGTTTTTCGGCACTACTCGCAATTATCGCCTCCTCTGCAAGTAGCGGATTTGCAAGTTGGAATACAAAATACTGGACAAATGAAAAAAACTTTAACAGAATTTCATCTTTTAATGTTAGTGAAAATTTACCAGAGGGATCAAAATCTACTACTAAAACATCTTCTGAAGTAGTTACAGCAACAGAAGATGGTAAGACTTTGATGTACACAGATAGTGATTTAGGAGTAGTAGGTTTAGTTGATATTTCAGATCCTGCTAAACCAAAAGCTCTTGGTATTGTAGAGCTTGAAGCAGAACCAACTGGAATTGCTGCATTAGGAAATAATATATACATAGGATCAAATACATCTGAAAGTTATACAAATCCATCAGGAGCTTTAGTTCAATATGATTTGGGTAAAAGAAAAAAAATAAAGCAATGTGATCTTGGTGGGCAACCTGACAGCGTTTTTGTTTCGCCAGATGGTTCGTTTTTAGCAGTTGCAATAGAAAATGAAAGAGATGAAGAGTATAAAGATGGGGTAATTCCTCAATTAGATGAAGATGGAAAACAGATAAACCCTGCTGGATATGTTTCTCTTATGAAGCTAAATAAAAAAGGAAAAATACAATGTAATTCTATAAAAAAGGTAGATTTAACTGGATTAGCAAGTATCGCCCCAAGTGATCCTGAACCTGAATTTGTTGCAATTAATGATCTTGGTGAAACTGTAGTTTCTATTCAAGAAAATAACCATCTTGCAGTTATCGATAAAGATGGAAATGTTATTTCGCATTTTACAGCTGGCATTGTAAAACAAATGGCTGGTATGGATACAAAGAAAGATGGTGCTCATAAATTCAAGAAAAAACTAAAAAATGTAAGGAGAGAACCAGACGGTCTAACATGGATTGATAATGATCATTTCGCAACAGCGAACGAAGGTGACTATAAACATAAAGCTCCTGGACAAGCAAAAAGAGGTGGGTCAAGATCTTGGACTATTTTCAAAAAAGATGGAACAGTAGTGTACGAGGATGCAAATAGATTAGAAAGATCAATAGCCCAAATAGGTCATTTCCAAGATGGTAGAGCTGGTAAAAAAGGTGTAGAACCTGAATCAGTTACATTCGCAAAAATAGATGGAACACCGTATTTATTTGTTGGTGCAGAAAGAGCAGGAATAGTAGCTGTTTACGATATAACAGAATTAAGTCAACCAGTATTGACTCAACTATTACCTTCAGGTATTGGCCCAGAAGGTTTTGTTGCAATTCCTGATAGAGGTCTAATAGCATCAGCCAATGAAAAAGACTACAACAAAAAAGAGCCTGGTTTATCATCTCATGTGACTATTTATCAACTCCAAGACGCTCCTGCTTCATATCCACATTTAACAAATGAAAATGGCCTTGAATTTGTTTCTTGGGGAGCTATAAGTGGAATGGTTTCTGGTGAAGACGGGAAAATCTATGCTGTAAATGATGGAACATTTAAAACTCAGCCAAGAATATATGTAATTGATCCTTCAAGTTCACCAGCTTTACTAGAAAGAGCTATAGATATAAAACTTGATGGCAAAACAGCTTTATTTATGGATCAAGAGGGTATTACAACTGATGGGAGGGGTGGGTTTTACATATCTACCGAAGGAATTAAGAAAAAACTAACCGAACATCCACCCGCTATTTACCATGTAAGCTCAGAGGGTGACATTATAGAGAAGATAACTCCACCACTTTCATATCTTAATTATGCTAAAAACCCTGGTTTCGAAGGTATAACAAGAAATGGAAATATCCTTTATGTAGCGCAACAAAAACCATGGGGTGATGATACTTTTAATACAACTAAAATACTTTCCTATAACCTTATAAGTAAGCAATGGGGAGCTGTAAATTATCAATTAGATAGAATCAAAAAGGGTGGCGTAGGGATTTCTGAGTTGACCTATCATGACGGAGCTCTTTACGTTATTGAAAGAGATAGTTTTTATGGTAAAAAGGCAAAGCTAAAAGCCATATATAAAGTTGATCTAGATGGTGTTGTTTTCGAAGGTCTTCAAACTACTATGCCTCCAAGACTTTATCCTTTAGTTGAAAAAGAGTTGGTTACTGATCTAAAACCAGTAATGAAATCCACTGGCGGTTTTATTCTTGAAAAGGTTGAAGGATTAGCCATTAATAATGATGGTCAAGCCTGGATTTCAACGGATAATGATGGAACTGGAAAGAAATCAACAGGAGAAACACTTTTCATTAATATAGGAAAAATTTAAAATCAAACAAAAATACCACCTTATAAACAGGTGGTATTTATTCATCAATTTCCTTTAGTTTAATTAAAATTGCGGTATGAAATATTTACTATTTATTCTTTTTTTAACTAATCCAGTTAAAGCTGAAACAAAATATTATTGGCAGGGCGTTAGACATTATTTAAATCGCCCTAAACTAATGATTGAAGCATGCAAAGATATGAAAGAAGAAAATGATATCGATACATCGGCTTTCGAAAGCATGTATATGCCAACTTTACCTGATAGGCTCTGGTTAGCTATTGGGAAAAAGGATTCTTATTGGGCAGACGATCCTAAAGAAGGTAGTATTCTTTTTACAAGGGAGGGGGTTTTAAATTTAAAAAGGTTTATTGCAGAGAAATCATGCCCTGAAATCTTTTAAAAATTATTTTCAAATGTTATTTAACTAAAGGAAATATAGTTTCTATAGTCGCCCCACCATCTTTATTATTGTAGGCCTTAATAAATCCTTTATTGTTAGTGATTATTGTTTTTGTTATTGAAAGACCTAGTCCGCTTCCACTTTTTTTAAATTTTGACCTAGAAGGATCTCCTCGATAAAAACGTCCAAAAACCTTATTAAAATCGCCATCTTCTATACCTACCCCATTGTCACGAGTTTTGATAACCACAGAACTATCTCTTCTAAAAATTTCAATTTTAATTTCCTCTTTATTAGGTGAATATCTAATAGCATTATCGATAATGTTTATATAAGCTCTTTTTAAATTCTGATAATCACCTGAAATCAAATACTTATCTAAACACTTGATATTTATATTGACCTCTTTTTTTTCGGCAAGTGGCTTTAATGTCTCCCAAGTTTCAATAATTAATTTTTCAATAACAATTTTTTGATTTGTTGAGTAAGAAAAACTATTATTTAATTTCGAAAGTTCTAATGTCTCTTCAACCATTTTTTTCAATCTTTTAGATTCTTTTTTAAGCCTTTTAATAAGGTATTTATCTTTTTTTGAGACGGTTGATTCCAATCTTTCTCCAATAAGGATAAGAGATGTAAGGGGGGTTTTCAATTCATGAGAAACATCATTTATTAGTTGAGTTTGCCTATCTTTTAATGCTTCAATAGATAACTTACTTTCTAGTACTATTAAAAAAGTTTTTTTTCTTCCTTTTACTATCTTTGCATTAATTGGATCGCCAAAGATATTGAAATCTAAATAGCAGGGTAAATCTTTTTTTCTTGAATAAAGAATTTTATCTCTTACAATTTCTAATTCACTAATATCATTTATTGCTTTTCCAATAACATCCTTATACTTAATGCGGCTAATAAGTTTTAGAGCTTTATCGTTGATATATTTTATAGTTAAATCTGATGATAAAATAATCCATCCCTGAGAAGAATAATCCAACCAAGATAAAATTTCAAAAGGAGTAATTTTTTCAAAGGGAAAGTCACTAAACTCCTTATATCTTTTTTTAATTATTAATTTTTTATCTTCTCTTTTATGAAATTTTTTAACTTTAATCTTCCACTTTTCATGAAAGAACAATACTAATTCTTGAAGCGATTTCATTTTCATCCGAACCTATATCCAAAACCTCTAACAGTCTTTATAATTTTTGGCGCGGAGGGATTTTCTTCTAGTTTTTCTCTAAGCCATCTAACATGAACATCCACAGTTTTTGTATCCCCTATAAAATCTATAGCCCATATTTTTTCAAGTATTAAATCCCTAGACCATACCCTTTTAGGATTTTTGATAAATAATTCTAATAATTTAAATTCTTTTGGAGATAATATTATTTCTTGATCAAAACTTGTAACCCTGCATTCTTCTGTAAACAATTTAATATTTTTATATTCGATTATCGTTTCAATTTTTTGTTTCTTTTCTTTACCCCTTTTAGACCTTCTTAGTAAGGCTCTGCTCCTTGCAATTAATTCACTAATTCCAAATGGCTTTGTTAAGTAATCATCAGCTCCTACTTCTAAGCCAAGAACCCTATCCGATTCATTTCCTTTTGCACTCAAAATCAATATAGGTGTAAATATTTCTTCATTTCTTATTTTTCTGCATAACTCTAACCCATTTAAGCCTGGTAACATTAAATCCAAAAGGATAAGATCAACATCTTTTATTCCTTCTCCCAAAATAAAATCTAAAGCACTAGACCCATCTTTAAAATTTAATACTTCAAAACCTTCACTTACTAATGATTCAGTAACAGTCAGCCTAATACTTTTATCATCTTCTATCAAAAGAATCTTTGAGCCTTGCAAACTTTTATGTTCTTTAGCAGCCATGAAATCTCCTAACAAATTAATTTTATATAAACAAATTTATTTGATGTAATTATTTCATATTTGCTTTACATTCAATACTTATTTTTTATTTGATCTTATTTCCTTTTTAATTTGTCCTTAAACATGTTTATTTAATATAAAAACACTTCTTTAATTTGCCTCACATAAACATTTTAAAGAAGACTTATTTAATTGAATAATATGTATTTTCAGTAAAGTAAAGTGATTTTTTTCTTAAAATTAGAAAATTTTTTTAAGATTAAGGATTTTTTAAAAACCCTTTGAAATTACTTTAATAATTCAACTGAAACTACAAGATTTCCTAAAAGTCTATTAAGAGTAGTTAGTTGTTCCTTACTTCCAAAAGCAATTAATACCTGACCTGGCTGAAGTAAAAAATCACCTCCTGGATTTGTTATTAACTTTTCATCTTCTTTTATTGCCAATATTTTAGCTCCACTCTTTTTACCTATTCCAAGCTCTAAAAGAGTTATCTTTTCTGCAGTTTCAAAAAGGCTAATATCATTGCTTAATTCAAATTCTTCAATTTCACATTCACTTCCTGCCAATAAATCTAAGAAGTCAATCGCTATTGGTCTTAACGCCATTGATGCCATTGCTCTTCCAGCTGCAATGTAAGGGCTTACAACTATACTTGCACCAGCTAATCTCAATTTACTCGCAGCTTCTTCAGTACCAGCTCTAGCAATAACTCTAATTGTACTTCTTATTCCTTTGGCACTTAGAACAACATACAAATTTGCAGCGTCATTAGGCAAGGTAACAACCAAACTTTTACATTTATCTAATCCAGCTAACTTTAAAGTTTCATCAAGTGTTGCATCGGCACAAAGAACTTCTAAACCATTATCTTCAGCAATCTTTTTTCTATCTTCATCGCTTTCTACAACAATAATAGGAATATTTTGTGTTTTTATTTGATTAGATATTTCCTGACCTACCCTCCCATATCCGCACAAAATTACATGATTTTCCATTTTTCTAAGAATTCTTTTAAAACGTAATTCGTTTACTCTTTGAAAATAGCCGGATTCAAATAATCTAACAGCTTTTTGAAAGGTAAATTGAATAAAAATTAATCCACCAACGATTATTAGAACAGTGATAATTCTTCCTTCAGGACTTAAAGTTTGAACTTCTCCAAAACCAATAGTGGTTATTGTGATCAGAACCATCCATAAGCAATCACCCCAATCCCAGCCCTCTGTAATTCGATACCCAATAGCACCTAAAAAAAACAGAAAGAATAAAGAATAAATAAGACCAAACCAAGGCCTTAAGTAGTCTTTAATAAAATAGAACTCAAATAATCTAAGCTTCATATCTCTTATTATCGTTAACTATTCAAAAATTTCACAATATTTTTCTATTATGTAGCTAAAAGAATTTATTAATTTTGTGAAATACATATTTAGTCGAATATTAATATTTATTTTTGTCGCTTTATGCATTAAACAAATGCTTTCTGTTTCAGGGGTAATTTAAATCTCTCAAAACAATTTTTTATTGTTTTACTTTTACTGACTCAATTAAAAAATCAGAAGCTGATCTCAACCAATCGGCTACAGTCAAACGTAGATCAGGTTGTGAATATACTAATGCGACAATAATCGCAACTAAAATTATTTTCACCATGGCTGTTCAAATATTCTTTCGAATTAAAGCACATCTATAAAGTAAAAAGAACCTTAACTAAATATAAATCAGACTAATTACCTAATTAAATTTTCTCTAATTGATTAAATAAATATTCTACTCTTCTTAAATTAACACCTAAGTCTGATTGACCTAATCTTGCCGCTGATCTTATTTGAATTATCCCTTTGGACCTATCAACATAACTTCTTGCATCAAGTTTTAAGATCTCAAGATCATCTGGAAATCTAAAAATTGCACTTCTACAAACGCCTCTCCAATAATTTTTACCACTCTCAAGGACTTCAGTTCTAGGTAAACCCTCAGCTAAAGAAACGAGTTGAATAAATTTCTGATCAACATTTATAAGTTTCTTTTCCACTAAAACACTATTTAATGGATTTGTTATGGGAGCAAGGCCTTGAGCTGTAAAAGTCATATTTTTAAGAACTATCCCAATGTTCTAATAGATTTCTAATGCAAAGTGAGAGCAAAAAGAAAACTAATTTTCCTGAACGAAAAGATCTTTCTAAAACAAATTTATATTTAAAAATTTCAAAACTTTAGATTTTTGATTATCTTCTTTGATAAAGAGGGTTGTCTATTCTGACTAGTTTTCAAATTTCTTATCCAAAACACAACTCCAATTAATAAAAAAAGTTCAATTATTATTCCTAAACCAACCGTATTCATTATTATTTTTTCTCCTTTTTCTTTTTAGATCCCTCAATATAAGGAACAAGAATATTTAATAAC
Organism: Prochlorococcus sp. AG-388-B05; assembly: GCA_003279925.1. Lineage (GTDB taxonomy): Bacteria > Cyanobacteriota > Cyanobacteriia > PCC-6307 > Cyanobiaceae > Prochlorococcus_A. The sequence goes on from QCGM01000015.1 coordinate 20,882, forward strand.
CACTTTTTAAAAGAATTAATTGGATTCATTATTTACCTATCCTTCCTCCACAAGCTTCTTCCTTTAATAAGATCTTCAATGTTAGGCCAGGCTGCTATTAATTCCTTAAGGGCTTTTCTATTTGGGGTATAAAAAATACATGAGAATGCACTAATTAAATAAATAATGAACCAGACTTTATTTTCTGAATAAGCTAAATAGAATGAGAAGATAAAACTCCCAACAAAGAAAAAGAAAAATAATCTATTTATTACTTCAAGAGGCGTTCTTTTAAGTCTGTAAAATCTTTTGTTTTTATTATTGATATCAGAATTAGCTTCAAACTTATTTTCATATGAATTAATTATTTCCTCCTCAAGAATCTCCTCATAATCTAGTTTTCCAGTTGGATTAGAATTATTTGACTTACTACTCATGTACTTTTTATCAATTATATAAATTCTCTAAATATTATAGATCTTAGTCAGAAAAAATTTAAGTCAAAATTTTACATGCTTCAAATCAGACAAAAAGGTCATGTTTTTGAAAATACTCAAAAATGGTTTTATTTATAAATAAAACATTACTTAAAATATTCTTTTTGATTTTTTCAATTCTTAGGATCATTGGTAACATTGATTCTTTTAGATTTTTAGCAATCAAATAATTGAAAGGCAATACTGTATTATCAAGTTAAAATATTAAAAAATCTCAAGTTACATGCAAAGATATTTAATTTCTTATGAATTTGCAGACGGTGAAGATCAAGAAGAAGGAGGAGAAATGCTTATTAATTGGTATGAATCGGGTGGGCCTCAAAATAGACCTGAGAACTACGAAGTTCACTCATGGATTTTTATGATCCAAAATGGCATTGGTCATTCCGTTGTTAGTGCAGATTCTTTAGAAACAATTTGGAAACAATGGCATCCATGGAGAAGACTTATGGATATTAATATTCAACCTTGTTTAGATCTTGATGAAACAGTGTCTTTATTTAAGAAGGAAAAAATGAATACTCGCATGGATTAAAAAAAAGCATTTAGAAGTTTTTTCTAAATTTTCTTTTAGTAGCCATCAATACGTCAGACATATCTAACTGCGTTAAAAAAGGTTAGAAAAAATTTTCCATGATGTTTGATTCTTATCACATTTATTTTAAAGGAGAAATTCTTTTTAAAAACCTTAGTAAGGATGAGTTTGAATTCGTTTGGGGTAAACTCTATACTTCCTACATCAATGCCTTAAATGAGGAACTTACATTTGAGATTATTAGTGAAAATAGTGTCAAAGGGACAGCTTATAATTTAGAACCATCCTATTGATCTAACTAATTACTTCAAGAGTAAAAGATAAAAAGTTTTTTATCCTCAATTTCACAATATTCTTTCTCTTCCTTACTGATATCAAGGCTTATATCTTTTGCCTCTTTTTCAACATTTACACTATAAGTCTTAAGAATTTCATTTCCCTTGAAAAGAGCAGCAATACCAATATCCGTTATGTACCAAACAAAATGAACTGTCTCACCAATTGGTTCCTCTTTTAAAGAGTCAAGTAGAAAACCATGAGTAGCATTCATTTAATTAAACTTATTCAATTGCCACCGTTGCAGTATCTAACTGCCTCTGCATTAGTACTACCATTTTCTACAATTTCAGTTACGCAATTATTAAAGACTTTAGATTCTTTTTTTATAGAACAAAATCCAAACGCAATTACCGCTAAAGCTAATGCAGAAACGAAACTAGAACCAAGTTGAATAAAACCATAAGCAAACATGATTTTTTTCTTTCCACCACATTTCTTAGAATCTGTTTTTTCTTCTTTCATTTTTAATTTTTGAATTTGATTTAATCTATTCGATTGATTTTGAATGTGAAAAATTAAACGAGAGAGAAAACCGAATTAATCTTTTTGTGCAAACTTTTAATGATTATTTTTTTTTAAAAATTAAAGTTGTAAAATTTTCCCTTAATAAAATTTTCATTTTGAAACATGTTGCAAATAAAAAATTATTTGAATTAAGACAAAAAAATTTTACTTATAAAAATATTTTTTTTTATATAGAAAAGGAATGATCCCATTGTTGTTTCAGTAAGTTTTATTGATTATTAAACTACATTTAATAATTTATTGATGCAGTATTAATACTCAGAAAATAAGCCAAAAAACCCTGTTTTTATCTTGATCCCTGTGAGTTATCCACTTTTTAACCATTTTTCAACAGGTTTTTCCACAAGTTGTAGATTTAATTCACTTTTCTATGTGCGAAATAAAATATAAGGTTTTTTTGTAAAAAATGTCACGCGGAATTTTTTTGGAAACGATAATATTAAATTTGCTTAAAAAGATTTTCCAAATTCAATGATTGAAAAAATAATCAAAAAACAATCATCTGAGATGCAAAAAGATTTTAAAAAATCAAATCTTGACATTCTTACTGAAGAAAATGATCGCTTATTAAAAAGTCTTAAAAGGCCAAGCGGTTCTTATAGAGCTGCTTAATAATTTTATTATTTTAAACTCACGATTTTTTATTAATGATCTTTTATTAAATAAAGTCCAAAAATAACATTACGCAAATTCAAACTAAATTATATTTATTTTTAAGAATATCTAAGTAACTTGAAAATTGAGATTATAAATTTTCTGTTAAATCCAATAAAATCTAGTTTTAATAGTAACGGTAGTAATTAATAGTAGTTATATTAAAAAAATCTCACGTTGAGATTAAATATATATTCATTGTGAATTTTTCTAGAAAATACTTAATATTTTCTATCCAATCAATCCCTAACGTAATCAATCCACCTTTGAAGCCATGACCATAAAAGAATTAAAAGTAAATTACAAAAAGCTTTTAAATAAAGCAGATAAAGCCAATGGCCGTAAAGAAACTGTTTCTTTTTTGAATAGAGCTGCTAAACTCAACTCCAAGATCTACTCTAAAACCAAGACTGATTGCATCAAATGCAATGGTGTGGGTTACTTAAGAATCTCATTAGACGAAGCCCGAACTTGTCTTTGCTGTTACGGAAAAGGTTTTTTGATGGAAGAGATCCAAAGATTTTAACTCTTTAAATATTTAATTTGAAATGAAAGATCTCATTCAAGCTCATAAAAAGTTAATAAGTACGGTTAAAGAGCAGATGGGTTTTTCAGATTATGGAATGTATTGGTTAGCTTTTTTTGAAGGTGGATTAACTATATGGTTGTTAGAAAGGATATTCTTTCACTGGTTAAAATTTTAAAGAAAAATTTTAATTATTTGAAAAAGAAATTTTAATTTTTTTCAGCTTGAGATTATCGTTTCTATATAAATAGTTGTAGGATGATAAAAAACTAATCATATGCAATTATTAGGTTTAATTTTACTCGCTGCTAGTAGCTGGTATCTCTGGAAATTAACTTCAAAATTTCTTGATGAGCCAACAAAAAAAGAGCTTTCGAATAGTTTTAATGGGCTAAAAAACAAATTTAAAGAAAGTAAAGAAAGTTTTTCAAAAGCAAAAATAAGTGAAGCTTGGGACAAGTATAAAGAGGAAGGCGGCGCTCTTTCTAATAAAGATAAAAAATAGTGGAAATTTTTAGTATCACAAGCTTTACTAAAGAAATATCTCGTATTGACCTAATTGGTATTTTGGTTGGGCATTTAGTATTTGCTATAGCTTTAACGCAAATTTTGGACTGGACATGGCTTAAGAATTTAATGAGTGAAGAGAATAAATTAAAAATGCTCAATAGTTACACATGGAAAGACTTATTAGTTGACGGAGCAATCGTTGCTGTAGTTATTGGAATTATTTTTCTCATCGTAAGTATATTTCTATAAATGAACATCACATATATACTTTTGATATTTTTATTAGCCTCATTACTAATTTTTTTCCAAATAGTTAAGTCTTCAGAAAAATCCACAAAATAAATGTCAGAAATTTCTAGCAACTCATCATCAGGTTGGTATTTAATAGCAATCGTAAGTACAATTTCTTTTTTAGCTTTGATATATTTTGGGAAAACAAAATAAACAGCATTAATTAATTTTTTAATTATGTCGTAAATAAAATTTGTTAATTGACTTCTAATTAAAAATTACAAATGAAAAGGCTATTAGTTTTACAACATTTAGAAATAGAAGGACCAGGGCTTTTTTATCAGATAGCTAAGGAGAGGGAGATGAATATAGAAATCATCCGTCTGGACCAAGGTGATGACCTACCTAAAACTAATAAAGACGATTTACTTTTAATAATGGGCGGACCAATGGGAGTCAAAGATATTGGGAACACAAAATATCCATGGCTAAAAAAAGAAAGCGATTTTATAAAGTCAGAATTAAAAAAAAAGACAAGAATTATCGGAGTTTGCTTAGGAGCTCAGTTATTAGCTAACGCAGCAGGAGGAGATATCGAAATTTTAAAGCAAGGATTTCCTCTTAAACCTTTACCAGAAATTGGATGGTCTCAAGTTTTTTTTAATCAATCAAATAATGACTTAAAGAAATTTTGTGAAACTCCTTTTCATGTCCTGCATTGGCATGGAGATAGAATTTTATTACCAAAAAATGCCGAACTCATAGCCAGTAGTATGCGTTGTAAAGAGCAATTTTTTAAGATTGGGGATTTAGCTTACGGTTTACAATTCCACGTCGAGTTAAGTAAAGAAATGACCGAAAGATGGATAAATGAGGATAAATTGTTTATAACCAAAGGATTAGGTCCAAAGGGCCAATCAATTCTAAGGGGGGAGGATAAACAGTATGGAGAAAAAACAATCTTAAAAAGAAAGGAATTAATAAATAAACTTTTTAATTTACTAAGCAAATAAAAAAGCCCTGTCACTTCATGAGAAACAGAGCTTTTAGTATTTATTTAGGTTTTTTTATATAAATCTATTAATAATAAAACCTTTCTTCTTTATTAAAGAATAAGAGACCAATGAACAGGTTGTAGATACTGATTTCACGGTCTCTTCTGTAACCGCAATTTTCGGTAGATACGACAATGAATCACCTCCTTTAATAATATTTTCCTTAACATAACCAAGATGATTAAATAAAGAAACTAAATATATTAAAATTTAAAGCTTTTTTAACAAATCATTTTTTATAAACCAAAGTTCAAGTAAATAAATTAAATCTACCAAGGCAAAATCTCTCCATTAGTATGCCAAAATGTCCCAGTATTATTTTTATTAAGAGAGTCGATACGTTTTAAGAGTCCATTTGCGGATTCTTCTGTAGATATACCATTTTTTGTAAATCCAGTCATACGAGTACTTACTAGGCCTGGATGCAAAATAGCAACATAAATATCTTCTTTTAACAAATCTCTTGAAAGTGATTTCGCTGCCATGGATAAAGCCACTTTAGACATCCTATAACCATAGGAACTACCGGACGAATTATCACCAATGGATCCCATTCTGCTCGTGATAAAACCAATCTTTGAATACTTTTTTAAAAGACCCTTTAGTGATCTAGTCATAGAAAGAGGACTTAAAGCATTTACTACAAATTGACGAATAATACTTTCATGATCAAAATTATCAATCGAATTAAATTCGTAAATACCTGCATTATGAATTAAGCAATCTAATTCGACCCCTGATAATGCTTGCCTTAAATTATTGATTGAATCCTCTGATGAAATATCTATATCTTCTTCAATTCTTACACCTAAGTTTTTTAAATCTGAAGAAGCCTCTCTACAGGTAGCGATTACCTCATCTCCCCTTTCAATAATTTGTTTACATAGTTCCAATCCAATTCCTCTATTTGAGCCAGTTATGAGGTAAGTAGACATATTTTTAAATAATTTCAAATATTATAATTTCTGAAGCAATAAAATAAAAATTAATTACTAATTCTTTTAGTGTAATGGAAAGGATTTTAGTTATAATTCAAAAATGTCAGAAAGTAAAAGTCCATTAAACAGAATTTATAGATTAATAGCATCGCATGCTTGGATGACTGAGAACGAAGCAAAAGTATTATTAGTAATGATGTATGCATCCGGAACTAAGTCTTTAGGATTGGAGGGTAAAGGTTTAAACCAATTTATGGAAAGGTCATTAGAAAAAATGTGTTCCGATAATAAAGAAAATTTACAAGAATATCTTTTAAAAATTAAAGATAAATTTCCCAACAATGAATTACTTTCAGAAGATTAATTCATGGAGATCTTAAATCAAGAATTTACTCAAGAAATAATTAGACTTACCTGGAGAAATCCTATTTTTATGGCTTTCGCTATAGCATTGATATGGCTAATCCCACAATTACTAATTAGAAGAATTTTGTCAGAAAATTATAAGAAAAAGAAATTAGAAAAACAAAAAGACAAGATTCGGAAGCTATACCCTAAAGCTCTTAAATAAAAAATTTAAGCTTGATAGTAAATTTAAATTAGTTTGAGAGATTTTTTTATGAATTATAAAATTGTAAGAATTGATGGAAAAGAAGATGATGTCACATCCCAAATTTTTTCAAACTTTGCTGATGCTTATGATTTATTAGATGAAATATATGGAGATATATGTTGTTCAGATGCTGATTATGGAGATATTATTTATTACGATATTGTAGAAGATAAGAAAATAGAAAAAAACATACATGAAAAAGGAATTTGAAAATTGGGAACCTACTCATGAACAAAATCTTGGAATAATTTTAAGTGTTTATGAATTTATTAAAGAGGAACTTTCTGAGCTTCAAGAAATAACAGAATGTCCTGATTCTTTTATTTATGATTTCATTGCAAGAATCCAACATGAGTGGCATCCAGAATCATGTCACTCATTGGCTAGAAATCACAAAAAGAATAAGAAATGAGAAAATAATTTTTTAACAATTCATAAGATTAAAAAATAATACAATTCTTTTACTCATTGATTTATTTTTAATATTATTCAAAATTAAATATTATTAAAAAATGATTATTCGAGTATTGGGTATAGTTTTGATTCTTGGAACTATTGCATACTATGGTTTAGTTTTAACAGGCAATAGCACGTTATAAAATTCTTTTTTTTTAAATTAACAGATGAAATGGCCTCCCACAAATTGCTGGACAGCACCAAAAACAATTGAAGGGAATCGTCATTATCAAGTAAAAGCCTATGGAGGTAAAAATGACAAACGATGGGTAGATCTATTCCCAACAAAAAACAAAAAAGATATTAAAAGGATTTCTTGGTTAACTCTTAAATCAAAATGGACTAGCGGTTGGTTAAGGCTTCCTAAAGACTGAGCTTTTTAGATTATTCCAAAAGACCCTAAGATAAATTTAAATAATATTTTCAACTTAAAATTTTAACTTCAATCGTAAGTTACATAATTAGAAAAAAATAAAATAAATTTTAAAGACGTTTTATGAATAATTATTATTAACTAATATTTTGTAAAAATTCATACTTTTATAAAAAACTCTTTCTTTTAATATCCACTAAGAAACAAATTTAAAATGAAGCAAGAGCAAAATAAGAAATGGCCTAATAAAAAAATAATCCGCTCAGCAAAATTTGAAGCTAAAGAACAATTTACTAAATCAGCATTAGAAAATTTAAAAACTGAAAATGAGAGAATTGTTAATTCATTAAAAGAATCTGGTGAAATCGATTAGTAAAATTTCCAATTTTCATAAATTTAATAAAAGACTACAGAATAAATAATTATTAACTATTATAGTTTTTTAACTAGCTTAAATAATGGATAAAATTTCTCTAGCAAATGCACATCTACCTCAATTGATAGGTTTAGTATTAATGTCAATTGGCTACACTCTTGGAAACAAGTTTTACCTACCTCAAGTAAACAAAAATAACTAATAAATAAACATAGTTTAGAGAAAAAAAAACTTTTTTAAATTTACAAATCTAATATTTTTCGACATTTATGTAACACTAACGTACCTAAATAGTCAGAAATAACTTCTTTTTCACTTTTTTTATTACAATACGTAATTTTTGTGTTACATTCATTAACAATTAATACTTTAAAAATGTCAAAAATCAAATCTGTTGAAAAAGAAAAAATTGTTGCTGAAAAACTTAATGGGAGATTTGCGATGATTGGGTTTATCGCGGCGGTTGGAGCTTATTTAACAACTGGTCAAATCATTCCTGGATTCGTTTAATCTAATGAGCCTACTTACTGGTTTTATAATTGTCGTTATAGCTATAACATTGCAATTTACTCTTTACACCATAAAGAGATTACAAGAGCCTTTAGAGCCCAATTTATTTGATACCGAAAAATCCCCTAAAATGAACAATAGAAAAAAAAGCTATTGGAAAAATGCCGAAATTACCAATGGAAGGTTAGCCATGGTTGGTTTATTGGCCTTAGTTGTAAATTATGGTTTTTTCGGATGGATAATTCCTGGTTTTATCTAAATAGTTAAGCTTGCAAATATTGTTTAAATAAATCAGCATATTTGCCCATATACAAAAAAGTTTATTCATACTAACTTTAAATTATTCAAACGGAGGGATTAGAAATGATCGATAGTCCACCAGAGAAGTTCATTAGATTGGTTTAAGCAGCCAGTTGTTTACTATTACACATAACTAAGTTAAGAGGTTGATTACTAATGTCAGTAGTCAATCTTTTTTTCTTTTTAATGGAGGCTAAATAATAAAAACATTTTTATATCTTTGAAAAAATATGGTACAGATATGAGTACTGCTGTTGCTAGTATTTGGCTTAAATGAAAAATTCCCTAATTTAATCCATAATATTTTTAAATGTTTAAGACTATTTTTAGATTAATTTTATTAATTTTAATGGTTGGATTTATTACTATTAGTCCAAGAACAAGATTTATAGTTGGAGTATCTTTAAAGCAAATATCTTCATTTCTTTTATGGACAGTTAAATATGAAGACAGAGAGAAATGGATTATGGATAAACCCAGCTGGCTTCCAACTCAAATCTTAACCCCTCAAAGTAAGTAATTTCATCTAAATCTGTTAAGCAAATCCAAATAAAAGATTAAATTTCTGGGGTTTCTTATAAAAACATTTTAGAAATATACTTGTAATTTAATGATTGAAGAAAATATGGAAAATAAAAAAGGTATGAAAGTAGAGCCATTGAATTTCTTTTCAAAAGATATGACGGTAGCTAAAGATCAACTAGCTCAAAATCATTTAAAGTTAACTTATCAAAGGGATTCAGTTACAGATCTAGAACAAAAACATAAAGAATGGGCCCAAGAAGATACAGCAATTTAATACTTAAACAATTAATTTGTTTGACGATAGATATTTATAATGATTAAAACTAAATAGATTATTGACAGTCTGCTTAAATATAGATAAAAACTAACATTTATAATGACTGATAAAGAAAAAATTATTTCATTGTTAGATGAGCTCGCATCCCCAGAAAAGATGGGTTCTTTTTTCATGAACAATGCAACTCCCGATTTTTTATTTATCAGACCAAGTGGTAATCCTATAAGTGCAAATGGATTTGAAGAAATGATGAACTCTGGGGATGTAGTACAAGAAAAAGCAGAAATAACAAAAATACACCGATTCGAATTTCTAAGTGATAATATCGCAATGTGCATTTTCACTCTTGGTTCAAAATTCAGATATAAAGGGACTCCTAATGATGATTTACCAACAGTTACTTCTATTTTTAAAAAAGTGGGTGATGTTTGGAAAATTCATTGGATGCAGAGATCAACAGGAGATTCGAATTTATCTTTATGGGACTAGCAAAGCTAATAGCTTTATTAATGGTCCTGCTACTGGTAGGAAGTTCTTTTATAGGTTTAATCATTTACTTTATTAAATGAATTCACCTACGAATTGGGAATTTTTTAAGCAAGATCAAGATAAAATTATATGGGTACATATCTGTACTGAAGACTTGGATGGAATTGCAATATCATTAAACAACTGGTGGAAAAAAAGATATCCAAATTACAAAAGAAGAGTCGTTTCTAAAAATCAATTTGAACAAATAAAAAATGCCACCGAATTACCGCAACAATAAAATTAATTTTTGGTAAATTTTGATGCTGAATCTTTTGTTTAAAGGGCTATGTTTGTTTTAGAAAGAATGAAAAAATGAACTCAGAACTTACAAAAGTCTCGAATCTAAAAGTTAACAAAGCTTCTAAAATATTCCTTACTTTTGCATCATCAGTCTTTCTCTTATAAGCATTAGTAGGTCAAGCACCGATTTTTAAAAATATTCTTACAGTAGCCTTTTCTTGTTCTGGATAAAAACAAATTAGCATTTTATGGAAAATAAAAATTCCAACATAAAAAAGGGATTCAAAGGTGATCAAAAAAAGGAGTAATTAGCTCCTTTTTTTTTGGAAACTATTTCCAGATGTATTAGAAAATACATTAAAAGATTTTATTTAGAAATTATTATTGATTTATTAATTATAAATAAATTCATGCCTCAAAATCCCTTTTATCTTGGGTGGAATAAAGGTTGGTCTTTTCTCTTTTATCTTGAAGGAGGAACTCCTAAAATTGAGGCGAGTGGATTTGGTATTGCCATATCGACCAATATTAAGAGGGGAGAATCACCGAAGCAGACCGCAGATAGATTAATTTTTAAAGAGCAACGAAATAGAAAATCTAGATACTATTCTTGGATTCGTTCAATTAAATTCAGAGATGATCCTAATTAATTATGCTGTCTTCACTACCCCCTTTTGATTTTCACTAATTATTTCAACTAAGTAAAAAGTCTTAAATTTTCATTTTTGTACGGTTGATCACTTTTCAGTTATTCAATTAATTTGCATTATGGATTTAATTGCAAATTAAATATTATGACTCAGTCTTCAATAAGTACTCCATACGCGCAAAGATTAGCAGAAAAATTTAGAGAGTCCCAGGCATACTTAAGAGCTAATGGATTTAGTAGATCAACTAAACCTCTTTATGAAGATATAGAAACTTCAACTGATAAATAAGGCACATACCTCAATAATTGCCGCAAATACATTTTTGCTATGATTCGGCTTTAACTACAATTACGTATGGGTTGATTGGGATTAATCTTGGTTTTCTTTTTGCATTATTGCATTCTTAACTTGAATTCAAATTTAAGAAGCACAAATAATAAAAAACTATAAATTTAGTAAAAAATTAGAATAACACTCTTACTACTTTCACCGTTTATTAAATCATGAAACCCAAAGAAGAAAAAGAAAAAGAAAAAGCTATCGATGAAATCGTAAAAATAATACAAAAATTTCAATACAATTATGAACTTAGTGAGAAATACAAAAGAGTAATTTTAGGCCAAGATAAAATATATGATTAACAGTCGATCTAGATAAGAGACTATTTAAACACTCTTTTTATTACTATTAATACATTTCTATTACTGTCAATAGTACATTTTTATGCAAATTAAAACTAGATAATAAAAAAGACCTCTATTTCTAGAGATCTTTATATAGTTTTACTAAATCAAGTGTTTCCTTGTTTCCACTGATTTAGTAGATCTTCTCCTACACACAATTAAACTGTGTACAACATATTTCTTTTTCCTGGATATGGATGAGTATTAGTACTTATTTGTTATGTATGATAGTTACAACACTTATTTCTAAATACAATAAAATATCCTCATGATTTCAATCAGCGCGTTTAGTGATCAGTAATTAGTGTGTAAGTAGTTCCTATATCGCTTATACGCTGAAAAAAGTAATTCACTAAGTATTTACTATTTATTATGTCTTTTCAATTGGTGCGCTAGTTAATCCTTTGATGACAAGTTGCTGATGATATAGTTCTGCCTGCTCAAAGGGTCCTCTCCATACTTCTGCCGAACCTTCCCTATCAACTTCGAGTGCAAGTAACCATGATTTTTTTCACTTATTCCAGGGATAATTCTTACAAGACAATTTGCCACATGTTCAAACGTATTAAAATTATTATCAAGAACAATTATCTTTGCTTATGGATATTTTCTTTTCGTGGTCTTTGGATCTACGACTGAAGTAGTTAAATTGTCAGAAATTTTCATAAAAGATTTAGTAGGAATATATTTGTTTTAACGAGATATTTCTTATTTTTATAAACTCAATGTTAAAACATCGAATAAATAAAGTTATTACCCATGGTCAAACTTTGAATAGTTGCTACGTTTGAAATAAGAGATGATCTTTATTATGTTTACAAATTATCTGCCTAGTGAGATGGTGACGGTTTTAGAGGTAACAACGATGTTTTCATTCTTAGTTGGGACAATATTAGTTATGTTGTTTACATCAGATCAGGCTAATAAAAAGAATCTATATTTAAAGAAAGCCAAATAACTAAACATAAAGATTAGGCAAATATATTAAGTAATAGAAGTTGATTGAGCCCTAGCTTCAAATTTATTTTTAATGAAATTAAAAATAAAAATAAGGATTGGTATATGGGCTAGTCCACCAATAACTACTTTAGTTTCTGAATAAGGCATTTAGAATGTAATAAGAACTTAAAGATATTTAAGCATAAAATATATTTATCAATGCTTTTTGTTAAGTAGCTTCAGGCGCAAAGATAGTTCTATTTTCTCTCCAACATTTACATCCCTTAAGTAAGTGATCTCCTTGAGGAATAAGCTTCTGGTGAAAGGGACAGGTCAAGATAGTTACACATTGATCTGTCGTGCTGTAACGAAAGTGAGTGCAAGTAATGTAAATCTTTGTGCGTTTGCTTTTCAGTTCTGAGTTGTACTCGAAGTAATCCCATGACTGAGGATTTCCCATTAGTCATAGATGTATTCTTCATCGAGCTTAATTACTACGCCACTAAAAAATTCTGCTAATAGTTTTGATGGGTCTTGAACAGATACTTTTCTATTCTCTTTTGCAAGTTTCTTTTTGATTGGGTTTAAGTAGGTCATGCTGATTCTTGAAATTGGTTTGTTACTTCAGTCCATCCTCCAGCTATTAGTTCATTCCATGTTTCAAACGCAGAGTCGAGATCATGAAGTCTTGTGTTTTTAAGTCCTGCTGGCTCTCCTAGATGATTTGTATAGAAGAGATGGGTATAAACATTGATGTTGCTCCGTGCTGATTTCTTACACTTTTCAAAAAAGATTAAAAAGCTGCCTTGCGGGTTAAGTATCCAGCCATTGGGTGAATCAACACGACTGCCATAAGAAAAATTAGACCAAACATTGGCTCCTCCTAGAGTCATTAGTAAGTAATACAGATGTACTACTAATGTAGTGTAGTGAGTATAGTTCGTCAAGTATTGAATTTCTTGTTTACCTTATTCTCTTAATTTTAGAAATAAAATTAACTACCAAAAGCAAGTGTTAGCAAGCAGTTTGATATGTAACACCGAATCCCCGCCAGTTCTCTGATGCATCGACCTAAAAAGCTATACTTATCTAAGTAACTAATAACTCACTTGCTTAAAGGCTTTATAAAGATATATTGGTAGGACCACAGTGTCAAGAGTATTTCAAAGACCAGGTAGAGGAGGATATTATTTAGCTATTGCTATCCCCAGGGAATTAAGAAAAAAACTCAGAAAAAGTCATTTTTAAACTATTATTGTTGAGAAAAAAAGAAATACAAACTTTAAACAGTCGACTCTGAAAGAGACTTTTTTTTGAGATTATTGGTAAATTATCAAAAGCAACTGGATAATTTATTCTCTGATGGATATTCATAGAAAGACACTACTAAATCTTATAAAAGAAAGAGCATACAAGAAAGGTAAATTTACCTTATCTTCTGGTAAAGAATCAGAGCATTACATTAACTGTAAACCTGTTAGTTTATCCTGTGAGGGAAACGCACTTATATCCCATTTAATGTTTGAACATATAGAAGATAAATCTGCAGCAGTTGGTGGACTCACACTGGGTGCTGATCCTTTAGTTTGTGGTATCGCACAGAAAGCATATTACTCAAATAAACATATTGACGCTTTGATCGTAAGAAAGAATCCGAAAGGATATGGAACAAAAGAAGTTATTGAAGGTAACAAGCCACCTAAAGGATCTATCGTTACAGTATTAGAGGATGTAACTACAACAGGTAGTAGTGCCATCAAAGCTGTAAATGTTTTGCGTGATGCAGGTTACATTGTTAATCGCGTTGTTGCAATCGTTGATAGAATAGATGATCACAATGTATGGGGAAATAACAAGATAGAATTTATTTCTCTATACAAATTAGAGGATATTATTGAATGAAATGTTGGCAATTTACACCTCTAATAATTATTGACAGTCGATCTACAAAAATGGGCAATTAGCTCATTTTTTGATGAAAAACAAATAATATATACTAAAAATACTTTTTATTTATGACTAATTTTGGAGCAGATACCCCTTTTATTCTTCTAGCAAAAATCACAGTGAAAGAAGATAAAGTTTCTGAGTATTTAGAACTTGCAGATAAAACAGATAAAGCCGTTGAGGCTGTTGAGCCAGGAATGTTACACCATACTTTTGATCAGGATCCAGAAAATCCTCTGATCTTTGTCTGGTCTGAGGCTTATAAAAATGATGAAGCTTTTATCGCTCACTTAGCTAATCCAGCAATAGGTGAATATTTACAAGAACATCCAAAACTTGCGGATGATTTTACTGTTGAAGTATATGGAACAGTTGGGGATAAATGTCTCGAAGTAATGAAAGGAACAGGTGTTCCCTTTAAAGTTTTTCAGTCAAAATTAGGTTACAGCAGACTCTAATGAAATATGATTGACAGCCGATCTACACTAAGGGGCATATAGCTCCTTTTTTTATGAACACACTCATCATTTCAACTTTTAGCTGTACATTTGAGGAATTTAAAAATGATGTTACTAATTTATTTCTTGAAGAAATGTGCAAAGAATTTGTGACTGATTATGAGTTTGTAAAAGTCAATGATCATAAATCTCATTTATTACTGAACTGTACTGACTTAGAAAAATTAGGTGCAGAAATGGAATCGCCTTTTGCAAAGGAATGGGATAAAAAAAATAATTGTAAGGATACCGTATATTCAATTGAGCTTTTTGGATGATGTGATCATTGACAGTCGATCTAAAGTAGAGGGTGTGTAAGCCCTTTTTTTATGTCCTCTTCAATGAAAGATTTCTTAGATAAATTTTTTGATTTATGTAGAGAATATCAAGAAGAAATTCCACCTCAAAAGATGGCTGAAGTTTTAAGAGATTACGCAGATAGGTTAGATGGATAATGTTAAATACAGATGAAGCAACTGCATTAGCCAATTGGATACAAAACTGGAAAAAAACTTATAAGGAAAATCAAAAGTTAAATGAATGTTTTACATGGTTTGAATGGAAATACCAAGATAGAGAACTTACCTCAAGTGACAAGAGTTCAATTGCAACTATT
>QCGM01000016.1:0-33637 GCA_003279925.1 Prochlorococcus sp. AG-388-B05
GCTGTTTATAGCACCGTAGATAAAAAGGCCTTGCATGTGCAATTAGCTGATGAAGCAGTTTGCGTTGGGGACTCATTAAGCAACAAGAGTTATTTAAATATTCCAAATATCTTAGCTGCTGCAACATCAAGAGGAGTTGATGCCATTCATCCAGGTTATGGTTTTCTTGCGGAGAATGATAAATTTGCAGAAATGTGTAACGATCATGGCATAACTTTCATTGGTCCATCTCCCAATGCTATTAGATCAATGGGAGATAAATCTACTGCTAAAGAGACAATGGAGAGAGTCGGAGTACCAACTGTTCCAGGAAGCAAAGGTTTATTGTCGAATGTTGAGGAGGCCTACGAAATGGCACAAGAGATTGGATATCCCGTCATAATAAAAGCCACAGCTGGAGGAGGAGGTAGAGGAATGAGATTGGTTGAAAATAAGGTTAACTTAGAAAAAATGTTTAAAGCAGCCCAAGGCGAAGCAGAAGCGGCATTTGGAAATGATGGTTTATATATGGAGAAATTTATAAAAAAGCCAAGACATGTAGAAATTCAAATCCTTGCTGACAGGTCAGGTAATGTGGTTCATCTAGGAGAGAGAGATTGTTCTGTGCAAAGGAGACACCAAAAATTATTAGAAGAGTCTCCCAGTCCAGCTATAAACCATTCTCTTAGAAAAAAAATGGGTAATGCAGCTATTGCTGCTGCAAAAAGTATTAGTTATGAAGGGGCGGGAACTGTTGAATTTTTAGTAGATGATGATAATAATTTTTACTTTATGGAGATGAACACCAGGATTCAAGTGGAACACCCAGTAACTGAAATGGTTACTGGTGTTGATCTAATCGCTGAACAGATCAAAATAGCTGGAGGTGACAATTTAGAATTTACTCAAGACGATATTCAATTAAACGGTCATGCTATTGAATGCAGAATTAATGCTGAAGACCCTTCGCATAATTTTCGCCCATCGCCTGGAAAAATAACTGGATGGTTGCCTCCAGGGGGTCCTGGAGTAAGGGTTGATAGTCATGTTTATACTGGTTATGAAATACCTCCATTTTATGATTCACTTATAGGGAAATTAATAGTCTGGGGTAAAGATCGTAATACCGCTATTAAAAGAATGAATAGAGCTTTAAATGAATGCGCTGTAACAGGAATCCCAACAACAATTAACTTTCATTTATCTCTTCTTAATAAAAGAAAATTTATGGAAGGCAAAATTCATACAAAATACGTTGAGGAAGAATTATTACCCAACTATTAATTCAATATGATACCTTCTTAATTAATACTCTTTAGGATGGCTAATTTGATTAAACCTTGTTGACCAACTAATATTTCTCTTAGAAAACTTATAATTCCTATCCAAATTACTGGGCCAACATCGACGCCACCAATAGGAGGAATCAATTTTCTAGTAAATTTTAAAATAGAACTTGTTGGGATTGCAATTAATAACCAAAAACCTTTATTTAAATCAACTTTTGGGTACCAAGTTAATATTAATCTTATTAAAAAGACTAGGGTTAGAAATGATAAAAGAATTCCAAGGGTAAGATCTAAAGCATGTAAATAGTTTTGAGACAATGAAATAACAATTGTTTAATCCATCTTAATAAATATCCCATAAGTTAGGATTTAATTCGTATTATAAATTCAGAATTTAATTTTAAAAAAGTGATTCAAATTTCAAATCTGATATTAGCGGCTGATGTTTCTCCAGAAGTGGCTGGTAGTTCTGGTTTTAATATGATAGCGAGTTTCTTCGCTGCAGCATTACTTATAGTTATTCCAGCAGCAGCTTTTTTGATCTTTGTTAGCCAAAAAGATTCACTTGAAC
The DNA here is from genome assembly GCA_003279925.1 of Prochlorococcus sp. AG-388-B05. Lineage (GTDB taxonomy): Bacteria > Cyanobacteriota > Cyanobacteriia > PCC-6307 > Cyanobiaceae > Prochlorococcus_A. The sequence continues at coordinate 1,840 of QCGM01000016.1, forward strand.
GTACTTCAGCTACACGTAGACGCTAGTTTTTATAAAAGTTTTAAGTAAACTATATATAAGGTGTTTTATTGCACCTTAAAAAAATAAGTTTTGGAGAAAAAAAGTGGTCAATGCTAGTCTAAATTGGGCGAGTATTGTAGGCATCGTACTAGCTGTATGTGGAGGTGGCCTATATTTTTTGAGGTCATTTAAACCTGCGCTGGCAAGGGATTATGATGTTTTCTTTGCGGCGATAGGTCTTTTATGCGGAGGGATATTGTTTTTTCAAGGATGGAGATTAGATCCTATTTTGCAATTTGGGCAGTTTTTATTAGCAGGAACGACAGTATTCTTTGCATATGAAAGTGTTCGATTAAGAGGTGTTGCTACTGACCAAGCAAGAAGATCTTCTTATTTTGAAGATGATCAGATTCCAGATATGCCTAGAAATTCTTCTAGAAATAGATTTAGTGATGATTATGATCAATTTGAAGATTCTGATAGACCTTCTAGAAGATTCAAATCTCAAGATGATGACCTAGAAGATGATTATATGGAAGGTAGATCGCAAAGGAGAAATATATCAAGAGCTATTCCTGAGTCTGCAGTAAGCAGGAGGCGTCCTTCTTTAAGAGAGTCTAATCAATTTGAGAATGACGAACCTAAGAGAAGAAGAAATCGGTCTGAAGATAATAGGATGAGTAAAGAAGATAGAAGAGGAAGTTTTGGAGAAAGAAGATCATCAAGAAGTGAAATCAAAAGAGGCTCTCGGCCATTATCTAATCAAGAAGTTTCTAGAAAATCAAATACTTCCTCTCTTAAGGATTCTTCTCCCTCCTCTAACAAACCAACAAGATCATCTATAAGATCTCAGACTTCAAGAGAAAAAGTAGAAGATGCATCATTTTCTACAAATATAAATGAAGTAAAAAAGCCTCGTCAAACAAGAAGCACAGCAGCTAGTGCAAGATTAACCTCTAAAAATAAAACTGGAAGATACACTGTAGGCACAAAAAAAAATAAACCCAGAGATAACAGCTCTAGATTTGATGACTAATTAAAATATCCCAGCCCAATTTAGAAATGATTTTTGACTTATTAATTCAATTAAAATAATTGCTAAAAATCCTAGCATTGCGAATCTTCCATTTGTTATTTCTGAATAACTGCTCCATCCAAACTTATATCTATCTTCAATTTCAATCGTTTGCTCATCAATTTGAATTTCTTCCGAATTTGTTTTATCTATATTCATAGTATTCTCATTATTTTGTTCTTGATTTGAATTCATGATTGTAATCTAATTTTTAAAATTATACTTATCCGTAGTAAATAATTTCCAGTCTCCTTTGCCATTTAATTCTAAAATATTCTCATGAAAATCCTTTAAACTTGGCCTATGACCAACGCTTATCAACGATAATTCTCTATCTCTTAAGAGATTATATAGTCTTTTTTCTGTTTTAATATCGAGTGCACTAGTTGCTTCATCTAATACAGCAAATCTCGGAGAATTCAGTAGTAATCTCGCAAAGGCTAATCTTTGCTGCTCTCCTAATGAAAGTATTCTTGGCCAATCTTGTTTGACGTCAAGGTTAGGATATCTATCAACAATAGAATTTAAATTTACTTCATTCAGAACAGAAATTAAGTGGTCATCACTAAATTTCTCAACTTCTGTTGGATAACATAATTGTTCCCTTAAAGAACCTAATAGCATATATGGTTTTTGAGGTATAAATAGCAAATCACCTGTCTTTGGCTTTTTAATTGATCCTTGATTGGGTTCCCATAATCCACTGATCATTCTTAATAAAGATGTTTTGCCACAACCAGATGGGCCTACTACTAATAATGATTGATTTGTTTCGATACTCAGATTTAAATTTTTGATGATAGCTTTATCAGATCCAGGCGGGTAAAGATCAGCATCGTTGATGAGGATAGAAGAATAATCTGAAATTATATTTTGATTGTCTATCGGTTTGGTTTGACTGATACTTTCAACTTTTGATTGAAAACCCTCTAATCTTCCAATTCCAGCTGTAAACTTTGCTAGTTCCTCTATTTGATTAACTATAAAAAACAGCGAACCTTCTACCATCCCAAATGCAAAGCTTGCTTGAATAAATCGACCATAATCAATATCTCCTCTAAAATAAGGAATTGCCATTATTAGATATGGAAAGAAGTTGCCTGCATAATTAATAGAGCGTCTCATTACATCAATAATTACTCTCCAAATTATTAGTAAGTTAAAGTTTCTTACCACTTCTCCTAATCTTCTCTCTGTTTCACTTTTTTCTGGTTTTTCACCTGAATAAAAAGCTATGGATTCAGCATTATCTCTAATATGCACTAATCCATATCTGAAATCTGCCTCATACCTAAGTTGATCAAAATCTATTTTTACAAGATTTTTTCCAGCAATTAAAAGGATAGCAGTAGCAAATGCTGCGTATCCAAATAATGAAAAGGTTAATGTCGTACTAATACTCCATAAAATGAGAATGTTCAGAGAAAAAGTAAGAAGTGCATCAAAAACTCCCAAAGTAAAGGATAAGCTTTGACCAGTAAAAGCTCTGGTATCATCTGTTATTCGTTGGTCAGGATTATCTACATCAGTTTGCTCTTCATCATTAGGATTTAGTTGGTAGTATGCCTTATTCGTCATATAGTCTTTAACTAAGCTTTTTGAAAGCCAATCTCTCCAAATTATTCCTAATTTATAGGTAAAAAATATTTGAGAAACCCTAATTGGGAGTGCTACAGCAAAGCAACAAGCATAGATTCCTAAAATTCTATAAAATCCATCTTCTTGTTTTTCTACTAAAGCATTTGTTAAGTCTCTTGCAATAAATCCTATTCCTGCATTAATTCCATTTACTGCCAAAAGCATTAATACTATGACTGCCAGAAATAACCAATGTACCCATCTGCGATTCTTGAGTTGACGCCTTAAACTAAAAAAACTTCCTGAACCAATAAGAAATAATCCTGAAAACAATAATCCCCACCAACCAGACCATATTGTATTGACAGTATTAACTACTCCTCCAAAGTATTTATCAAGAAAAATAGGTTGAATGCTTTCAAAAAAACTAATTATGCCTGTAAGGAATACAAGAACAATACCTCCCACACAAAATAAAAGAGATATTAAAAGCCATATAAATTGAAAGCCATTACATTGATCAATAGGTAAGAAAAATGGTTGGGCTAACCTTCTTAACTTTTGTAATTGATAAAATATTTTAGATTTATTTTGTACTACATTATTCATATTTTTTCTATACCTTTTTTATTAAATAGATTATATCTTTATTAAGATGATTGCCCAAATCCTATTAATGAAAGAGCCCAGTCAGGAAGGTTTAAATATGTTAATAGTTTTAAGTCAAATTCATGAACTTTTATAATCGACACATCCATAAGCCACCATATTAGAAAAGGTAAATTAAATAAAATCTGTAGTTGCCATTTGTAAGTTAATACTTTCCAAATTTTAGTTAAAATTGACTTCTGTGATTCATCTAAACTCTCCCAGTTTGTAGTAATTAGTTCAAATAAATTTTTAGATTTAGTATTGAGAGATTCTGGAGAATTCATATTTAATTTTTTCTTATTTATAGCTAAAAAGAAACTCTTTTGAGAGTTTTAGCCAGGAGGCCAACTCATTTTTCTACCAGCTAAAAAATGTATATGCAAATGAAAAACTGTTTGTCCAGATTCTTCACCGGTATTAATAACTGTTCTCCAATTTTTTAATTTCTTAGATTTGGCAATATTTTTTCCTATTAAAAGTAGATGTCCTAATAAATTTTTATCTTCCTCCAAACACTCGCATAAACTAACTAATGGTTTTTTAGGAATTACTAAAAAATGAACTGGAGCTTGTGAGGCAATATCATTAAATGCTATACAAAGCTCATCTTCATGAAGCTTTTCGCAGGGAATCTCACCATTTATTATTTTGCTAAAGATTGTAGTTTCAGCCATTGCTTTATTGAATAATTAAATCAGTTGAGTGGTATTACATCTTTCTGATGAAATCCTTCTTTGATGAGTTCTTTATTCAAATCTTCTTTTGAAGTAACTCTATCAACAAATAAAACCCCACTGAGATGATCCATTTCATGTTGAATGCATCTTGCTAAGAGTCCATCAGCTTTCATTTTTCTTGGCCTACCCATTTCATCTCTAAATCTCAATTTAATTGTTGATGGTCTTACAACGTTTAAATAAACTCCTGGGATACTTAGACACCCCTCTTCATATGAATTTAAAGTTGTTCCATAATCGGTAATTTCTGGATTTATTAAAATTAATGGATCAGCAGCAGCATCTTCAAAATTTACATCAATTACCAGTAGCTCCTTCTTGATTCCTATTTGCGGAGCAGCAAGTCCAATTCCTTTGGCTGCATACATACTTTGAAGCATTTCTTTAGCTAAATTTCTTATGGAATTATCAACTTTACTTATTCTTTTAGCATTTTCTCTCAAAACATCATCACCAAGTTTATATATTTCTAGTGGTGGAGTCCCTGTTTGTTCTTTAGATACCTTTTCCGCAGGACTGTTTGCTTTTGACTTTCTTGCGAGTTGTGAAAAATTGTTTGCCACGGTAAAAAAAAATATTTACTCAACAGTTAAGCTATAAAAATACTAGCACTTTAAATTCATCTTTAAATAAACTTCTTAAATGAGTAATGCTAAGAATTTAACAATTAATCAAATCGATAAAAAAAATATATCTTTTAAAGAGTTATCTCTTATCAAGAATATGATCTTCTGGGTTGATATTATTCCTGATGATCAAACTAATAAAAATGCTATTTTTGCTAAGCCATTTAATGATAAAAATGCAATTCCACAAAAATTAACAGGCGATAATTTTTATATTAAAAGCAATTTTCATGGTTATGGTGGGAAATCATATCAATGTATAGAGGTAAATGATCAAATTTATTTGATATGGGTCGATCAGCTCTCAAAAGCAATGTGGTTACAAATTTTAAGAGTCCAAGAAAAAGTACCTAAAAATGACAATGAATATCTGCTATGCGATATGGAACCAATACAACTTACTGAGTCAATAAAAACTAGTTTTGATACTTCATTTGTTATTTCTAAAAATAATCTTTTATACGGTTTATGTGAGATAAAACATAGAGATTATTTATTCTCATTAAATTTAAAGAAAACTAAACAAGAAATTCGTATAATAAAAAAGTTTGATAATTTTGCTGGGAATTTATCTTCTAATATCTCAGCTAATTTATTTTCCTGGACAGAGTGGAGTTCTGACTCCATGCCTTGGGAAAGAAATGAGCTCTTTTTTGCAATTATTGATAATGATGGAGAGATACAAAAAATAAAAAAATTTTCTAATAAATTGGTTAATGAGGAGAAAAATGTTTCTTTCTTTCAACCTTACTGGGTTAGTGATAATATTTTAGTCTGTTCTGAAGATAGTACGGGCTGGTGGAATTTATTATTTCTCGATTTAACTGATATCACAAATATTATATTAAAAAAAAGAATAATTAAACCTTTGACTGAGTATGGATCGCCTCAGTGGGTTTCTGGAATTTCTTTTTTTTCTGGAAATATTAAAAATTTATTTTGTGTTGCGAAAAAAGATAATAGTTGGATACTAGAATATTATCAGAACTTTGAATGTATTAAAGAACTTAAAATACCATTTTGTTCAATAGGTGATCTAGATGTTTATGATCGAAAGTTAGTTATTAGAGGTTGTAGTTTTGGTTGTTTCGACGAATTATTTGAGTGTGATTTTGAAGAGCAAAGCCATACTAAATTATTCAATGAGATATCCCTTGAGTCTATAAATGAATATGCAAGACCAGAATCTTTTTGGTTTAAAGGTTTTAATAATCAACCCACACATTCCTTTATTTATAAGCCTCTATTTGGAAGGTTTATTAATTCACCATTAATAGTTAAGGCACATAGTGGCCCTACTGCTTGCTTTGATGGGTCTTTAAATTCGGAAGTACAGCATTGGACTTCGAAAGGATTTACAGTTGCGGAAGTGAATTATGGTGGCTCCTCGGGTTTTGGAAGAGAGTACAGGGAGAGATTAAATTATAAATGGGGCATTCTTGATTCATACGATTGTAAAGCATTAGTACTTGATTTAATTAGGTTAAATCTAGTTGATAGCACCAAAGTCGCAATTTTAGGCAATAGTGCTGGTGGCTTAACTGCAATTAATGCTTTATGTGAAGGTGATTTGTTTAAAGTGGCGATTTGTAAATATCCTGTTCTTGATTTAAACGATATGCATCAACAAACTCATAGATTTGAGAGAGGGTATTTAAATTCTCTCATAGGTAAATATTCAAAATTTCGTAATGAGTATCAACTTCGGTCACCGATTTATAAAATTAATCAATTAAAAAAACCAGTTTTATTATTTCATGGGAAAAAAGATTTAGTTATTTCATACAAAAAAACCCTACAAATCAAAGAAAAACTTCTCAAAAATAATAAAAATTCAGAAGTCATAATTTTTGAAAATGAAGGGCATGGTTTTAAAAACACTAATAATAAAAAACAAGTTCTTGTTAAAACTCAGGAGTTTTTAGAGAAAACTTTAAATATTTAGGAATTTATTTTTAAAAAACTAATAGTTTCCTTAAGTTTTTCGATAAAAGTATTGATATCTTCTTTTGTAGTTGTGAAATTCATACTAACTCTAGCTGTTGAATTTATTCCGATATGTCTATGCAGAGGTTGACAACAGTGATGTCCACTTCTTATACAAATACCTTTAGAATCAAGAATTTCAGCGATATCGTTTGAATGTATTTCCTTAACATAAAATGTTGCTAATGAAGCTCTGTTAGGATCTGTTCTCGGAGAAGGACCTATTATTTCAAGATCCTCTATTTGATTTAATTTTTCAAATAAATATTTTGTAATCTCCTTTTCATATTCACTGATACGATCTAACCCAATATTGTTAATGTAATTAATCGCTGCAGCTAATCCTATTGCTTCAGCAATGGCTGGAGTACCAGCTTCAAATTTATGAGGGAGTTCAGCCCAAGTACTTTCCTCTTCAAAAACATCTTGAATCATTTCTCCACCACCAAAAAAAGGAGGAATTTTTTCTAAAATTTCTTTTCTTGCCCATAAGAAACCTATGCCTGTTGGACCACATAATTTATGTCCTGAACCGGCTAAAAAATCTATATCTAGTTCATGAATATCTAACTTTTGATGGGCTAAACTTTGACACGCATCAACTAGAACTAAAGAACCCTTATCCCTAGCTAATTTAGTTATTTCTTTTATTGGATTACAGCACCCTAAAGTGTTGCTTATATGTAATAAGCTGACTAGTTTTGTTTGCGTTGTTAATTTTGACTTGAAATCATTTATATCTAATCTTCCGTCTTGATCTATGCCCACAAATTTCAGTTTACATTTATTTTTTGCAGCTACCATTTGCCAAGGAACAATATTACTATGATGCTCCATTATTGATAGAAGAATTTCATCATTCTCTTTTAAAGTAAATTCTCCCCATGATCTGGCAACCAGATTTATAGCTTCAGTTGCATTTCTTGTAAAAATTATTTCTTTTGTTGAATAAGCATTAACAAATTCTGCAATTAAAGATCTTGAATTCTCAAATTCTTCTGTTGCTTTTGCACTTAATTGATGAGCACCTCTATGAACGTTTGAATTGAAATTCTTATAGTATTCATCAATTTTTTCAAGAACTTGGATTGGTTTTTGAGTTGTTGCAGCGTGATCTAGATAAATAATTGTATTTTTGCTTTTGAAATTATTTTCTAATAAAGGAAAGTCTTTTTTATCAACTAGAAGAAGTTTTTTTTTATCAATTTTCGGGAAATTTCTAATTGTTTCCATTAATTTTCTTTTAAAATTTTATCAAGCAAATCCCATCTATCTTTTGAAATAGGGATACTTGAGATAATTTCTTGTATATAAGAACTTAATTGTAGTTTACTGGCTTCTGCTAACGTGAGTCCTCTTGATCTCATATAGAAAAGTTCTTCTTCATTTAATTGTGAAATAGTTGCACCATGTTTGCATTTTACATCGTCAGCAATTATTTCTAATTGAGGTTTAGTATCTATTTTTGCATGCCTAGATAAAAGTAGATTCCTGCTTAATTGTGATGCATCGGTCTTTTGCGCAATTTTTGGAACAATGATTGAACCTTCAAAGACTGCATGTGATTTATCATCTGCCAAGGATTTATTAATTTGATCTAAAAATCCATTAGGACCGTTAAATTGCATTGTTGTATAAGTAGCTATTTGGTCGTTATTCTTTGTTATTTGTATTCCTTTTATATTTGTTTTGGCATTTCCATCTAATTGGTTAATACGTATCTCAAATCTTGCATAATTAAATTTGAAATGTAGTGATCCAAGGCTGTATTCACTGTTGGTCTTTTGAATTACATTTAAAGAATTTAATAAATTAGATTTGCTTTCTCCATAAGAAACCATACCATGATTAACCAAAGTATTTTCTTCTAAACACAAATAAGTTGATTGAGATAGTGAAGAATTATTGTTCCCGAGATTAATTTGTATTAAATCGACTTCAGAATTCTTTTCAAAGAATAAAATAAGTGTTTTAGCATTCAAAGAGTCGGGTGAGGAAGCACTAAATATCTCAAGAGGAGGAATTTTGTTACCAGAAATATTTAAACCTAAGATGTTTTCTTTAGAACTTAAACAATGATTTAGTAGGTCACTCCAATGATCATTGTGATCAGAATTAGATACATTTTTTTTTATATAGTCTACTATTTCTATCTCTTTTAATGTTTTTATTGAATAGTTTTCTTTTTCTATATTGATCGAGTTATTCTCTCCGATGATCAATCTAATTATATTTTGAGAGGCTTTTTTATATGGGAGATTAACTTTAGATTCTTTATTCTTATTTGAATGGTCTAAAAAACCTGAAAATTTAGATTTATTTGAAAGTCTCCAGTATTCACTTTTGATATTTGGTAACGGATTTACTTTTAATTTATCAAGACAAATTTTTTGTATCTCAGATGGATTACTAATTAATTCATTCTTTTTGATTTCTTCAATAATTTGCATTGATTTATTGCTCTTTTATAAGATTATCAGTCCATTCATATCCATATTTCTCAAGTTCTAGAGCAAGATCACTTTCTCCAGTTTTTATTATTTGACCGTCTGCCATTACATGAACATAATCGGGCTGTATTTCGTCTAATAATCTCTGATAGTGAGTGATTAATATAATTCCGGTTTGATCATTAGATATCTTCTTAATACCTGAGGCAACTATCCTGAGTGCATCAATATCTAAACCTGAGTCAGTTTCATCCAAAATTGCAATTTTTGGTTCTAATAATGCCATTTGTAATATTTCATTTCTTTTCTTTTCCCCACCTGAAAATCCTTGATTTATACTCCTCGATAAAAAAGCAGAATCCATTTTGACTAAGTCAAGTTTTTCTTTTACTAAGTCTTCAAAATCAAAAGTATCTAGTTCTTCTTTATTAAGAAATTTTCTTCTTGCATTTGTTGCAACTCTAAGAAATTCTAGATTACTTACTCCTGGAATTTCAATCGGATATTGAAAACCAAGAAAAATACCAGATTGAGCTCTCTCTTCTGGCTCTAAAGACTGAATATCGTTTCCAGTAAATTTTATTTCGCCTTTAGTTATTTTGTATGATGGATGACCCGCAATAATCTTGGAAAGGGTACTTTTGCCACATCCATTTCTTCCCATGATTGCGTGTATTTCGCCAGGATTAACTGAAATGGTCACTCCTTTTAAAATAGGAAGATTTTCTATAGATGCAAAAAGATTATTTACTTCTAATATTGGATCTAATTCTTTCGTTTTGCTTTGCATCGCACTTTAGAAATTAATTGATTATCCAACGGAACCCTCTAATTTGAGGGCAAGGAGCTTATCTGCTTCAGCAGCAAATTCCATTGGTAGTTGATTGAACACATCTCTACAAAAGCCACTTACCATCATTGATACAGCCTCTTCAAATTCAATACCTCTGCTTTGTAAATAAAAAAGTTGATCTTCAGAAATTCTACATGTACTTGCTTCATGCTCAATTTCTGAATTTGGTTGTTGAGATTGAATATAAGGAAAAGTATTCGCAGCAGCTTGATCGCCTATTAACATTGAATCACATTGACTGTAGTTTCTTGATCCAGTAGCTTTTGAACCCATTTTCACGAGACCTCTATAACTATTAACCGAACTTCCAGCACTTATTCCTTTACTAACTATTGTTGATTTAGTTCTAGGTCCTATGTGAATCATTTTTGTACCCGTATCGGCTTGTTGAAGGTTATTAGTAAGAGCTACAGAATAAAATTCTCCTATCGATTCTTCTCCTAAAAGAAGACAGCTAGGATATTTCCATGTTATGGCAGAGCCTGTTTCAACTTGAGACCAACTTATCTTACTTCTCTTGCCTAAACATTTCCCCCTTTTGGTGACAAAATTAAAAATCCCTCCAACTCCCTCTTCGTTTCCAGCATACCAATTTTGTACTGTTGAATATTTAATTGAGGCATCGTCTAAGGCGATAAGTTCCACTACCGCAGCGTGCAAAGTATTAGTATCAAACATTGGAGCTGTACATCCTTCAAGGTAGCTGACGGAGCTATATTCTTCTGCAATGATTAGAGTTCTTTCAAACTGACCAGAATCCCCACTATTGATCCTAAAATAGGATGAAAGATCCATCGGACATTTTACTCCCTTTGGGATGTAAACGAATGAACCATCACTAAAAACAGCAGAGTTTAATGCAGCAAAATAATTATCATTAGCCGGGACTACAGAACCTAAATATTTTTCTATTAAATCTGAGTGATCTTTTACTGCTTCACTTATAGAACAAAATATTACTCCATGCTCTGCAAGTTCTTTTCTGAAAGTTGTTGCAATAGATACACTATCAAATACTGCATCAACAGCAACGTTTGTGAGTTTTTTTTGTTCAGTAAGAGGAATTCCTAATTTATCAAAAGTTTCTAAGAGCTTGGGATCAACTTCATCTAGACTAGATATTTTTTCTTTTTGTTTGGGGGCAGAATAATAAATTATATCTTGATAATCAATCTTTTTGTAACCTAGGTCTGCCCAGTTAGGTTCCTTCATTTTTTGCCATTTCTTGAAGGCATTAAGTCTAAAATTAAGAAGATATTCAGGCTCTTCTTTTTTTTCTGAAATTAATCGAATTGTATCTTCATTTAGCCCTTTGGAAATCTTTTCAGTTTCGATATCGGTAACGAAACCATATTTGTATGGTTCAGATACGACATCTTTAACTAAATTTTCACTTACCATAATTTCTATGAATTAATCTATTAAAATTAGTTTTTTATACTTTAGCTAAATATATCCCTAATATTAAGTTTTTATCTTTAATTAAATTAAAAAATTAATGTCTGATCAAACAAATTCTTTTCCAAGTCCGTTAAGTGATGAGATCGCGAAAAATATAGATCAACTTAATTTGCCCATAATTAAAAAGCACCATGTACGATTACTTGCCCATTGTCTTGAAATCTTCAAGGAAATCGGAAAAGATGAAAAATCTTTCTTTGAAGAAGATGAACTTCTTAAGAAATGGTGCGAAAAAAAATCCCAGAAGTTTAATGATAAAAATTTCAATCAACTTTTTTATGAACAAATGTCTTCCGCTGCAAAAAAAATAAACCTTTTTTCTAAAAGTATTGACAAAAATTTCAAAGAATTGGATCTTGAGGATTTAATCACTTTAGTTGAGCAAAATCAGGAAAATTAATATGAAGCGATCCCGAAGAAAAAATATATTTTTGTTGAGTTCTTAACAATTCAAGGTAATAAAATTTAAAAAAACAGAAAATTAATTTACAAGTTATAGATTTCTAGATTTCTTTAAAATTCATTTATACCAGTTACTTATAAGAAAGTTGTAAAATTTAGTAACTTGAAAGTAGTCAGAAGATCCTGACGACTGCCTCTAATGTCACCCAAACTGCAAAAAAAAAGAACATACTGATCCCATGCAATTTATGGAGCTTTAAAAGTGGTTGATGGGATCAAGAATAAAGAATATTTACTTAGTCTAACCCTCAGACAACTGCGACAAGAAGCTAGTAAATTATCTGTCCCTTTATACAGTAGAAAGACAAAAGCTGTACTTGTTGATCTTATTGATAAATATCAGCAAAATGCTTCTGAAACAAATAACAAAACCTTACCTAAAAATACTTCTCCAATAATCTCTGATCTTTCTTCTAAACCAGCAAAAGAAGAAGTTAATACAAAACTAGTATTTTTGCCTAGAGATCCAGAATGGGCATATGTGTTTTGGCAAATTTCAGAAAGTGATAGAGATAAAGCCCAGTCTTTAGGTGCTAATAAATTATGTCTACGTTTATATGATGCCTCAGGTATTGGTGAAGGAAATCTAAATCAGGGTACTTTAAGAGAAATTGCAGTAGATAGTTATAGTACCGAATGGTATTTGCCCATTCCTCTCGCGGATAGGGACTATAAGGTTGAATTGGGTTATAAATACGGCTTTAAATGGATGTCATTAGCTTTCTCCTCTGTAAGTCATGTTCCAGGTACTCAGCCTTCAGAGCAGATTTTAGATAAATTTGTGCCTTTTAACTTAGAGACTCCTGCATCATCTGAGCCTCCTTCGATTATGAAAAGCCCAAAGGTACAAGAAGAAACTAATGGTTTACATGAGCGCTTATACCAGGCAGCAACAAGTTTTCCTACAAGAAGAAAAGTAGGTTCTGAAGAATTTATGGAAAACATGAATTCAAAAAATTTAAACTCAAATCTCACCGATTCTGGTGCAGGGCAATGGTCTTCAGGCATAAATGAATCTGGTAGTGGAATAGTTAGAAATAAATCTTTTTGGTTAGTTGCTGATTCGGAATTAATTGTTTATGGAGCAACAGATCCATCTGCCAAATTAACTATTGGTGAAGAAGAAGTTCCTTTGGCTGCTGACGGTACTTTTAGGCTTCAAGTTCCTTTTAGGGATGGCTCTCAAAAATACGAAATTAAAGCTGTTGATGCTTCTGGCGATCAAGAAAAAAGTATAACAATGAAATTTGATAGACTTACACCTTTTGACGATACAAACGATAAAGATAATGCTGAGACAGAATGGTTTTAAATAAATAAATTAATGCTAAAAAAAATTGTTGCTCTTACCCCTTTATTTGGAGCTTTAACTTTCCCTTTGATAGTTCCTATCACAATTTCCAAATTTGGAGTAAATTATGGAATTCTAAGCGCATTAGTTGTTTCCTCCTTATGGTTTATCGCTATGTTAAGAACATCCGAAATGCCACATTAATTTAGTTAGATTTTTCTAAGTTTTATAGAATTTATGCCTGAAGTTAATGTTATTAATATAATAAATCCTTTTCTAGATCAGAAACCGGGCACTTCTGGTTTAAGAAAAAGTACTTTGAAATTTCAAGAAGAGCATTACTTAGAAATATTTATAGAAGCAATTTTTAAATCACTTGAAAATCTGCGAGGGTCAACTTTAGTTGTTGGTGGGGATGGTAGATATGGGAATATCGAAGCAATAGAGAAGATTATCCAAATATGCGTAGCTCATAAAGTTGGAAAAGTTATTGTTCCAAAACATGGTTTATTATCTACACCAGCGACATCTCATTTGATTAGAAAAGAGGAGGCTATTGGAGGAATTATTCTTTCGGCAAGTCATAATCCTGGTGGAATTGATGGGGATTTCGGAGTGAAATTAAACACTGCTAATGGTGGACCTGCTCCTGAGTCAATTACAGATCAAATATTTCAATGTTCTCAATCACTTAAGAGTTACAAAATTAGTAATGTTAAAATTCCAGATTTAGATAAGTTTGGTGTATTCTCGTTTGGAGAAACTTCATTAGAAATAATTGATGGATTAAAGGATTATTCAGATTTAATGGAGAATATTTTTGATTTCGATCAAATAAGTGATTTTCTTAAAAATGATTTTTCTTTGATTTTTGATGCTATGAATGCAGTTACTGGTCCATATGCAAAAAATATTTTTGTTGAAAAAATGGGTCTTGTTGATGCTTGTGTAATGAATGGCACACCCCTAAAGGATTTTGGAGGTTTACATCCTGATCCAAATCTTACTTATGCGTCTAAATTGTCGGATTTATTATTAGTTCAAAAAGCCTATAGTTTTGGAGCTGCATGTGATGGTGATGGTGATAGAAATATGATCTTAGGTCAGGGATGTTTTGTAAATCCAAGTGATAGTTTGGCAGTTATTACTGCTAATACAAATTGTGTACCAGGATATAAAGATGGTATTGCTGGTGTTGCACGATCTATGCCTACGAGTTCAGCAGTAGACTTTGTTGCTCGTGCTTTAAATATTCCTTGTTTTGAGACACCAACTGGATGGAAATTTTTTGGAAATCTTTTAGATTCTAATTTAATCACAATTTGTGGAGAGGAAAGCTTTGGAACTGGTAGTAATCATGTCAGAGAAAAAGATGGCTTATGGGCAGTTTTATATTGGTTACAAATTTTAGCTGTAAAAAATTGTTCAGTTAGTGAATTAATTCAAAACCACTGGAAACAATATGGAAGAAATTATTATTCAAGGCATGATTATGAAGCTATTCCCTCTACTATTGCAAATAAAATATTCAATAATTTATCTTCTATGCTTCCAAGTTTAAAAGACAGTAGGTTTGCTGGAAATTTAGTAAAACAAGCAGATAACTTTTCTTATTTAGATCCAGTAGATAATTCGATAAGTAAAAATCAAGGATTAAGAATTATACTTGAGGATAATTCTAGGGTAATAGTCCGTTTATCAGGTACTGGTACAAAAGGTTCAACTTTGAGATTATATTTTGAAAAATTTGCAAATTCTCAACATAATTTAGATTTAAATCCTCAAATAGCTCTAAAAAATTTAATTAACGATTTAGATCATTTGTTAAATATTTCAAAACTTACCAAAATGGAAAAACCTACTGTTATTACATAATTTTCAAAAATGATTTATTCGTTAGATTAAAAAATATGGAGTCAGATAATTTATTTTGCAATACTTATCGAATAGAAAGTAACGCGCCATTAGCGGATAAATTAAGACCAAAAAATTTAGATGACTTTTTCGGTCAGGAATCCATTTTAGGACATAATTCTTTATTGAGAAACGCAATCTTGAATGATAAGGTTGGGAATATTATTTTTTCTGGACCACCTGGTGTAGGTAAAACAACTTTAATTGAGATTATATCTTCTAATACTCGTTCTTCATTAATAAAGTTAAATGCTGTTTTATCTAGTATTAAGGAGTTAAGAACCGAGATTGCTAATGCGAAGGAAAGATTACGTAGTTCTAATAGGAAAACAATTTTATTTATTGATGAGGTACATAGATTCACCTCAGTTCAACAAGATGCTTTGTTGCCCTCAATTGAAAATGGCACCATTACTTTTATTGGTGCTACAACAGAAAACCCTTTCTTTGCTGTAAATAAAGCTCTAATAAGTAGATCTCGTATTTTCTCATTACTTCCTTTAAATAAAAATGATTTGAAGAAAATAATTGATAAAGTAATAAAGTATTACTCGTGCCTTCAAGATTCCAAAGCTATTGAAATAAAAGAAGAGGCAATAAATCATTTAATAAAATTTTCTGGAGGGGATGCGAGGAATCTCATAAACGCTTTAGAGTTGAGTATAAGTATTACAAAGGAAAATCAAGAAAACATAGTTGTTATTGATCTTCCAATTGCTGAAGATTCAATCCAAAAGAAAAACATTGTATATGACAAAAAGGGACAAAACCATTTTGATGTTATAAGTGCATTTATAAAATCTATTAGAGGTTCAGACCCAGATGCGACTTTATATTGGCTTGCCAATATGGTTGAAGCTGGTGAAGATCCAAATTTTATTTTTCGAAGACTTTTAATTTCTGCTTGTGAGGATATAGGTCTTGCAGACCCCAATGCAATAGTTGTTGTGCAGTCTTGTTGTGATGCTTTTGATCGAGTTGGTTTCCCCGAGGGATTATTTTTTCTTTCTCAAGCTTCTTTATACTTAGCAATTTCTCAAAAGAGTAATAGCACTAAATCAATTTTTAAAGCCGTAGAGGCCATCAAAGCTACTAATGTATCGTTAGTTCCCAATCACCTGAAAAATAATGCTAGTAATTACTTAAATCCGCATAATTATCAAGGGAACTGGTTGCAACAAGAATATCTACCAACAGATTTACAAGGAATGAAATTTTGGAAACCAAAAGATTCTGGATGGGAAAAAAATAAATATGAAGATATACGAAACAAACGAAAAAGTTAGAATATTTTTGAGCTGCAAATAATACTAGGTATAAAGTACGAGGTATCTTTAGAAGCTATAGAGATAGTCCATTTATATAAGTTAAATTGTCTAAATTGCAACTTCAGTTTCTTTTTTTTGTGAAATAGTATTTTGTCATTTTTAGAATATTGCCACTCTTTTATGTCTTTAGCTAACTTACCATGATCCCATTTTATAGCAGCTTCAATAGCACACCATTGATTTAGGACGGAGTGTTTATATAACTCACTTTTAGTATTACAGCTATTTGATTTGAAAAAATATTTTTTTGCTAATCTCGTATAATTAAAATCTCTATCAAGTCTCTCGATATCAATCCCAATTTTTTTTTCATGCCAAACTAATATGATTGCATCATTGCAATGACTAAAACTACAATGCCCCATCCCTTTCGGTAATTTAGGAGGTTCTCCCGGATTTGCAATTAAGGGTATCTCTAATGGATTTAAATTGAAAAGATTTCCTAAACATTGTCTTATGTAGGCTCTGCTTTCTAAAAAAATATTTGCTCGTTGCCTAGAAAGCTTATTTGCGATTTCAAGTTCTTTTTTTGTTGCGACATCTTGTACACCTTTTATCTCATGAAACCAAATTTTTGGTATTTTATACTCATAGTTATTTAATAATGTCAATGGCTCTTAAGGTTGGTGATAAAGCACCAGAATTTAATTTAAAAGACTCTTTTGAAAAAGATGTATCTTTAAAAGATTTTAAAGGTAAAAGAATAATACTATATTTTTATCCAAAAGATAATACTCCAGGATGTACTAAAGAGGCTTGCAATTTTAAAGAAAATTGGGATTTACTTAAGGAAAATAACTTTGTAGTTCTTGGAATTAGTAAAGATGGTGCTGCTTCACATCAGAAATTCATAGAAAAATTTAACTTACCTTTTGTTCTCTTGACTGACCCTGAACCTTATAAAACCTCTTCTGATTATGATAGTTATGGCCTTAAAAAATTTATGGGAAAGGAATATATGGGAATGATGAGAAATACTTTTTTAATTGATGTTGATGGTAAAGTTGAAAAAATCTACTTTAAGGTTAAGGCAGCTATTATGGCAGACCATATTATTTCAGATTTAGGATTAAGGTAAATATTCTAATGTTTGAAGTGTGTGATCATACCTTGCATAACTAAATTTGGGGCGATAATAATTTCTTCTTTCTTTTGCTTTAATAGACTACCAATTAATTCAGAGTCGCCTCCGCACATAATCAAAATATCCTTAGTAGGGTTAAATGATAAATTAATCACACCCATTAGAGAGTTAGATACTCCTTTTAGCATTGAATCTTCTGTATTAATTAAAAAATCTTGAAGAGGAATATCATACTTTTTAGGAGCTTCGAGATTCTTGGTGTATTTCTCCATAGACCTTAGCTGTGTCAGGAAACCAGGTGTTATTTGCCCACCGATAATAGAGCCTTGTGCAGTTAACTTCGTCAGAGACAAAGTTGTTCCGCAATCTGCTATTAATAGTTCTTTTCTGGATGGGTTCTCTATTATTCTTAAAGCTTCCAAACAACCAAGAGCTCTATCAACCCCAAAATGATTCGGAAGGTTTTTTAATTTAATATCTTGAGTTGAGATTCTATTTTCTTGCTTGAGAGAAAAATCTGGTAATTTCCCTACTGATGCCCAAATTAAATTATTTAAATTGATATTTTGAGGCACATTATTATTTTTGTGTGTGTGAAAAAACTTATACTTTGTTTCTAAATTTTCTGCCCAGTGAAGCCTGCTATTACCAACTAAAAGGAAATTAATATCAGCGATCATAGTCCTGAAAGAAAAATTTAATTTTCAGTATGAATTCCACATTCTTGCTTCATTCCGCCAAATCTTGTTGTCCTGCCTTCGTTATCAATACTTTCAGGAGAACTGGAATGCCAATCTCCAACAGTTGAATAACCTTTTGAGAAAAGTGGATGTGACGGTAATTGATTTTCTTTCATGTAATAAAAAATATCTTTGTTTTTCCAGTTGAGTAAGGGCCTTAAAGCAAGTCGTTTGCGTATTATGTCAACAAAATTCATTTTATTCCTATTATTCGTTTGCTCCGACCTCACACCGCTAGCCCAGCAGATTATATCGTGTTTATCTAAAGCTTTCTCTAAAGGTTTAATTTTTCTTATGTCATGGTATTTATCTAAATCACTAGATTTATTAGTTTCCCAAAGTTTTCCATAAAGGGATTCCATTCTTGCTGGAGATAGTTCACTTTGCAAAACCTCTATTTCTAAAGATAAATCATTAATTAGTCTCTCTGCATACTTATAAGTCTCTGAGGGTAAGTAACCTGTATCTATCCAAAAAATTTTAATTTTTTTTTCTAGTGAGTATTGATGCACCATATGTAAAATAACTGATGACTGTATCCCAAAGCTTGTTGTAATAGCAAAGTGATTATCGAAGTTTTTATAACCCCATAATATTATTTCTTTGGGAGTCATATCTTTTAATTTTTTATTATGTCCTTCTAAATCAAGTTGAATACTTTCTAGCGTTTTCTCAATCATCATAAAAGGTAGTTAGGGATTAGAGGTTATTTCGCTCAGTTTGAATATTATTCGTTTAATTTAATAATACATTTAGGTTTTACAATATATCCTTCATGAAATCAATAAAAAAACCAATAGTAATAGTTGGCGCAGGTTTTGGAGGTATGACAGTTGCTTCAAACTTAAAAAGACTTAATCCTTCTTTGCCAATCTTAGTCGTTGATTCTGAAGCAAATTTTATCTTTAAACCTTTAATGTATGAAGTTTTAAGCGAAGAATTATCAATGTGGGAGACTGCTCCTGAATTTTCAAATATATTTTCAAATTTAGGTATTACTTTTCTAAGAAATTGTTTAACTAAAATTAGATTTGATGAAAAGATTCTCGAATTTAGTGATGATTTAAATATAGGTTATGAATGTTTGATTATTTGTACCGGATCCTTATCTAATAATTTTTCAGTGAAAGGCGTAGATGAAAATTGTTATTTTTTTAATAATTTAAATGATCTAAAAAAATTAAAGTCATTTTTACAAAAAATTCAGAATGATAAAATAAAGAAAAACTTATTTGTAATTGGAGCTGGTCCTTCTGGTGTAGAGATAGCATGCAAAATTAATGATATATATAAAAATAAATTCGATATAAGTATTGTTGAAAGGTCTAATGAAATTTTAGGTCGAAATAAGATTTTTAATCGAGAAGAAGCGGAGAAAGCTTTAGAAAGAAGAAAAATAAATGTTCTTTTAAATTCAACTGTCCAAGAAATTTCTGATCAAAAAATTAGTATTTTGGACGATTCGGAGATTAAAGACTTAGATCAAGATGTTGTGATTTGGACTGCTGGGGTAAAACCTAACCTTCCATACATTGACGAACAAGTCATACAAAAAGACGGAAGAATTCTCGTGAATAAAAATTTTCAGATAGATAATTGTGTAAACTCTTTTGCTATTGGAGATATTTCAATCATTAAAGGTATGGAGGATTTGCCTTTGACCGCTCAAGTTGCAATGCAACAAGGAAATCATCTTGCTAAAAATATCGAATTACTCTTTCAAGAAAAAGAGCTTTTACCTTTTAATTTTGAGGACAATGGTGAAATGATTAGTTTAGGAATTGGTGAAGCATCCATTTCTGCTTTAGGTGTAACTTTATCCGGTAAATTAGCATTTGAAGCAAGAAGATTGATTTATGCCTCAAAAATGCCCGATATTAGTAAAAGCTTAAAATCTACGGCTTCTTGGTTATTTCAAAAAAAAACTACTTTAAATAACTTTATTAATAAAAAACCATAAACAACTTTAAACTTTTGTGGCCTGTTGTTTATAGGTATATTGAGTTAAATAAGTTTGATATGAATCTGATTTCTTTTTTTAGTAATAATTTAGATGCACTAATTACAGTATTAGTTTTATTTCTGTCATTAATTTTATTTATAAGAAATACTATAGCCCCTGAATTGACTGGTTTATTATGCGTTGGAATATTTATTGTCACTGGAGTTCTAACTCCTGAAAAAGCCTTATCTGGATTTGGAAGCCCATCTTTAATCACTTTGATGGGTTTATTTGCAGTCTCATCTGCATTATTTAAAAGTGGTGCGTTAGACAGAGTAAGGGAACTCATATCTTCTGAAAATATTAAAACGCCTAGAAAATTAATTTTACTTATAACTTTTTTAATAGCTCCAATATCTGGAATCGTTCCTAATACGCCAGTTGTAGCATCCCTTTTGCCTTTAATTGAAGGTTGGTGTGAACGACGAAATATTTCACCTTCCAAAGTCCTTTTACCTTTATCTTTTGCAACTCTATTAGGAGGAACACTTACATTATTAGGTAGCTCAGTAAATCTGCTAGTAAGTGATATTAGTCAGCAATTAGGCTATGGATCTCTTGAATTATTTAGCTTGACTTCAATAGGGATTCCAGTTTGGTTAATAGGCACAACCTATATGATCTTAGTCTCTGACGTTCTTTTGCCTGATAGAGGAAGAAATAAAGATTTTATTAAAAATGGTAATATGAATATCTATTTTACAGAAGTTACCATTCCTTCTTCCTCCGAATTAGTTGGCCAATCAGTAAGAAATAGTAGATTACAAAGAAGATTTGATGTTGATGTTCTTGAGTTGCAAAGAAACGGAAAAGTAATATTACCTCCTCTTGCAGATCGCAAATTTGAGCCTGAAGATAGATTGATAGTACGTGTTACTAGAGCGGATTTATTGCGATTACAACAAGAACATACAATTTTGTTAGCTGAAAATAAGAGATCTATTGTCGGCACAAATCTTCTCTCCACTGAAGAAGGTACCAAAACTTTCGAGGCTTTGCTCCCTGCAGGATCAACTTTAGCAGGAGCAAGCTTAAGAGAACTTAGATTTAGGCAACGTCATAATGCGACAGTTTTAGCCCTCAGAAGAGGACAACAAACTGTTCAGGAAAGATTAGGTCAAGCCGTTTTAAGAGCAGGAGATGTTTTGTTACTTCAGGCACCTTTAGACTCAATAAGAGGTCTGCAAGCAAGTAACGACTTATTAATTTTGGATCAATTTGAAGATGATTTACCATTTTTAATTAGAAAACCAATTGCAATTGCAATTGCAATTGGTATGGTTCTCTTGCCTTCTCTAACTAATATTCCATTAGTAGGATCAGTTCTTTTAGCAGTTATAGCAATGGTTGCTTTTGGATGTTTGCGTCCTGCAGAAATACAAAGGTCAATTAGGTTAGATATTATTTTATTATTAGGTTCACTATCAAGTTTCAGTGTAGCTATGCAAGTCACTGGATTGGCAGATCTAATTGCCATAAATTTGGATTTTGTCCTAAGTGGAATGCCACTCTATTTTGCTTTAATAGTAATTTTTATATCTACTGTAATACTTACTCAATTTATAAGTAACGCTGCTTCTGTCGCGCTGATATTGCCTGTAGCTATTCAGTTTTCAAGCGTTCTGGGGATCTCACCAAATGCCCTGATAATGCTTGTATTGTTCGGTGCAAGTCAATCATTCTTAACTCCAATGGGTTATCAAACAAATTTAATGGTTTATGGACCTGGGAGATATAGATTTTTTGATATTGCAAAATATGGGGCGGGTTTAACATTTATAATGTCTTTGATAGTGCCAGCCTTGATAATTTTAAATTTTAAATAAATAAATAAAGTGAAAATAAAAAACGTTGTTTATAAATTAAAAGAAATATACAGAAAGTTATCTGTACCTCAATTCACAATTGTCACTGGTTTAATTATTATTATTTTTGGAACCTTAATTTTAAGTTCCCCATTATGTTCTTCATCGGATGTGGGTCTGTGGGAGGCATTCTTTACGTCTACTTCTGCAATAACCGTTACTGGATTAACTATAATTGATGTAGGGGTTGATTTGAATATTTTTGGGCAAATTTTCTTGGCTTTAATGCTTTTATCGGGTGGTTTAGGCTTAATGGCTATTACAACTTTCTTACAGGGATTTGTTGTAAAAGGGACTCAGCTTAGAACTAGATTGGATAAAGGCAAGACTCTTGACGAATTTGGGGTTGGTGGAATTGGCAGAACTTTTCAAAGCATCGCTATTACTGCCACTTCTATTATTTCTTTTGGAGCGATAGTATTATATTTTTTCGGGTTTTTAGAAATTCAAAATAATTGGCAAAGATTATGGTCTGCAATTTTTCATAGCATCTCTGCATATAACAATGCAGGTTTTTCTTTATGGTCTAACAGCCTCCAAGATTATCGATCTAATTTTGTTGTTAATGTTGTATTTATTTTTTTAATTGTGATGGGAGGACTTGGTTGGAGAGTTATTGACGATATATGGAGTAATAGAAAAAATCTTTCATATAAAAAATTAAGTCTTCATTCTAGATTAGTAATTAGGACAAGTTTTTCCTTAATAATTTTTGGATCATTAGGTTTTTTCGTAACAGAGACATTATTAAATAGTCAATTTTTTAGTGATCTAAATTTTTTTGAGAAAATCTTATCATCTATTTTCGAAACTGTGAGTGCAAGAACAGCGGGATTTACAAATTTTCCAATATCTTTAAACTCAATATCAGATACTGGTCTCTTGCTATTAATGACGTTGATGTTTATTGGAGCTAGCACTGGTGGTACTGGTGGCGGAATCAAAACTACAACTTTTATTGCCTTAATGGCAGCAACTAGATCAACGTTAAGGGGACAAAAAGATGTAATTATTAGTAATAGATTAATTTCAGATAAGGTTATTTTGAAAGCAGTTGGAATAACTGTTGGCTCTTTACTTTTTGTTCTCTTGATGGCTATGTTATTAAGTACTACGAATACTTTTATTAAAAAAGAATCATTTACATTTCTAGAAATTCTTTTCACATGTATTTCTGCATTTGCAACTGTAGGTTTTGATATCGGTTTGACAGCAAAATTAAATCATTTTGGTCAATTTATTTTAATTATTGGTATGTTCGTGGGAAGACTTGGGATTCTTTTGCTTTTAAGTGCTCTGTGGCAGGCTCTATATAAGAGTAGAATAGAAAAACAAAAAAGAATTGGCTATCCAAAAGCTGATCTTTATGTTTAGCCTTTACTAATATTTATTATGGCTGATTGGTGGCAATGGTCTCAACAAAAAGAAGAGCAAGCTCTAACTTTTGCAGTTGTAGGAGTTGGAAGATTTGGAACAGCTGTTTGTAGAGAACTTATAAGTAATGGCGTAGATGTTTTAGCTGCAGATGCTTCTGAGAAGGCAATTGATGATTTAAGACAATTAGAACCTTCTATTGAAGCCAGAGTAATAGATTGTACTGATGAGGAATCAATGAAGGAATCAGGTATCTTAGAGATGAATACAGTTGTGGTTGGTATTAGTGAGCCTATTGAAGCAAGTATTACCACTACTCTTATTGCTAAGGATAGTGAAGGAACAAAAGTAAAAAGAGTAATTGCAAGAGCCACGAGTGATTTGCATGAAAAGATGTTAAAAAGAGTAGGTGCTGATAAGGTCGTTTTCCCTTCTAGAATGCAAGGTGAAAGGTTAGGTTTAGAACTTGTTAGACCAAATCTAATTGAAAGATTAGAATTGGATAATCAAACTGGAATAGATGAATTAACAGTTCCAGAAGAATTTATTGGTAGATCTTTAAGAGATTTAAATTTAAGAAAAAATTATTTAGTTAACGTTCTTGCTGCTGGTCCTCCAGAACAATTAACAGTAAATCCTCCTGCAAAATATATTCTTGAAAGAGGAAATATTTTGGTAGTTATGGGGAAAACTTTAGATTTACAAAAATTACCTCAAAATTAATTATTTATTCTCGGATTTTTTGGTATATCTAATCCTTTGAGGAGCCCCTTTTAATCTTTTAATACTTTGTCTTTCTAATGTATCCCGGAAATTCTCGGTATTAATTGTAGTATCTGATGTTTGTGATTTGGCTTCTCTTTTGAGATGATTTTTAATTCCTTGCTGAATTAATACCTTGGCCATATTACTGACAGTTCTTGATTCATTCTCAGCTAAAAGATTTAGTTGCTCACAAATCAATTCAGGAAGAACTACCTGTATTCTAGGGGATTTTGGCTTCCCATTAGTTGAGTTTTGGCGGGTTGCCATTAGTCAAACTGAATAACTGTTACTTATAAGTATACACAGTTAGTCAAGGATAGTATCTTTGTGTATATTAATAGTAAGGATATAAGCCTTTGATTAATTTGTTCCTTGTGTAAATTATGAAAAATTCAAGAAATCTTGATTCTTCTCAAAGATCAACAATTGATAAAAAGAAAAAAAAATTAATGCATTCTGAGTCTTTAAGTAACGAGAATAGTGATGTATTAGTATCTGCAGTGATCAGTCCGTATTTGTTGACACATCTGCATCAAATTTTGCAACGTTCTGAATATTATGCTCAGAAAGATGGAAGAATATCTCATGCTGCTAATTTTGCAAAGCTTAGGAAAGTTCTATGTTTAGATGCAAGAAGTATGGCAGATGCTTCAGCCAAAGAAATAAAAGATACTGATCATAATTTTTCTATAAATAAAAATAATGAACAAAATGTAGCTTGAGGGAATAGTCTATAAATATCAATTAAATGAAACTGATGACTAGTAATGTTGAAAAACTCTACAATTTAATAGCCGATGATTCAAGAAAAAAACAAAGTTTATTTTTGATGGCTCTTAATAATCCAAAATCAGCCCTTGAAAAAATTTGCGAGATTGGTAGAGAAGTAGATATTCAGGTTACTAAAGAAGAGGTAATAGAATATTTGTCGACTGTTGATGACGAAGCAACTAAATTATGGTTGATCAAGGCTCGAGGAGGTCTTTAGTAAAAAATTTTGCGTAGTTTCTTCTTTTAATGTTGGGGTTATTCTTCTGTTGTAACCTCCACCACCAGCCAATGTCCAAAAAAACCAGTAACTTGGAATTGCCAATGCTGCAGCTATGAAAATTACCACGATTTGTTCTATTCTTTTCATATAACAATTTTATTCCACAAAAATTTTTTTGGTAAAAAGTCTCTAAGTTTGTAAATTCAATTTTTTTAAAGTGATTAGATTTGATAATGTAAGTAAAATTTACTCTACTGATGTTGTTTTAAAAAATATTAATTGGGAAATTAGAAAGGGAGAAAAGATTGGCTTAGTTGGTTCTAATGGAGCAGGTAAATCTACTCAGTTTAAAATCTTAATTGGGGAGGAGGATCAAACAAGTGGACTTGTTCTTAAAGAAGGAAGTCCCAAAATTTCTCACTTAAAACAGGAATTGGATTGTAATTTAAATCGAACAGTCAGAGAAGAATTAGAAAGTTCTTTTAAAGATATTCAAGTAGTTTCAAATCAACTTTTAGAGATTGAAAATGAAATGAAATTTTTAGAAACTAGCAAAGACTCTGAAAAACTTGATCATCTTGTAAATCAACTAGCCAAATTGCAAGAAAAGTTTGAAGTTTTAGGTGGCTACCAAATGCAGGCAGAAGTAGACAAGATACTGCCAAAACTAGGTTTTTCTCAGGATGATGCAGACAAATTGGTAGGTAATTTTTCTGGGGGCTGGCAAATGAAAGTTGCACTTGGAAAAATTATTTTGCAAAAACCTGATTTACTTTTACTCGATGAGCCAACTAATCATTTAGATTTGGAAACAATTTTTTGGCTAGAGGAATATTTAATATCTCTAAAAATATCCATCATATTAATTAGTCATGATCGATATTTTTTAGATAAACTATGTAAAAAGATTATTTTTATAGAAAGAGGAATTTCTGAAACATATAATGGGAATTATTCTTTTTTTATTGAACAAAAGTCTTTAAATGAAGCAACTCAAAGTAAAGCTTTTGAGTTGCAGCAAAAAGAGATCGAAACACAAAAAAAGTATATTGAAAGATTTCGAGCTAGTGCGACAAGGAGTACACAGGCTAAAAGTAGGGAGAAGCAATTAAAAAAGATTGTAAAAATTGATGCACCTATTTCAAGACTAAAAAGTCCTTCTTTTAATTTTCCTGAATGTCCGCGTTCTGGTAAATTAGTTCTTCAAATTAAGAATTTATCTCATAGTTTTGAAGAAAAAATACTATTATTTGATGTCAATTTGAAGGTTTCTGCGGGAGAAAAAATAGCAATTTTAGGTCCTAATGGATGTGGTAAATCTACTTTGTTAAAGTTGATTATGAAAAAAATAGAACCTGAAATAGGAGAAGTTAATTTAGGTAAACATAATATAATTACAAGTTATTATGAGCAAAATCAGGCTGCAGCACTTGCTGTTGAGAAACAGGTTATTGATTTAATATATTCAAAAGCACCAGATTGGTCTCAACAAAAAGTAAGGACATTTTTAGGAAGTTTTGGCTTTCATAATGATGCTGTTTTTAAACATGTTCAACAACTTAGTGGTGGCGAAAAAGCTAGATTAGCATTGGCTTTGATGATAATGAATCCAAGCAATTTTTTACTTCTTGATGAACCTACAAATCATTTAGATTTACAATCGAAGGAGAATTTGGAACTAGCAATAAATAATTATAAGGGAACAGTATTTATTATTTCGCATGATAGATATTTTATTTCTAAAGTTGCAAATAGAATTATTGAAATTAAAGACTCTAAATTATTATCTTTTAATGGTAATTATGAATATTTTTTAGAGAAGAAAAGAAGTACAAAATAACTGTTTAAGTTTATCTTTGAAATATTTTATTCTTTTTCTTTTTAGTTTTGATGGCTAGCTTTTAGAAAACTTTACAATCCTCTAGGCAAGATCACTTATTTTTCTTTACAGACTTCATAACTTTGATTAATGTAATAATTACGAATTTGTTTTATTGAGAATACTATGAAAAAGTATGATTTAAAAGAAAGTAAATATGTTACTTCTGATCCAGTAGAAAGTTATTTTGAGTGTATTTCTAGTTGTGATATTTCTGACGGTATTTGTATCTCTCAATGTGTAGAAATACTCAGAGACGATAAAAGTTAAAAAATTTTTATTTTGTTAAATTAGTAATATCTATAGGTTTAACTTTTAATTTAATAATTTTATTTTTTCTTTTTAAGGTTATATTTATAAATTTATTAATTCCGTTGTTACTTATTTCATTGATAACATCTGAAGAATTATTAATATTTGTTTTCCCCACTTTTAGGATTATGTCGTTAATAAGGATTCCACTCTTCGCAGCAGGGCTATTTGGGACAACGTATCCTACTTTTACAATACTGTCATTCGTCTCAAAATAATTTTCGTCTATTAGGTTGATTCCAATCATTGGATGTATAACTTTTCCATTTTTTATTAGTTGCGAAGCGATATCTTTAGCTTTATTTATTGGGATTGCAAAACTTAAGCCTGCTCCAGGGCCTGATCTAATAAGAGTATTAATTCCAATCACTTCTCCCTTGCTATTTAATAATGGACCCCCGGAATTGCCAGGGTTTATTGCCGCATCTGTCTGAATTAATTCAAACTTTTTATCATATATTCCTAATTGTGAGACATTTCTATTTAAGTTACTAATTATTCCTAGGGTTACTGTATTTTCTAGTCCAAAAGGATTACCAACAGCTATTGCCCAATCACCAACTTCAATTTTTGTTGAATCACCTAACTTTGCTTTTGGCCATGGTCCTTTCCCTTCAAGCTTGATAACAGCTAAATCAGTAAGTAAATCTTGTCCTATTAACTTCCCTTTATATTTTTTTCCATTTGATAAACCAACTATTAACTTTTGTGATCTATTAACAACATGTGCATTAGTCATTACGAGACCATCTCCAAATATAAAGCCGCTTCCTTGGCTCTGTTCTATTCGTGGTTGATTTTCAGGAGGTAATTGAAAGCCGAAGAATCTTTCAAAATATGGATCTAAGAATATTCTTGAATCTCTAGAAAATT
Source organism: Prochlorococcus sp. AG-388-B05 (assembly GCA_003279925.1). Taxonomy (GTDB): domain Bacteria; phylum Cyanobacteriota; class Cyanobacteriia; order PCC-6307; family Cyanobiaceae; genus Prochlorococcus_A. Next base: position 30,137 of record QCGM01000016.1, read on the forward strand.
GTCTATTTTCAACAAATCGTTGAGTGTCAATAGTTACTACTGAAGCCCCTGTTTTCTTTACTGCTTTTGTTATGAAAGATATATTTGAAATTTTAGATTCTTCATTAAGATTTTGATTTACTAGGGGCTGAGATATTACATTTGATTTATTAATTAGGCTAAGTGTTAAAGAGGATAGGAAGAATAGTTTTTTAAAAGAGAATTTTATAAATTTTCTTTTTGTGATTGTCTTTGAAAACATTCGTTAATAATTTATTATTTTATGTTAGTGAAAATTACATAAATCGCTAAAATTATTTGGCAAATAGAAGAATATGTTTCTTTAAATTAGCTAAATTTATTTTTTTCGAGCTATTATAGTTCATAAGTAATAATAGATTAATACACTAAATGTCTTTCTTATTTCCAATAGTTTATTCAGCTGCTCTAACCTATTTAGTTTGGAAAGCTTTTAAAGTAATGTCAAATGGTTGGGGGGCACTTGATAAACAACCAAATCGATCCTACCAAACAAATATCCAACAAAAGAAATATACTATTCATCCTGAACTTCTTGATAAATCTGGAAATATAACTCAAGAAGAATTACTTACAGTAAGGTTTTCTAACGATACAGATTCAACTCTGGAAGAAAAGGGAACTACAACCGATTAAATTCATTAAGCACATTTATAAGGATAAAAATTTGGAATTAAGAACAAAGATTGTCGCCGGAGTTATTAGATCACTTAAGTTACCGCCTAGGTTCCGTCTTAAAATGGTTAAAGAAGATCCTGTTAGACTTGAATTGAGTTTAACTCCCTCTTATGGAAAAAATCCAGTAATAGTTGGAATAGTGGAGTCTCTGGATTTAGTTGCCAGGAGAGATAGAGAGGGAAGAATGCCAAGAGATCTACAAGGAACTTGGGATTGGACTGTAAGACATGGAAAAGTAAGCACTGGAGGTTGGAACCCAATGCTTAAAGAAGCGCTCCAAACTATGTTTGAAACAGGTTTGCCATCGATAATATATGAAGAATTAACTGGAGATGAGTACAAGCCAGTTGATGGAATAAGACATGTTAGATAAATCATGAATTTTTACATAAATTCAACCTTCAAACGCTAAAATACAATTACTTTCTCTAATAAATCATTATGAATGAGGATAATCAACCAAGATTTGGTTTTGTCAACTTTGCAGAAACTTGGAACGGAAGGATGGCAATGATGGGAATATTGATAGGTTTAGGTACAGAATTGATTACAGGACAAAGTATTTTAAGACAAATTGGAATTGGCTAAATTTTTTTCAAGAAATATTTAAGTACAATTATTTAACTTCTTCTGCTTTTACTTCAATTGTAGCTTCGCTGGGTTTTTTCAAAATTGCAGAGCTTTTTGAATTTGTATTTTCTAAATCTGCACCACAATTCATGCAGGTATTATCAATTCCTAAAGTCACAGTGCCACATTGCTTACAAGTATTTACTTTTGACTTTAAGGAATTAAAACTTATCAATAAAACAGCAAGTATTAAAATAGGAATTAAAAATATAAGCAATAAAAGATTTCCGATAAGATTTAACAAAAAGTTAAATCCAAAAAGTGAACTTAATATTAAAAAAATTAAAGAGTAGGTGAATAAACTTTTGTTCATTTTAGAAAAGGAAACATGTGATTCTTTTAGAATTAATTTTTTCTTCTCCTGCTTGTTAAAGACATACTAGCTATAACCACACTCCAACATTGTCCAAAATATAAAACAACGCCTAATAGCCAAACCCATAAAGTTAGTACTAAAAAACCTCCAATAAAACCATATGCTTGAAACCTTGTCCCAAGAGAAAGAATACTTTTACTAACTGCTAGATTAAGAGTAGTAAGCCCAATTCCAATCAGAATTGAACCAGGGATTAGTGGTTTTAAAGGAACTTTTCTACTAGGCAATAGTGCTTGAAGTAATAAAGCCATTAATGAAAATCCTACCAGTGGCAAAGCAAATTGACCAACTTGTAAGAGTGGTAATTTTATAATGAATTCAGATATGAAATTACTAGAATTTGATATTTTTTCTAAAACAGTAGTTGGAATCATTCTGAGGTTTGCACTGATTTGATCTAATACCATTAAAAACCCTATAAAAAATACTACTAAGAAAGCTTCAATTCTGTTCCTAAGAAATCTTGATGCTTGTTCTTGCCAGGCAGAGTTTATTCTTCTTGAAGGTAGCTCGTCTTCCCAAAGCCTATCTGAACCTCTTTGAAGTGATAAGTAAGCGTTGCCAGCAGTAAATAGTAAAAACATAGCTCCTAAAATACCTGCTCCAAAGCCTTGGTCAATTAATTTAAATAATGTTGTTTCAACTAATTCAACAACCGATGGAGGTAAAATTTGAGCGGCAACAGATATTATTTGTTGATCTAAACCATCTTGTTTACCTAGAAACCAAGAAGCTATTGAAAGAGAAATAAGGAGTATTGGAAAGAATGACTGAAGAGTGTAATAAGCAAAAGCAGCGCTTAAATCAATACAATCCGACTTACTCCATCTTTCACAAGCTCCCCATAAACTTTTAATAATCCATGTTGTACTGCGCTGCATATTAATTCTCTTCAAATACTTATCCCAAATCTTTTTTATTGTATCCAATAGGGATATTTTTCAAGTCTTTTATATATTTATGATGCAACTAATTTTCCAATAATAAATTACCCCATGGTCTTAGTACTTTCATTTTTTCTTTTGTTCTAGAGGCAATTAAGGGGAAATTAGTATCTTGTAAATCTTGTTTTGCAGTTAAATGCATGGGGTTCATTTCTAACCATTCAATTGAACAATTTAGCTCCTCAAGTAATAGCCATGCTGCCGCGATGTCCCATATTTTAGGAGTCGATTCTATTGCTCCAAAAGTTTGTCCCATTGCAACGCTTGTTAAATTTAAACTGGATACACCAAGAAGTCTTATTTTTCCAGGAAATATAGAATTAGGATTTTTTTGTAAAATTTTAATAGATCTACTGCATAAAGATACGCATTCACTTTTTTGATTATTATTATTAACCTCAATTTTCTTGTTGTTAAGCCAAACACCTTCTCCTTTGATTGCTACAAATTTTTTCTTTAATGTAGGAATGATTAAAAAAGAGGATTGAGGGGCACCATCTACAAATCTTGCTACCGAAATAGACCAATATGGAATTCCTGCTGCAAAATTTGTCGTCCCATCAAGAGGATCTACTATCCAATAAGCATTTGTATTAGGAACTAACTTTCCTCCCTCTTCACTTAGAACCCCTTCATTTGGAGCAATTTTAGATAGAGCCTCTACTATCGTTTTATCGCTCCATAAATCACAACTTGTGATTAACGAACCATCTGACTTGTTGCTAGCACTGATGTTTCCAAAATCTTTTAATTGGCGATCACTAACCAATTCAAATAAAGATTCTAAATCTTTTAACTGTTGACTGGTTAAATTATTTTTATTCATATTCAGATATTGCAAATAGATTGAATTTC
>QCGM01000017.1:0-30232 GCA_003279925.1 Prochlorococcus sp. AG-388-B05
AAACTATGGAAAAGTATATCAATGAATGAAGTAAATGAGGTGCAAGAAAAATTTGAAGAAAACGTTAAAACATCTTTGAATACAAATGTTAATCCTTTTGAATTAATTTATGAAGGAGAGTTAGTTAAACAAGGATGAATTTAGATATTAGGTTTGACTTTCAGAGAAGAGAAAGAATTGGACTTATTGAAGCGATTTGGGGTGCAGATAAAAGTATAGATCAATTAAAGAGAGTGTCTAAAGAAGTCTTAGAAAAAAAAGAAGTAGTTTTTATTACGCGTATTGATAAAGAAAAAGCTACACATTTATTAGATATGTATGAAGATGCAATATTCTATGAAGAAGCAAATTGTCTCAGAATTGGGGAGAATATTAAAAAAATCTCTACTGAAAAAAAAGTTGCAATAATCTCAGGAGGTTCTAGTGATTTAGCTGTAACACTTGAAGCTAAATTATCCCTTGAAATCTATGGAGTGCGCTGTCAATCTTTTATAGATGTTGGAGTAGCAGGACTTCATCGTTTATTTAGAGAAATAGAGGAAATTAATAAATTTGATGTTCTTATAGTTTGTGCGGGAATGGAAGGAGCTCTAGCAACTGTCATTGGAGGCTTATTACCTCAACCCATAATAGCTGTACCGATTTCAGTAGGTTATGGAGTTAGTAAAAATGGAGAAACTGCATTAAATAGTATGTTATCAAGTTGCGCTCCAGGGATATCGGTTATGAATATAGACAATGGTTTTGGAGCGGCAATGGCTGCGCTAAGAATTATAAAAAGGATTTCTTAAAGGTTAATTATTTTTTTCGATTTCTAATAAATTCTCTATCCATAAATTTAGTTGTTTAGAAAGTATTCCTTCTTCTCGCATTTTTATAGCCTTAACAACAACACTTGTGTTTACCCACTCTGGATATCTTTTGGTCATTTATTTAATCTGCAGTAATTATAATTTGATATAAATTTCTCTAAAAGCAAGCTCTAAGTAACAAAATTAATTTATTATGTTCGATTTGGTACCTAATCTTGATAATTCTGAAGAAGTATCATCACCTTCTACATTTTTTAATCTTTCGATTAATTCGGATAAATCTTTTTGGGCTAATTCACCATTCGGCTCCCATTTCAAAGATCTTGAATTTTGATTTGAGTTTTCTCTCATTTTCTGGATGAAGTAATAAGAATATAAAATGAAAAAATTAAAAATTGGGTTATTGTTTCAAGCTTAAAGTTAAAAAAGTATGAAGATTTCGGAATTTCTACAATTTAGTAAATTATCCGCCTCCAACAATAGATACGATTTCTAACTTGTCTCCTTCTTTAAGTATTTCACTCTCCCATTTTTTCGAGTTAATAATTAAGTCATTTACTTCAACCACCACAGTATTTTGCTTATACCCTAGGAATTCTAAAGTGCTTGAAAGTAAAGCCTTTTCATTTCCTAGTTCTATTTTTTCTTCTTTACCGTTAACACTAATTTTCATGGGATAATTCTTTTATAATAATCATAGCTTCCTCTTTTGGATCTTCCGAATTTAGCAGCCCAGAAACTATTGCAACCTTACAAATCCCATGATTTTTTAGAGAAGAGATATTTAATTTATGAATTCCTCCTATGGCAAAACAAGGAATATTAAGATCTTTTGTTAAGGCCTTAATTTTTTCTACACCGAGAGATTCTTTATTCTTCTTTGTTAAGGTTGGGAAAACTGGCCCGACTCCAATGTAATCGCATTCATCTTTTACAGCCTTATTGATATCAGTTGAATTGTTGGCTGAAACTCCAATGATTTTTGAGGCACCAAGTAATTTCCTTGCAGTTTTTATATCTAGGTCGTCTTGACCAAGATGAACACCATCGGCATTTGATGCCAGTGCTATATCTAATCTGTCATTAACGATGAACAAAGAATTATATTTCTTACATAAGTTATTTATTTCAATTGCCTCTTTGAGATGGTCTTTATCATTACCTTCTTTAAATCTATGCTGAATTATTTTTACCCCTCCTAACAATATTTTTTCAATTATTTCTAATAAGTTTTCTCTTTGGTCTGTTATGGAATATAAATTGTTTTTTCTAATTATTAATTGTGCTCTCTTACGAGTATTGAAATTTAATAGTTCAATTTCTAAAGTGTAAATTTCATATCTAATCTCGGAAGCTATTTTAGAGAGTTTACTATTATGCATCCTCGAAAATTCTTCAATAACTCTTAGAGCTTCTTGAACCCTTGCAGAATTAGAACTTATTATTTTAGAGGCACTATTCCTGTTGATTTGTTCAACATGAGATAACCCTTTGCATTGATCTTCAATATGGTTTCTTGATAATTTATAAATTTCTAAATGATTTTTACCTAATATTTGTCGAAAGTTTTTTATTCTTATAACAAAATCTTCATTTCCCAAGCCAAATCTGGCCCAGTCCTCTAAAACCCTCAGACCTTCTCTTGCTCTATCCAGATTAGCGTCAATAATTTGAGATATTCGTAAATCTTCAGGTTGAATTATGTTTGGGTTTTTCATATAGAAATTTATTTATTATGCTTACAAAGAATTTTTAATGCATTTTCTCTGTCTTTTGTAATTTGATTAGAGAGTTGATCAATATTTTGAAACTTGATTTGAGATCTTATCTTCTCAACAGGTTCTACTGATAAATTTAGCCCATAGAGGTTAATATCTTTATTAATTAAATGAACTTCAACAGCAGATGGCAAGAGAGGATCAATAGTTGGTTGAGAACCAAGATTCATAACAGAGGCAATTTTATTGGAAGAATTATTTATGGTAGACCATGCTGCATAGACTCCTTCACCAGGTAAAAATTTTCTTCCATCTATTTCAAGATTTGCGGTAGGGAACCCTAGGCTCTTTCCAATACCTTTTCCTTTAACAACTTTCCCTTTAAAACTATATGGCCTATTAAGTATTTTAAAAGCATTCTTTAAATCACTTTTTTGTAATAAATCTCTTACTCTGCTGCTGCTAATTCTTCCTTCATTATCCTCTAAAATTGAAATGATTTTTAGTTTTATATCCAAATCTTTAGTAGCAAGTTTAATTGTATTAATATCTCCACTTCTTTTAAAGCCAAATCTAAAATTAGCCCCTACTGAAATACTTTTTGCTTGTAATTGATTGATCAAAATATTTTTAATAAAGTTCTCAGCGCTTAATTTAGAAAGTTTCTTATCAAAGGGAATTAGAACCAATTGCTCTATACCAAGATCTTCAAGGATAGGGAGCTTTTCCTCTGGTAGATCAAGTCTAAGACGAGTTTCCCCGTATAATACTTCTCTTGGATGTGGCCAAAAGCTTGCAATTGTGGGTGTGTAATCATTTTCTTTAACAACACTTTCTATTAATTTTCTATGCCCCGCGTGTAGACCATCAAAACTACCAATAGCGATTGAGGTGGGCTGCTTAACTTCAGATGGTGATATTAAAGAGATCACAATATAACGTGCAATTTTATGATTTTGATGGCAAATTTGAATAGATCATAGTTATTCAATCAAATGAATGTCTGACAAAATTGATTTTCAGTCGCTTTCATTTGGAATGCGGCGCATTGGCTGGATACGCTTTTGGATTCAATCCATTTTAGGTGTTGTAGTAACAGCTGTTTTGCTTTTTTCAAATGTTGTAAATAAAAGCGAAGGACAGCTAAGTTTGACTCCGGGTCTATCACTAACAACAATTTCTTTAATTTTACTACTTTTTAGTTTGTGGCAAGGTTGGTTAATAGTCAGAACTGGCAGAGCAATTGCAAGTAATGCTAGACCCTCTAGAGGGCAAACAAGCAAATTAATAAAAAGAGGCTTAATAAATGATTTGTTAGGAATTTTGTTTGGCTTAATTGGATATCAAGCACTTATGGGTGCACTTTTTATACAGGCTTCCTCTCAAACAACTGGTCAACTTATTACGGCGTCTTCTGATATTCCTATTACTGGTCTTGAAATTTTATCAGTACTAAGTAATACACAAGTTATCGCCGCTCATTTTTTTGGACTTTGCTTCTCTTTATGGTTGCTAAGAAGCATTTATAAATGAAGTATTGATTTTTGGTAACACGTCTAAACCTCCTCTCCAAAACAAGTCTGGTTCTACAGGTGTAAGAGAAATTTTATTTTCTTGTATTTGAGAGACATCACTAGGCCAATTCTTGGGACCATCACCTTTTGATTTCAGATCTAAAACAGCCTCACCTGCTAACCAATAATAATCATCGCCTCTTGGATCTTCCCTTTTAGAAAATTGGTTTTTATATTTTCGGATTGATAATCTTGTCCAGGATAATTCTTTTATTTTATTTCTTTCACACGGAGGTATGTTCAAGTTCAAAAGAAGAGACTTTGGCCAACTATCCTTTATTGCTTGTTCAGCAATATTCATTGCAATTTCACTAGCAAATTCAAAGTTTTTCCATTTAAAACTCGCAACACTAATTGCCATTGATGGAACATTTTCTAAAGTACCTTCCATAGCTGCAGCTACTGTTCCAGAACAAAAAATGTCTGTTCCTAAATTTGGGCCATGATTTATTCCAGAAAGAACTAAGTCAGGTTTTCTATCTAATAATTCTGATAGTGCGAGTTTAACGCAATCAGCAGGGGTCCCTGAACAACCCCAAGCTTTAATACCTTTATCAAATAATTCATCTGCTCTTTCAACTCTCAAAGGTGACTGCAAAGTGAGGCCATGACCAGTCGCCGATCTTTCTTGGTCAGGACATACTACAGTTACTTTATGCCCTTTTTTTAATGCAGATTTAGCTAAAGCTCTTATTCCCTCAGCAAAAACCCCATCGTCATTACTTATTAAAATATTTAATGATTTCATTAATCAATACATTTTATTATGGACAATATTTAAGTAAGATAAAACTATATCTATTTTTACTATATCAGTGAGTCAAATTGAATCATTAAGCCAAATTGAGGGTAAACTAAATAATCTCTCTCTCTTAGCAAATGAAAATATAAAAAATGCGAATAGTGATTCTGAATTGGACCAATTAAGAGTCTCTTTATTAGGAAAAAAAGGAGAATTATCAATAATATTGAAAACTATGGGCAAATTATCTTCTGTTGATAGACCAATTATTGGACAGAAGGCAAACTTGATAAAGATAAACTTGCAAGATTTAATAACTAAAAGAAAAAATCAACTTATTAGTGAAGCTATTGATAAACAGATCGAAGATGAAAAAATTGATGTTACAATTCCTTCCACAGGAACCCTCCCTGGTAATAAGCACCCCTTAATTTCAACTCAAGATGAGATCATAGATATTTTTTGCGGATTAGGATACTCAGTAGAGAATGGCCCTGAGATAGAGAGTGATTTTTATAATTTTGAGTCACTTAACATACCTAAAAATCATCCAGCTCGAGATATGCAGGATACTTTTTATTTAGATGAAAATCGTCTACTAAGAACTCATACATCACCTGTGCAGATTAGATATCTTGAAAATAATCCACCTCCAGTAAGAATTATTGCCCCAGGAAGAGTTTACAGAAGAGATGCTGTAGACGCTACTCACTCCCCTGTTTTTAATCAAGTAGAGGTTTTATGCATCGATCAAGATATCAATTTTAGTCATTTAAGAGGAACTGTACTTACTTTTTTAAAAACTTTTTTTGGAGATATTCCTGTAAGATTTAGGGCTAGTTATTTCCCTTTTACTGAACCTTCTGCAGAAGTTGATGTTCAATGGAAAGGTAAATGGTTAGAAGTAATGGGTTGTGGGATGGTAGATCCAAAGGTTCTAGAAAAATTAGGAATTGATTCTGAGAAATGGACTGGATTTGCAGCTGGATTAGGTGTAGAGAGATTCTGTATGGTGAGACATCAGATTGATGATATAAGAAGGTTCTATACTAATGATCTCAGATTCTTAAAACAGTTTTAATATGATTAGTATTTTAAATTAGGTTTCTTTATCAAATTAGTTTAAAATACTATTAGTTTTAAATTTATCGATTGGTACGTAAAGCTGGACTAATCGTCAATGATGGTAAAGAACTCGCTGTTCAAACTGCAATTTCCGTTCAAAAAAAATTGGAAAAATCCAATTATGAAGTTGTAAGAGTAAGTAGTTCTGGAGGTATGGTTGGCTTTGCCAATCCTGATCAACACGTGCGTCCATTAGGATATTCGAATTGTGTGCCAGAAGGGTTCGATTCCTCTATGGAGTTTGCGATTGTTCTTGGTGGAGATGGAACAGTACTTTCTGCTGCGCGACAGACAGCTCCTGCAAAAATTCCAATCCTTACAATAAACACTGGGCATTTAGGTTTTCTTGCGGAAGCATATCTTTCGAATCTAGAGGAAGCAATTGATAAACTTATTATCGGTAATTGGGATATAGAAGAAAGAAAAAGTTTAATTATTAGCGTAATGAGAAATGAGCAAAGAAGATGGGAATCTCTTTGTTTGAACGAAATGGCCCTTCATAGAGAACCTCTGACGAGCATGTGTCATTTTGAAATCTCCATAGGTAGACATGCTCCAGTCGATATATCTGCAGATGGGGTTATCCTTTCTACTCCAACTGGCTCAACAGCTTATTCTTTAAGCGCGGGGGGGCCTGTTATTACACCCGATTGCCCAGTAGTTCAATTAACTCCAATCGCTCCACATTCATTAGCTTCTAGGGCTTTGGTTTTCAATGATTCGGAACCAGTTACTGTTTTCCCTGCTACTCCTGAAAGGTTAGTTATGGTGGTTGATGGAAATGCAGGTTGTTACGTTTGGCCTGAAGATAGGGTTCTAATAAGAAAAAGTAAACATTCGGTTAAGTTTATAAGGCTTGAAGATCATGAGTTTTTTCAAGTATTAAGAAATAAATTAGGTTGGGGTTTGCCTCATGTTGGTAAACCTAATAAGTAATCTAAGTCAAACTAGTTTTCTTCCTCTGAGCAGAAATACAGGATTATTAGGATCCATTCTTATTCCATCTGAAATACTTAAGCTTTTATAGGTCTGGATAAGATTTAAACTTACTTCAAAATTATTTTCTTTAAAAGTCTCTCTTAGATCTTTAATTGTTTGAATATCAATTATAGGAATAGCGACAATATCTCCACAATTCATATCTTTAGACAATTCATTAATAATTCGAAGCTTAGTCTTTTTATCACAGCCACCAATAATTATTCTCTTAGCCTCTCTCAAAGAATTAATATTATTGGAATTAAATAAATTATTTATATCATCTTCAAAAATATCTTTAGGGGCAACTCCTAATCTTCTTGCATTTTCTGAGATTAACTCTTTTGAGCCAATTCTTTTATCAATACAAAATAATTTTAAATTAGGCCTTAATTTTAATGCTTCTAAACCAATGGAGCCGCAACCTGCTCCAATATCCCAAATTGTGCCATTTTCTGGCAACTCTAAATCAGCCAAAATTTGAATTCTAACTTCCCTTTTTGTTAATAAATTTGGTCTGTCTTCAAAAGTTTTAAAAGTATCATCTTCAAATCCAAATAAATGATTTGCTTTTCCTTGAAGATCTTTTTCTCTTTTCACTAGAACAGCAATATTCAAGTTAGAAATATCCGATGGTAATTTTTCTTTTGGGTTAAATTTTCTAATCTTTTCATTTTCAAAACCTATTTCCTCACAAATCCAAAGGTCATAAAGATTATTTAGATTTAACTCTAATAAATTATTTTGAATTATTTCTAAACCCTTGTTATTTGAATCTGTAATTATCGCTAAACTAGATGGTTTTGATTTTAGGGCCTCAATCAATTTAGTTGAATCTCTTCCATGAATACTTACATATATAGCTTCTTGCCAAGATATTTTTAGTTTGTTAAATGCAAGTTGGGCACATGTATTTGATGGATAAAAACTTAATTCTTCTTTTGAAAAGTTTTCTAGAAGTATTCTTCCAATACCAAACCAAAGTGGATCACCCCTAGAAAATAAAATGACGTCGGTTTTTTGAGATTTAAGCCAATTAATTAGTTTATTGTCACTTCTGCTAGCGAAAAATAATTTTTCTTTTTTTGTATTAATTTGGCCCCATAATTTAATATCGGTAAAATATGAATCTGGAACTGCAATATTTTCTGTTTTTATAAATAATTTTTGTAATTTCAAAGGTAACTCATTAAATTCAAAAGAATTAATTCCTATTACATGAATTTTTCTTTTTATCTGAGTCATAAATATTTAAAAGGAATAGTATTATTGATTTGAATGTTTTATTAATCTATCCTAGTATTTATAAAATAATAACTATAAATTACTTGTCAGACAGGAGAAAGCGTTTACACGAAATATTGTTAACTCTAATTAACAAAGAAAGTCATTTTGAGTTAATTGAGGAGGACTCTCGTGATTTAACAACGAATTTTTCTGATAAAGATACTGCGAATTTATCCCGAGTTATAGAAAAAAATCGTAAAATTATAAAAAGATATCAAGCTCTTGTTAGAACAGCAGTTACTTTAGACACCCTTATGGATTCTGAAAATGATGAAAATTTCAAAATTAAATAAAAATATTTTTTTTAAGGGATTACTACCTATTGTCATATTAATTTCTCTAGTTTTTACCCCCCCCAAGGCTTTTGCAGAAATAGCAGAAACAGAAATTAATGGAGAGTTATTAAACGCTAGTAGTGAGTTCTTAAGAGATCTAGATTTTGAAACATGGCAACTAGTAGCGTATAAATCGCCATTATTTGAAGATAAATTAATATTAAGGGTAATTGGATATCCTGGTAATCTTAGGATTGATCACCCAACAAATTTACAGGTGGATTCTGGAAGAAAACAGTGGTTATTAAATGATAAAACATTACTAAATACTGAATTAGCTAACGATGGAAGACAAGCTGCTGCGGAATTTGATTTGAATGAACTAATAAATAATATTGATAAAAATAGACCTCTCAGATTATCGTTATCAGGCGTATTTTCAGAGTTACCCGTTCCTCCTTTCGTAGTTAAAGAATGGAGATCATTAGATTAATAACTTATTATATAGATGATTGCTAACTATGTTATTGACATCAAATGGATGAAAAGAGCTATCTATTTGGCTTCTTTAGGTAAAGGAAGAACAAGTCCTAATCCAATGGTTGGAGCAGTAATCTTAGATAAAAATGGAAATCTTATCTCAGAAGGATTCCATTCAAAATCAGGAATGCCTCATGCAGAAGCAATGGCTTTCAATAATTTAAAAAAAGATGCAAGAGGTGGGACAATATATGTGAATCTAGAACCTTGTTGTCATCAAGGTAAAACTCCTCCATGTGTTGATAAAATAATTTCTTTTGGAATAAATAAAGTATTTGTTTCTATTAAAGATCCCGATAAAAGAGTTTCAGGGAAAGGTATTAAATTACTTAAAGATGCTGGGATTAAAGTTCATCTAGGATTATGTGAGAAAGAATCTCTAGACTTAAATAAGTCTTTTATTCATAGGAATATAACCGATAGCGCTTTTGGGGTAATGAAATGGGCCATGAGTATGGATGGAAGGGTTGGTCTGAAAAATGGTAAAAGTAAATGGATTACAAATAAAGAATCAAGATCATTAGTTCACTCTTTTAGAGCTTGCTTTGACGCAATAATTATTGGGGGTAACACACTAAGAAAAGATGATCCTCTTCTAACTACTCGAGGTATAAGAAAGCCTGAACCTTTAAGAGTAGTGTTCACAAAAACTTTAAATCTGCCAGAAAAATCCAATTTATGGGATTGTAATTTAGCTAAAACCCTTGTTGTATATGACGCTTCAACTGCAGATAAAAAGTTCCTTAAGAGAATCCCGGGGGAGGTAGAGATTGAAGAAGTATCCTCTAGTAATCCTATATTACTATCAAATTTACTAGCAAAAAAAGGTTGTAATAATGTTTTATGGGAATGTGGACCTAAGCTAGCAACTTCAGCTATGAAAGCAGGTTGTATTCAAGAACTAATGACTTTTATTGCACCAAAGATATTAGGAGGTGTAAGTAGCATGAATCCCTTCTATGATTTTGAATTTACAGATATGGATGAAGTTTTTAATTTAAAAGAAACTGAAGTTAGTTTTATCGGCGAAGATATTTTTGTGAAGAGTAGTATTTAATTAATTTGGATTTGGAAGTGGTTTTTGATTAAAATACCGTACGGTTCTTACCCAAAAAAAGTTATACAGGTACGGAACTCGTTCGTTTAGTTTATAATAAATCCACAACCTATGATAACTATGCCAATAAGACAAGACGATAATCAACCTAATAGAAGATTTGGAATAGTAAATATTATTTTAATTGGAGTAGGAGCACTACTCTTATTCAGTAGCTTGTTCCCTAATCAAAATATGCAAATACCTAGAGTTCCTTACTCTTTATTTATTGATCAAGTTAATGATGGTGAAGTTAAGAGAGCTTATATCACACAAGAACAGATTAGATATGAATTAAATGGAGCAGAAGAAGGTGCTCCTTCGGTATTGGCAACGACTCCAATTTTTGATATGGATTTACCTCAAAGGTTGGAAAGCAAAGGGGTCGAATTTGCGGCAGCTCCACCTAAAAAACCAAATTTCTTCTCGACAGTTCTTAGCTGGGTAGTTCCTCCTTTAATTTTTATTTTAGTTCTGCAATTCTTTGCAAGGAGGAGTATGGGTGGAGGCGGCGCTCAAGGTGCATTGAGCTTTACTAAAAGTAAGGCTAAAGTTTATGTCCCTGACGACGAATCAAAAGTAACTTTTGACGATGTTGCTGGTGTTGATGAAGCGAAAGATGAATTGACTGAAATAGTTGATTTTTTAAAAAAACCGGAACGATATACTGATATTGGTGCAAGAATCCCTAAAGGGGTTCTTTTAGTTGGTCCTCCAGGAACAGGAAAAACTCTACTTTCCAAAGCAGTTGCTGGAGAAGCAGAGGTTCCTTTCTTTATTATTTCAGGTTCAGAATTTGTAGAATTATTTGTTGGAGCAGGTGCTGCAAGAGTAAGAGATTTATTTGAACAAGCGAAGAAGAAAGCTCCTTGTATTATTTTTATAGATGAATTAGATGCCATTGGAAAGAGTCGTTCTGGGTCAATGGGTGTTGTTGGAGGTAATGATGAAAGAGAGCAAACCTTAAATCAGCTTCTTACAGAAATGGATGGGTTTGCTTCAGCTGATAAACCCGTAATAGTTCTGGCTGCAACAAACCAACCAGAAGTTCTCGACGCAGCATTGTTAAGACCTGGTAGATTTGACAGGCAGGTTTTAGTTGACAGACCTGATTTATCTGGTAGAAAAACAATTCTAGAAATTTATACTAAAAAAGTAAAATTATCAGATTCGATAGATTTAGATTCCATCGCACAAGCCACAAGTGGATTTGCAGGGGCTGATTTAGCAAATATGGTTAATGAAGCTGCTTTGTTAGCTGCTAGAGCCAAAAGAAAAAGTGTTGAGCAACAAGATTTGAGTGAAGCTATTGAAAGGGTTGTAGCCGGTCTAGAGAAAAAAAGTAGAGTTCTCCAAGATGATGAGAAGAAAGTTGTTGCTTATCACGAAGTAGGACATGCAATTGTTGGACATCTAATGCCAGGAGGATCAAAAGTTGCTAAGATTTCAATTGTTCCAAGAGGTATGAGTGCGCTAGGATATACACTTCAACTTCCAACTGAAGAAAGATTCCTTAATTCAAAAGACGAATTGAAAGGTCAAATAGCAACTCTTTTAGGTGGTCGCTCTGCTGAAGAAGTAGTTTTCGGAAAAATAACTACAGGTGCTTCTAATGATCTTCAAAGAGCAACTGATATAGCAGAACAAATGGTTGGTACTTTTGGAATGAGCGATATCCTTGGACCTCTTGCTTACGATAAACAAGGGGGTGGACAGTTTCTAGGGAATGGTAATAATCCAAGAAGATCTGTTAGTGATGCTACTGCCCAAGCAATAGATAAAGAAGTAAGAGACTTAGTCGACAACGCTCATGAGACAGCATTAAATATCTTGAGGAATAACTTACCATTACTAGAATCGATTTCTCAAAAAATTCTTCAAGAAGAAGTTATTGAAGGTGAAGACCTCAAAAATTTGCTTGCAGAAACAAAAATGCCTACATAGTAGAATCTAGAGTCTATTAAAAATATTTATGATAAAACCTATCAAGCTTGCTAAAAATAATTTTCTTTCAAGCTTAGATTTATTAACTGAGGAATTATGCCATATTTTAGATCTTGCAGAAAACTTTAAAAATAAAAAAATAAATATTGACCATAACAAAAAAGTTTTAGGATTAATTTTTGATAAATCATCAACGCGCACAAGAGTGAGTTTTCAAGTTGCGATGACTAGGCTGGGTGGAACCACTATTGACCTCAATCCCACAACATCACAAATAGGAAGAGGCGAACCAATTAAAGATACTGCCAGAGTTCTAAGTAGATATTGTGATGTTCTTGCGATAAGAACCTTTAAACAATCTGATTTGGAAGAGTATGCAAAATGGTCTTCTAAACCAGTTATTAACGCCCTTACAGATATAGAACATCCTTGCCAAGCAATGGCTGATTACATGACAATTAAAGAGGAATTTAATGATTTTAAAAACGTGGTTTTGACATTTATAGGTGATGGTAATAATGTTGCTAACTCTCTCATTTTGAATGGAGCTTTATTAGGGGTCGAAGTTAGAATTGCATGTCCTAAAGGTTATGAACCTAACTCTTTGGTGATTAAAAAAGCATACGAAATATATAAAAATAAGGATTTATTGAAAATTACTCATGATCCCGTTAATGCAGCAAAAGGAGCAAATGTTTTATATACAGATGTTTGGTCATCTATGGGGGAAGAAAATCAAAAAGAAGTGAAAGATAAAGACTTTCTTGGATTTTCTATTGATAACGATTTAGTAAGTAAGGCTGAAAAAGATGCAATTATTCTGCATTGCCTTCCTGCATATAGATCCAAAGAGATAACTGATGAAGTATTTGAAAGTAAAAAAAGTAGAATTTTTGAACAAGCAGAAAATAGATTACATGCTCAACAAGCACTTTTATCTTGCTTTCTCCAATAGGAATACTTGCAAACTAATTAATAAAAAGGTACAAATGTATTAGAGTACATTTGTTTCTATGGTACCTTCTTTTGATAAGAATTTAACTGATGCTCAAAATGAGCTGTATGGATGGATAAAAGACTATATGAAAAACTTTCAACATAGCCCATCAATAAGGCAAATGATGAAAGGTATGGGATTAAAGTCTCCAGCTCCTATTCAAAGTCGCTTAAAACATTTGCAAGAAAAAGGATATATTTCATGGCAAGAAGGGAAAGCTAGAACTATGCAAATAGTTGATGAAATTTTTGAGGGAGTCCCAATTATGGGTTCAGTAGCAGCTGGAGGCCTCATAGAAACTTATTTAGATGTTAATGAAAAATTAGATGTCTCTGACATCCTAAAGAAAAAGGATGTATTTGCTCTTACAGTAAATGGCGACTCAATGATAGATGCATGTATTGCCGATGGAGATATGGTTCTGATGGAGCCAATAAAGGATTTATATTCTTTAAGAAATGGAATGATTGTTAGCGCCTTAGTTCCAGGTTTGGGGACTACTTTAAAATATTTTTGCAAAAGAAATAATAAGATTTTCCTGGAGGCAGCTAATTCGGCTTATGAACCTATTGAATTAAATCCAGATAATGTTATTTTTCAGGGGAAGTTGCTTGCTGTATGGAGAAAAGTTTAGTTATTTCTAAAATCCTAAACTTAATCTAAATACCCACTTCAATTCATTAAAGTTGTTTGGCTTATAATTATTAATATGGTCAGATAACTGAATTGCAAAAGTACCTCTTAATGGAATTGTCTCGAAAGGAGATATTGAAGAGCCTAGTAAAAACCATTTACTGTTATATTCAAAAAAAGTTGAGAGCTTGTGATTATAAACCCTTGATAATGCAAAAATCGGTGACCAACATAAATTTCTTTGATGATTTATTTCAGTACCTGATCCGCCAAGTAAATCAGAGCAAAATCCTTTCACATTACCTTCAGCCATCTTTCCTGTACCTAATCCAATAGTGGCAATGTCAAGAGGAAATCCATTTTCATTTATATCCGACCACCAACCCTTTGAAATTGTTAAGTAAATATCTCTTCCAGTATCCGTTAAACCATCGAAGTGCAATAACTGCTCTGCACCAAAAGCAATGCCTGAATCATCGGATAGCTTTCTGTCAATTCTGAAACCTGCTGACGTACCCTCTCCAAATGAGCTACTTCCTGATGATATATTTGATCCACCTTTCATACTCCGTATTCCAATGTTAATTCCTATAGATGATTGTTCATTATTTATTAACTGTAAGTGTTGTTGACCTACAGCATCACCATTGTTCCAACCTAAAAAAGGTTCATTTTTTTGTCTTCGATTATGTCCTCTGACTGAGGAATCAAATTTATATTTTGAATTCCATTTAAATCCAGGAGGAACAAGCCAACTTATATCTGGGCCTATAATTTCATTATCAAAAACTAAAGACCTATTTAATGAATTTATTAAAGGATTTTTTTTACTTATTACTTTTTTTTGATTATGATTTTTGTCAAAATTGTTATTTCTTAGTTTTTCCCATTTGATTAATTTATTACTATTTTCTTCATTAATTTTTTCATTCCAAATAACTTTATTTTCAGAAAAATATTTATCTACAGTTTTCCATTTTATTTCTGCTATAAGTTTATCTTTATTATTTGATATGTATGATTTATACCTTACTCTTTGAGCAAATAAAAAATTTGAAAAAGGATAAAGTATTGAAGAAATTATAATTAAATTTTTAATTAATCTTAAAAATTTAGTGGATTTGTTAGTCAATAAGTATTATCCCTTTTAAATCTTTATTTAGTAATTGAAATCTGTTTTTCAACTCATATATTTCTCTGTAAGTTAATAATTTTAAATTTGTAACCAAGAAAATATTTTCTGAATCTTTAATATTATCGCTTAAGTTTTTAATATTCAAGTTGAGTATATTCTCTGAAATTGATTCGAAATATTCTCTAATTATTTTTATATCATTAGTTTTTATATTCGTAGTAGGAATAATATTTATTAAATTAGTTTCATCTTTGAGTAATTCAATTAAAGGACCTTGATATTTATTCCCTTCAATCTTTCCGAAATTAATATTTATTTCCCTCACTATTTTAGTATTAGTAATGTTTTCTAATTCTTTTTTATCATAAATTAATCCAGACTTTTTTTCTTTCCAAATTGCTAAAATGCTAGATATAAATAAACCAGATATTAATCCAGCCATCCCAATTGTTTTTTTGTTTGGTCCCACAGCTAATTGATTTAAGGTTGGCTTCGTGATTAATTCCCATGGATCAGATTTGATTTCAGATTCTAGACTTGTTGCCTTCATTTGATCTTCAAGATTTATTAAGGTCATTTCATCTCTAATCGCTTCTCTAAGTAAACTTTTATATTTTAATATCACACCTTTTGGTCTTAGTGTAGATTCCTTTTGAGCTTCAAAAGATTTTCTCTTAGCTTTAAGATAATTAATAGATCTCTCTTTTAACAGTTTGATAGCATTTTCTCTTCTTTTTAAAAGTCTCTTAATTTTTGGATCCTTTTCAGTATAAATATTTCTTAAATTTGCTAAGTCACTCTCTATAGCCTCAAGTTTAATAGGTAAGCCCTGTTCATTTAAACCAGAAATGGTTGACCCAAAATACTGAAGTTGTTGTGGATTATTTTCTAATTCTTGAATTTTTTCAATTTGTTTGGATATTATTCTTATTTGATTTGAAGCTTCAATTCTTTTGTTTTCTATATCCATATTGCTGAAAATAGGCTTTTTCTGTTCTTGATCTTGATCTTGAGCTTTTAATTTATATGATTTAAATGAACCCATATCAAGCAAAGTTAAATCTTGATCATTAGCAAATTCTTGAACCGATTTAAGTGAATTCAAGCTTTTATTTTTATAAATTTCAATTTGACTTTTGAGGTAATCCTTAGTCTTAGTTAAAGATTTTTTTCTCTTCCTACCTGAATATAATTTGTATTCTTGTGAAATCATTTTTAAAACGGGAATTATTATATCTTTATTTGTATCTTGATAAACAATGTTAAGTATTTTTGTATCTTTCTCTAAATCTGTTTTCAAGTTTTTCTTCCAATTTGAAAAAATTAAATCATCTTGACTTAAATCAATTTTTTTTGATTCATTATTGACGAAATCAAAAATTGGCATTAAAACTGATTGACTCTTTAAAATCCCAACCTGAGTTAATAAATCGCTAGAATCTGATCTCGCTAAACCTAATCTTGAGGCTATACCTCTAGTTAAAAGTGTATTAAATGAACCTTTCTCATTCCCTGAATTTAATACAATTTGAAATTGCCCTTCCCATGTTCTTGGCTTTAAAATTGCATAAAGACAAGAAATTATAAAAAATAAACCAGTTAAAGAAATAATTAATAATCTATTTCTAAATAGAATGTTGAAAATTAGTTTAAGATCAATTTCATTTTCGTCTAAAGAATTTTGTATTTTAGATTGATAATTATTAGTTTGTTTCATTTTAATCAGAAATTGCTTTAATTAATCCGTAGGTTGAGAATAATCCTTGAAAAGGAGATGTTAGTTCAGCAATTACTTCGCTAGAATTGCTAAGAAAACTACTGTCAATAATTATTAAATCTCCTTCTTTAAGAAATGGATTATTTTTTGATCCTCGAGAATTTCTTTTCTTGTAATTTATTATTCTATTTTGAATTGCACCATTATTTTCAAAACTTATAAGCTTTATTTTTCCTCTAAGTGTTTTAGCGCCTCCTGAAATCGTAATAGCATCGTTCAATGTGCTTTTTCTAGTTAAGGTAATTTTTCCAGGGGCATTCACCCTTCCAAAAACACTAACATTAATAAACTTAGGGTTTAGATCATATTCAATAGCATCTATAATGCTACTCTGATTTGGTTTAGACAACCTTTGCATTATTATTCTATCTCCATCTAGTATTCTAATATTCTGAGATGCATCTTCAAAAGTTAAGCTTTTCTCTAAATTTAATTCTGTTGATTTAAATCCTCCATTATTACTCAAAGTATCTTTTCTTACTATAAGAACTCTCTTTAAGTCTGAGTATTCTGTAATTCCTCCAGAGCTTCTAATTGCATCAAAGATGGTTGGAAAATAGAAATTAGTATTTAATTCAAATGAATTAATAGAATCTATCTTATTCGCAAAATTTAATTCGTTACCGTAATCAAAACGTTCTTCCAGTGAGGGTGAATTGAAACTAGTCTTTAATGATTCAGCTGACAACGCTCCATCTAAAACTTTTCTACCAGGATTGTTTACTTCACCTTCTATAAAAATAGTTATTGGACGATAAGAAATAATTTCAATTTGTACTGATGGGTTTAAAATAAATTCCTTATAAGCATCATTTAAAATACTGCTTAATTCATTAATTGTTAGTCCTGCTACATAAACTCTATTTAAGTTTGGAAGAAATACAGTGCCATCACCATTAATTAAAATTGGACTTTCAATTTTATTAATTTCTTCAGAAACTCTTATTTGTATAGTATCTCCACTATCTAAAATGTATTCTTCATCGGGTATTTTTTTTAAATAATCTTCAGATATGGGTTTTATCTTTTTATAAGATTCACTCAATTCATTAGCGAAAGATACTGTTGCATGCGAATCAATTCCTACATAAGCAATAGTCAAGAGAAAAATTATTATGTGGGAAAAATTCTTGATCATAATAATCTATAAACCAATCTTAAACATTATACATAAAATTATTAACTGTAATTATAAGTTGAACTCCAAATAATATATAGTTAAGAGTGTATCTATTTAAGAAGCTATTGAATAGAGGGGCCATAGCTCAGCTGGTAGAGCACCTGCATGGCATGCAGGGGGCCAGCGGTTCGAGTCCGCTTGGCTCCATCAGAATTCTCACAAGCTATACTAATTAGTCTGAATCATTTTACATCATTTTAAATGGTGTTTTTTGTCTTCTATTTTTAATATTGTTATCTCTGCGAGCTATTCTGCGAGGTAATCAGCTAAAACACTCCCAAAACCTTTTTATAGCTTAGTTAGTGATCTGCATGGCATGCAGGGGGTCTGCGGTTCAAATCCGCTTGGCTCCAATTAAATTTTGCCCTTATACCTCTTTGTCTCAGAAAGTTTTTTGTAACATAACTTTTCTCCTATTTGTTCAATTGTGTTTTTTTGATTCTGCTCTCTAAAAGGAACTTACAAAAAGTTTTTGTTTCATAAATGAAATCTCTAAAATTGATTACTTTAACTAGTAAAAGAATCAAATAATGATATGTTTTTGGTTTACTTTTTTAGGGAATAGAAAAAAGAAAAAAAAGAATATATATTTGATATTATTATTATTATTTTAAATTCAAAGATAATTAACTTTGATTTATAAAAAATTAATTTTTTAGCTTATATGAACTTTAATCTACAATTTAAAGATATTTTTTGTAAATCTTTTCTATTCTTTACCTCTACTTATATACCTTTATTAATTTATTCATCAGTTATTATTTTATTCTCGGTAAAAACAAATTCAGTAACCCAGTTAAGAATTAAACAAGAAGACATTCCTCAGAAAATTTCTGCTATTAGATCAGGATATATTCCAGTCTTTAATCCTAAAAACCTAATAAAGGATAACGAAAAACTAGAGCTTTATCCAATTGGTTCAATTCCTTTAAAAAAAAGTTATTATTGTAATGAAGGATATGGATTAATTAAATATAAAACTGATCAGTTCGGGTTAAGGAATAGTAGCGATAAGTGGCAAAAAGTATTAAATCAGAAAAATATATTTATTATTGGCGACTCATTTGTACACGGAGCTTGCGTCCCTAAAAATGGAACACTTTCAAATCTTGTTCAAAAATCCCTTAAAATAAATACTTTAAATTTAGGAACTGGAGGAAATGATCCTTACGAATATATTGCAATATTAGAATCAATAATTAAACCTATAATGAAAAAAAATAATAAAGATCAAAAAGTTTTTCTAGTTTTATTTAGTAATGATAATATTACATTTAATCCAAGAAAAGAAATTTTATTAAATAAAGTTCAACCAATAATAAAACAATCTTTAGATAATTTACTTGTACCGACCTTTAAATATAAGAGTTTTATAACTAAATTAGTTGAAAATAATTATCCAACTGATAAAAATTTAATTATTAATAGAATTAAAAATAAAAAGAAAGAAGATCATAGGTTAATAAAAGATCATCCTGTTTATCAAATAATTACTATTGTGCCAATAAGAACTAAAATTAAATACTTTTTTAAAAACTTTAAGGGAAAAGATCTTAATAATTCACCTTCTCAAAAAGCAATTGAATCTTTATCAAAAATTTGCATAAATAATTGCCAACCAAGTGTTATTTATATAAGGAACAGATATCAAAAAAATAGTAATCTTATTAAAAATAATTATGAAGAGGAGTTGAAACAAATATCAAAAAAGTTTAAGGTTAAATTTTATAATACTGAGAAGATAGTTACTGAAAATGCTAATTATGCGCCGAAGGGCGAACATTTTTCCATAAAGGGTTATAAAAATCTTGCCAACTTAATTATTGGGCAAATTAATAAGAATAACAATAATGAAGATGCTATTTTAAAACTGAATAGATAGTTCTTTCTAAGTGTGCAAAAATATATAATAATGAAATCTCAAATATAATCCAACAAGACTTTTTAGAAAAATGAGTAAATATGTGTTGGGTGTTTCTTGTTTTTTCCATGATAGCGCTGCCGCCCTTATAAAAGATGGTGAAATAATTTCAGCTATTCAAGAAGAACGACTCTCAAGAAAAAAACATGATTCTAGCTTTCCAAAGAATGCAATTTTATACTGCTTAAAGAAGAATAATATTGATTTAAGAGATATTGAATATATTGCATATTATGAAAAGCCTCTCCTTACTTTCGAACGATTATTAGAAACTTATTTAGCTGTGGCTCCTAGAGGAATAAGATCTTTTGTTGCTGCTATGCAAGTTTGGGTTAAAGAAAAATTATTTTTAAAGTCTTTATTAAAAAAGGAGTTTAAAAGTTTGCAAAGGGAAATTGTAGGAATAGATAATATAAATTTACCACCCTTTCTTTTTTCTGAACATCATCAATCTCATGCTGCGGCTGCCTTTTATCCTAGTCCATTTAATAAATCTGTAATTCTTTGTATGGATGGAGTTGGTGAATGGGCAACAACTTCTGCTTGGTTAGGTGAATCAAATAAAATAAAGCCTATCTGGGAAATTAATTTTCCCCACTCATTAGGTCTACTATATTCTTCTTTTACTTATTATTGCGGATTTAAAGTCAACTCTGGAGAATATAAATTAATGGGTTTAGCACCTTATGGAGAGCCTAAATATGTTGATAAAATTAAAAATAATCTGATTTCTATAAAAGAGGATGGTTCATTTAAGCTAAATATAAAATACTTTAAATTTCATAGAGGATTTAGAATGACAAGTATGAAATTTCATAAACTATTTGGTAGAAAGCCAAGAGAAGGTGAAAGTAAATTAACGCAATTTCATATGGATTTAGCTTCCTCAATTCAAGTTGTAACCGAGGAGGTTGTAATAAAACTTGCCAAATCTCTTCAAAAAGAAACAAAATCTGAAAATCTTTGCTTGGCTGGTGGAGTTGCCTTAAATTGTGTTGCTAATGGAAAGTTAATAAGAGAAAAAATTTTTAAAAATATATGGATACAGCCAGCGAGTGGTGATGCTGGTTCAGCATTGGGAACAGCTTTTTTAGCTTGGTATGATTATATGGCGAATACCAGGAGAGCTGATCCAGAAGATTCTATGAAAGGTACGTATTTAGGTTGTGAATTTTCTAATGATGAAATAATTTCTTATTTAAAAACTATAAATGCGACATTTCATAAGGAAAATGAAGAAAAGCTTTTTGATAGTGTTGCTCAATATATTTCTGAGGGTAAAGTTATTGGTTGGTTTAATGGCCCTATGGAATTCGGTCCAAGGGCTTTAGGTGCAAGATCAATTATTGGAGATCCCCGTGATAAGAGGATGCAAAGTTTAATGAATTTAAAAATAAAATATAGAGAAAGCTTCCGACCTTTTGCACCATCTGTTTTAGAGGAAGAAGTTTTTAGTCAATTTGAAATTGATAGAAAGAGTCCATACATGTTATTAGTTGCTCCTTTAAAAAAAGAGCTTTGTAAGAAAATGAACTCAGATCAAGAAAAACTATTTGGCATTGATAAATTAAATATTTCTAGATCTTCATTACCTGCAATTACTCATGTTGATTATTCTGCAAGGATACAAACAGTAAGTAAGAAAACAAATCCTCGTTACCATAACGTTATTGAATCCTTTAAGAAAAAAACAGGATGTCCTACAGTTATAAACACCTCCTTTAATGTTAGAGGGGAGCCGATTGTTTGCACTCCTGAAGATGCTTTTAGATGTTTTATGAGAACAGAAATGGATGTATTAGTTTTAGAAAATATTATTCTCTATAAAAATGAACAAACAAAGCTAAAAAAAGAAGATACTTGGAAACAAGAATTTGAATTAGATTAAATTATGAAAAGTATTGATTTAAAAAGATTGCGACAATTTGGAATAGTAATTGGATTCGGATTGCCTCTAATAATTGGTTGGCTAATTCCAATTATTTATGGATATGAATTCAGATTATGGACTATATGGTTTGGATTTGTCTTAATATTTTTAGGATTAATTAGACCAAATTTGTTATTTTATCCTTATAAAGGGTGGATTAAATTAGGTTATACTTTAGGTCGGATAAATAGCTTAATAATATTAGGGATTATTTTTATAGTTATTTTAGTTCCTATTTCTTTTTTAATGAAATTATTATGTCATGACCCATTAAAAATTAGGAAATCTAATAAATCAACTTTTAAACAATATAGAAAAAATACTAAAATAGAATTAACTAGGATTTTTTAATTATGGAAGCCTTCCTGGATTTGGTTAAAGATATATGGGATTTTTTGAAAGTAAGGAAGAAATATTGGTTGGCTCCTTTGATAATAACAATTTTATTAATGGGGACTTTAATTGTATTTACTCAAGGTTCTATTGTCGCTCCATTTATATATTCTATTTTTTAATTATAAATTTTCAAATTATCTTCTTTAAGACGTTTTTCTTTAGCAAGATAAGAGGAGTTTTTAAAGAAATATGAAAATGATATTGAAATAAAAAATATTTCACCAAATTCCTCAAGAGTATTAAAAATCAGTCCAGTTAAAAATAAGAAATTATCATTTGAATTAATAAAACGCATTAAATTTACTTGCAAAACATCAATAAAAATTCCAGGAATAGCAATTAGAAAGTAAAAGAATATATTAATATATATAAATGTTCTAATATTTTTAGTCTTTGACAATAAGCCTGATAATAAAATCAAAATTATAACAACCAAAAAAAACAACCAAAATAATATTTCAGCAATATCATCAATTCTTACAAAATCAATTTTCGTAATAAACTGAATGGTTTCTAGTTTACTAATAATGATTTTCTGTAATACATTTTCATGTAAAGCAAAAAAATCATCTATTAGTAATAAAAACCAAATAATAGGAATTCCAAATGAACCTCTCCATTTATTTTTAATAACAATATAGGAAGTTAATAAAAAATTCCAAAACAATAAAATTACCTGGAAATGTTCTAAGTAGCCTCCATCATAGAAAGGATAAAAAAGCCACCTCTGCTCTACAAATCTAGAACTATAAACGTAAATCTTTTCTAATACCCCAACAGAATCAATTGCTAATAACCAAAATAAAAAATGTAAGAATATAGTA
Source organism: Prochlorococcus sp. AG-388-B05 (assembly GCA_003279925.1). Lineage (GTDB taxonomy): Bacteria > Cyanobacteriota > Cyanobacteriia > PCC-6307 > Cyanobiaceae > Prochlorococcus_A. The sequence goes on from QCGM01000017.1 coordinate 22,885, forward strand.
GAAACTATTAAATTAAAAATAATATTTGTAGAAGAATCATTTAATGTATTAAAGTTTTTATTTAGGAAAGCTGAAATAATATTATTTTTTATTCTCATTTAAATAATTTATTTTAATAAATGATTCTAAATTACTTTTCTTCTTTATAAAAAGTTTTTTAATAGTATCAAATTTATTTTATCAGTAAAAGTACTTCAAGATAGTTATATCTATAAATTAACTTATAAGTGCTCAAATGAAACGATAATTAGTTCTGTACTTAGCTACTTTAAAATATAACTATAGTATTTAAATTATCATTTTCTGAAAAATGGTTTAGCTTTTCCATTGCATATAGGTGAACGATGCTTCGAATCAATAATACTCTTTTAGGATTTAATTTATAAAAATTGATTTCAGACAATCTCACGTAAGAAAATATCTTTGTACTTTCTTTTATTATTATTTTTGTGTAATTCAGAATTAATTAATCAAGTTATGAGAATTTTATTTCTTGCAGAAGTTAAAACTTAAAATTGGGTTGATTTATTTAAAAAAAATCAAATCTAAAATTGAATTTTATTGGACTGTTTAATCCATAGAAAAATAAAATAGAGAAATAATAAATTTGTTTATATAATTTTTCAGATCCAATAATAACTTTTTAAATGAACTTAATTTGAATTTCAATATATGGCAAAATTTTCAAATTAAGTTTTAAAAATTTTCTAAATTATTTAAATAAATATGAGTTGATTTACTAAAATATTATGAACCAATTAATCGAGGTAAATTTAACAAAAATGTATAGTATTATAAATTATATTCAATATTAAGATTTTGATTAGCAATATTATTAGAGAAACAGAGTTGATTTCAGAAAAAAATATAGTTGTTATCGTTACTGCGGCAGGTTCAGTACATAATGCATGTAATTATGAATTATCTTTTAATGATCCTAGTTTTATAAATATTGGTAGTTATTTGGCTATTGATGAAATTAAAAAAAAAACTTTTAAAAACATAATTTTGCTTGTAAAAAAAAAAGATAAGAAATTTTATAAACTAAACCCATTTCAGAATATTAAAATAGTTGAAATTGGCGATACCAAAAATATTATTGATAGTATTAAGAAATCTCTTCCTTTTGTCAAATCTAAATGGTGTTTAATAAATCCTATAACTACTATTCCGAAAGATAAATATTATTTAAATCCTTTTATTGAATTTGGAGAGAAGAAAATACCAAAAGAAAATTGGTCATCAATTTTATTTAATCAAAAGGGCTCCCCAATATTTCTTAGTAAATATGATAATGACTCTAAAGGCTTATTAAGCAATCCATTTACAGGAAGGATACTTGCAAAAAAAAATGATATTGAACATGCTATTGATAATTTGCATCAAATGGAAAAAGGAGATTTATTAAACTTAGCAAAAAGTTTGTATTTTAAAAATAATCTACAATTTAGATATACAGAATGGCTAGATATTGGTCATTTAGCTACATATCCAGCAACAATATTATCAAATATTTCAAGTAGATTTTTTAATGATATTGAATATGACCAAACACGAAATGTTATAAAAAAATCTTCAAAGAATAAATTAAAAATTGAAAATGAAATATACTATTATCAAAATATACCTATTCAATTAAAACGATATTTTCCAAGGATTCTTAATACTCATATAAATAAATCTTCTATTTCCTATGAAATGGAATATATTCCAAAGCCTAATCTTTCTGAAATTTATTTATTTAGTAAAATTGGTCATAATGCAATAAATAGAATTTTTTCTTCTATTGAAAAAATCTTTGAAACTTTTTATTCAAAAGATCCTATTATTTTTGAGTCTGGGAAAAAACTTTATAGCGAAAAAACTAATTTGAGGAAAAATGATTTAAAAATAATTATTGAGAAAAATAATTTAGAAGTTTTTAAAAAGATATATATTAATGACTTTAATGTTAATAATTTTAAATTACCCTCTCTTAAGAAATCATATAGTTATTTAAATCAATATATTATTGAGTTTGAGAAAATTAGACCTTTTCACCTAGGACATGGAGATTTATGTTTTAATAATATTCTTGTAGATCCGATATTTGGACAACTTAATTTGATAGATCCAAAAGCAGAAAAGCATCAAAGTCTCCCTCTTTATGGGTTAATTGATAATTTTTATGATTTAGCAAAGTTAAATCACTCTATAGAAGGACTTTATGATTCACTTGTTAATAATTTATATAATTTAAAAATTTTTGAGAATAATAATATCAAGTTTGAAATATATAAACCAAAAGAATATGAGCTTTATAATAAATATTATGAAGAAATATTGATTTATAAAAAAATTTCTAGAGAACAATTAAGAATACTTACTGGTAATTTATTTTTATCTATGATCCCACTTCATATTGAAGATAAAAAAAGGATGATTAGCTTTGCCTTAATTGGTAGCATATTTATCAATAACTTATCATTAAAGAAATTTTTAATATGAATTATTTAATAACTGCTGCAGGGAAAGGGTCTAGATTTCTTGAATATGGTATAAAACCTCCTAAACCTCTAATAAGAATTCTTGGAATAGAGCTATTGATATGGAGTATAAATTCTTTTAATTTTAAAAATGAAGATAAACTATATATTGCTACATATATTAAACATAATGTCCCAGAATTTCTTGATAATAAAATCAGAAAATTATATCCAAATATAAAAATCGAATGGTTTGAAACTGAGTCTATAGAAAATGGACAACTTCTTACTGCTCTAAAAGCAATATCTCATTTTAAAATTAAGGGACCTTTAATTATTCATAATTGTGATACGGCATATAACTTTGATAATAAAAGAATTCAATCATTACTAAAGGAAAATATTTTTGGCATAGTTCCTTGTTTTAAAGCAGAGGGGGATAATTGGTCTTTTGCAAGAACTTCTAAAGATGATTCTAATTTTGCTATTGAAATTACAGAAAAAAAACGTATTTCTGATAACTGTTCAGTTGGTACTTATATTTTTTCATCAACAGAAAATTTTGTAAAATTATCGGAGGAATATTTAAAAATTAATAAAGATTATTATGAAGAATTTTTCATCGCCCCAATTTATCAATTAGCAATTGAAAAAAATAAAAGTGTGAGAATTATACTCGTAGATTGTGTTAAGAACTTTGGCAATCCAAGAGAGTTAATTAATACTTTTAAAGTTACTTTTGAGAAACTTTTAGGTGAAAATGCATGGGACGCTAATCAAAGAAGAACATTAATTGTCGATATAGATAAAACAATTTGTCATAAAGATGCTAAAGATGATTATTCAAATGCAAAGCCTATTCAAGAATTTTGCAAAGCTTTAAAAAAAGCAGATGAAATGGGTATTTATATTGTTTTATTTACTTCAAGAAATATGAGAACATACAATGGTTCACTTGGATTAATAAATAAATTTACATCTCCAAAATTAATTAATTGGTTAAAGGAAAATAATGTGCCTTATGATGAAATATATTTTGGTAAACCTTGGGGTAAATCTGTATCTTATATTGATGATAAGTCATTATCAATTAAGGATTTTTTAAAAGAATTTTAGATCTTAATTTATGAAAATAGCTTTACTTTTTTCTGGTCAGTTTCGAGATATCTCAAATGAGCTATTTAGGCATAGTTTAAGTAATCTAACCAAAGATTTAGATTATGATATTTATACATATATTTGGGAAGAACCAGGAAAGTCATTAAATCATGCTAATTCTATACCTGAAATATCAACTAAAATTAATTCTCCTCTGTTATTATCAAATCTTTTAGAGGACTTCAACTTAAAAAAAATTAAAGCAGAGTCTTTTAGGGATTTTAAAAAAAATTTAAAATCACCTTATAAAAATATTATTGAATCAAATGAGTTTCATTTTGGAACAATTCATACTATCCCTCAAATCTATACATTATCAAAATGTTTTAATTTGTTGAAAGATAACATTCAAGAATATGATTTGATATTTAGGTGTAGATTAGATTGTCTTTTTATTCACCCTCTAAAAATTTTTGATCTAGAGAAACTAATAAGAATAAATCAAGTAAAAACAATTAATTTTGGGAGGTCATTTTATCCTAACAGAATATACGATATTTTTTTTGGAGGGTCTTCTAGTTCAATGTCATTTTTGGGCTCGATTTGGCAGGAATTACCAAATTTAATTGTTCATAAATTTGATAATAAATTAGACAAAAGAGACTCTTGTAGAGTACTTTATTTGTCTGCGATTAAAAATGGTATTAAGGTCGGTAGCTTTGATACAAGAATATGCGATGTATTCAGAAATATTAGGAATAATAATTATGAGAAATATATATTATCAATGCATTTTATTAGCTTAAAAAGTATTTATAAAATTAAAAATTTAAATTTTTATTTTAAATGGTGCAAATTAAGAAATTTTAGTGTTTGTTCTATTTTGATAGTGTTGATAAAAACGATTTTGTTGATACCATTCTCTTATATCAAGAGAATAAGTTTTAGATTTAGAAAAAAATACTAATAATATTATCAATAAATTTTTTTTATAAAATAATTAAAACTAACGTTTGGAGTTCTGAATTGTCAAAATTATCAGCTAATGCATTTCTCGCTCAACGAATAAGTTCAATAAATACCATTTCAGCAATTTGTGAAAGAACAGGCGCCAATATTAAAGAAGTTTCTCTTGCTGTAGGCATGGATCATAGGATTGGAAAGTTTTTTCTTAATTCAGGACCTGGATTCGGAGGAAGTTGCTTTAAAAAAGACTTATTAAGCTTAATTTATCTCTCTAAATTTTATGGACTAAATGAAGTAGCAGAATATTGGAATCAAGTTATAAAAACCAATAGCTGGCATAAAAAAAGAATTTCTAGAATTATCTTGCAAAATTTATTTGGTAATCTAAAAAGTAAGAAAATCGCAATCCTAGGATTTGTATTTAAAGCAGATACTAACGATACTAGAGAATCTCCAGCGATTGACATATGTAAAGATCTGCTCGTTGAGGGAGCTTACTTAGCTATTTATGATCCAAAAGTTAATTTTACAAATGTTGCTAAAGAATTAAATTCAGATAATCAAGAAAAAACTTTTATTTATAGAGGAGAGTTTTTAAAAGTTAAAACAATTAAAGAGGCAATTACTAATGCTGATGCAATCGTAGTATTAACAGAATGGGAGGAATTTCGCAGTATTCAATGGAATAAATATGCAGATTTAATGCGCAAACCTTCCTGGATTTTTGACTCAAGAGATGTAATTAATGAGGAAGATATTGATTCTAAAAAAATTAATCTTTGGAAATGTGGATATGACCTTAGAGTATAGAGTATTATCTTACATAGACACCTTAAAATTTTAAGGTAATTATTGTTTTTCATGTCAATTTCAGAAATAAATCTTGTGACGGGAGGAGCGGGATTCTTAGGCTCACATTTAGTTGAAACTTTGATGAGATCAGGTGAGGAGGTAATTTGTCTTGATAATTTTTTTACGGGTAATAAAAAAAATATCTTTAAATGGATTGGCAACCCACGTTTTGAATTAATAAGGCATGATGTGACCAAACCTATTACTTTAGAAGTAGGAAAAATTTGGCACCTAGCTTGTCCAGCCTCACCAATTCACTATCAATTTAATCCCATAAAGACAGCCAAGACAAGCTTTCTTGGGACTTATAACATGTTGGGTTTAGCAAAAAGAGTTGGTGCGAAATTTCTTTTTACAAGTACAAGTGAAGTCTATGGTGATCCAGAAGTACATCCACAGCCTGAAGAATATAGAGGTAATGTTAATCCAATAGGTATTAGAAGCTGTTATGACGAAGGCAAAAGAGTAGCTGAGACTCTATGTTTTGACTACAAAAGGAAGCATAATTTGGATATTAAAGTTGCAAGAATATTTAATACTTATGGTCCATGCATGCTCCCCAATGATGGAAGAGTTATAAGTAACTTTATTTGTCAAGCTTTAAAAAGTAATCCTTTAACCATATTTGGGAAAGGTGATCAAACTCGATCATTTTGCTATGTAGATGATCTAATTGAAGGCTTAGTTAGGCTTATGAACTCGGAAATAAATGGACCTGTAAATTTAGGTAATCCAAATGAGTTGAAAATTATAGATGTGGCAAAAATGATTTGCAGAAAAATAGATACAAATAATAATTTAATTTTCAAAGATTTACCACTAGATGATCCTCTTCAAAGAAAACCAATAATAGATTTAGCCAAGACAGCATTAAGTTGGGAACCTAAAGTAAATCTTTCTGAAGGCCTAGACAAAACTATTGAATACTTTAGGCAATCAACAATAAATGAATAATAAATTCTTAACGAAAAAAGAAGTTGACAAATATTGGAGAGAACTTCTTAAAAGTAAAGAAGATTTATTTATGATCCACTAGCAAAAGAATCTTCAGATAAAATTGAATTGAGTAAAAAACCTTTAACTAATTTAGTAATAAAATTTATGAGACAAATAAAAACAAATGCACATGATTTTTTAGACTTAAAATTATCAATTGAGGTTACTAAAATAATTTCTGAAGTGGAAAATTTACTTCAAAACGAATGAATTACCTCTCTAATATTTTATTTACTTATTAACGTATTCATATAGTGCTTGTTCGTATAACTCTAAATACAACTTAGATATGTTCTTTGGAGACCACAATAATTCAGCTCTCTGAATTGATCTTTGACAAATTTTTTTATATCTATCTTTATCTTTAAGGATCCATAATATTCCTTCAGCTAATGATTCAGTATCGAATGGCTTTGCTAGATAACCAGTTTTTAAGTGGTCAATAACATCTGGTAAACCTCCAATATTAAAAGATACTACTGGAGTCCCGCATGCTTGAGCCTCACAACCTACTTGACCTAGACCCTCTTGTCTTGATGGTAAAACTAAAAGATCTGATGCAGAATATAAAACTCTTAAGCTCCTATCATCTGAAATATGACCAGTGTAATGGATTGGGAAATTGAATTTATATGGACTTTTAGGTTTTTCTTGACCAAAAATAATTAGTTCAATTTCTATTTTATTTTTAATCTCATTTTTCTTGGAAAGTTTATCTAAAGCTTCAAGAAGTAAATCTGCTCCTTTCCTTTTTTCTTTACTTCCACCAATAGCACCAAATAAGATGAGTGTTTTTTCTTTTGGAAGATTAAACATATCTCTCGCAAAGTTTTGATTAATTGGAGCCCAAGTTTTATTGTTAATAGGATAAGGAATGACTTTAATTTTCCAATTCTTCATGAGTGAGCTTTTTTTTGCACAATTTGCAAGGTAATTACTTGGTGAAGCAATAAAGAAAGGCTTTTTCCATT
>QCGM01000018.1:0-28662 GCA_003279925.1 Prochlorococcus sp. AG-388-B05
AATTTGTTGAGGATTGCTTTAAGAATTTGTACGACTCAGGTAAGTATATTGATGGAGTTATACATTTTGCAGGATTAAAATCTGTTAATGATTCAATTAATTTCCCTATACTCTATTGGGATGTAAATGTTCTTGGAACAATAAATTTACTTGATATTATGAAAAAATATAATTGCAAAGTTCTTGTTTTCAGTAGTAGTGCAACTGTATATGGTAATTCAAACAATAAAAGATTAAAAGAAAGTGATGCAGTAAATCCCATAAATCCCTATGGAACCAATAAATTGGTTAATGAAACTTTCTTAAATGATATTTTTGAAAGTGAAAAGTCGTCTTGGAAAATAGCAAACCTAAGATACTTTAATCCAATCGGAGCTCATTCTTCGGGATTAATAGGAGAAAATCCAAGTGGTCAACCTAATAATATTTTCCCACTAATCTTAAATGTTGCATCTAGGGAATTGAAAAGATTAAATATTTATGGACATAATTGGCCAACAAAAGATGGCACTCCTATTAGGGATTATATTCATGTTATGGATTTAGCCGAAGGTCACGTAAGAGTACTTGAATATTTATTAAGTAATGACCCTCAATTGTTAAATTTAAATATTGGTACTGGGAAAGGAACAACTGTTATGGAATTATTAAAAACTTTTGAAAATGTAAATAAATTAAATTTACCATTTGCTTTTACGCAGAGGAGGCAAGGAGACTGTGCTGAGGTAGTAGCTGATAATTCAAAATTAATATACACCTTAAATTGGGAACCCAAAAAAACATTAGTAGATATGTGCAAAGACGGGTGGTCTTGGAAAAAAAATAATCCCAGTGGTTATATTTAAACTAAAAACCTAATTTGGAGTCGCCCCTCTAGCATTAAATACTAATCGAATTGTTTTAAATAAAATAAGAAAATCTACTATTATTGATGAATTTAATAAGTAATAAATATCGTAACTTAACTTGATATGTGTATCAGTAACTGAAGCTCCATAGGGATAGTTAACTTGAGCCCAACCACTCAATCCAGGAAGCATTTTAAATTTTAGGTAATAATAAGGAACTTTTTTAATTATTTTCTCTTCAATTTCAGGTCGTTCAGGCCTTGGGCCAATTAAACTCATTTCGCCTTTGATGACTGAAAATAATTGAGGTAATTCATCAATTCTCGTTTTTCTCAGAAATCCCCCAACTCTTGTTATTCTTGGATCATTTCGTTTACTCCACTGAGCACCAAACTCTTCAGCATTATTTTGCATGGTTCTTAGTTTATAAATTTTTATTATTTTCCCATTAATTCCAGATCTCTTCTGAGAATAAAGAATGGGACCTTTATCTTCTAAATATATTAAAAAGGATGATATTAGTATTATTGGTAAAGTTAGAAAAAGAATTAAACAACTTAAAGTAAAATCTCCAAATCTTTTAAAAAACTTATAGCTTAAATTTTTTTTATTCGAGAGAATAAGCAATTCTTCAATATTTGCATTAATTAATTCAGATGGAATACAAAAAATAAATCTTTCACATATTTTATATAGTTTATTTATATAAAGATTACTTGAATTAATATTTTCCGTAAAATTATTTTTTATGAATTTATCTTCTATTATAATACCATTTATTTTGTCATTAAAATTTTCTTTAATATTTTCTACACTATCTACTTTACTTAATTTGATTGAATCATTTATTTTATCATAATAATAACTTAAAAGTGAATTTAAGTTTCTATCAGAATCTAATAATAACCATGTTTTAGGCCTTTTTTGGTTTTTAAAGATATAATCTATTAAATATTTATTGAAAATTGAAATTACACAAATAGTAATATAATAATTGATAATCATAAAGATTTTATTAGTATTAAATTCTCCTATAATAAATAGATATAAATTATTTAAAAATACTATAAATAATAAATAGAAAAATAACTTCTTTCCATAATTAAGGATTTTATTTTTATTATTTGAATTTGCATGATAAATGCCGAATATATAACCTAGAAAACTCCAGGTTATTATAAAACACGCTTTATTTTGAAATAAACTACTGTCGAAAGAAAAATTAAGAAAAATATAAATAGAAAATATTTCTAAAAATAATCTAACTAGGATATTAGACCTTGAATTTATTAACCCTTTTATTGACATTTTATTAATCAAATAATGAAATAGTTTTTTTAATACCTTTATCTAATTCAATTTGAGGTTCCCAACCTAATTCTGAAATCTTGCTTATGTCAAGTTGCTTTTTGGGCGTACCATCTGGTTTTGATTTATCCCAGATAATTTCTCCTTCATATCCGATGATTTTTGAAATTTTGTGAGCTAAATTTTTAATTGATATATCTTTCCCTGTTCCAACATTTAAAAACTGTGTAGGTTTCCCACATGAATCTTTTGGAGCTTTTGTTGAATTAGGATCCCAATTCTCTATACAAAAAATTACAGCTCTTGCTAAATCGTCAACATGCATAAATTCTCTTAATGGTAAACCAGAGCCCCAACATGTAACAGATGACTTTCTATTTTTTTTAGCTTCCCAGAATCTTTTTAATAGAGCTGCCATTACATGACTATTCTGAGGATGATAGTTATCATTTGGTCCATATAAATTTGTTGGCATCAATGATATCGCATCAAAGCCATGTTGAATTCTTAAGGCTTCGCATAATTTAATTCCGGCAATTTTGGCTATTGCATACCATTGATTAGTTAACTCAAGTTGATCAGTAAGAAGAAATTCTTCTTTAATAGGTTGCGGACAAAACTTTGGATAAATACAACTGCTGCCTAAAAATACTAATCTTTTTGATTTAAATTTAAATGCAGACTCAATTACGTTATTTTGGATTTTTAAGTTATCTAATAGAAAATTTACAGGTTGATTTGAGTTAGCAAAGATTCCTCCAACTTTTGCAGCTGCAAGAATAACTATAGATGGTTGATTTTCTTTAAACCAATTTTCAACTTTTGTTAAGTCTAAAAGATCTAATTCAGACTTATTTGGAATAAGTAAATTTGATATTGATAATTCATTACAGAAATAATTTTTTTTTAAATACCTCACTATTGCGCTGCCAACCATACCTCTAGAACCGGCAATAAATATTTTCTCTCCCTTAAGGTTAAAAAGCATATTTTGAAACTTAAAATTTGGAAGGCGGAGATTCATATGGACCACTCACCTTAAATCCCTCTTTCATTAAAAGAGATTCTTCTTTAGCTTTGGATTTATCAAAACTTATCATTTCATCAACAAGTTCTTCAAGTGTTATTTTAGGTTTCCAACCTAATTTCTTATAGGCTTTGCTTGGATCTCCTTGAAGTAAGTCTACTTCAGTAGGCCTAAAATACCTTGGATCAACTCTTATTACGATTTCATTAGTATCAGCTCTTCTTCCTATTTCATTTTCGCTTTCACCTTCCCAAAGAATAGCTGATTGGCCAGCTTTAGGAGACCATCCAATTTTTTCAGCACTTATTTCAACAAACTTCCTAATCGTTTCGGTGCGTCCAGTGGCAATAACAAAATCATCAGGTTTTTCTTGTTGAAGCATTAACCATTGCATTTCTACATAGTCTTTCGCATGACCCCAATCTCTTTTCGCATCAAGATTACCTAAATAAAGACATGAGTCTAGACCCTCGTTAATTCTTGCTAATCCTCTTGTTATTTTCCTGGTTACAAAGGTTTCTCCTCTTCTTGGGCTTTCGTGATTAAAAAGAATTCCATTACACGCAAAAATGCCATAAGCCTCTCTGTAATTGATCGTGATCCAATATGCATATAACTTTGCCGCAGCATATGGACTTCTGGGGTAAAAAGGAGTTGTTTCTTTTTGAGGGGTCTCCTGTATTTTTCCAAAAAGTTCGCTTGTGCTAGCTTGATAAATTTTGGTATTTGTTAGGTTTAATATTCTTACTGCCTCAAGAATCCTAAGAGTACCAAGTGCATCACTATTCGCAGTATATTCAGGTGTTTCAAAACTAACTGCAACGTGACTCTGAGCTCCTAAATTATAAATTTCATCAGGCTGAACTTGTTGAAAAATGCGGATTAAATTTGTACTATCAGATAAATCTCCATAATGAAGAACTAATTTGGGTTTCTTCTCATGTGGGTCTTGATAAAGATGATCTATTCTAGATGTGTTAAAAGTACTGGCCCTTCTTTTGATACCATGAACTTCGTATCCTTTATTTAAAAGGAACTCTGCTAGATAACTTCCATCTTGACCAGTAATACCTGTAATTATTGCTTTTTTAAATTTATTTGACATGTAAAATTTAAGATGTTCCTAATTTTAAGTTTCAAAATTATCTTGACTTTAGAATTTTATCACTACATAAATCAAATAATAAATTCTTTATTAATATTGAGTTATAAGCAAAGTTTAAAAAATTTTTTTAATGGTTTAAGTTAATTTATATATTTTTATTATTATTAAGACGTTCTATTTTGGTTTTAAAAATATCTAATAAAGAGTATTTTAAAAGATGATTTTTTGTAAAAATATAACACCACAATCTTTCCATATAGTGCCCTTCTATTGGATTTTTATGTTTATTCAAAATTTCTAAAATTTTCTCATAAAAACTAATGTCATGTTTCAAAATTGCTTCTTTTTTTACACCAAAGCAGCCTCCATAACTTGTGGCTACGAATAATGGTATTTCAGGAAATAAACTTTTAGCGAAATTCCTAAATCCATTGCTGGAATTTCCTATTTCATTACTGAACCACATTTTTTTATATCTAACATCTTTTTCTATTCCTACATTATTTTTCCAATGAAAAGGAGTAAGCAAACCTAATCTACTTACTGCAAATCCAAATTTATCCATTCCTTTTAAATAAAAGTTTGGATTTGAAAATGCCATGCAACCAAGATCATCTATCCTTCCCTGAAGAAATATATTATATTCATCTAAATTCTCATAGTTTTTAATTATGTGGAAAATCCAAGTATGAGATTCTCTTCCAAGGTTTGGTAATTCAGTAATATATTTTTTGTTGATTCCCTCTAATTGTGCACCTTTATTGTAAATTGAGAAATTGAAATCACTATACTCATTTAACCACGATAAGTTTTCATCATATCTTGAAATTATTAATCTTTTTGTCATTTGTTAGAATGTTGGACAAGGAAATTATAGCTTGTGTTAACTGTAAATAATAAAAAGATTTTAGTTGTTGGAGCAGGTTTGGCAGGGGCAACGATAGCTAGAGTTCTAGCAGAGAATTCCTTTATTGTACAAATAATAGATAAAAGAAGTCATGTCGCAGGAAATGCTTATGATTATTTAAATGTTTTTAATGAAAGGATTCATAAATATGGTCCACACTTACTGCATTGTAATAAAGATTCAAAAGCCTTAAGTTTTTTAAGTAGATTTACTGAATGGATAAATTACGAACATAAAGTGAGAGCTCTTTTAAAAGATGGTCGTACTACTCCATTGCCTGTTAATCAAATAACTATTGAAGATGTTTATGGAGTGCATTTTAGGAATGAAAAAGAGGTTAAATTATTTTTAGACGAAATTAGGGATATTAATCTCATTCCTAAAAATAGCGATGAATTATTTCAATCAACTGTTGGCAATAAATTAGCAGATATTTTTTTTAGACCTTATACAAAGAAAATGTGGGGGGTTGAACCTAATTCATTATCTATAGGAATTGGTTCTAGATTACCAGTCCGAGTTAACAAAGACTGTAGATATTTTGAAGATAGCTTTCAGGCTTTGCCCAAAAATGGCTATACAAAAATGGTTGAAAAAATGTTGGATCATGAGAATATAAATATTGAACTTAATAAAAATTTTAAAAAAGGAATGGAGAAGGAATTTATGCATTCCTTTCTATGTATTCCAATTGATAAATACTATGACTATAGATATGGTCATTTACCTTATAGGTCAATAAAATTTGAGAATAAAGTTCTGAAAGATACTCCTAATCTTGAGTGCCCAGTTATAAATTTTACCGACTCTTCAAAATATACAAGGATGACTCAATGGGACTTGTTGCCAAACAATCCTAAAAAACGCTGCAAGGAAAAAACAGTAACTTATGAAATACCCTGTTCTATAGAAATAAATCCAGGAGAATACTACTATCCAATTCATACTAGTTCAAGTAGAGAAATTTTTTCCAAATATAAAAATATTTCACGCAAAAATAGTAATGTCACATTTTGTGGTAGGACTGGTTTATTTAGATACATAGATATGATTCCTGCGGTTTTATTACATCTAGAAATTTCAAGAAAGTTTTTATTTAATTTTGAGGAATAAATAAAATGAGAAAGCCAAGGATCCTTATGATTTCTGCAACTTCAAAAATAGGAGGTGGTCCTAATCACATTTTTTTACTTGGAAAAAATCTTTCTAAACAGCATAAAGTTTTTTATGCAATACCAAAAAGTAAATATGTTGAAAATTCTATTAAGGATAATAAGCTTAAAGCTCTTTACACTTCAGAAAGAAAATTATCAATTAAAGAAATAATTGATATCATTAAGTTTGTAAAAAAAAATGATATTAATATTCTTCATGCTCATGGGAAAGGAGCTAGTTTAACAGCAAGGTTGGTCAATCTTTTTACAAATATTCCTGTAATTTTGACTTATCATGGAATCCATTTAAAATGTCATAATTTTCTCATTCGATTTTTATACATTCTATATGAAAATGTTTTTGGGAGATTAGATAAGAAAAAGGTTTTTGTTTCTGAAAGTGAGAGAGTATTTGCGAATTCAGTAAATATTCCAACTTTTGCAAAAGACATCGTAATTCCTAACGGGGTTTTAGATATGCAAATAAAGGAATATAGAAATAAAGAAACTAATATATATCCAAAAAAAGAATTTTTTAATGTTATTTCAGTATGCAGGTTAGTTTCTCAGAAGAACGTTCTTCATATAGGCGAAATAGCAAATCTTCTTCCAGACATTAAATTTACTATTATTGGACATGGTCCTTTATGGGAAGAAATAAATGTTCTAAAAGAAGAAAAAAATATAGATAATTTATTCTTACTTGGTTCCAAAATTAATGTATATGAATATCTTTATGAATCTGATGTATATTTAACAACTTCTCTTTATGAAGGATTACCTATTAGTGTATTAGAGGCAATGTCTATAGGTCTTCCAGTTATAGCATCTAATGTAGTCGGTAATAGAGATACTCTAATTCATGATGAATCTGGTTATTTTTTTAATTTGGGGGATATAGATAAAGCTAAAAATCATATAAAATTTTTATCTGAAAATTCAAAAAAATTAAAAAATATGGGTGAACAAGCTTTCAAAAGGCAAAGAAAATTATTTTCTCTTTCAAAAATGATTAGTTCTTATGAGAGTTTATATATTGATATTTAATTATAAGATTTTCAAAAAAAATATATCTAAAATAAATCTTTTGTACTTTTTTCGGCATTAATAAGCTCATAAAAGCTTTTTGACTTTTCTACTAATTGTTGATATGTTCCAAATGATTTAACATGGCCATTCTCAAACTCATATATACAATCACAATCTCTTATGGTTGACAGCCTGTGAGCTATAAAAATAATTGTTAAGTCTTTATTTATGAGATTAATAGCCTTAATTAAATCTGATTCCGTTTTATTATCAAGTGCACTCGTGGCTTCATCAAAAATCAGTAATTTTGTATTTCTATAAAAAGCTCTCGCTATAGCAATTCGCTGCCTTTGCCCTCCTGATAATCTTATCCCATTATCTCCAACAATAGTTTTAAGACCTAATGGCAACTCATTTATTAAATCCTCTAATTGAGCAACTTTTAATGATTCCCAAACTTTTTTTTCATCAACTTTTTCTTTTTCGATACCATAAGCAATATTTGAAATGATGTCACTATTTAGTAAGTTAATTGTTTGAGGCACATATGAACAAATTCCTTGCCAAGATGAAATAAGATCTTTCGTCAGTTTCTTACCGTCAATTGATATATATCCAGAAATAGGCTCAAGTAAACAGAGAATATTGTTTACAGTAGTTGTTTTACCACTACCTGTTTTCCCAACAAAAGCAACTTTGGAACCAACTTTTATAGATAAATTTAAATCTTTGACAGAATATTTTTCTGCAAAGGGATACTTATAAGAAAGAGAATTTAATTTAATAAATTTTTTTGGCTTCGCAAATTCAGAAGCTTTTTGAGCATTGAGATAAAACTGTCTATTATCAGATAATTCGATTATTTTTAAAGACTCTTCTAAATCTGGAATTCCTGATCTTAAATCAGTGATCCCTCTAAATAGATCTTGCAAGGGTGGTGTTAATTTTAGAGAGGCTACTGCTATCGTGGCTAAAAAAGGGACAATTTCTGTAAGGTTTTCAGGATTTTTGTCTGATAAAAGAGGAAATATTCCTATGGAAAATATTAAAGTAATTCCAAAAGGTTCAATAAGTGATCTTGGGAATTCAGGATAAGTTTCTGCTTTCCATAGAAATGGGAACGCATTTAAGCCTGCATTTATATATTTTTTTTGAAAATAATTCTCTGAATTCGTAAGATGTACATCAGTTATTGTTCTTACTGATTCGTTCATAACTTTACTTATTTCAGCTTCTAAAGTTATCCTTTCTTGGGAAGCCTTTCTTATCTTGGGCGTTACTATTAAAGATATAAATGTATATCCAATTACCAAGCAAATTATTAGATAAAAAGCAGTTACCTTGGCAAAGGTTAAGATAGCAATAAATATAAAAGTAACAATAAAAAAACCACTACCTATTTGTAAGACAGGTCTAATCAATTTCTCAGAAACTCTTTGAATATTTAAAAGAATTTTGTATGAAATATTTTCACTTTTGTCAGTCAAGAAAAATTCATATTTTTGGCTGAAAATTTTTCTTTGAGCCATTTGGGATAAGTCTAGAAAAATTCCTGCTCTAAGCTTCTCTTGATAAGCTCTTAAATATAGTCTTAAAAAAGAAGCAAGCCAATTAAAAGCTACATAAAAAATTATTAACCAAATTACTTTCCAAAATCTATCTTGAGAGAATAGATCAGAAAATGGAATTGATGGTCTATTTTCTCTCCCAACTACAGCAGTAAATACTCTTGAAACAAGTCCAACTGCTATTACATCAGCAAAGCCTGTTATTATGGCTAGAGGTATTAATTTAACTAGTGATATCTTTCTTTTGAAGGAGATTAATCTTAACAGCCTTAAAAGTAAGTTTACTGTTTTACTAGACATAAATAAATTAAAGCATATTAAATTTGTTAATTATTTACTTAAGACCAGTTAGAAATGTGTTCTTAAATTTTTCGAATTTATTCAGAACGCCCGTAAACATCTTCGAATCTTATAATATCGTCTTCTCCAAGATAAGAACCACTTTGGACTTCAATAAGTCTTAAGGGAATTTTGCCTGGATTCATTAATCTATGTTTAGATCCTTGAGGTATATAAGTACTTTCATTTTGGCAAAGTATAGAAATTGATTCATTAATCTCGACTCGTGCTGTTCCACTAACAACTATCCAATGCTCAGATCGATGATGATGCATTTGTAAGGATAAGGTCCCTCCAGGAGAGACGTCAATTAATTTAACTTGCCAATCATCATCTTCTACTAATGATACATAACTACCCCAAGGTCTATAAATTTTTCTATGTTTTTCTGCCTCAGGAATTTTATTGCTTTTTAGTTCTTCTACTATTTCTTTTACCTTTTGAGAGTATTTCTTATCGGCAATTAAAATCGCATCGCTAGTTTCTATTACTATTAGATTTTTAAGTCCGATGCCAGTTAAAAGTCTACTTTCACTTCTAATGTAAGAATTTTTAGATTCCTTTAAAAAAACATTTCCTTTCTTATAATTTTTATTCTCATCTTTATTTGCTGACTCCCACACCGATTCCCAACTTCCAATATCACTCCAACCTACATCAAGTGGAATTACTGTTCCTAATTGAGTCTTTTCTAATACTGCTATATCAATTGATATATTGGGACATTTTTTAAAAAATTTATTATCAATTCTTGTGAAATCAAGATCTTTTTTACTTGAAATTAGGGATTTATTACAAAATTCAATTATTTCTGGAGAAAACTTTTTAACCTCATTTAATATTGCTTTTGCTTTAAACATGAAAATACCACTATTCCATGAATATCGCTTATCTTTCAGAAATTCTTGAGCTTTTCTTAAATTTGGTTTTTCAGTAAATTCAGAAATTTGATGGCCTTGAAATGTTTCATTAGTGAATGGTTTTTCAGACTTTATATAACCATAACCTGTCTCAGGTGAGCTTGGAATTATCCCAAATGTGATTAGTCTATTTTTACTAGTAAAATTAAGTCCATATTGAATGACATCTAAAAATTTTTTTTCTTCCTTTATTTCATGGTCAGAAGAAAGAACTAATAAGGTAGGATCAACCTCAGTCTTAATAGCCTCTAAAGCTGCTAAAACTATGGCGGGACAAGTATTTTTTCCAAATGGCTCTAAAATTATTGAGTGAGGGTTTATATTTATTCCTCTCATTTGCTCAGCTACAATAAATCTATGCTCCTCATTACAAATAATTATTGGTTGTTTTAAATTATCAAGATCCGATATACGTTTTTGAGTTTGTTGAAGTAGGGAATCTGAATTTTTTGAATTTATAGATAAAAATTGCTTAGGATAACTTTGCCTTGATAATGGCCATAATCTTGATCCTGAACCACCACACAAAATTACAGGAAAAATACTATCTGATTTCATAATTTAATAAGCACCTCTATCCATAGGAAATAGAATAACGCCAATTGTCCTGAAAATTATTCTTAAGTCCATTAATATATCTTTTTCTTTTACATATATACAATCTAAATCAACTCTTTTTTTATAAGTTAAGTTATTTCGCCCACTTACTTGCCAAAGACCAGTAATACCTGGTTTTACGGTAAGAACTTCATTTAATTTATTACCATATTTTTGCTTCTCGGCTTCAACAATTGGCCTTGGACCCACAATACTCATCTCACCTTTTAAAACATTAATAAATTGAGGTATTTCATCTAAACTTGTCTTTCTAAGAAATTTTCCTATTGGAGTAATTCGTGGATCGTTTTTAATTTTATGAGTTTTTTCAAATTCACTTTTTATCTCGGTATTTTTTTCAAGTAAGTTTTCTAAAAGATCTTCAGCTTCTGGATTCATAGTACGAAACTTAATGCAAGAAAAAAATTTACCTTTTTTACCCAGCCTTTTATGCGAATAAAATATAGGACCTCTAGAACTGAATTTTATTAGGATAGAAATTATTAAGAAAAAAGGGGAAATTAAAGTTATAAAAACCAAAGAAAATAGTTTGTCAAAAAAAGCCTTCATTATGAGATATTTTTTTTTGTTCTGCATTTTAGTGTTTTAAATGAATCACAATAATTTTAAATTTATTTTTATTTAATGTTTATTTCTGATTTTGAATTTTTCCCATGCTTGATAAGTAAATTTTTCAAATTTATTAGTAAAGCTTTCAATACTATAAAGATCTGCTTGTTGTTTAATTCTATTTGAATCAAAATCCTTCCACATCTTTTTGTCTTCGAACCAGCTGATTGTATCAATGATATCTTGTATAGTTTGGTTTTTGAAAAGTAAACCAGTTGGTATAACATCTTTTGAATTGTTGGAGATACAACTTACTGTGTCAAGTAGCCCACCTTTGGCAAGAGCAATCACAGGAGCCCCTGCTGCCATGGCTTCGACAGGTGCAATCCCAAAATCTTCTATCCCTGCATATACAAAAGCTCTACATCTACCCATAAGATTTTCTATCTTTTTGTTAGAGGTCCTTCCATAAAAAATTATATTGGTATTTGCTATTTTGGTTAATTTACTTTTTTCAGACCCATTTCCTACGATAACTAACTTTAGATTCAATTTATTAAATGCTCTTACAAGTAAATCAACTCTTTTGTTAGGAACTAATCTAGTTACGCATAAATAGTAGTCTCCTCTATCGAGATCATGTTTGAATCTATTAGTATCTACAGGTGGATGAATAACTTCAGCATTAAGTCCCCAATATTTCTTTATTCTTCTGAGAGTAAAGTTAGAATTTGCAATTAGTAAATCTGCTCTTTTACTGCTATTTGTATCCCATTGTCTTAATTTATAGAGAATATATCTTAATAAAAATTCTCCTCCATATTTACTTAATTTAGATTGTTGCAAATAAGTATTCATTTGATCCCACGCATATCTCATTGGGGTGTGAATATAACTTATGTGTAATTGGTCAGGAGATGTTAAGACACCTTTTGCCGCTATATGACTAGAGCTAATAATTAAATCATATTTTTCAAGATTTAATTGCTCAATAGCAAATGGAATTATTGGCAAAAAATATTGAACTTTTTGCTTTCCAAAAGGTAAATTTTGAATGAAACTTGTGTTAATTTTACGATTATAAAAAAATTCTTTTTCTGTATTATGTATCGTTTCAGCGAGGGCGTATATTTCTGGTTGAAAAAAGTTTTTAGAAATAATTGAATCAATTAGTATAGTAACTTTTTCTGCTCCCCCCAAGGAATTAGACAAGAACCAATCATGTATGATTGCAATTTTATCAGGTTTTTTTATTGATAAATTATCCATATAATTTGGAATATTATTTTTCATGAAAAAATAATTTAACTCATTTATATACTTACAAAGAAATTAAGATAATTTTGATATCCCTTCATATAATTTAAATTCAAAAATATTAATCAAACCATCAATATAATTTGATATTTTTAAGGTTTGATTTGATTTATACATATCATCATATTTTAGCTTATTTATTGATACTCTTGCTTCTTTTAATTTAAATTCATAAATATTTAATATAGCTTTAGTTAAATAATTATTTCCATTCAAATTTTCTAGTTTTATAATTTTATCTAAAGTATTATTTGCCAAATCAATTTCTCTTCTGATAATTTGGGAAATTAAAATTCCATAAAGATAGTTAATCTCATTTTTTTGTTTATATCTTTCTTGGAATATATATTCTGCATTTTTAAAATAAGTTTGTTTTGGATCACTTTGATTTAAAACACCTATAAGATTAAATATCTCATCAAAATTTCCATTTCTTAAATAAATTCCAAGTTCTTTAACTTTATCAACTTTATTTGCCATTAATATAAATTCTTCCTGCTTGGTATTCATATTTTTATCAGTAATTTTTGATGATAAATGATCATGAACTTTTAACTTTATTAAATTATTATTTTTTGTTAGAAGATTAGCATCAATAATTGAGTCAGATATTTTTTCTAAATCACTAGGTATATTTTGAGATAAAAGAAAACATTCTTCTTCATTTTTGAGTGATTTTATTTGTCCTTGACCAGTTGCAATATTAATTTTATGGACCTCTTCATTCTTTTTCAAATCAAGGAGTATTTTAGATGACTCTAGTAAACTCTTTTTTGCGTATAACCTCAATTTCAAACCGTTTGGTATTATTTCAAAATAAATATTTTTATTTTTATTTTCACAAGTGGGATTAGGAGATAACTTTGTATTTAACTCTTTTCTTCTAAATAGCGAAATTTCACTATTATCAGGTAAAGTCCATTTTTTGAATACAAAGAAAGATTGATTCCTTTTCAAATAATCGCTTAAAAGTTGCTTTGATTTACTTGTCATTACTCCTTGATTTCCATTCTTAATCAGAAACCAATCAAAGTACTTTAAATCATTTTTATAGGTTTCAATATTACTCACTATTTGTCTCACAGCAACATTTTCGCCTTGTCTAATAGCTTCAGCCTCAAGATTAAAGGTATTGATTTCTTTGGTATCAGGCAAAATAGCCAATGTAGAATATAACATTGGACTTTCTTTTTCAATAGTTGAAATAATTTCTTTGTGATACCAGTTATTATTATTATTTAATAAATTTACTTTTTTAAAAGGAATAATGATGTAAAAAACTAATGAGAAAATAATTGATGAGGTGAATAAGATATTTTTTAAATTTTGATAGAAATAGTTTTTAATATTTTTATCAATAACAGTTGCAAAATATAAACATATTATTGGATAAATAACTAAGATAAATCTTATATCTTTTGTACTCATTAATGACGCTACAAAATAGAAATTTAGAATGAATAGAATAAATAGATAATTAACATTACTTTTATATAAATTAATATTATATTTTTTTCTATTAAATATGTTCAGTACCAAAATTATTAATAAAGCTATAAAATTAATGCTCCCAATAACATCAGGGATATTTTTAAAATAGAACAACCAACCCTCTATTGTATTAGCATCTAATCCTTCTTGATAGTTAATCCCCCATTTCCAAGCGTTCAGTGTAGATGTAATGATAGTTATCCAATGTTTGCTAAACCATGGATAAATTAATATTAAAAATCCAAAGAAAAAAATTAAGAATTCGTATAAGAAAATTATTTTATTTTCTTTTTTAATATATTTCTTGAAAAGTATATAAATTATCGGAATTATAAAAATTACTATTCCTGTCGGTTTAACCAGAAATATTAACCCCATTGAAAAACCTGTAAGTAATCCAAATAAACTTAGATGTTTTTTACTTTTGTCCCAAAGCGTCATAGTTAAAATCGCAAGAGTTGAAAAGGATGTTAATGAAATATCTATTAAAAAAACTCCTCTTTGTTGAATAACTAAAGGGCTAAATAAAAAAATAATGCATGCCCAAACTCCAGTATTCTTATTTTTAAATAACAGACCAAGTTGATAAATTGAAAGAATAGTTAAGCCTATGAATATGTGATTAGATAGATAAGCAAATTTATAAGAATTATTAATTCTTATAAATAAAGAGGATAAAAAATAAGTTAATGGTCCCCTGTAGTTATCAGTAACATCAAGAATATATGAATACTTATCATTGATATTTAAGTTGTTATTAAAAACTATATTGAACATCTTAAATGTATTACTAAGGTGGTACCCTTGATCCCAATCAGGTGGATTATCTAAGTTAATAACAAAGTAATAATCTATAAATATTGCAAATGACCAAATAAATATTATTTTTATATAGTTATTGCTTAGAAGTCTTCTCAACATTTAAAAATTATTTGGCTAATGATTTCTCATGTATTATGTTTTTTAAACCAGCTAAAATTGTCCAAATAAATAAGCTCATTCTTCCGTCAAAATACTGAATATCAAATATTTGGGAAATAAAAAATACAATTGCTGATGTCCATAATGCTTTATCGTAAAGAGCACTCTCATTATTATTTTTGGTGTAAAAGATCTTTTTATGACTAAGAAAAAATAGAATAATAATTGTTGTTGAAAGAAATATAGTAGCTGGATAACCATAACTTATAGCAGTTTCAAAAAAAAGATTATGAGAATGTCCTTTCCAATAACCAGTCCTAAATTGATATAAGGCCATAAATGAAGCAGCCCCAAGTCCAATAATTGGTCTTAATAAACTTATATTCCAAGCTGATTTCATAATCTCTAATCTTGTAACGTCTAATTCTTCGTAACCCTCTGAGGAAAATTCAGATAGAATTTGTCCAGGTATTATCTTTCCGATAGGTTCAATAATTTCAATAGAGAATATATTTAAAATATAAAAAAAGATTATTAGAGAAAAAATTACTAGTAGAATAATTATAAATGCCCCAGAATCTAGCCCAATCATTATTGGTAAAGTAGTAATCAATCCTAACCATGAATTTCTTGAATTTGTTAGAAAAGCTGCTGTACCTACGCCAACTAAAAAACAAATCCCTATAGACTTTTTGAAAAGATTTCTAGATTTATCAAGAACTAAGGCAATACAAAATGGCCAAATAAAATTAAGCCATGAACCCGCATAATTCTGGTGATTGAATAAACCTGTTAACCCCCCGGGCTGAACTATAGGTCTTTGATACCAAATTATTAAACCATTTAGAGTTTCAAGTGGTCCATGCCAGTTAAAAAAATATTGTCCAAAACCTGAAATCAAAATTGGGAAACTACCACATATCGAAGTTAATATAAAAGCTTTTCTTTTTGATTTTGAATCTAAAAATGTTTGAAAAGTCCAAAAAATCCAAAATAGAGGTAACCAATTTGCTAATCCATATATTGTTAAATTGTGCTCCCATATTCCTAATAATCCATCATAAGGGAATATTTTCTGAAGGATACTATTTAATAAAAATAAAATTCCACAGCTTAATAATGCAATATTCCATTTGTCTTTAAGGTAGAGTTCTTTTTTTTGTATAGTGCCTATAACCGCAGCGGGTAATAGAAAGATAATTCCTAAGGTAAAAGATGACGGCAAGGTGAATATTCCAGCCAAAAAAATAAAAAAGCTAATTTTTTCAAAATCATGCTTTTTTAATTCATAATTAAAAACCTTCATTCATTTTATTTTTAAAGCGCTTCCTGCAGGATTCGAACCTGCGGCCCACTGCTTAGAAGGCAGTTGCTCTATCCAGCTGAGCTAAGGAAGCATTCAAATATTATATCCGACAGCCAAAGCTCAAACAATATTTATAATAAATTTTCGAGTTATTTATTTCTTAATGCTAAAGAAAAATTATACAAATTTAATTTTTGGTAAATCTATTTTGTAGAATATTAGGAGATAACCCAATAAATCTTGGCAAAGAGGCTCTCAGAAGAAGAAAAAGAAGAAATAGTTCAATCTTTTTGTAGTGGTGTAAATATTAATGAATTAGCAAATATATATAAATTTACAAAATTAACAATCTCTAGGAATTTAAAGAATAATCTTGGCGAAAAAATATTTAAAGAATTTTTAAAAAAAAATAATTCAAAAAATAAAGTTCTTCAAAGTCAAAATGCTAATCTTTTACTTCCTGATAAAAAAGATAAATCAGATACTAATAAAAACAACTTTGATCAAGAAAAAAATTCCTCTGAAAATAAGGAAGAACAATTTTCTTCATCTACTCCATTTATAGAGTTAACTCCTTTAAATTTTGAAATAGAAAGTCATCCTCAAAAAGATTTATCATCTATGCCTATTTCTGAGGCTGAATTCCCTAAAATCGTTTATATGATTGTAGGTAAGAAAATTGAATTAGAAACTAAATATTTGAGAGATTATCCAGAGTGGCAATTTCTTTCTGAAAATGAATTAAATAGAAAAACGATTCAAATTTTCTTAGATTTGAAAATTGCTAAAAAATTTTGCAATCAAGAACAAAAAGTCTTAAAGGTTCCTAATACTAATGTATTCAAGATTGTTGCACCTCTCTTACTTTCTAGAGGTATTTCAAGAATTGTTAGTGATGATAAATTAATAGCTCTATAGAAGATTTATTTTTTTTGGGGTATAAAAGTTTCATTTAAAAATGAGCCTGTTAAAGAACCACTTATGAAGCTTACTCCAATAATAAAACTTATTGGTAATTTTACTGTTTGTCTTAAAATAAAATTTACCTTACTACTCTCTGAACTATTTTGTATCCCAACTATTAGAATGAAGAACAAAGAAGCATTGAATGTGAGTGTAAAAAATATTCTTCTTAATAGCAAAATATTTTTAATAGGTAATTAACTTTTATTTTAATACATATTGTAAATAATGCTTTTTGGAATATTATTTTTTTTTGCTAAATATTTGGAAGCCGCGGATAAACTTAAACCTGCGTTTATTAAATCATGAAGGTCTTTCTTAATTTCTAAAATATCAGATTCTGAATTATTTTTAGATTTATTTATTCCATTAATTACTACTGTAATCTCGCCAAGAACCTCTCTGTTATTAAAAAAGTGGATAACTTCGTAAATATTATTACCGATGTGTTGTTCAAACTTTTTTGTTAACTCCCTTGAAACACATATTTCTCTATACTCTCCACAATATTCTTTTAATTCGTGAAGCAGTTTTATTAGACGATGGGGCGATTCAAACAATATTGTAGTTTTTTGATTACTACTGATTTCCAAAAGTATTTTTTTTCTTTCAGAAGGCTTTTTTGGAAGAAAACCTTCAAATGTAAATTTAGAAGATGGAAGTCCACTAGATACAAGTGCAGTGATAGCAGCACATGGCCCTGGTATACAAACTATATTTATTTCATTTGATCTAGCTTCTTTGATCAAATCCTCTCCAGGGTCACATATACCTGGCATCCCAGCATCACTTACTAAAGCTATGGATTTCATATCTTTGAGATCCTTTATAATTTTTGGGATTTTATTAAAAGAGTTATGCTTATTAAAACTTATAAGGTTATTTTTTAAGTCAAATTTATTCATTATTTTTAATGTTTGTCTTGTGTCTTCGCAAGCAATTAGAGAGACATTTTTAAGAATATTTATAGCTCTATATGAAATATCATTTAAATTACCTATAGGTGTGCCAACTATATACAAAGAACCACTTTCAGGTTCCTTTTTTTTATGAGAGGATATAGTTTTAGTATTCATTTAGTGATTAAATTACCATCAGGTGTAGAAGTAAAAAGTCTTGTTGAAGATTTAAGGATTTTTAGTTGGGAATCTGCTGATGTCTTACTTTACTACTCCAAAATACTAAAAGATTCAGAGTATAAAAAAAATATTTTAAAAAATGATAATACTGAAGATCCAGTAACAATAGCTGATTTAAAAGTAAATGAGATAATAATCAAAAGAATTAATGAAAAATATAAGGATATTGATTGGGAAATAATGAGTGAAGAGAATGTAAAAATAGATTCTAAAAGTTTTAATAATTTTGCGGACTGGATATGGGTACTTGATCCTCTTGATGGTACTAAGGATTTTATTCAAGGAACGAGTAATTACGCTATGCACTTAGCATTAAATTATAAGCAAAAACCATATATTGGAATTGTTCTCATACCTGAAAAGAATGAACTATGGATTGCGGATGGAGAAAAGATATGGTGTGAAAGAAGAGATGGATCAAAAATTTTTCCTAAATTATCAAAAATTAAAAGTCTTCAAGAGATGGTTTTGGTGACAAGTAAAAATCATAGAAATCAAACATTACAAAATTTAATTCAAGCAATTAATTTTAATAGATTCATAGTAATGGGAAGTATAGGTTGCAAGATTGCATCTATTATTAGAGGTGAGAGTGATATTTATATATGTTTAAGTCTACCTGGTAAAAGTTCACCAAAAGATTGGGATTTTGCCGCACCTGAAGCTATTTTAAAAGCAGCTGGTGGAGCAATTACAAATATAAATAATAAAGAATTATCTTACGGCAAATCGAGTTTCCAGCAAGGGGGAATAATAATTGCTACGAACAATCAAAATACCCATAGCGAGATATGCTTTGAGATAAAAGAAATAATTAAAAAGAATGATTTATATCCTCTCCAACCCTAACTGAGTGGTGCTACTGGCGTTGGGGTAGGTTCTGGGTAAGACATTCCACCATTTTGAGCGACTCCTCTCAAAGTTAAGTTAATTCGACCTCTGCTATCGATTTCACGAACTCTTACTGTTACTTCATCACCCTGCCTTACAACATCCTCAACCCTCTCAACTCTTGCTTCAGATAATTGAGAGATATGAACCATCCCTTCTTTACCAGGAAGAATTTCAACAAAGGCTCCGATAGGAATAATTCTTGTAACCACTCCTGAGAATATTTCACCTTCATGTACTTTTCGAGTTAATCCTTCTATAATCTTTTGTGCTTCTTCAGCCGCAGCACCATCATGGGAAGCAATAGTTACTATTCCTCCATCTTCTATATCAATTTTTGTATTCGTTCTCTCTGTAATCCCTTTAATAGTCCTTCCTCCAGGACCTATCACAGTTCCGATAAGTTCAGGATCAATCCTAAAGCTTAGAAGTCTTGGTGCGTGAGGTGATAATGATTCTTGTGGTTTATCAATAGCTTCTTGCATTTTCTCTAGAATATGCAATCTAGCTGGGCGAGCTTTTTTGATGGCGTCAGAAATAACAGAGACTGGTAATCCAGTAATCTTCATATCCATTTGTAATGCAGTTATGCCTTTTTCAGTACCTGCAACTTTGAAATCCATATCTCCAAGGAAATCCTCAATGCCTTGAATATCTGTAAGAATTCGAACTTCTTTCCCTTCTTTAATTAATCCCATTGCAGTTCCACTAACAGGAGCTTTTAGAGGAACTCCAGCATCAAGTAATGAAAGAGTACTGCCGCATACAGATCCCATGGATGTTGATCCATTAGAGCTTAATACTTCACTAACTACTCTAAGTACATATGGGAATGTTTCTTTCCCAGGAAGTACAGGTATTATTGCTCTTTCTGCTAATGCTCCATGACCTATTTCTCTTCTTCCTGGAGTCCTCATTGGTCTGGTTTCTCCAACTGAAAAAGGTGGAAAATTATAGTGATGTAAATAAGTTTTCTCAGTACTAGGATTAAGGTCATCCATCTCTTGAGCATCACTTGGAGTACCTAATGTAGTTGTAGATAAGACTTGGGTTAACCCTCTTTGAAATAATGCTGAGCCATGGACTCTCTTCGGAAGTATTCCAGCTGAAGCAGATATCTTTCTTACTTCATCGAGATCTCTACCATCTACTCTTTTCCCATCATTAATGATTTGTTCTCTCATTAATTTTTTGGTTAACTTTTTGAAGTCAGAATGAATTAGTTTTTCATTCTCTGAAGTAAGAACTTTTAATTGATTATCATCTTTAAGTGAATCAATTTTTGTTTGCACTTCTAATTCAATTTTATCTAATTCGAGATCTCTCTCTTCTTTAGATTGATCAAATTTCTTTAAAACTTGATCTATTGGTTTCGTGCAGTTTTTCTCTAAATATGTGGCTAATGATTTATCTTCTTCTGGTTCTGAAGGTATAACCTGTTTTATTCCTAAGTCTTTAAGAAGATTTTCTTGAGCATTAATTAGTTCGTTTACAGCCTCATAACCGAAATCTATTGCTTCGATAGTATCTTGTTCAGAAAGTTGATTAGCACCCGCCTCAATCATTACAATTCCTTCTGGAGATCCTGCTACAACAATATCAAGGTCGCCTTTTTCGATTTCTCTGTAACTAGGATTTAAAATAAAGTCATCTCCTATTAGACCAACTCTCACTGCAGCCATTGGTCCGTAAAATGGAATTTCTGCTAACAAGGTCGCTATAGAAGCTCCCGTTACGCCTAGAACATCTGCAGGTACTCTTTCATCTAGTGAAAGGCAAGAGGCAACAATTTGTACTTCGTCTCTCATCCATGAAGGAAAAAGAGGCCTCATGGGCCGATCTATTAACCTTGCAATTAATGTTGCTCTTTCAGGAGGTCTGCCCTCTCTTCTCATAAACCCGCCTGGGATTCTTCCGGCAGCATATAATTTTTCCTCGTAATCACATATTAGAGGCAGAAAGTCTGCAGGTGTTCTCTTCGTTGTTTTTGTTGCGGTAACTAATAAAGATGTGTCTCCACATTC
Source organism: Prochlorococcus sp. AG-388-B05 (assembly GCA_003279925.1). Lineage (GTDB taxonomy): Bacteria > Cyanobacteriota > Cyanobacteriia > PCC-6307 > Cyanobiaceae > Prochlorococcus_A. The sequence continues at coordinate 21,425 of QCGM01000018.1, forward strand.
GATCATTACAGCGCCACCGGCTTGAGGAGCATATAGTCCAGTAGTTAGTCGTATCTCTCGTCCGTCAAACGTGATCGACGTATTTTTTCCTTCCACTTTTTAAATTATAATTCTATACATAATTTATTCTTACATCTCATAGGTACATATTGAGAGAATTATTTAAATAAGGTTTTAAAATAATTCTTTTAATAATCTTACTGCTAACTTTAATCCATTGGAATGACTAGATTTTTTAAAAATTATTTGAATTAATAAATTTTTTAAAATCTATAATATTTACTTGATTACCAACTGGATTTTACAAGGCCGGGTAATTCACCATTATGAGCTCTTAGTCTTAATTGATTTCTACATAATCCAAAATCTCTATATACCCCTCTTGGTTTGCCTGTGGCCCAACATCTATTCCTAACTCTTGTGGGAGCTGAGTTTCTTGGAAGTCCTTGAATCTTTCTATGAATTTCTAGTCTTGCCATAGGATCTTTAGCAGCATTAAATTCATCTAAAAGTGATTTCCTTTTGGCAGCATATTTTTTTACTAGTTTTTTACGTTTTACCTCTCTAGCAATCATCGATTTTTTAGCCATTAAAAATTTTCTAGAAAAAACATATGTAATATTTTAACAGGTTAACTATCAAAATAAAAAAATAAGTTATTGATTAAGCAATCTTTGAACTATTAATAATTGACTTGTGTCTCTGATTATTAATAAAACACTAAGTCCTACCAAAAGAAAAAAGCTTGATTGAGTTACGGCTATTTGAATTTTCACTGGTACAGGTTTTCCTCTTAATCCTTCAATAAGAGTAAAAACAAGTTGTCCCCCATCAAGAAGAGGTAATGGAAGAGAATTTAAAACAGCTAAATTTATAGAAATCAATGCGGCAAATAATAAAATTCCTGTCCCTCCCTGCTCTGATAATTGTGCACCGATCTCAACAATTTTTACGGGCCCACTTAATTGTTGTGCTGTTGATGAGAAATTTGTAATTAGTCCCTGATAACCTTGGATTGTTTTTATTAATAGGGATGAAAACTCCTTATTAGTGTATTGAAAAAGTTCATTAATATTCTTTGTTTTTTTTGTTTCTTTTTTAATATTTGGTTGCAACTGAGCTCCAATTGTCCCTTTGCCATCAATGTTTTGAGGAATTAAAGTTAATTTTTGATAAGAGTTATCTCTCTCAATTTCAATTGATATTGATTCTTCTGATGAACTTTGGATTCTTTTTACCAGAGATGTTACTGCTTGATCTCCAACACCTAATACATTCTCATCTATTTTTAATATTTTATCCCCTGCTTCTAGACCAGCTTTAAAAGCAGCTTTTTCTGGTTGAGTTGCTAAAACTAAAATTCCAGGTTCTGGATCATAAGGGATACCAATAGTAGTTACGTTTAATATTAGAATTGTATAAGCAAGAAGTAAGTTAGCAAATACTCCAGCAGATATCACAATTACTCTTTGGAATATTGGTCTATTCTTTAGAAGGTTTGGGTCTTCAGGGTCAATGTTGTTGATCTCTTCATCAGGGAAGGAAACAAATCCTCCTAAAGGAAAAGCTCTAAATGAGTAAGTGATGCCCCTATATTTTTTTTGGATTATTGAAGGGCCAAAGCCAATAGAAAAACCGTCAACGTATATTCCTTGGAATATTGCCGCTAGAAAATGACCCATTTCATGAAAGAAAATGAGAAATCCTAAAACTGTTATTGAGGTTAAAACATTCATTATTTTATGTTAGGCAGTTTTTATGAAAGATGATCCAAAGTATGGAACTAGAGCATCAGGAATTTTCACACTTCCATCACCTTGCTGACCGTTTTCAAGAATTGCTGCCATTGTTCTTCCAATAGCTAAACCACTTCCATTTAAAGTGTGGATATATGAATTTTTCTTATCAATTTTTGTTCTTATTGATGATCTTCGAGCCTGAAAGTCTAAGCAATTACTGCAACTGGATATTTCTCTATAACATTTACTGCTAGGCAACCAAACCTCAAGATCAAAAGTTCTGCTAGAAGAGAAGCCTAAATCTCCAGTGCAAATATCTACTAATCTGTATGGCAAATTAAGCTTTTTTAATATACTTTCTGCATCGGCAGTTATTTTTTTATGAGCTTCTAGTGATTTATTTGGATCACAAAACCAATATAATTCGACCTTATTAAATTGATGAAGCCTTATTAAACCTTTGGTATCTCTTCCATAACTACCTGCTTCTCTTCTAAAACATGGACTGTATGCTACATATTTTAAAGGTAAATATTTTGCGTCAATAATCTCATTTTTATGAAAAGCAGTCAAGGGTACTTCTGCTGTTGGAGAGAGCCATAAATCATCATTATCACACTTAAAACTTTCATTTGAAAATTTTGGAAGCTGGCCAGATCCTTGAAGACTTTCTGTATTAACTAATGCTGGAGGCATTAATTCTAAGTACCCGTTGTTTGTATGAACATCTAACATGAAATTTACAAGAGCTCTCTCCAGCTTCGCTCCACTACCTGTAAGAGTAATAAAGCGACTTTTAGCAATTTTGGTTGATTTTATGGAATCAAATAGATTTAAATTTTCACCTATTTCCCAGTGAGATTTTAGATTATCTTTTCTTATAGGATCGCCCCATTCTTTAATTTGAATATTATTATTTTCATCTGTTCCCAAAGGGGCATCTTTACTTGGAAAATTGGGTAATTTTGATATTTCTTCTTTAAGTTGTTTGTCTAATATTCTTTTTTTTTCTTCGAATTCAGAAACTTTTACTCTGTATTGATTCCCCTTCTGCTTAAGGTCATCAAGTTCTTGAGATTTAGTATTGTTAGAATTTCTTATTTCTTGTCCAATTATTTTGCTTAATTTTTTGCCTTCTGATTGCATACTTGATATCTCTATCTCTATTTCTTTCCTTTCTAATGTTAGCTTATGTATAAAATTAATATTATAAACTTTTCCTCTTAAGGATAGATTATCTTCCACAAATGTTGGATTTTCTCTTATTAATTTTTGATCTAACACTCTTTTTAATTTTTCGTATCCTAATAAGATAGTTTATCTCAAATCATTATCAGAGCTTTTTGATGAAAAATTAATTAAATACATGGATTACTAACTTAATCTATATTTATATTTTCAAATTAAAAATCAACTATGAGGCCGAACGAGCTCTACCTGTGGATGACCATTCTTTTAAGAAATCTATTTGCTCTTTAGCTGTACGTGATAATGGCACTAATTCAGAAACAGCTTTAATTAAATCTTTTTCCATTAATTCTCTATTTTCAGAAAATGAAAAATGCATACCCTCTATAACTGCTTGCTCAAGTTCCGCTCCTGAATATCCATCTGTGCGATCAATTATTGTTGAAAGAGGAAAATTATAGCTAGGTCTCCTTTTTTTGAGATGCAAATCAAGAATGCTCAATCTCTCTTCAGAATTAGGTAAATCAAGAAAAAATATTTCATCAAATCTACCTTTCCTTAATAATTCTGCTGGGAGCTTATCGATAGCATTAGCTGTAGCAATTACAAATACGGCTGATTCTTTTTCTGCCATCCAAGTTAGCAAGCTAGCTAAAACTCTTTGACTAGTTCCTCCATCACTTCTAGCGTCCCCACCAAATCCCTTATCAATTTCATCAATCCATAAGATACAAGGTGACATGGCTTCTGCTCTTGAAATTGTCTCTCTTGTTCTTGCCTCACTTGACCCTACAAGACTTGAAAATAATCTTCCTACATCTAGTCTAAGAAGAGGCATTGACCAACTTTCAGAAATTGATTTAGCTGTTAAAGATTTCCCAGTTCCTTGCGGTCCTACTAATAAGACACCTTTAGGAATTGGCAATCCGTATTCTTGGGCTTCTTTCGAAAAAGCTCTATATCTTTGCTTAAGCCAAGTTTTTAATAATTTCAAACCTCCAATATCATTTTGACTTGACTTACTTTCACAAAATTCTAATATTTCACTTCTAGCAATAACTTGTTTTTTCTCTTCAAGAATATCTTTTATATCGTATTTACTTATTTTTCCTCTTTGAGTGAGTGCTTTTGCTGTTACTTGCTTAACTTTTATTTCGCTTAATCCACTTGAAGCTATGGCAAGCTCGTTTAGGTCTTGTTCGCTTAAATCAGAATCAGTATTAAAAGCAATTTTTTTTATAAGAGCTGTCAATTCACTTACATCAGGAAGAGGTAAGTTGATTATTGTAATTAAATCGTCAAGTTCTTCGGATAATGGCAATATATGTGAACTAAGAATTAAGTTATTGTTCGTTTCTCTAAGTGAATTTGATAATTCTTTTATTGTTCTACTGATAGATGGATCATCATAAAACTTATGAAAGTCTCTTACTAATAAAATTGTAGGTAATTCAGAAGTTTGTTCCTTTATCCAATTAAGGACTCCTAGCGGATTGTTCGAAAATTTTCCATTTTCATTTAGTACTCCTTTGATTCCATTAACGCAATCCCAAGATACGAATCTTTTAATATTTAATTTTTTACATGACTTGTCTATAACTTTATATAGTCTTTCTTCTTCTTTGGTTCTTATCCAAATTAAAGGAGTTCTGGAGTTTATAAGTAATTCAAAATTTCTACTCCAAGAATCCATTATCTATCTAAAAGAAAAACTATTTTTTGTTATTAGGTTCAAATGGTAATCTTTTATCTGAAATGTTGGCAGTAGAAGGTATTACTTCATTTTTGCCTGTTAATTGGTCATCAAGGATTTTTTGTAAGTTTGCTGGAAGAGCTTCTTTGTTTAGCAGAAAAGTCTGAAACGCTTGGAATATGTTCGCTACAACCATATAGAGTAAAACTCCAGCTGGTAAAGGAAAAAATAAGAACATACCTGTAATCATTACAGGAGTAATTTTATTAGCAGTAGATTGTTGAGCGTTTGAAGGCATCCCTTGACTAGATAAAACCTGTGAGAGAAGTAAGGTTAAACCGAAAGCTCCAACTAAAGTAGCTATATCCCAATTTATTGAACCGTCTACATAAAACCCAACCTGTCCAAGTGCTTTAATAAACAAAAATCCGCTTTTTGCAGCTAATCCAGGTATTTTAGCTTCAATTGTTGCATCCCCTGGTTTTATTGCGGTAACTAATCCGTCTTGAGAGACTTTAATATTTTCTGAACCTTTTGAAACTGTCCAGGTTGGAAGAAATCTTGAGCCATTATCATATTTTGAGAGTACTTCTGAATAGTTGTTCCCATTTGTTGTCTGCAAATTTATCTTAACTGATTCTTCGGAACCCAATTTTGTGCCGTTAGGTAACGTAGCAATAACAGGAAAGTGGGATTTTTCTGTTACAAAGATTGAATGTCTCGGTGATTTATAAGGCTTCGGATCTATAGCGGCAATTTGATCTTGGGGTAGAACTTTTAAGTTGATATTGTAGGGTACATCTGCAAATGGTGATCCTCTTAAAGTTGCAAATAATGCAAATAAAACAGGCATCTGTACTATTAAAGGTAAACATCCTGCGAGAGGGCTACCAAACTCATTCATTAATTTTCCTAATTCTTCTTGCTGTTTCTTTGGGTCACTTGAAAATTTAGATTTTATTTCTGCTTGCCTTTTTTGCATTACAGGTTGAGCTATTTTCATCCTCCTAGCGCTTCTAATAGAACCTGCGCTTAATGGGAATAGAGCAATTCTTATTACGACAGTTAGTGCAACAATGGCTAAACCATAACTAGGGACTAACCCGTAGAAAAAATCTAGAATCGGGATTAATAATTTTTCTGAAATGAACCCGATCACGATATTAAAGAAGGTTTAATTTTATTTGACACTTTATTTTACAGGATAATAATACTTTTGTAATTAATTTAATCAAGATTTAGTAGCAAATCCCTCAACCTCATTAAGATTTAATGTTTGTGATCTTTTAACCATATTCTCCTCAATAAACTTTTGTTTTTCCCTAAATAAAGGTAGAGATTTCATTTCAACCTTGGAGCCATCGTTGAGTATTAAAACCATGTCCCCATAAGACCCGAATCCTCTCGGGATAGATCTTATCTCTTCAATATTGCTTAAAGATACTTGAGTTTTATTTTTGCCAAACCACCCTCCATCAATAGTTATTCTTTTATTAGTGATTTTGTATCTTAACCATAAGGCCCTTACTATTGCAGCAAATGTAAATGGAAGACCAAGAAGAGTTAAACCAGCAAATAAATTGATTATTAAATCACTTTTAGCTGGACCACCCTCATAAAACGATTCTTCATTAATGTTAATCATTTAAATAAACCTGACTTAAAAATTAGGTGTTGAAATTCCTCCAATAGATTTATCTTATCATTGTAGAAATTACTAGCTTTTAGGTTAACAAGTAACCAATATGGTTTGTGGTTATTCTCCTGGTTGAAATTTTTTAATAAACTATCCTGCAATATTCTCCTAAGTTTATTTCTTTCGACTGCTTTTTTTGATACTTTCTTACTTATAGATATAGCAATTTTAAAATTATTTAAACTATGAATATTGTTATGGGAGATGAGAATTTTTGGGTTTGATTTTGCTATTTTAAAAGTCATTAATTTCCCATAATATTTAACAGAATTTTTATGAATATAATCAAAAGTCCTATGACCTTTTAAACGCATAGCTTTGGGTAAGGCCATTATAAAAAACTGTTAAACTGCTATTCTCTCTCTACCTCTTTTTCTTCTGCTTTTAATTACTCTTCTTCCTGTGTGAGAACGCATTCTTACTCTAAAACCAGATACACGTTTTCTTTTTCTTGACGTTCCGCCGAATGTTCTTTTTGTCATTTTTTTTATTATCCTTTATTAATTTATCATTTAATTGATCAATATAGTCCAGCTTCCTAAATATCTTGAAGAGCTATCCATTTGAGCGTACTGACCAAAAGAATGAAATTGCTTAAGACCAGACTTTTTAGGATTAAATATTTTTTTAAAAACAATCGCGTAACTATTTTTATTTGAAGGGATCGGGCTGTAAGGAAAAATATCTAGTGATGAATTATCTTCATTTATCTCTATATCTGCAGGAATATCTTTTAGACATTTAGTACGACCTTCAAAGCCGCCTATTTTTACCTCACATATACTTACTTTATCTTTAAGGTTCGAATCGAATGTTTCGGGAATTTTTAATGTAATTTTTAGAAGTCCTGTTTTTCTATCAGACGGTCTTAAAAAGAAAAAAATTGTATTTCTAAATTTTCTTTTATCCTCTTTTTGGTACC
>QCGM01000019.1:0-27991 GCA_003279925.1 Prochlorococcus sp. AG-388-B05
GCCAAAGATAGAAATTGATTATGAAGCTTGGTGGGATAAGGATCCAAGTTAGCTACTGAAATTATTAGTTCTGCCCCACTATTTATAGCATTTCTTATTTTAAATCCATCAGTAATTTCATAACAAATTGCTATTGCAAGTGGCTTAGTAAATTCCCATTTAAAAAACCTTGAATTTGATCCTGGCTGAATACCTCCTACTCCCGAAAGTCCTCTTGAGAAGATATTTAAGAATCCTGGAATTTTCTCCCCTAAGGGTACAAGTCTATGTTTATCAATAAAAGATGAATAAGTTTTATCCCCAATTTGATATCCAAGCAAAGAACTTCTTAGACCATTTCTAGAGTTTCTAAAACCTCCGGCCAACATCCTAATCTTACTTTTGAAATTTAAATTGAAATTATTATTCAAAGTCCCTTCGGGTGTAATAAGGAGTTTTGCATTATTTGATAGGGCAATTTTCTGAGCAGAAATCAACTTATCATTTATAAATTGATTTTTAAATTTCATTTTTTCTCTTGTGGGCATATTTGTTTGCCATAAAGCCACTGGATAATCATTATTTCTACTAATTGGGTTTGTTAGACCTCCAAGGAAATGTAAAATAACGATAATTAAAAGTCCAAATAAGAATGTTTTTTTAAAATGATATTTTCTTTTCCATTTCTCATAAATTAGGTATATCCAAAAACCTATAATTAACTGCACTACACATAAACCACTTGCACCAATCCATCTTGCTAAACCCGCAAGATACAAATCTCCGGGGATTATTCCTTCGCCCAAACCTATCCAAAAAAGAGGAGTTTGAGAAAGAATGAATTCACCCAAACCCCAGGCAAAAGATAACAATAAAACTTTTATAGTTAATGTTAAAGAGTTCATATTAGAAATATCTTTTTTTTGGAGAATTCTGTCACCTAAAAGACCCCATAAATAAACCAATATTCCTCCTATTAAAGAGCAACCTAACAAGATTGAAAAGGAAATAATTAAACTTGATATCCATGAAAAACCTAACCAGGTCAGTGGGTGAAGTTCATAAAGCCAAGAATGACTTACCAAAATAAAGAAAAAACCCCAAAGAAAATTTGCTAACTTTTTATCGCTTCTACTCCACAGAATAAATAAGGATAATGGCATAAAAAGCAACCAAAAGTGCGTTGATGTAGCAATTCCACCAAAGATGCCTCCCAAGCATGGATAAAAATATTTATTAAACTTTTTATTTTGAGTGTTAATCAACAATATGAAATTTCTAAATTAATTCTTTTAAAAAGTTATATTATTGTACCTTTTTCTGTAGAATTAAATATAGTATCTTTTAAAATTTAAGTGAAAGAAGTTTTAATTAGTTTTACAATCTTTGTATTTTGCATTTCATTAACTCTTTTTAGTCAATTCAACTCCCCTCAAGTTGTTAATGCCGCCGAATCAAAAACTGAATTCGTAAATAAAACATCTATTACAAAACCATCTAATGTTTCAAATACTAATATATTTGAACTAGATCCATCAGATCCAAATCCAATACTTTTCGCTATGGCAGAAGAAACACAAGAAGAAAGCAACTCTAGAACTACAGAAAGTGGTTTAATTATCGTAGATATAGAAAAGGGTGAGGGAGATGAAGCAAACTCTGGACAAACAGTTTCTGTAAACTATACCGGAACATTGGAAGATGGGACCCAATTTGATACCAGTATTGGCAGGGGACCATTCAGTTTCCCATTAGGTGCAGGGAGAGTAATTAAGGGTTGGGATGAAGGAGTAGCAGGAATGAAAGTTGGAGGGAAAAGAAAATTAACAATTCCTCCTGAGCTAGGATACGGATCAAGAGGAGCAGGAAATGTGATTCCTGCAAATGCAACTTTAATTTTTGAAGTTGAATTATTAAAAGTCAATTAAAGTAAGAAATAACATCTAAAACTTTTCAATTTAGTTAATCTAGAAGTAAGATATACTCAAATATAAAAAAACGAATGTTAATTAAATTAATTAATTCTCTTTTAAATAAAAGTTCCAAATTGGAAGTCCATGCACACTGTGACGGCCCATGTGGTGTTTACGACCCCGCTTCTACAAGAGTCGCTGCTGAAGCAGTATTAGCAATGACAAAGAAGCTAATTGCGCTTACTCCTCCTTCAAGCACAGACTCAGCAGATTGGGCTGGTTACAGTAATACGTTTTCTAGATTTGTAGCAGTTAAAGAAGAACAGGCTAAAGAAACTAAGAAAGAAATTCTAATCTTATGGACAGATTACTTTAAACCCGTTCACTTAGAAACTTATCCAGATTTACATGAAACAATCTGGAAAGCAGCGAAATTATGTAGTGCCTGTAAAGTGAATATTGATCTTGCTCAAGCCGAAGAATTAATGAGTTATGTGGAAAAGATACATAACATCTTCTGGGAATCAAAAGGCAGAAGTGATGCTTTTGTAAAAGCTAGCTAGTTCAATTATTTTTAAAAGTTTTTACGATTTAATTGCATTTTTTTTTGGACTAAGAAAAATAGCAACCGTTAAAGGTCAATCCATGTTGCCTACTTTAAAAGAAGGTGACATGGTTTTTTTTAAAAAATATATAAAAAACAAATCACTTTTGAGAGTTGGTCAAATAGTAATTATCTATCATCCTCTTAAAAATATTAGGTTAATTAAAAGAGTAAAAAATATCATTAAAAATAGTATCGAAGTTTTAGGGGATAATATTGAATACAGCGACGATAGCAATAAATTTGGATTAATTAATAATGAGAAAGTAATTGGAATTGTTACTTCAAAAATTAAAAAAATATTCTAGGTCAAAAATAGAGAAGTACTTTTTTGGACCCAAAACAAGCCCATAGAAAAAGATAATCCACCAGCAAAAGCTATTAACCTTCTAATAAATTTTTGACCTGCGTTTAAAGTTGTTACAGATATTAGGCAAGTAAACAAAACCATACTTGCTAAAGAACCACTTAAATATGAAACTAAATAAGCAAATGCATTAGGAAGAGGTAAAGCTAATGCTGGAAGAACTGCGAGAAAATGAGAGCCACCTGCTAAACCATGAAGTAATCCTAGTCCTGTCAATGCATGAGAATGCTTATTATGTTTTTTTTGGTCTTCACTATGAAAATGCAAATGATGATGAGCTACACCATTATGTTGATGAGAGTGAGAGTGAAGGTTTAGATGTAAAGAATTTCTTATTGCAAAGAATCCCACAATAAGAAGAGAAATTCCAACTAAAAATTCAGCGAAGCTGGAAAATTTACTTAAAGGGGTAATATCTTTTATAAAAATTGCTAGAAAGGCTAAAAAGATTACTCCTGAAGAGTGCCCCAAGCCCCATGAGATACTATTTCTCGCCGCAATTTTTGGACTCGTAATCGATGATGGGGCCATTGCAATAAGATGATCTGCGCCACTTACCACATGAATAAATCCAGCAAGAATTCCAGTTAATATTACGACCTGCATTGATATATAAAATACAACATAACAATACTCAGTTTTATAGCATAAATATCCAGCTTTAATTAAATTGAGTTAAATAATTTCTTAAAAGAGTTTTCAATATCACTTTCCCTCATAAACCTTTCGCCAATTAAAACCCCCTTTATTCCAATCGAATTGAGAGTTTTTAAATCATCAGAGTTATTTATTCCAGATTCACTTATAGGAACAATATTATGTTTTGAAAATATATCCGAATATTTACTCATTATTCCTATTGATGTTTTTAGATCAGTTTTAAAAGTCTTCAAGTTTCTATTATTTATTCCTATTAAATTAAATGATTTCAAACTCAATATTCTTTCAAGTTCTTGACCATCATGCACTTCAACTAAAACACTCATTTTTAAATTATCTGCAATTTTCTTCAAATAAAATAAATCATCATCGCTTAAGATCGCAGCAATTAATAATATTGCATCAGCACCAGATACTCTCGCTTTATATATTTGATAAGCAGAAATAATAAAATCTTTGCAGAGCAAAGGCAGATTAGTTGCTCTTCTGACATCTTGAAGTATTTCATAACTTCCTTGAAAAAACCTTTTATCAGTCAATACCGAGATACATGAGGCACCAGACTTTTCATAACAAGAAGCAATTTCTTTTGGTTTAAAATCTTCTCTAATAACACCTTTACTAGGGCTAGCTTTTTTAATCTCAGCAATCACTCCCGGTTTAATTTTGGAATGTAAAATACTTTGAAAAAAATCTTTTGGTGGAGAAAGTTTATCAAGTTTTTTTATTAAATCTTCAAGGGAGACTATTTTCTTAAAATTTTTGATTTCAGTATCTTTGTGCCAAACTATTTCCTCAAGAATATTTTTTGCTTTTGCCTCTCTATGAGGAACAGCATATTCTAAATTTTCTACCCTGACTGTTGGATTTGGTGGCCTACGTCGTATTTCCATAAATAAATCAATTTATTTAACTTGAGAAGCTGCCTGTTTATAAGCAACCTCAACTACTTCACTAAGAGTAGGGTGAGTATGTACTTCAGTAGATAGTTGCATTACATCTTGTTTTCTAGAGATTGCATTTGCAATTTCTTGAATCAAATCAGCTGCATGCATCCCAAAGATATGGGCACCTAATACTTTTCCACTGTCTTTATTGAAAAGTAACTTAAGAATTCCATCGCTTTCTAATTCTGCTAATGCCTTCGAATTAGCTTTAAAATAGCTCTTCACAACTCCTAAAGTAAAACCCTCTTTTGTAGCTACTTCTTTAGCATCATTTTCGGATAAGCCTACTGAACTTATCTCAGGATGAGTGAATGTTGCAGCTGGAATACTCATATAGTTAATTTCAATATTCTCACCACATATATTTTCAACGGCAATTGTTCCTTGAGCTGCTGCTGTATGGGCAAGCATAAGTTTGCCAGTAACATCGCCAACGGCCCAAACATTAGGTATTATTTTTTCACCATTTAAAACTCTCATTTGATCATCAATAGGAATATAACCTTTTATAGTTTCTATACCAACTGAATCAAGATTGAGATTTTTACTATTAGGACTCCTCCCCGTAGCTACAAGAACGCCATCAACTTCTAAGTTTTCTACAATTTCCTTTGATTTTGCATCTGTTAGTTCTATCTTTACAGGGCATCCAGGGGTGATCTTAGTCGCAAATACATTAGATTTTGTATCAATATCTCTTGATTGAATAAGATTTTTCTTAGCTATTTTTGTAATATCCGGATCAAAGGTTGGCATTATATTTTCTAAAGCCTCAATCATCGTAACTTCGCAGCCTAGAGCGGTATATACATCAGCGAATTCTAAACCTATATATCCACTTCCAATAATGGCTATCCATCTCGGGAGCCACTCAAGTTTTACTGCTTCATCACTTGTGAAAACTGTTCTATTATCTAAGGTTATTCCAGGAGGGACAAAGGGAGAAGAACCTGTCGCTAGAACTGTATTTTTACAGGTAAAGATCCTATCAATTCCATTGTTATCTCTTACTCCTACTTTTTGATTACCTTCAAGTCTGCCAAATCCTAAAATAATTTCAACTCCACTTCTTTTGAGGGTTTTTGTTAAATTTTCTCTAACATTTGAAACTAAATTATTGGCATGATCTGCAATTTTTGATCTTTCGAATCTAACCGGGGAAGCATGAATACCAAACTTTGCTAAATGTTCGTAATTGGCTATTTCTCTAACTTTTCCACTTGCTGCCAAAAGAGCTTTTGAAGGTACGCATCCTTTATTTACGCAAGTACCTCCCATATCTCCAGACTCTATGATGGCAACTTTAAGACCTTTTTCTGCAGCATGTTTGGCGGCATCAAATCCTCCATATCCTGCACCAATTACTATCAAATCAAAGTCAAAATTTGGATCAGTCACTTTTGTATTCTTGAAGTAGAAGTATATGTGACTCTTTTTCGTTCAAGTAATAATGGAACTGCAACACAAGCCACATTCAATGATTCTACAAGCTCACTATGCGGAATAGTAATTGTTTCATTAAAAGCTTCTTGAATTCTTTTATGAATACCATTACCTTCATTACCCAATATAAGTGCAGTTGGTTTAGACCAATCAATTTCCCAATATGGTTTTTGAGGTTTATTAAGATTTTTATTATTGCTACTTGTAGAAATTATTTGAAACCCGTTCTTTGAAAATTGATCTAATGATGACAATAAAGAATTAATCATTTCTTCTTCACCTCCATCAAATCTTTTAAATGGGAGATGAAAAACAGATCCACTAGATGCTCGTAATACCTTTTGCCCTAGAGGGTGCGCTCCCCCTGCTAATAATATCTTGTTAACACCAGCAGCTAAAGCTGTTCTAAAAAGGTTCCCCATATTCCCAGGGTCTTGAATCCTATCAAGGACAAGAATAAAGTCATCTTTAATATTATTAAAGTCAAAATTAGGTATTGATGAAATCTCCACCAAGGCGGCTACTCCATCAGGATTTTTTGTAGATACTACTGAAGCTAAAACTTCCTCTGATACGACATTTAATAATGATTGTTCAATCTTTTGATAAAGATCCTCATTTTTATCAAGCCATTTTTCAGTAGTTAAAATTTTTGAAGGATGATTGCCAGACTTCAGCATTTCTTCAATCAAATGAGTACCTTCAATGCAAAAACAATCTTTATCTTTTGTATTAGATCCTTTTTTAAACGATCTAAATCTTTTAACTAAAGCATTACTTTTACTAGTTATTTTTGGGAAAAATTTTTCTATAGTAATTTAAATAAATTTTATTTTAAATACATTTTAGTTACTTAAATATTTTGATCAATTATATTTTTTTAAAATCTTAATTCTTAGCCATTTAAATTTACACCCTTTAGTATTAATTAATATTCATCACGTTACACAGGGTGGACTTACTATATTTAGTTTGTCATTATTAGACCAATAAAAAAATTCTTAATGGTTTGCGTAAGCAACAATAAGTCATATCTTAAATCCCAACATTTAAAGATTATTGGCCAAAAAACCTTAAGAGGGAAGGTGAAAATAAGTGGTGCAAAGAATTCAGCATTAGTATTACTTGCGGCATCATTACTAACTGACGAAAAAATCATATTAGATAATGTTCCTCTTCTGACTGATATTGAGAAAATGGGAAATATACTTAAGAATTTAGGAGTTAAATTACATAATAAAAATCATCAATTAATAATTGATTCAAAGAATATATCTATACAAGAACTTCCATATGAACTTGTAAATGGATTACGAGCTAGTTTCTTTTGTATTGGAGCATTATTAACAAGATTTGGGGAAGCATCAATACCTTTACCTGGTGGGTGCAATATTGGGGAAAGACCTATCAACGAGCATATAAACGGGCTAAGGGCACTAGGTGCAGAAATTATCATTGACAGAGATGTCGTAAAGGCAAAACTAGTCAAGAAGAGAAGTAAACTATTTGGTGCAAATATCAGATTAAATTGTCCAAGTGTTGGGGCTACTGAAACGTTAATAATGGCGGCATCCTTAGCAGAAGGCAGAACTGTGATAGAAAATGCAGCAAGGGAGCCTGAAATTCAAGATTTATGTCAGATGTTAAATAAAATGGGAGCAAAAATTTATGACTCTGGTAAAGAAAAAATAATTATCGATGGAGTGCATAAACTTCATGGCTGTACGCATAAAGTAATCCCAGATAGAATTGAGGCAGGAACTTTTTTAATAGCTGCCGCTGCAACTTCATCTTCAATTACAGTTTCTCCAGTAATTCCAAATCACTTAGAGGCAGTATTAAATAAGCTAGAAGAAAGTGGTAGTAAAATAATAATAAAAGGAAATTCGATTTCAATAAAAGGTCACAAGATTAAAGCAGTAGATATTGAAACCGCTCCATTTCCAGGATTCCCTACCGACTTACAGGCTCCATTTATGGCTCTAATGACTATTGCTAAAGGGAGTTCTAGGATCACTGAAACAATTTTTGAAAATAGAATGAATCATGTTGATCTTTTAAATCAAATGGGAAGCTCTATAACTTTGAAAGATAATGTAGCTCACATAAATGGAGTTAAAAAATTAAGAGGAATGACATTAGTTGGTTTAGACTTGAGATCTTCAGCAGCTCTTATAATTGCTGCTTTGACATCTAAAAGTGTTAGTTATGTATATGGACTTGAACATCTAGATAGGGGTTATGAAAATTTTGAGCAAAAATTATCGAAGTTAGGTATTGAAATTAAAAGACAAATAACCAAACGTACCATTAGTGAAAGTGACTATGAAAACTCAAATTCTAATAATAAAGAGGTATCTGAAATAAAAGCGGCTTGATTTTGACTTTAAACTTAGGCTACGTTAACAAGTGATACACAGCCGATAAAAAGAAAAGACAATACTAAGAAACGAACAGACCAATATTTATTTAATCCATTAATATTTATATCATTCATACCCATGTGCCCCCGTTAGTACCGAAAGCAGTAAAAATAGCTACAGCTATAAATAAATATGGAGCTAACTTAAATGATAATTTTTGAGTTTTATTTTTCGTTTTAATTCCTGACATGATTTTTATAAGCATTAATAAGAAATATAACACAATATTACCGTCTGTGAAGTCTAATCACCAAAACTAGTCTTCAGAACTTAATTATGAGACAGTAATGTTTCAAAAGTGTAACTTAAGGCTATATTTTGAGATTAGTTTCTAATCTTATGTGTTTAATTTAAGATCTTTTTTAGGAATACTTAATTTTTCAACATCTCTTTTCCATAAAGCAGAAAAAGTAGTCAATGCATGAAATATTGTTATAGTTAAATAAGTTAATTATTTGTGAAGAGCCTTGGGAGCGTGGTGGAATTGGTAGACGCACCGCACTCAAAATGCGGTTAGTTTTTATATCACTTGGGCAATTTAAAGAAAAATATTTTTTCTAACTTCTTGTTATCACAAGTTTTTTATCAATTACACATAGCCAATCAATAATCTAAGAACTTGCGGTTCCTTTTTATTTAAATTCTATTTCCATTTTTATCCCAATTTCTGAACTTATCAACGAAGTCAGTTTTTTCTGTCCATTCCTTCAAATCGAGCCTGCCTTGGCGTTCATAACTATCAGTTAATCTATTAAATTCATTACAAGAAGCTCTTGCTTTTGGAATAGAGTCAAATGGCATTCTCGAAATAATATTGGCATCACTCGAAAACTTTCTTTGTTGAGCTTTTTCTTTTTGTTGTAAATTATTAGTATTACACCAAGAGCAATAATACATTCTTCTACCGGGAGAATACATTAAATAAACTGTATATAAATCCTGAACTTTTATTTCTTGAGCACTTGAATTTTGATCATTTTTAAATTCCTCTTCTATTTTTTTTATCGATTTTATACTTTTTGGCTTTGAAGGTCTTACCGTTAGCCATTCTGTTCTACCGGAGTATCTACCTGTAATCCCGCCATACTTTTTATTTGAATAAATTTCTAGGATTTTTTGTTCTCTATCATGAGCATTTTGAGCACTTGTAAATACGCTAAGTCCGTCGAGAGCTATATCAGGTACTTCTGGCTGTATTCGCCTTATCCTTTGTTCAAGATCATTAGGTCTTGAGTGACCAACTTTATAAGCTTCATGACTTCTCGAATATAGAATATATAGAGCTTCTCCTGTTTGTCCATACTGAAAAAGTCTATGAAAAACTCCAGGTCCATCAAGGCCAATAATCCCAGTATTTAGCTTTGGTAATGCTGTATTTTTTCTCCTATTAGATACTGACAAAGTTTGGGGGTTATTATTATTCTGTCTTCTATTAGATGCGGATAAAGTTTGGGAATTATTATTACTCTGTTTTCTTAAAGTAACTTGTGAATCCATTACATTCGGAGAACTGGTTTCTTCATAAATAAAATTCCTTTTAGTTGTTTTAGCGTTTGTTGTTTTTCTGTTTTTAGAATTTTGATCTCTTAAAGTATTATTCTGCATCCAAAAATAAATACATAAAACCAATAATAAAATTACAAAAAACTCCATTTTTTAATCCCCCCCATTAGAAAAATTATTGATCATGTTTAATTGCATAAATAATACTCTTGGATTTTCAGGAGAACAACATGCTGCAATTGCTTTGGGAAAGCGTTTATCTTTAATCATCCAAGCGTATTTTGGAGCGATCTTTACAGGTAATCCGCAATACTTACAAGGAAGATATGTTAGCTGGTTTCTGGAGTTTGAATTCATTGGATTAAGTAGATACATCAATCTTGGTATTGCCACCGTTCTTAACAAGATGGTTGGCTGCGGGTCATAAGACCAAGTTCTTCACCGCTATCTGGATGTAATATCCAATCAAATATTACTAATTAAATAAGAATTTTGTGCATCAATTTTTACCTTCTAGAATAAATTGCGCATGCACAGCATTTTCGTATATTGAGAATGCGGTAAATGCGCTAGAGCGAAAAAACGGCTATTTTTATAGTAAATGATATAATATTGTCATAATGTTTTCGCTGAAAAGCCTTGGGAGCGTGGTGGAATTGGTAGACGCACCGCACTCAAAATGCGGCACCTTCGGGTATGTCGGTTCAAGTCCGACCGCTCCCACTTTAATGAATACTTATACTAGATTTAATATTTCTTTCAAGAAAGGTAATGGATGTTGGCTATGGGATGAAAAAGGCAAAAAATATCTTGATGCTGTGGCTGGTATAGCAACATGTAGCCTAGGGCATAGCAATAGAATCTTAAGAAAAAAGTTATCCGCACAATTAAAAAAAGTTCAGCACATATCAAATCTTTATAAAATTGAAGAGCAAGAAGAATTAAGCAAATATTTAACTAAACAGAGTTGCGCTGAAAGTGTTTTTTTCTGCAATAGTGGTGCAGAGGCAAACGAGTCAGCTATTAAATTAATCAAAAAGTATGGAAATACAGTACATAAAGATAAAGAATCTTTTATTCTTGCTGCTGAATCTAGCTTTCATGGTAGAACACTCGCAACTTTAAGTGCTACTGGTCAGCCTAAGTACCAAAAAGGTTTTGAGCCAATGGTTAAAGGTTTTAAGTTTTTTAAATATAACGATATTGTTTCTGTAAAAAAATTATTTGAAGAATTAAAAGAAAATAACCAAAAAGCTTCCGGAATTTTAGTTGAACCTATTCAAGGAGAGGGGGGTGTAATACCTGGAAGTAAAAAATTTTTTAAAGAATTAAGAGAAATTTGTAATCAATACAATTCTCTTTTAATTCTTGATGAAGTTCAGAGTGGAGTAGGGAGAACAGGAAAAATGTGGGGATATGAGAATCTAGAAATCGAACCTGATGGATTCACATTAGCTAAAGGGTTAGGCGGAGGGCATGCGATTGGTGCTTTATTGGTACAAAAAAAAGCGAACATTTTTACACCTGGAGATCACGCAAGTACTTTTGGTGGCAATCCCTTCGCTTGTAGAGCTGCAATAACAGTTTTAGAAGAAATTAAAAGACGTAAAATTCTTAAAAACGTTTTTGAAAGAGGTAATCAATTAAATGAAGGTTTTACTAAAATTTCAGCAAAATTCCCTAATATAATTAGTGGTATAAGAGGCCTAGGATTAATACAAGGTCTTGTTATAAATGATTCCTACACAGATGCAAAAACAATCACATTAAAAGCTTTTGATAAAGGTTTACTTTTAGTACCAGCAGGAGGAAACGTGGTTCGGTTTGTACCGCCATTGATAATTACGAGAAATGAGATCAAAATACTTTTAAAGAAGTTAGATTTAATTTTCGAAGAGATGTAAATTCAATTAATTTTGACTAATAAAAACGTTGAGAATTTTGATTCGCTCTCGCCCAAATTAGAAAGGGAAAATATTCAATTAGGTTTATTAAAGATAAAAAATGCCTTAAAAGATTTAGAAGACCCATGCAAAAATATACCCGCTATTCAAATTGTTGGAACAAATGGTAAAGGTTCGATTACCGCTTTCATAGAAAACATTCTTTACGCAGATAAAAGGAATATTGGGGTAACTACTTCCCCTCACCTTTTAGATATCTGTGAAAGGATTAGAGTGAATAAAGAAAAGATTAATAAGGAAGAATTTGAAAGACTATTTAAGAAAATAAAAAATGATCTTTCAAACCATAAATTATCTCCTTTTGAACAAATTATTTGTTGTGCACTAATTTTTTTTGATTTTAAAAAAGTAGATTTATTAATTCTTGAAGCTGGTTTAGGGGGACGATTAGACGCTACTACAGCCCATCCTTTAAGACCAATAATTGCTATTGGAAATATAGGTTTAGACCATAAAGAATATCTTGGAGACTCACTTGAAAAAATTGCAAAGGAAAAAGTAGCTGTAATTGAAAAAAATGCATTTGTTATTTCTTGTCGTCAAGAACCTGAAGTTGAGTTAATAATTAAAGCAAGAGTCCTAGAAGTAAATGCAAAAATTATATGGAAAGAATCACTATCAAATGATTATGAAATTGGTTTAAATGGTAATTTTCAAAAACAAAACGCAGCTGTTGCTATTGGAGTAATTGAAGAACTAATTAATTTTGGCTTTAAGGTTAAAGAACGCTCCATTAAGGAAGGACTAAAGAACACAAAATGGAGCGGTAGATTAGAAATAATTAACTGTTTTAATAAAAAAATTCTTGTTGATTCTGCACATAATTTCTCTGCGGCAAAAGCCCTCTCAGAGGAAAGGGAAACTTGGAATTATAATAATGAAGGGATTTATTGGATTTTAGGAGTCCAAAGACACAAAGATATTACCTCAATGATAAAGGTTCTTATTAAAGAAAATGATCATATACTTTTAGTCCCAGTTCCTAATCAAGCGAGTTGGAAATTAAAAGATCTTTCTAATATGAACGAGCTAAATCATTTAATTATAAATGAGTTTGAAAAAGTTGATCTGGCTTTTAACTATCTTTTGGAGCTTGAAAAATGGCCAAAATGTACTCCTGTGCTTACAGGCTCAATATTTTTAGTTGCTGAGTTTATTAAATTTGCAAAAAATCAAAAGTTTTAAATATTAAACTCATCTTTTATTTCCCACCCTTGCAATTTACCTGGATTTAATAAACCTTTTGGATCAAATTTTAATTTTGCTTTTACTTGATCAGAATCAATAACTCCTAATCCACCTCCCTCAACAGTTATTACATGTGGATTAAAAATAATTGCTCCCAGTTTCTTACAATTATCAATTATCTGGTTTATTTGATCTGAACTGTGCCATTTTATTACTGGCAAAGCAGCTAATCTAGGGACTCCTTGTTGAGAAACAGCTTCAAGATGCCAAAGAATATTCTTACCCCATTTTTCTCTCAAAGAATTAATTAATTCGAATTCCTTATCTAGAGGTAAAAGCATCTGTAAATATGTCCAGTTTTTGTCCTTTGCCCTCATATGAAGGGTTGTATGATTCCAAACTATTTCAGAGATTCCATTTGTTAATTTATCTTCTTCTCCTAGAAGAAAAGAATTAACTTCATATTTTTTGCAAATTAATTCAATAGTTTTTATCCCCCCAAGCGTTGATTGAATCAAAATCTTGTGACTTTTAGATTTACTTTTAAACCAGGAAGGCATTTGATCTACAATGTCTTTCTCAAGAATTGCGCCAAGCTTTAAGTCAATTGCTGCAGTGGTAATTGTTTTTAATATTTCGATTGTTTTATTTAACCCTTCACAGTCAATTATTATCGAGTACCACTTACGTTTTATATCAGTAGCAATTAATAATGAAGTAATAATTCCATTAGTTCCATATGCATGATTTAAAGGTTCTGATTCTTCAGCATCAAATCTTAGTAATTTAGGCTCTTCATTTATTGTTACAGCTTCTAAACCTATGAGATTCCCTGGATCTCTTAAAAATCCCCATCTAATTGAACCAATACCACCTGAGCCCCCTGCAATAAAACCTCCTATAGTTGCAGTTTTCCATGTACTGGGAAGCAACCTTAATTCTCTTCCATATTTTTCTAGTTCTTTATTTAAATCACCCATTAAGCATCCAGATTGTACCTTTACAAAACCTGTCTCAGGATAAAATTCTTCAATTTTATTTAAACAATTCATCTGCATAACAATACCTTTAAACAAAGGGACAGCTTGTCCATAATTTCCTGTTCCTGAACCTCTTAAAGTAAGTGGTATCGAAAATTCCCAACAAATTTCTGCTACTTTCTTTACTGCATTTTGATCAATAGGTCGTACTACCAAGTCAGCGATACAACCATCTAGTTTCTTTTCGAGTATTGGAGAGTAATTATAAAAGTCTTTTGAAAGCCTTTTCACATCGGAAGTTCTTTCAATAATTTCTAAATTATCAATTTTTTTTAATTGTTCTATTAATTTTGAATTTCTTGAAGACATTAATAATTAATTTTTTACTTTAAACATAAAATAATTGATTAGCTATACAATTCGCCGTTTATAAGGACTTCTCTTTTTAAATTAGTTGAGAAAACATCCGCCCAATTTCCAGCATCTAAAAGCACAAAATTCACAGGGCAACCTTTTTTAACCACTCCATCCCAAGTTAAATTCAATAATCTACTTGGTGACAAAAAAATGGAAGATAAAGTCAATCTTTCCCAAGGATTTAATTGAAGCATTGGCATTGCAAGAGACATCAAATAAAAAGGATCATAATTACCAAATGGATACCAAGGATCTTGAACATTATCACTCCCGATAGAAACATCGACTAATGATTTCTGTAGTTGCTTAATTGGTGCAACTGGCCTATTTAAAGATGTACTTTTTTCTTTGCGATTGAGCAACCAGAAATTTGTAAGAGGAAGTGCAATCACTTTTATATCTTTCTCAGCGATTTTGCTTCCCAGATTAAGTATTTCATTATTATTTAGAGATAAAATACTACTTAAATGACTACATGTTATTGGGACTTTAATATTTAATCTATCAATAGTTTCCAAAAGAACTTTTATACCCGCTCCTGGATCAATAGTTGATTCATCTATGTGTAAATCAATTTCCAATTTATATTTATCTGCAAGCAAGAGAGTTTTAGAGAGTAAGTATTTTATTTTTGCTTTATTTTTAAAGGGAGGAACAAGAACTCCGCCTAAAATACCCTTTTTCTTAGAAAACATTTTTGCCAATTCCTCTCCATGGGGAGTATCCCAAAACTCCAATGGAGCTAATGCTACATATTGCAACTTCAACTTAGAGGAATATTTTTTTTGGAGTTTAAAAAGCTCATCCCAAATATTATTATCCTGACTTTCGTAGGTATCAACATGGCTCCTGATAGCTCTATATCCATTTCTAAGAGCCAAGTTGAGTGATTTTTCAGCTCTCTCTAAAACTTTAATTTTAGACCTAGTTTTATGCTCCTCTAAATTTACTGATAAGGCCTCATGATAGTTTGATTTAAAATTAGGAAACTCTCCAAAAGTGAAAGATTTATCAAGATGTGAGTGAGTCTCAACAAATCTTGGAAAAAGGATTTTTTTTGGTTTTTTATTTTTGATATTTATCGGCTTAAGTTCAGAAACAATTCCTTTTTCCCAAGCAACAAAAACAGAAGCGAAACCCTCATCATCCACGTTGAGGTTATCAACAATTTCTATTTCACAAAGGCATCTAGGTATAAGAACCTCTGTTTTTCCGGAGTTGATCAAGATTTAATATGCTTTTATTTTATTTTAAAACATAGATAAAGCTTATATAGAAATAGGAAAATACTTCAAAATCTTCTAAAACATACAAATATGCATGAAATTTTACTCGTAAGTTGTTAAGTTTATATATGTGAGGCGGGCGTCGCCAAGTGGTTAAGGCAGTGGCTTGTGGCGCCGCTATTCGGGGGTTCGAATCCCCTCGCTCGCCCTCAAAAATATTGCTCCAAAATTATTTAAATTATAATTTTGAATTAACAAAAGTCATTCAAAACTTTTTGCAAAGTGCTAACCAAACCAATCCAAGAAGAAGAAAAGACTTACAAAAATTCCTCTTTAGGTAGTTATTGGATAACAACTTTTGGTTGTCAAATGAATAAGGCCGATTCCGAAAGGATGGCTGGCACACTTGAAAAAATGGGATATTCAAGAGCTATTGATGAATTAAAAGCGGATTTAGTTTTATATAACACTTGCACAATAAGAGACAGTGCTCAGCAAAAGGTTTACAGTTTTTTAGGAAAGCAAGTCAAAAGAAAGCATAGTACTCCAAAATTAAAATTAGTTGTAGCGGGTTGCCTCGCGCAACAAGAGGGTGAATCTCTTTTAAGAAGAGTGCCCGAACTTGATCTAATCATGGGGCCACAACATGTTAATAATCTTGAGAATCTTTTGGAGAGGGTTGATTCAGGTAATCAAGTCGTAGCCACTGAAGAAACTTTTATATCTGAAGATATTACTAATCCAAGAAGAGATAGCTCTATTTGTGGTTGGGTGAATATCATTTATGGTTGCAATGAAAGATGCTCTTATTGTGTTGTCCCATCTGTTAGAGGTAAAGAACAGTCAAGATATCCAGATGCAATTAAAAGTGAAATAGAAACTTTAGCTCATAATAATTTCAAAGAGGTTACTCTTTTAGGGCAAAATATTGATGCCTACGGTAGAGATCTTCCTGGAACTACCAAAGAGGGCAGGAAAGAAAATACCCTTACTGATCTTCTCTATTTTATTCATGATGTAGAGGGAATTAAAAGAATAAGATTTTCAACAAGTCATCCAAAATATTTTTCAAAAAGACTAATAGACGCTTGTTATGAATTAGACAAAGTTTGTGAGCATTTTCATATTCCGTTCCAAAGTGGTAATAATGAAATCCTTAGATTGATGGCTAGAGGTTACACGATCGAAAAATATAAAAGAATAATTGAAAATATTAGACAGTTAATGCCAAATGCATCAATTACTGCTGATGCAATAGTTGCTTTCCCAGGAGAAACAGAAACCCAATATCGTGAGACATTGAAGTTAATATCTGATATTGGCTTTGATCAAGTTATGACCGCCGCCTATTCTCCAAGACCAAATACCCCAGCAGCAATTTGGAATAATCAAATTCCTGAAGAGGTTAAAAAGGAAAGATTAAAAGAAATTAATGAACTAGTTGAAAAAACCTCTAGAAAAAGAAATCAAAGATATTTAAATAATATTGAAAGTGTTTTAATTGAGGGCTTGAATCCAAAAAATAATGCCCAAATGATGGGAAGGACAAGAACGAATAGACTTACATTTGTAGAAATACCAAAAAATATTGAATTTAATTATTCATTTGGTGATGAAATAAATGTCAAAATAACGGAGGCTAGATCTTTTTCTTTAAGTGGTCAGATTTGTAAGTAATTTTTCTAAATGTTAGAAAAAGAAAAAAAATGCATTGGAATAATTTTTGGAGGAGATTCTAATGAACATGAAGTTTCAGTATCTTCCGCCAAGACAGTTTTTAAAGCATTAATTTCAAAAACGAACAAAAATAGATTTTGGGTTAAAGCTTTTTATATAAATAAGCATGGCGTTTGGCTTGATAATGATCAATCTCTCGTATTACTAAAAGAAAAAAGAAAAAATGAAACGATTGATAAGTACCAAGTTTTACCTAAACGAGAAATTAACTTTTTAAACACAATAGAATTTCAAGGTATTGATATATGGTTCCCACTTTTGCATGGTGTAAATGGAGAAGATGGTGCAATTCATGGTTTATTAAAATTTACCCAAAAGCCCATAGTAGGAGGAGGAATTTTAGGTTCTGCTCTTGGCATGGATAAAATATTAATGAAAAAAATATTTTCACATCTAGAAATTCCCCAAGTAAATTATTTAGATATTCAAAATCAAGATCTTAGTGATGATAAAGTAAAAAATAATTTATATGTTGAGATTATTGAAAACTTAAAGTTACCAGTTTTTGTTAAACCTGCTAATTCAGGCTCATCACTTGGTATCTCGAAGGCCAAAACTAGATTAGAAATAATTAAAGCATTACAAAAGGCTTGGGAAATAGACTCCAGAATTGTTATCGAGGAAGGTTTAGATGTTAGAGAACTTGAATGCGGAATAATTGGTAATTTAAAACTTACCGCATCTGAAATCGGTGAAGTTTCTTATTCAACCGATTGGTACGATTATGATTCAAAATATTCGATGGATAATCAAATAATTATTCCAGCTGATATTGATTCTCAAATCTCTGAACAAATTAAAGATATTGCTATTAGAAGTTGTAGAGCACTAAATATTTACGGTTTCGCAAGGGTTGATTTCTTTTTAGAAAAGATTTCAAATAAAATTTTTCTGAATGAAATAAATACAATTCCTGGTTTTACTAGTAAAAGTATGTTTCCGATGCTTTGGAATGCTTCAGGTTTAAATATTGATCAACTTGTAGCTAGACTGGTAGATATATCATCAGATTTATAGATTAAAGTCAAATGTTGCATGGACTACTTTGGTTACCATTACTTTTAATCTTCGTTCTATTAACAGCTCTCGGTTGGCTAGAAAGAAGAAGACAAAATCTTTTTAGGAATTGGGCAAGTGGTTCTGAAATTTGCAAATTAGATAGTTCTGGTGCAGCTTTTTTAAAGGATGGTGAATTAAGATGGAGTGTATTTGAAGCTGGAATATTTGAAGAAAAAGATAGTTTTACAATAAAGAAACTAGAACTAGTAGAGTTAATGGCCCTTACCTCAGGAGAAGCACCTTTAACCAATGAATCACAAGGTAAGTGTAGGCTTAGACTCGTTGGGGATGGGAAAGAGATGGATGTTCCATTTTCAGATGCAGAGAGGGCCAGAGAGTGGATGGATCAACTGATGGAAAAAGCTAGATGTGATTTGTGAAGGATAAACAAAAATTAAAGAATAAAAGGTTTATTTTGTTAATTACCTTTTTATTTTTTACAAGCTATGCAACCTCTAAAATTTTCAAAAATATTAATTACCAAGATGTTTCTATAGTTGGTAGCGAATTATTTTCTACAGACGATATTGTTGCTAACTCATCTCTAAATTTCCCTACCAAGTTGATATTTGTCAAAAGCTCATATACAGAAAGAGAATTAAAAAAGAATTTATCTCTAAAGAATGTTTCAGTTTTTAGGCAAATATTCCCTTTTGGTTTAAAAATTCTAATTAAAACAAGAACTCCAGTAGCTTATGGCGAAAGGATTTTTAAAGGGGAAAAAATAACTGGTTTTATTGATGAAGATGGTTTCTTCATCAGTCTAAAATATTCAGATCAAGAAAATTTGAGTAAAATAACTAGTAAAGTTTTTGGATGGAAAGAAAACTTTAGAGAGACACTCTCAAAAATTTTGAATTACCAAAAATATAACGATGTTGAATTCATTACAATAAATTTCTCCCCTAATGGCTTTTTGACTTTAGAGGAAAAAAGTCTTAAAACAATATTGTTAGGATTTAACCCAAAAAAAATAGAAAATCAATTACAAATAGTCAATAATATGAAAAACCAAATAAAAGAAAGTAATATCCTAGAAAAAATAGATAATATCGACCTAACTGACCCCAACAATCCAAAAATTAAAGTGTTCAAACCCTAATAATTGAAAACAAATTTCATAAAAGTTTTTTTGATTAGATCAGTAATTGAAAGGGTTTCGGTTATTCAATCAAATTTTTGACAAGTTAATATTTAAGGACTTTCTTCAAGAAAATCCAACATATCAGCTTAGTGAGTTCATAATGCATCCAATACTAGTATTTGATTTTATTTAGAGATGAGCTTCGGAAACAATCCAAACTTTGATCAATCAAAAGACATCCTTCCAAGTCAGAATGCCAAAATTGAAGTAATTGGTGTTGGTGGTGGTGGGAGTAATGCTGTAAACAGGATGATTGATAGTGATCTTGAAGGCGTTTCATTCAGAGTTTTAAATACTGATGCGCAAGCATTATTACAATCTTCTGCAGATCGTAGAGTTCAACTAGGTCAGAACTTAACAAGAGGTCTAGGAGCAGGAGGGAATCCAAGTATTGGTCAAAAAGCTGCTGAGGAATCTAAAGATGAATTGCAACAAACATTAGAGGGATCTGACTTGGTTTTTATTGCTGCAGGTATGGGAGGAGGAACCGGGACAGGAGCGGCTCCAGTAGTTGCTGAGGTTGCCAAGCAAAGTGGTGCTTTAACTGTTGGCATAGTAACCAAGCCATTTTCTTTTGAAGGAAAAAGAAGAATGCGTCAGGCAGAAGAAGGGATCGCAAGATTAGCAGAAAACGTTGATACGCTTATTGTGATTCCAAATGATCGTCTAAAAGACGTAATTGCAGGAGCTCCACTTCAAGAAGCTTTTAGAAATGCTGATGATGTTTTAAGGATGGGAGTCAAAGGTATAAGTGACATAATTACATGCCCTGGATTAGTTAACGTTGATTTTGCTGATGTTAGGTCCGTAATGACTGAAGCTGGCACTGCCCTGCTTGGTATAGGTATTGGTTCTGGTAGATCTAGAGCATTAGAGGCTGCTCAAGCGGCAATGAATAGCCCTTTATTAGAAGCGGCAAGAATTGATGGAGCCAAAGGTTGTGTGATAAATATTACGGGTGGGAAAGATATGACATTAGAAGATATGACCTCAGCTTCAGAAATTATTTATGATGTTGTAGATCCAGAAGCAAACATAATAGTAGGTGCTGTTATAGATGAATCAATGGAAGGTGAAATACAGGTAACTGTTATTGCAACAGGTTTCGAAACCAATCAACCATTAAAACAACAAAGGATTAAAAATAGATTATCTAATCAGCCACTTTATAATATTTCTGATAATAAAGACACAGGAACTAATATTCCAGAGTTTTTAAGATTAAGGCAGAATAAAAAAGATATCGAATAGTCGCTAAAATTGAGTGACTCGGTTATCTCGCCTGCCTCAAGCATCCCTTGTGGCTGCTACCTTCCGATCCTGACCAGGTTTGGGCGTTAAAACCGCGAAAGGCCGAGTCAAAATAATACTAGCAATTTTTGATAAAAAAAGATACATAGCTTTTATGTTGCCATCAGAACTAGTTAAATATAAAAAAAAATCTCAAAAGATTATTGCATTAACTGCATGGGATTCTATTTCAGGTTCTCTAGCTGAGCAATCAGGTGCAGATATTGTTCTAGTGGGAGACTCTTTAGCAATGGTCTGTTTAGGATATAAATCGACCTTGCCTGTTACGTTAGAGAATATGATTTATCATACAAATGCAGTTTCTAGAGGGTTCAGCAAAGAAATAGAAGAACAGTCCTTATTAGTATGTGATATGCCTTTTCTTACTTATCAATGCGGAGAAAATAAGGCAGTTGAATATGCTGGAAAAATAATTAAGAATACTTATGCAAAAGCAGTAAAAGTTGAGGGCGCTGATCCAGAGGTACAGAATGTTATTTCAAGGCTCATAAGAATGGGGATTCCTGTCATGGGACATTTAGGGCTTACTCCACAGAGCTGTTTGAATCTGGGATTTAAACAACAAGGGAACAATTCAGAAAGTCACGAAAAAATCAAAAGAGATGCTATATCACTAGAAAAATTAGGATGTTTTTCTTTAGTTTTAGAACATATTCCAGAATTACTTGCTAAAGAAATTCAAACTGAATTAGAGATCCCAACAATAGGAATAGGGGCAGGAAAATTTTGTGATGGACAAGTAAGAGTTACTGCTGATTTGTTAGGACTAAATGATAAGCAACCTCCATTTTGTAGACCAATTATTGATGGAAAAAAATTGTTTGGTGAAAAACTAAAAGAATGGGTAGCAGCAGAAAAGCTCAGTTAAAATTTTCCCACCATCTAAACATTGAAACAAGTATTTGATTGCTTAATTCCATTCCTTTTGGATCACTTAAAAAAAATCTGTTTCCTCTTTTAATCAAAAGGCCACTTTCCAGGAAGGGGGCCCATGCTTTTAATAACTTTGTTAAGGCTATTTTGGACTTTTTATTATCCCAATTTTGTTCATTTAATAATTTATAAATATTGATGCCCTCTTTAAGTCTCATTCCTAACATAATTTTCTCATCCAATTCTTTATAAATATTTTCTTGGTTAACGAGTGAATATTCTAATTTGATTTCGCATTGTTTAGTTACCCATTTCTTATAATCTTTACTAATTCTTGGCCTTGTAAAATTCTCCCCCCAAGGAGAACTAGTCGAACCTTGACCAAAACTCCACCATCCTAGACCTTTCCAATAAACTCTATTATGTCTTGATTGATGACCAGGAATAGAGTAATTAGAAATTTCATATCTTGTATAACCTGAAGCTTTCAAGATAAAATTTGTTAACTCACTATTTTTATAAGCTTCATCATCATTTGGCAAAGATAGTTTACCTAAGTCAACTAATTTCTTAAAAACAGTTCCATTCTCAATACTTAAATCATAAATTGATATGTGTGGAGGACAGAACTTTAACGATTGTTTTAAGTCTTCTTGCCATTTTTTAAAACCACTTTTTGGTAAATTTTGAATTAAATCCAAACTCCAACTTTTTATAAGACCATGATCATATGCTCTCTTTAACCAAAAACAAGATTTTTCTACATCTTTACTGCAATGTCTTCTTCCTGCCTGTTCTAGAACTTGATTATTAAAACTTTGAACACCAAGACTAAATCTATTAATCCCAGCATTAATAAAACCATATAGATCATCCTCATTAAAACTGGCTGGGTCAACTTCCATTGTAATTTCGGCACCATAATCAATTTTATAACTCTCCTTAAAAAGATTTATTAAATCTTTAATCTGTAAGGGATGTAAAATTGAAGGAGTTCCTCCACCGATATAAATTGTTGAAAGAGGAGATTTATGTTTGATTGACAATATTTCTTTTTTTAAATAGGTTAAATATTCTTTTACGGTTTTACTCCCAAATCCCTCTAAACTTTCGATTTTATTGCCTAAAGGTATAACTGCAAAATCACAATAGAAACATCTTCTGTGGCAAAAAGGTATGTGTACGTAAGCACTTCTTGGCAATTTAATCATTATGGAAAGACAATATAAAGCTTAAAAAAAACACATAGAGGAGTTTTAAAAAATAAAATTTTTATTTACTCAATTAATAAATCCTAGTAGATTATATATATGACGGATATCTTAGTACTAATTTTATTTGTATTGTCTGGAGCGGCATCAGGATGGCTTGGGGTTGATCTTCTACCAATAGACATACTTAAACAAGTCTCTAATGTAGAAGGTTTTAGAATTGTACTAGCGATAATAGGATTTTTTATTGGACTGGCAGCAGGTTTTGTATTTTTACAGCTTAGAAAGACATTCCTTGATCAAATACGTACAATGCCAACGGATTTACTAATAAGTAGAGCGGTAGGGTTAATTTTGGGATTACTTGTTGCAAATCTATTACTTGCGCCAATATTGTTGATCCCATTTCCAAGGGAAGTATTTTTTGCAAAACCTTTAGCAGCCATTCTTAGTAATTTTTTCTTTGGGGCACTTGGTTATAAATTAGCTGATACTCACGGCAGGACATTGTTAAGACTATTTAACCCTACTAATACCGACGCTTATTTGGTAAACGAAGGAATAATTCCAGCAGCAAGCCCAAAAATTCTTGATACTAGTGTAATTATTGATGGAAGGATAAATGGTTTATTAAGCTGTGGATTACTTGAAGGGCAATTAATTGTGGCCCAAAGTGTAATTGATGAGCTACAAACTTTAGCTGACTCTAGTAGTAATGAAAAAAGAGGCAAAGGAAGAAGGGGTCTTAAATTATTAAAAGAGCTGAGAGAACTATATGGAAGAAGACTTGTAATAAACCCAACTAAATATGAGGGGAATGGGGTAGATGAAAAACTACTAAGAATTACGGAGGATATGGCAGGTACTTTAATTACGGCAGATTATAATCTTTCTCAAATTGCAGAGGTAAAAGAATTAAAAGTTATGAATTTGAGCGATTTAGTTATAGCTTTAAGGCCAGAAGTACAGCCTGGAGAATCACTTAATATAAAAATAGTCAGAGAGGGTAAAGAAAAATTGCAAGGAATTGGATATTTAGATGATGGGACAATGGTAGTAATTGATGATGCAAAGAAATTTGTTGGAGAAAGACTAGACGTAGTTATTACAGGTGCATTACAAACGCCCACTGGAAGAATGGTATTTGGGAAATTGATAAATAATCCGGAGTCAAACAAATCTTTTAAATCTCCAGCGACACAGGGCTAAATATAGCTAGAATCAAACTAGTATTTATTTTGTAGAACATATGACTGTATCTGCTCCTTATTACGGCGAAAATACCGCTATGAGGACTCCGCCACCAGATTTGCCTTCTCTTCTGCTTAAAGAGAGAATTGTATACCTAGGATTACCGTTATTTTCAGACGATGACGCTAAAAGACAATTAGGAATGGATGTTACCGAGCTAATTATTGCTCAACTCCTTTATTTAGAATTTGATGATCCAGACAAACCTATATATTTTTATATAAATTCAACAGGCACTAGCTGGTATACCGGAGATGCAGTTGGTTTTGAAACAGAAGCTTTTGCTATTTGCGATACCATTAACTATATTAAACCTCCCATTCATACAATTTGTATTGGACAAGCAATGGGAACAGCAGCAGTTATCTTGTCTTCAGGGACTAAAGGGCATAGAGCAGCTCTCCCACATGCTTCTATTGTTCTTCATCAACCAATTAGCGGTGCTAGAGGGCAAGCAACTGATATCCAAATAAGGGCAGAAGAGGTATTAAAAAATAAAAAATCAATGCTTGAGATCTTATCACGCAACACTGGTAAAAGTATTGAAGAGCTCTCGAAAGATTCTGACAGGATGAGTTATCTTAACCCTCAAGAAGCTTTAGATTATGGAGTGATAGATAGAATACTCACAAGTCAAAAAGATTTGCCAAATAACATTTAATCCCTACTTTTAACTCACTACTTTTTTAAAATTATGCCAATAGGAACTCCAAGCGTGCCTTATAGACTTCCAGGAAGTCAATACGAAAGATGGGTAGACATTTATACAAGATTGGGAGTTGAGAGAATTTTATTTCTCGGACAAGAAGTTAATGATGGAATTGCGAACAGCTTAGTAGCTCAAATGCTCTACCTTGATTCTGATGATAATACAAAACCTATTTATCTTTACATAAATAGTCCTGGAGGATCAGTCACGGCAGGTTTGGCAATATATGACACTATCAAATACGTTAAAAGCGATGTAGTCACTATATGCGTAGGTCTTGCAGCCTCAATGGGAGCATTTTTACTAGGAGCTGGTACTAAAGGTAAAAGGGTTGCTCTTCCTCATAGTCGAATTATGATTCATCAACCACTAGGAGGGACTTCACAACGTCAGGCGAGTGATATTGAAATAGAAGCTAAAGAAATACTGAGAATTAAAGATATGTTGAACCACTCTATGTCTGATATGACAGGACAATCCTTTGAAAAAATAGAGAAAGATACTGACAGAGATTATTTTCTAAGTGCTGAAGAAGCTAAAAACTATGGGCTAATTGATAGAGTAATTTCACATCCAAGCGAGGCCAGATAGCTCTTATTATCTAAAATTAATATTTAAATATTAATTTTTAAATGAGCAATTATATGGTTTATTTACACCTTTAATGTCTAAAATACTTACTATCAAAAGTTTAGAAGTTACAACTAATGACACAACTCTTTTACGACACAGATGCTGACCTAAGTCTATTAAAAAATAAAACTATCGCAATAATAGGCTACGGTTCACAAGGCCATGCACATGCTTTAAATCTTAAAGACAGTGGAATGGATGTAATAGTAGGGTTATACAAAGGTAGTAATTCTGAAAGCAAAGCTGTTAATGATGGATTAAAAGTATTTACTGTTTCTGAGGCTTGTGAAAAAGCAGATTGGATTATGATTCTGCTTCCAGATGAGTTCCAAAAAGGAGTTTACATAAAAGAGATAGAACCAAATTTAAAAGAAGGTAAGATATTAAGTTTTGCACATGGATTTAATATAAGATTCGAACTAATTAAGCCACCTAATTTTGTCGACGTTGTAATGATTGCACCAAAAGGGCCTGGACATACTGTTCGTTGGGAATATCAAAATGGCCAAGGAGTTCCTGCTCTGTTCGCCGTTGAACAGGACTATTCAGGCAATGCGAGATCATTAGCTATGTCTTATGCCAAGGGTATTGGAGGTACAAGAGCTGGGATTCTTGAAACAAATTTCAAAGAAGAAACTGAAACAGATCTTTTTGGAGAACAGGCAGTTCTATGTGGTGGTTTATCAGAACTAGTTAAATCAGGATTTGAAACTCTTGTTGAGGCAGGATATCAACCCGAATTAGCATATTTTGAGTGTTTACACGAAGTAAAGTTAATTGTCGATCTTATGGTCAAGGGGGGATTATCTCAAATGAGAGATTCAATTTCAAATACTGCAGAATATGGTGATTATGTAAGTGGGAAAAGACTTATAAATAATGATACAAAGAAAGAAATGCAGAAAATTTTAAAAGATATTCAAGATGGTACTTTCGCTAAGAATTTTGTAGATGAATGTGATAATAAAAAACCATTAATGACAAAAATGAGAGAAGAAAATTCTAAACACGAGATAGAAAAAGTTGGGAAAGGTCTTCGTGCTATGTTCAGTTGGCTGAAATAAATTTATATTTTATATTTATTGGCTCGATTGGGTTTGATCATTTAATTGGTGATCCAAGGTTTATCATCCATCCTGTTCAAATAATTGGGATTTACATAAAACAAATAACTAATTTTTTTATCCATAATTTCAAGAACAATAAGAGTATATTATTTTGGGGCGGATTATTTATTGCACTATCCACTATCGCGACAAGCTTTGTGATAGGTAAGATTATTGAATTAATTTTCATTCAATCAAAAAGCAATCTTATTTTTGGAATATTAATCTTCTTAGGCTTATCGAGTTGTTTAGCTTCAAAAAGTCTAATCTCGAGCGTAAAAGAAATTTCAAATCTTATAAACGACAAAATAAATGATCAAAAAACTGAACAAATAGTTAAAGAAAAAGTTCAAAGAATTGTAAGTAGAGATGTTAGTACATCTTCGTTAGAGCATCTTCTGCGCTCAAGTACTGAAAGTCTTACAGAAAATTCAGTTGATGGGATTTTTGGTCCGCTTTTTTGGATATTTATTGGAACAGTTTTTATCAAATTTTCGATTTTTCTTCCAGGTCCTTTATCACTTGGCTTTTCATATAAAGCAATAAGTACTTTGGATTCAATGATCGGCTATAAATATGACCAGTACAAATATCTAGGTTTTTTTAGTGCAAAAATTGAAGATTGTTCAACTTTCCTTCCAAGTAGATTAGTTTTATTAACATTACCTTTGGTTAGTTCTAAAATTAAAAAATATATTTCTGTAATTAAAAAAAGTTACTCTGATGGAATTAAATATGATTCTCCTAATTCTGGTATTTCAGAGGCTATTTTTGCCTATATTTCTAATATCAAATTAGGAGGTGATAACAAATACAATGATGAAATTATTGAAAAGCCAATTATCAATTCAAATGGTGATATTTGCTCCAAAGAAAAAATAAATATTATTTGTCAATTAATTTTAAGACTTCAAATACTGTGGATAATTACTTTTACCATAATTTTTTTTAATATTTGAATTCCAATTCAATGAAATTTGTTTTAAGTCACTATCATTATTAAAAAGACATTTTTCATGAAAGAAGAAAATCCCCCATTAAAAAATTCGGATAATAGTCCTATTGAAAATCTAAATGAAGATACAAATAATACATCTTCTGATAGCGAATATTCAAAGTGGGTTGATAATCAAGGTGATGAAGTAAAAGATGTTTTTGGATTTAATAGTAGTGCTGAACTTGTAAATGGCAGAGCAGCTATGATCGGTTTTTTAATGCTCTTATTAACCGAATTAGTTTTTAAAGGAAGACCTGTTACTTCCTCAATCTTTGGTATAAATTGAAAATGGAAGAAAAAAAATCTAATCCTTTAAAAATTTTCCTATACATTTCAGCTTGGGTAA
>QCGM01000020.1:0-27006 GCA_003279925.1 Prochlorococcus sp. AG-388-B05
AGTGAACTTCCTGATAAATTCAAAGTAGTGGCTCTTTCCGCAGGGAGAAATATTGACTTATTGACGGAACAAGTTAGTCAACATAAACCAGAAGTTATTGCTATAGAGGATGAAAATCTTTTAACAGATTTAAAAAATAATATTACCAATTTAAGAATAAGTAATCCTCCTATAGTTTTAGGTGGTCGAGAGGCAATTAATACAGTAGCAGCATGGGATTCTGCCGATACTGTAATAACTGGGATAGTAGGATGTGCAGGACTTATTCCGACGATGTCAGCAATTAAGGCTGGAAAAAATATTGCGCTTGCCAATAAAGAAACCTTAATTGCCGCGGGGTCCGTTGTTATACCTGCTTTAAAAGAAAGCAAAAGTAGACTTTTACCTGCAGACTCTGAGCATTCAGCTATCTTTCAATGCATACAAGGATTACCTAATTATGAAAATGCCGATTTTTCAACAGGTCAAATCCCAAATGGTTTAAAAGCTATTCATTTAACAGCATCAGGAGGTGCTTTTAGAGATTGGGCCGTAGAGGATTTAAAAAATGTCACCGTGGAAGATGCAACTTCCCATCCAAATTGGAGTATGGGGAGAAAAATAACTGTGGATTCTGCCACTCTTATGAACAAAGGATTAGAGGTTATTGAAGCACATTATCTATTTGGGACGTCCTACGAAAATATTGAAATTGTTATTCATCCTCAGAGTATTATTCATTCAATGATTGAGATGGAAGATTCTTCTGTCCTAGCTCAATTAGGATGGCCTGATATGAAGCTTCCAATTTTATATGCAATGAGTTGGCCAGAAAGATTCAAAACTAATTGGAAAAGATTTAATTTAACTGAGATTGGGCAACTTACATTTAAAAAACCAGACGAAGTAAAATATCCATGTATGGGACTTGCATACTCAGCAGGTAAATGTTCAGGAACAATGCCTGCAGTACTTAATGCTGCAAATGAAATGGCAGTAGATCAATTTCTAAAAGAAAAAATTTCTTTTCAAGAAATTCCTATCTTTATAAATAAAACTTGTGAATCACATTTGAATAAAATCAACTTACATCCAAAGTTAGAAGATATTCTGGAAGTTGATAATTGGGCCAGAATTTTTGTTCAGGAAGAGATAAAAAAAGGCAAAAAATATATCAATGTAGGTTAAAAAAGTGAACGTTCACAAGCACTTATTACTTTGTGCAACTCCTACAAAACAAAAATGTTTTAAAGGCGATGAAGGTAATAAGACTTGGGAATGTCTTAAAAAGACTTTAAAAAATTATGAGAATGATTCTTCTTCAAGAAATATACAAATAATGAGATCTAAAGTTGATTGTTTAAGGATATGTAAAAACGGACCAATTCTTCTTATTTGGCCTGATGGCATTTGGTATGAAAAAGTTTCTCCAGAAAAAGTATCAGAAATTTTCACCTCTCATGTAATTAAAGGTAATCCAATCGAAAAGTGGATTTTCAAAAAAACTCCTTTTGAAAATAATTTTAAGGATATATTTATTTCTTAAATGCTCAGAAGCCAATTCTTAACTGCTTCATCAGACCAACAACCATAAGGTGAATGAAAACCATTATGCCCCCCTTTGTTAGTAATTAGGATAGTTATTTTATCTAATGATTCATTCAAAGAATTTTTCAAATTTAAAGTTGATTGATATGGAACCCAAGGATCATCCTTAGCATGAATTAAAAGAGTAGGTGGAAGATTCTTAATTAATTTTTGAATCCTAAATATAGGTGAAGATTGATAATAATAATCCTCTAAAGATTTGAACCCCCAACTAGGTGCAGTGAAATTTTCATCAAATTCTCCTATAGTTTTTAGACCTTTAATTCTTTTACTCAAGCTACTTTTAGGCAATAAAATCCCTTCATTTTTATATCCATCCCACAATTGCCTTTTCAAACGTAGCATTAACCACTTTTGATATAAAAAATTTCGAGGTCTTTCTATACAATTGCTGCAAGATAGTAAATCTAAAGGGCTACTAACGCAAGCCAATCCATCTAATAGTTTTCTACTATTCTTTGAGCTGAAATCTAAGCAGGCATTAAGAAGAATAGTTCCTCCTAGAGATAATCCAACTCCAAATATAGGTATATCCTCTTTATTTTTAATAGAATCTTTAAATTCAGAATTAAGAATTTGTCTGAAATTTTTAAGCGCCAAAATAATATCATTTGAACATCTTGCGGAATAATTCCCTTTTGCCAAATATCTTGCTGAACCAGCCCCTCTAAGATTTAATTTAAGAACTCCAAATCCATTATTTACTAATTTTCTAGCAATTCGTTTTAAACCAAAACGCTTAGTAGATCCTCCTAGTCCATGAGTAATAAGCACAATACCTTTTGAACAATTAAAGTTTTCTGGTAACTCTAAGAGTCCTAAGAGATAATCGCCCTCAAATTTTTCTGAGAGAATATTATTTATTGGTAAAAGTATTTTTTTATTTGTTTTATCTTGGAGGAGATCAAAAATAAATGTATCTCTTAAAGTTTGAAGGTCTCCTCCAATCCAGGGATAAGCCTGTTTAAAAGGTCTTTTGTTTATATAATTTGAGAACTTAAATGTGATATTACTATTTATCGCCAACTCCTAAATCCTTTAATTCTCCAATTAACTCACTTAAAACTTTCTTGGCATCACCAAAAACCATAGAGGTATTTGGCAAGTCAAACAAATCATTTTTTATGCCCGAATAACCAGCGCTCATTCCTCTTTTTATTACAAAAACTGTTCTTGCTTCTTGTACATCAAGAACAGGCATTCCATATAAAGGAGAACTCTTGTCATTTTTTGCTTGAGGATTAACAACATCATTCGCTCCTAAGACCAAAACAACATCTGTTGCCGGGAATTCAGGGTTAACAATATCCATTTCTTTGAGTTGCTCATAAGGAACATCTGCTTCTGCCAATAAAACGTTCATATGTCCTGGCATTCTGCCTGCTACAGGATGAATCGCGTAAACAACTTCAATACCGTTTTGTTCTAGTTTTTTGGTTACTTCTCTCAAAGTATGTTGTGCTTGAGCCACAGCAAGACCATATCCTGGAACAACGATTACCCTATTTGCTGCCTCTAACGTTAATGCACATTCTTCAACACTACAGGAAGTTATATTTGTATATTCCCCTGATCCAGAAGATGTAGTAGTTTGTGCAGATAAAGAGCCTCCAAAAAGCACAGAAATCAAAGATCTGTTCATTCCTTTGCACATTACCTGAGTTAATATCAAGCCTGCTGCTCCCACCATTGCTCCAGCAACAATTAAAAGCTGACTGTCTACTACAAAACCTGCAGCTGCAGCTGCGATACCTGAATAGCTATTTAAAAGAGATATAACAACCGGCATATCTGCACCACCAATTGGCAATGTCACCCCAATTCCTAAAAGAGTAGAGGCTATAACTAAAAGCCAAATCGAACTAACATTACCGCTTATTAGGTATATGAAAGATATCAATGAAGTTACTCCAAAAACAATGTTTACAAAATGTCTAGCTTTAACCTGAGTCCATCCAGGGGTGGACAGCCAACCTTGTAATTTAGCCATTGCCACGATTGAACCTGAAAAAGTAATAGCACCAACAAATATTGAAACTGAAATTGAAGCATCATTAATAAAAGGTTCTAAAGATCCTGCTTTCGCTACTTCATTAAAAGGGAATAAAAATGCACCAATAGCTACCAATAGAGAAGACATTCCACCAAAACCATTGAACAAAGCTACAGTCTCTGGCATTGATGTCATTGGAACCTTCTTAGCAAGTAAAGTTCCTAACAAACTTCCTACTAAGGATCCAACAACGATCCATGCCCATGATTGAGCTGGGATTCCAGAAGTACCTAAATAGTAGGAGAGTAAACCTACAACAGAAAGCAACATAGCAAATGCTGCTAATATATTTGCTTCTCTAGCAGACCTAACTTTTGATAACCCTTTTATACCAAGTGCTAATAAAAGAACTGCTAGAAGATCTATAACGAATTTAATAATATCAGGAAGATTCATTTTATTTAATTAATTAATTATTTATTTTTTTTTGTAGGTTTACGACTAAACATGGCAAGCATTCTGTCCGTTACAAAAAAACCACCTACAACGTTAAAAAGAGCAAATCCAAGAGATATTGATCCGATTATTAATAATGGACTATTTGGCTCTGCTTTTATAATCGCAGTTAATGCTGCCAACATTGTTATACCTGAGATGGCATTTGCCCCACTCATTAAAGGTGTATGAAGTGTTGGAGGTACTTTTCCTATTAACTCCAGACCTAATAAACTTCCAAGCAACAAAACCCAGAGCAAGCTATCAAAATTCATAATTTAATTAAGACCTCAATTTTCAAAAACTTTATTTTGAAGGATAACTCCTTCATTACTTAATAAACAGCCAGAGATTAATTCATCCTCTTTATCTAGATTAATTACACCATCTTTTATGAAAGGTGTAATCAAAGATGTGAGATTCTTAGCATAAAGTGTACTTGCATCATACGGAACGGATGATGGTAACTCGCCAGCTCCTATAAGCTTTACGCCATTCCTAATAATAGTTTCATTAGATTTTGTTCCTTCGCAATTACCTCCTTGAGATACGGCCAAATCAATAACTACTGCTCCAGGTCGCATCTTTTCAATCATATGCGAATCGATTAAAACAGGAGCTTTTTTACCTAAGACTTGTGCAGTACAAACAGCAACATCAGCTTCGGATAAATATTTAGTTAACGTAGCCTTTTGTTTAGAAAGGAATTCAGGCGTAACTGCTTTTGCATAACCACCTGATTCGCCTGGTTTTTCGTCAATTTCAGGAAGTTCTATAAATCTTGCTCCAAGAGATTCAACTTGCTCTTTTACAGCTGGCCTAATATCTGACACGAAAACAATAGCTCCAAGTCTTTTTGCAGTGGCAACTGCCTGCAATCCTGCAACTCCTCCACCAAGAACAACAACTTTCGCAGGCTGTACAGTTCCTGCTGCAGTCATAAGCATCGGAAAATATCTATCAAGTTCACTTGCTGCTAAAAGAACTGCTTTATATCCTGCTATATTGGCTTGAGAAGAAAGCACATCCGATGATTGAGCTCTACTAATCCTTGGAAGTAATTCCATTGATAAAGCTGAGATCTTTTTACTAGTTATAGTTTTTTGAAGTTTTTCATTAGCATATGGATTTAAAAGGCCTAGCAGAATAGCACCTTTTTTTAACTTGCTTAAATTAGATTCAGGAGGAGGTTGAACACAAAAAACAACATCGGCATTCTCCCAAATATTTAAATTAGATATACTAACAATTTCACCTCCAGATTCTTTATATAAAGTGTCGTTAAATCCTGATAGTTCTCCAGCTGAACTTTCTACAAAAACTTCGCATCCAAGACCCTTTAATTTTTTTACAGCTGAAGGAGTAGCTGAAACTCTTCTCTCTCCAGAGGCTGTTTCAATAGGAATGAGTATCTTTGTCAATTTATAGTTGTTTTAAATATACTAAAGATAATTTGAATAAAGTCAAAAGTCTTGGAGTTTGAGTTTTGTTAAAAATATATTTTCTTTTCTTTAAATCATGGCTATGAAAAATATATAAGTATTAAAGATCTAATGAGCATAAAAGCTATCGAATGCCCAGATGGAGTTTGTCATAGTCATCATGGCGGCCATGCTGTCCCAAGACAAACCATGCAGAGAAACTTAGAAAAACATGGTAAAGACTGGTGTGAAAAACTAGCTGAAAGAATTTATGAAATGTCAGTTGATACCTATTCTCAAACAGTAATGCCTAGCCTTCATTCATCAGGATGGCAAAGAAGACATCTAGATTGGGAATTTAAATTAGCCGAAAATGACTCTGAACCTGATGAAGCTCTTGTTGAAGGAATCATAAATGCTACTGAAAGTTTTCTTAGAAGCAGTGAGGTTCATAGATTATTTATACAAGAACTCGTACAGGGTACGTTTGAAGAAGCGAATGATAAAAAAATAATTTCTAAAGCCATAAAGTCTATTATTGAAGAGGAAATAGTTATTTCATTAAGAGAAAAAAAAGAAATCCTTTTAAGAAAAATATCTTCAAAA
This sequence comes from Prochlorococcus sp. AG-388-B05, assembly GCA_003279925.1. Lineage (GTDB taxonomy): Bacteria > Cyanobacteriota > Cyanobacteriia > PCC-6307 > Cyanobiaceae > Prochlorococcus_A. Next base: position 6,103 of record QCGM01000020.1, read on the forward strand.
TTAGTTTCAGAAGAAAAAGTTAGCGAGGAACTTGCAATAAACTCAGCGAAAGAAGGATTTGATGAAGTTGAAAGATTACTCGTGAATCACACAGAGGCAGTTTAGACCTAATTCTTTATATTTTTTTATATTCACAGCAAATATAGGCTCAAATATTAACTAATTATTAAATTATTGTTTGAAAGTACAAAGTTGTAACTTATTAGACAATGATTAAAGCAATTCGTATGCTTATCTATAGTCAATTCCAAATTAGGAAATGTCTAACTTCATAAGAAAAAGAATTGATGTAGCAACCTGTTGGGCAACCAACAGAATATCGGTAATGGATACTCTTGAAAAATATGAGGATAGTTACGCAATTGCAGAGGAGTTTAGAGAATGGATATTGCATATTGGTGAAGAAAATGAAAACCTAAAAAGTTCTGTATTAAATTTTCCTAATGAATTAAAAGAATTATTAAATCAAAAAATAAAGGAGAACTTAATCGAGTGAAATCCGACCTTCATAAGTCGGTCTAATTGATTAATATTAGAGAAATAAATATTTAAATGGAAACAAAAGTAAAAGAAGACAATGTTGAAAATTTAGTGATAATAGGTTCTGGTCCAGCTGGTTATACAGCTGCTATATATGCAGCCCGTGCAAACCTTCAACCTCTTTTAGTAACGGGATTTAATTCTGGTGGAATTCCAGGTGGCCAATTAATGACAACTACTTTCGTTGAAAACTATCCAGGTTTTCCTGATGGAGTATTAGGTCCTGAATTAATGGATTTAATGAAAGCTCAAGCCGAAAGATGGGGTACAAATTTATATGAAAGTGATGTTATTTCAATTGATACCAGCAAAAGTCCTTTTGAGTTAAAAACCTTAGAAGGAAGCATTAAATCCAATTCAATTATTATCGCAACTGGCGCAAGTGCTAATAGGTTAGGTGTTATAAATGAAGATAAATTTTGGAGCAAAGGGATAAGTGCTTGTGCAATTTGTGATGGAGCGACGCCACAGTTTAGAGATGAAGAATTAGCAGTTATTGGAGGCGGAGATTCTGCATGTGAAGAAGCTGCATATCTCACAAAATACGGAAGCAAGGTGCATTTACTCGTTAGATCCGAAAAACTGAGAGCTAGTGCCGCAATGATAGATAGAGTAAAAGCTAATTCAAAGATTGAAATACACTGGAATACAAAAGTAGAGAAAGCTAATGGTACTGATTGGCTTGAAAACGTTGAAACCATTAATTCACAAAAAGGTAACGTCGAAATTAAAGTTAAAGGACTTTTTTATGCTATTGGCCACACACCCAATACAAAGTTTTTAAATAATAAAATTGAATTAGATAAGAAAGGATATATTGCTTGTAATTCAGGAAGACCAGAAACTTCAATAGAGGGTATATTTGCGGCTGGCGATGTTGTAGATTCTGAGTGGAGACAAGGGGTTACAGCTGCTGGGACAGGATGTATGGCAGCATTAGCTGCTGAGAGATGGTTAGCAGAGAAGAATTTATCAAAAATAATTATTAGAGAAACAAGCGAACCAGAGAAAACATTGTCTTCATCAAGTTTTAATGAAGAGGAGACAAATGAAGATACTTTCGATTTAAATTCCGAATGGCAAAAAGGTAGTTACGCACTAAGGAAGCTTTATCATGAGAGTAATAAACCAATATTAGTTATTTTTAGCTCACCAAGTTGTGGACCATGCCATGTATTAAAACCGCAACTTAAAAGAGTGATTAAGGAATTTGATGGAGCTGTACAAGGTATAGAAATTGATATAGATAAAGATCAAGAAATAGCTAAACAAGCAGGAATAAATGGAACTCCTACTATTCAACTATTTAAAGACAAATTACTTAAAAAACAGTGGAAGGGTGTTAAACAACGTAGTGAATTCAAAGAAGCGATACAAAATATCATATAAGCAAATTATTTATTATTTATTTCCTTCTTGCATTATTTTTAGAATTTCCAGTTCTTGGACCACCACTTCCTGCATTTCTTTCACGATAGGTGATCCTTCCTCTTGTTAGATCATAAGGACTTATTTCCACCAGTACTTTATCTCCGGCTAACAATTTAATTCTAAATTTAGTTAATTTACCTGCTGCTCTGCATAAACATTGGTGACCTTCAGGTTGCTCTAAAGTAACCAAATAAAAACCATTTCCTTGTTCTTTTTCTATCACACCGGATGTTTCGATCATTAAATAATTTATTTTCTAGATTTATATTATCAGAAAAGAATAAACAAAATTTACCTCAACATAATTACGTCAGATGAAATAAGTTAATTGCAAAGATTTTTAATTTATACAAAAAATTTGATTTCGTTAATTATTTGTAACTGACCATAATAAAAATTTGCCTTCGCAATTTTTTCAGGATCCTCTAGTTGATCGAAAAAGACAAATCCTAAACTTTCCCATAAAGATGAACCACAAACATTGTTTAATTCATTAGTTGCCTCTTGAGCAATATTATTTAACTTACGTTCAAGATTTTTAGATTTAGAAATTGACATTAGCGTTATCATTAATAGTACAAATATACTATATAATTTATCTAATGCAACCTTAGAAAGGAAGTCTCTTTTTTTCTTCAATATTTAGATCAGCTTCCATCTCTTTAAGTCTTTTTAAAATCTGCTGATAATATTCTTTAATGTAACTTTCTAGAGAAGTAGAATCTTCTTTTTTAAGTTCTAACACTTCATAAGTATTACTCATATCAGCGTCTAAGGGGACTCCACTACTAGTAACTTCAGCAAATGCCAATCTCTCAGAAACATTCAGTGCATCTTGAAAAAATGAAACCACGTTCTGAGTTGCTTTTATTAGAAAAGGCGAAACTCTAAAAAATCTTTGCTTTCTTTTTACTATATTTTTCGCATAAAGAAATTACTTCATCAGAATTCCAAGCCTTTGGTCCAACTAAAGGAAGTGAAAGCTTATAAGATTTTGGCTTATTTATAGATGAAACAATAATTTTAGCCATATCTTGGGTGTTCATATACGCGATTTTAGTTGGGGTGCCACTCATCCAGACAGCTTGACTGTCTAACACAGGTATGGCGAATTGACTAATGACGCCTTGCATAAAAGCAGCGCATTTGAAAATTGTATAGTCAAAATTAGATTTCTCTAGAAGTTTTTCGGTGCAATACTTAACATCCATTAATGGTACATTTCTAAACTTTTCTGTTGATAAAATTGAGAGAAAAATAACCCTTTTTATTTTTTTCGATTCACAAGCATTAAAAAGATTAAGTTTACCGTCCCAGTCAGTTTCATATATACTTTTTGAATCTTCGGGTCTCCCAGTTGCGCTATCAATAACTACTTCAATGTCTTGTAGAGCATAATCTATATCTCCAGAGTTTAGTAAATTTCCCTTTGTAAGTTCACAACCCCATTCTTGAAGAAAAGAAGCTTTCCTTGGATTCCTAACGAAACATCTAACTTCATGCCCTTCTTCAATAGCTTGCTTTGCTATCTGCCTACCAAGAGTTCCTGTTGCACCTACTAAAAGAATCTTCATACTTAAGGATGTACTTAACTTTCCGAGATTAACTCACTTTCTATAGTATTCGTGAGAATCAATCTCCTTGAAATTTTAATAATAATGCACCACCAACCAATCCAATTGGTATCAATATCCAAAATACAGCAGCAATACTAAAAATTTCTTTAGCCATAGGAAACTTAATCAACTATTATAATTTAACGTTTATATGCATTTTTTTGTAGAAAAAAGAACTAATGCAAATATCTTTAAATTATTTAATAGAGGGACAGAGGGGGAATTCTTATGAACTCTATAGATAAATTGCATGAAGGAAACGAATCTAATTATTGGAATTGGAATGGATTTAAAATTTTTTGGAGTGTTAAAGGTGAAAATAATACACATCCAATGATTTTGCTTCACGGGTTCGGAGCAAGTAGTAAACATTGGAGAAATAATTCTTCCTACTTTGCACAAAAAGGATATTCTGTTTACTCAATAGATTTAATTGGATTTGGCAATTCAGCACAGCCAGGAATTAAAGATATAGAAAAATTAGATAATGGAGTTTGGTGTAATCAAGTCAGTGATTTTATTAAACAAGTAATCAGGCCAAAGACTTCTAAGAAGATAATTCTAATAGGAAATTCTTTAGGTTCTTTAGTAGCTTTAACATGCGCAGTATATATAAAGAATGAAATATTATCAGTTATCGCATCTCCTCTCCCAGATCCTCTAGTAATTAAAAAAAAGGAATCAGAACTTAATTCGATTTTTGAAAAATTTAGAATCAAACTTATAAAAATATTTTTCAGAATATTTCCTTTAGAAATAGTTCTATTTTTAATAAGTAAATTGGGAATAATAAAATTAGGACTTAATTCTGCATATTTCAAAAAAGATAAAGTAGATAAAGAATTAATAAATATTGTAAGTAAACCAGTTTTAAGGAAGACTTCGGCAAGAGCACTAAGAGCTATGTGCATTGGTATGGCAACAAGGGGAGATAAGTTAAAGGCCTCTTACCTTTTGGAACAACTTAGTCTTTCAAAAAAAATTCCTTTTTTATTGTTGTGGGGAGAAAAGGATAATTTCATACCTTTATTTCTTGGCAAAAAGATTGCAAAATTCCATAGATGGGTAGAATTGAAAATAATATCCAATTCAGGCCATTGTGTTCATGATGAAGATCCTTCATTATTTAATAAAATTTCTTATGAATGGATTAGAGACTTAAAAACCTATTAAAATATGAAACATACATTATCAGTACTTGTTGAAGACGAATCAGGGGCATTAAGTAGAATCTCAGGTCTATTTGCTAGAAGAGGTTTTAATATCGATAGTCTCGCTGTTGGGCCTGCAGAAACTAAGGGTATTTCAAGATTAACAATGGTAGTAGAGGGTGATAATGAAACCCTTCAACAAATGACAAAACAACTTAATAAATTATTTAATGTTCTTGGAGTCGTTGATTTTACAAACCTTGCTGCAGTTGAAAGGGAATTAATGCTTCTCAAAGTATCGTCAAAAGAAGATACTAGAAGTAATATTTTAGATATCGTTCAAATATTTAGAGCAAAAGTAGTAGATGTGTCAGATATTGCTTTAACCCTTGAAGTGGTGGGAGATCCAGGAAAATTAGTTGCTTTGGAAAAGCTTCTTGAACCATATGGAATACTTGAAATTGCAAGAACAGGAAAAGTTGCTCTTAAGCGATCTTCTGGAGTAAATACTGAAATGTTAAAAATAAATAAATACTCTTTAGAGATTTAATTAGAAATTATGATTTCATAAATCAAGTCTTCCCTATCTATTTCCTGTAATATTTCTATTCCTTTTACAACTTTTCCAAAGATTGAATATCTTCCATCTAATTCGGGGAATTTATTAGTTACAAAGAAAAACTCTGTAGAAGAAGAATTCCTTTCTCCACTTTTAACCATCGCTAATGATCCCTTTTCAAAAAAGTCAGTCAAAGTTACAATTCCTGCAGGATCTAAAATTTGGTAACCATATTTTGGTTCGATTTCTTTTTTTAATTTTATTTCCAAGGGAATATTTCTTCTAAGTTTGTTTAAGTTTTGATTTTCTTTTTTGTAATAATTTTTTTCTGGGTAAATACCTGAATGAATTACTTTAACTTGAGGAAAATTAATTATCTTATAAAACCTTTTATTTTTATAGATATTTTTATTTACATTTTGAATAAAATTACTTACTGTAACTGGTTTATTTTTTCCATATAATTGCACATCAATATTACCTTTTGAAGTCTTGAAAACTACTCTTTGGTTCTTTTTTAAACAATTAAGATCAAGCTTTTTACAATAAAAATTAGAATCAAAAGTATTTTTATAACTGCAACCTGTAATTAATAATAAAAATATCTTAAAAAATATAAGTGGTTTTAGTAAATAAAATCTTCTTATTTTAAACCCTCCAAATTTACATTTAGAAATTTGGCTAATCTTGCTCCTTCCTCTTCAACTTGAAGCAACGGTTTAAGTTCTCCTGCTCCACTCAAAGGAAGTGGTTTTTTTCTGCCTTTAAGAACCAATGCAATTCTTCTTCTTGGATTAAATCCTTCACTTATATCAAGTTTTACTGACTTAATTTCATCAAAACTTAATTTAACTTCAATATCCTTAAATAATCCTTTTCTTTTAATTTCAACAGATTGAGAATCTTTATCAAAAAAGTTATAACCTGAACCGAAATTTATAAAAACCAAATACCATAAATATATATTAAGCAAATTCGCTATTACTCCATAAGCACCCATTATTATTCCCTGAGGGATAAAAAGTAAGGTTGAAGGATTACCCAAAGGGAGCAAATCTCTACCTGTATAGCTTGAGATCGCAGCTAAGATAAAACCTATACCGCCAACAGATAACATTCCTCCAATAAGGTAGTTCGATATTTTTCTTGAACCATTGATTTTTTGTTCAATTTTGTTAAAGGAAGAGAGATTTGATTGCATAATATTTTTATTCTAGATGTCTATTCCTACTAATTTAACTTTAAATATAGAGTATTAATACCTAATTTTTAGCATTAAAGTTAGGAAAGCTTTACAAGGCATTTCATATATAAAGATATTTCCCCACTTTACTCTCAATCTTTGTTACAGTCTCATCGTATCCCGAAGCTAAAAACGATTTCTCATGACGATCGCCGTTGGAAGCGCCCCACAGAGAGGATGGTTTGATGTCCTTGATGATTGGTTAAAGCGCGACAGGTTTGTATTTATTGGTTGGTCCGGTTTACTACTTCTACCTTGTGCATATCTTGCAATAGGTGGATGGTTTGTCGGAACAACATTTGTTACCTCTTGGTACACACATGGTATTGCATCTTCATATCTTGAAGGAGCAAACTTTTTAACAGCAGCTGTAAGTACCCCTGGAGATGCCATGGGTCACAGTCTTCTATTTTTATGGGGTCCAGAGGCCCAAGGTAGTTTCGTAAGATGGCTACAACTTGGTGGTCTCTGGAACTTTGTTGCATTACATGGAGTATTTGGTCTAATTGGCTTTATGCTTCGTCAATTTGAAATTGCCGGTCTTGTAGGTATTAGACCTTACAACGCACTTGCTTTTTCAGCTGTAATTGCAGTTTTTACAAGTATTTTCCTTATCTATCCTTTAGGACAACATAGTTGGTTTTTTGCCCCATCATTTGGTGTTGCAGCAATCTTCCGATACATCCTATTTATTCAAGGTTTTCATAACATCACTTTAAATCCTTTTCATATGATGGGTGTTGCTGGAATTCTTGGTGGTGCTCTACTTTGCGCTATCCATGGAGCTACAGTTCAAAACACATTGTATGAAGATACAAGTATTTACACAGATGGTAAAGTACAAAGCTCAACATTTAGAGCTTTCGATCCTACCCAAGAAGAAGAAACCTATTCAATGATCACTGCGAATAGATTTTGGAGCCAAATTTTTGGTATCGCTTTCTCTAACAAGCGTTTCCTTCACTTCTTGATGTTATTTGTACCTGTAATGGGTATGTGGACATCTTCAATTGGTATTGTTGGTTTAGCACTTAACTTAAGAGCTTACGACTTCGTTAGCCAAGAGATAAGAGCTGCAGAAGATCCAGAATTTGAAACATTCTACACAAAGAATATACTTCTGAACGAAGGTATGCGAGCATGGATGTCTTCTGTGGATCAACCACACGAAAACTTTGTATTCCCTGAGGAGGTTCTTCCGCGTGGAAACGCCCTTTAATAATTTACTAAGAGCTCCTAACCAGAGTATTGAAGAAACTGGTTACGCTTGGTACGTAGGTAATGCCAGATTAATTAATTTATCTGGACGTTTACTTGGAGCACACATTGCACACTCTGGACTTATTGTCTTCTGGGCAGGTGCAATGATGCTCTTTGAGGTTAATCATTTTACATTTGATAAACCAATGTGGGAGCAAGGCCTAATCTGTATGCCACACGTTGCGATGTTTGGTTACGGAATTGGACCTGGTGGTGAAGTGACTGACATTATGCCTTTCTTCCAGGCTGGTGTAGTTCATCTGATAGCTTCTGCAGTTCTTGGCTTCGGTGGGATTTACCACTCATTGGCTGGACCTGAAAAGCTTGAAGAAGATTTTCCTTTCTTCTCAACTGACTGGAGAGACAAAAATCAGATGACCAACATACTTGGTTATCATTTGATTGTCCTAGGCGTAGGTGCATTAGCATGGTCAGTAAACTGGTGTTTTATTGGTGGTGCTTATGATACTTGGGCTCCTGGAGGAGGAGAAGTTAGACTTGTCAATCCAACACTTGATCCAAGAGTAATTCTTGGCTATTTGTTTAGATCTCCTTGGGGAGGCGCTGGTTCAATAATCGGTGTTAACTCAATAGAAGATATTGTTGGAGGTCATGTGTATGTGGGTGTAACTGCAATTATTGGAGGTATATTTCACATCTTTACCAAACCTTTTGGATGGGCTAGAAGAGCATTCATCTGGAATGGAGAAGGACTTTTAAGTTATGCACTTGGTGGAATTTGTGTTGCAAGTTTTATTGCTTCAACTTTCATCTGGTTTAATAACACTGCTTATCCTTCAGAATTCTATGGCCCAACAAATGCTGAAGCTTCACAGGCCCAAAGCTTTACTTTCCTTGTGAGAGATCAAAGAATTGGAGCTAATGTTGGTTCAACAATGGGTCCAACAGGATTAGGTAAGTATCTCATGAGATCTCCTACAGGTGAAATTATATTTGGTGGCGAAACAATGAGATTTTGGGATTTCAGAGGACCTTGGTTAGAACCTCTAAGAGGACCTAACGGATTAAGCCTTGAGAAAATTCAAAACGATATTCAGCCTTGGCAAGTAAGAAGAGCTGCTGAATATATGACTCATGCTCCTAATGCTTCTATCAACTCTGTTGGAGGTATTATTACTGAGCCTAACGCTGTTAACTTTGTTAACTTAAGACAATGGTTAGCTGCAGCTCAATTCTTCCTAGGATGGTTTACATTCATCGGTCACCTTTGGCATGCAGGACGTGCTAGAGCAGCCGCTGCTGGTTTCGAAAAAGGAATCGATAGAAAGAGTGAGCCAGCTTTAGAAATGCCAGATATTGATTAACTCAAATCAATTTTCAAAAGACCCTTTTTAAGGGTCTTTTTTTTATGGGAAAATTCCTTCCTTAATAAGACTCTTTCTAAGCCATGGCAAACTTAAACCCATTACATTACTAAAACAACCATCTATCCTTTCGATATATTTACCTCCCTTGCCCTCTAAAGCAAATCCTCCAGCACAATATAAAGGTTCAAGAGAGTCAACATAATTTTTTATCTCTTCATCTTGCAATTTAGAAAAATATACTTTAGAACTTACTGTTTTTTTAATTTTCTTTGTCACTTTTAGTATTTTTGAACTTGAGTCAAAAGTACTAAAAAGTAATGTATGTCCCGTATGGAGAAAACCAAATTCTCCAGACATTTGTGACCATCTTCTATATGCCTCTTCTTTATCTGATGGTTTTCCGAAAGGTCTTCCATTAAATTCGAATATTGAATCACAACCAAGAATTTCTACAGAACTATAATTAAACTTTTCTGGTAAGTCTATTTCTTGGATATTAAGAGCAATCCTACTAGCTTTTTGAAAAGACAATTCGAGAGTTAAATTAGATATATCTTTCTCTTTTACTAAATCTTCATCAAAATTACTTGATATTTGAATAAATTCGATTTGAGAATTTTCTAGTAATTTCTTTCTAGATTGAGAAGCAGAAGCTAGAATTAACACAAATTTTTTATCTAATTATAATTCAATTTACTTATTAATAAATTTCAGGATTAATATAAATTACCAATGGAATTAATAGAAAAACTACAACCTATTAAAAAGCCCTTAATGGTTTTAGGTACATCTAGCGGGGCAGGTAAATCTTTAACAGTTACGGCTATAGGCAGGATTCTTAAAAATTCAGGAGAAAAACCAATCCCTTTTAAAGGTCAAAATATGAGTAACAATGCATGGGTTGATTGGAATGGCGGAGAGATGGCATTTTCTCAAGCATTACAAGCATTTGCTTGCGGGATAATTCCTTCTTCGGAGATGAATCCTATCCTATTAAAACCACAAGGTAATTCAACTAGTGAAGTCATTCATTTAGGAAGAAGTATGGGTATCACAACAGCAAAAGATTACTACAAAGATTGGTTTTCCTCTGGATGGGAAGTAATTAAAGAAAGTTTGAATTCAATATATGAACGACACCCAAATTGTCGTTTAATTATTGAGGGGGCAGGAAGTCCTGTAGAGATGAATTTAATTCACAGAGACCTTACGAACTTAAGAGTTGCAAAGTATTTAAATGCGAATTGCATTTTAGTAACTGATATCGAAAGAGGAGGTGTATTTGCTCAAATAATAGGAACTCTTGAGTTAATGAAACCGGACGAAAGAAAACTCATTAAAGGTATATTAATAAACAGATTTAGAGGAGACCTTTCATTATTTGAAGAAGGTAAAAAATGGATAGAAAACAAAACAAAAATCCCTGTTTTAGGCATAATTCCTTGGTTAGATGATAAATTCCCTCCAGAGGATTCTTTAGATTTATTAGAAAAAAAATCATCTGTAACCAACCCTGAAATAAAGGTTGGAATTATAAAATTGCCATCTATAAGTAACTTTTCAGATTTTGATCCATTAGAAAATGAAGAATCAATATTAATCAAATGGGTAATAGAATCTCAAAATTTAAATCAATATGATTTTCTTATTATTCCTGGAAGTAAACAGACTATTAAAGATCAAAAATTTCTTAGAGATTCTGGTCTATCAGAAGATATAAAAAATTATTCAACGAATAAAGGTAATATTTTTGGAATTTGCGGAGGTTTGCAAATGTTAGGGACAATTCTTGAAGACCCATTTTTTAAAGAAGGATCAAAAATCAATTGTGAGAAATCAATCAATGGAATTGGATTACTCCCTTTAAAAACAACTTTCCTTCAAAAAAAGATAACAAGGCAAATAAATTCTGAGTCAATTTGGCCGCAGGTAACAGAAATCAACGGGTTTGAGATACATAACGGAGTAACTGAATTAGATAACAGTCAAGATACTTTTAAAATAAAACCCATTTTTAAGGATTTAGATCTTGGGTGGTATAAAGAAAATATTCAAGGAGGGACTATTGCAGGTACATATATTCATGGAATCTTTGAAAATGATGACTGGCGAGATCACTATTTAAATTTAATTAGAAAAGGGAAAAACTTACCTTTATTAAAAAAGAGAACTAGATCTTATAAAATGAAACGGGAAAACATTATTGATAATCTCGCAAATGAATTTAAAAAAAATTTCAATATTTCATCATTATTAAATTGAAACAATCAAAAATTAAAATTATATGGCCAAATAACATCGAGACATATGCCTCAGAAGGAGACGATTGGTTTTCAATTGCTGAGAAGGTAGGTTTAGAAATCCCAACTGGATGTTTAACGGGGAGTTGTGGAGCTTGTGAAATAGATGTTAATGGAGAAACTGTGAGACCTTGTATAAGCAATGTTCAAAGTAAAAAAGATTGTTCATTAAGCGTTTCTTTTACTACTGACCCTTTCTGGGAAAATTAAATTATTTAATTATTTTTTTTATTAAGGACAAAAACGGAGAGGGTAAAAAATTGCATCAAACTCCACATAGGCAGATAGTGGATTTTATGAGACTTATTTTTGAGTAATGCCTATAAACAAACACAATATTGTTATTTATAGGGAACACTTTGGAGAATATATGAAAGTAAAGAAAGAAATGAGTTTGCATAAAAAAACCCCTATTTCTAGAGGTTTTTTAGGTTTTACTGAATCAAGTGTTACCTTGTTTCCACTGTTTCAATGAAACCACTCCTACACACTCACATATAATATGTCATATATTTCTTTTCCGTGGAAAAGGGTGAGTAATATCACTTATTTATCACATTTACCAGTTTCGACCTTTAATACTTAATTGCGTTAAAAAATATTCTAATCCTCAAGAATCAGAGCAATTAGTATAAGAAATTAGTGTGTGAATAGTTTCTTAGATTATTAATCTAATAGAAAAGATCTCAATTATGTGTAGTATTTACACTATTTCTTTTCCCAAAATAGGTAAAGATTTGAAAACTGGTTTTTAGTATCTACTACTGCCGTGCTTGTTGAGATTAACTTACAACCCGCAGCATTACGTTTTCTCATAATTGCTGCAATCTCATTTTCTTGTCTTTGAGTATTTGCATTGCCTACTGCGTAATAGATATCAAGATCATTTTCTACATGTGACATATTTAAATGTGCTGGTTTATTCAAAGTTAATATTACTCAATCTTTCATCGATACTGAAATGGATTCGATAGGGTTATTAGAAATAAGTATTGTATGGTTTTACCTTCACCTCAAATTGCGATTGGATTATTGCTTATAAGTATTGGAATCGTAGTCACCTTTGATATCAAAATTGATTTATTTAAAGGTAAAGAATAAAAGACAAAAGTTGGATATCTGGCAAAATGATTATATTAATTTGTCCAAAGAATAATCTTGTCAATTAAAGAACGCAATTACGATAATGATGGAACAGATCCATCAGAAGAATATATTAGAAAGAAGAAAAAAGATAATGATGAGGATACCTACTTCCCACTAGAAGAATCAGAACCACCACATTATTAAGAACAGTAGAAAATTTATTGACAGATTCTTTAAAATTAAGAAAATAAAAAAATTTAAATATGACTGAACAAAGGAAAATAGAGAAATTTGGAGTCGGTAATTTGTATCCTGATATTCATCCACCAGAATTTTCATTCTTTAAAAAAAAATGTATAGATGTAGCAATTGGATATGATGATGGTTTTACTTTCACTCCTAAATTTGGGAATTTTAAAGAAACTGAAGATATTTTTGATTACCTAAAACAATATCTTGAAAATAAAGAATTAGAAAAATTAGATATTCGTTTTGATACTTTAAAAACTTGTATATACCAAATAAATCCTGAGACATTAGAACTTGGAGAATTATTGGAATGTGAAGGAAGTGATGTTGAATATTTTGAATGGAATAAACAAACTAAAAGTTTTGATGAGGTTGATTCAAATTCACTAAGTGATGAAGAAGAAGAATATTTTCACTAAGTGATGATAATTTATATTTTCCTTCAGAAGAAACAGAGCAAGTTGAGGCATTCATGAAATGAATACAGAACATAATTATGAAAGAGGGTTGTTTAATTACATTGTTTTGAAGGAAGAGAAGGAGGTGATCTTTTATTTACATAATCCCTATCCAGATTGCTTAAAAATCCCAGATATAATTAAACAAAGGTTTCCTAGTGATTACAAGAGCATAGTTGTAAATTCTTAGGATGATTTCAAAAGTATGGAGCGAAAGTATGAGCACTAAATGGGATGATACTTCTTGGCAGAGAGAGTTCTTGAACATGAAATCTCATTCACCTTCAGATGCAAAACTCCTAATGGGAGGTGTAAAAGGATTGAAAGGCGCTTGGCGTTTAGGTGTTCTACACGTTGAATACGAAAGATTGAAGAAAGCACAAGAGCAGCAACAGCAATGAAAAAAGAAACAGATTGGAAAAAAGAATTACTAGAAAGTAAGAAGTTCAATAATAAATTTTCAAAAAATATATTAGAAAATGGTGCAAAGAATTATATGCAAGAAATCTATATGGGATATATGTATACCCGATGGAGAAAAATTAGAGAGAAATCTATACATAAGCTTTACCATAAGTATCTACCACATCCCAAAAAGTAATCCACCAAACGTTTATTTTCCACTACAGGTTAAGAAGGTGTAACTGAATCGAGCCAAAGTCGATATGGTATTTCTTTCCACCACATGGAGAATTTTCTACCACATTCATTTAAAAGAAAGCTACATTTATCCACCACATTTTGATGGTAGTTATAGCGGTAATTTCAAAATGAGAATATAAAACTTTAAATCTATATTTAAACAACTATCCTGTATTTAAGAGCATTTCAAAGGATTAATTACCACAAAAAAGGTATAAGGATCTAAAAATATACGGAGAGGGTGGACTACGAGTTCAACCTCAGAGAACAATATAGAACACTCCTGAACAGGTTTTTATATCGAAAAAAAATTTCCCGCCAACAAACCCGCCAACAAAAGTAACTACTTTTTTTGTTCTCACTTACCTGAACAATATGTAATTAAAAGACAAACTAATGCGTTCTTCATCCGTATCATTAAATTCAACAGAATGAGGTAACCAAGAAGGGAAAACAAAAAGTAGTTTTTCAAGAGGCTTAACTGGGATTTTTGGTAAGTCATTAGGAAGAAGATTATATCCCTGTTTAAAAAATCCCATATTCTCCTGAGATGTTAAATATGTCTCGTTATAGTCTCTTAAAAAAAAGAGATTTCCTCCTTTCATCTCTTTAGGGACTTTAATATAAAAAACACCTGAATATTTAGCTCCAGGATGCGTATGTGGGACATTTGACCCTCCTTTACCATTGATATTTATCCAAAAATCTACTAATCGAACATTTTCCCTTCTAGATTGTTGATGAATAGTTTGTATACAATTGGTAATTTGTTTCATTAATTTCAAAATTTCAGGGGGATTTTGAAGATTTAATAAATTGGGAGAATGATATGAGTTTTGACCTAGATTACTTTTATTTTTACCAGGAATATTATTTCTAATTTCAAAACATTCTTTTTGCAAGTCGACAATATTTACCTCTAGTAGACTGCTCCAAAAAGGTTTTGGAAATATAAAGCCTTTTTTTATTTCCAAACTTTTTAATTAAATATTTGAATGTTATCATTATTCCTTATCTATTGATAACAAACAAACTTTTTTTTTCAATATCTCACTTTATTTTTATCTTCTTTTCTTCAAATGAGTTAGATATAAATTTGAATAATTCGCAATTACTAGAAGCAATAACAAAAAAGTATTTAAATAGTTCAATTCGAAAATTATAATTCTTTTATAACTTTAAGCCTTATGGGATTTAAGAATAAAATTAAATTAATAAATTAGAATACCCGCCAACAGCTTTAATTCAACCCGCCAACAAACCCGCCAACAGCAAATATTCTTTCAGGTTAAATTTAAGAACTATATTTAAATTTGAAAAAGGTGAAATTGATTTATAGCTGTAAACTCAAGGAAATTTTAATAAATTTATCGTCCGTGAAATGGGACGATTTGAAATCGTACGGAGAGGGTGGGATTCGAACCCACGAATAGTTTCCTATTAAACGATTTCGAATCGTTCGCTTTCGACCACTCAGCCACCTCTCCGTAATTCAATAATATATACAATTTATAAATTCGTTTTTTTATATATTATTTATTAATTCCAACCTGCTTCTTTCATCATTTTTATTGCGAGAGAATTATTTTCACCTAACTCATCCACAGTGACTGTATCAGGATTAAACTCCCCAAAGTTTTTTACTATTTCATTTTGATTAACTTCTTTTAAAGGATGTTCAAATGTAGGTGCTGCCAAACCCTTACTTCCTACAGGAGAGGCTAAAAATTCAAGTAATTTAATAGCTTCAGACTTGTTAGTTGCATATCTAGCAATACCTCCAGCACTAATGTTTACGTGTGCAGGATTGGGGGTAATAACAGACGTTTTTTTTGCATATAAAGAATCTCTTCTTCCATTAACGCCAGCAAGCATTCTTGCAACATAGTAGTGATTGACAATCCCGACACCACATTTTTTCTTAGAAACTGCTCTTACTATTGCAATATCTCCGGGGAAGAAAGGTTTAGAAACATTAGAAATCATCCCACTTAACCAAGCTTTAGTATCAGACTCACCTTTATTAACTATTTGATTAGCTACCAGAGATTGGTTGTAAGGACTTTTTCTATTTCTTAAGCATACTTTCCCTTTTAAAGAGGGATCAGCTAAATCCGTATAATCCCTTATTTTATTAACATCAACAACTTTTGGATTGGCAACCATGACCCTGACCCTTCTAGTTAGTCCATACCATTCCTTTCCTGAATCTTTTAAACCATCAGGAACATCGTTCTCTAAATTTAATGAGTCTATTCTTTGAAGCAAACCAGCTTTTGCAGCATTAGTTATTCTTGCTGCATCAACAAGCAAAATTAAATCTGCTTGAGAATTTTTTCCTTCTCTTTTTAATCTTTCAATTAAAGATATCCCAGCAGCCTCAATAAGTCTTACTTTTATCCCAGTTTCTTCTGCAAATTTCTTGTAAACTCCTCTATCAGTATTGTAATGTCTTCCTGAATAGACCTTCACTTCTTTTTCAGTCGAGTTAACAGGTAAATTCGTGTTAAATAAAAAAGTAAGAGTCAAAGCTGAATAAAAAAGTTTTTTTAATTTTTGCACTTTTGTCAAAGAGTATCTATGGTTACTTTATATAAGTCTAACGAGCAAGAATCCTTAAAGAAATTTTCTATACACGACCTTGTATCATTTTTTATACCTAAAATGAATTATTTAACCCACCAACTACTTAATGAAGAGGAAATAGAAATACTAAATAACAATATAAATAAACAAAATAAGCTTTGGGAAGATGGGAAAAAGACCGCGGGAAGTCATGCTTCAAAAGTAAAAAATAATTTGCAATTAAATAGAAATTCAGAAGTTTCAAAAAAATATTCTCAATTACTTAATAAAAAAATCCTGGCTAACTCGCTAATTAAGAGCTTTTCACTACCGAAAATTATCCATGGAACAATGTTCACCAAATCATCGCAAAATATGAGTTATGGCAGACATATTGATAATCCATTTATGTCTTCAGGGAGATCAGATTTATCTTTTACTATTTCATTAACTAATAAAGATTCCTATGAAGGTGGAGAATTAGTAATAGAAACAATTAATTCTGAAAAAGAATTTAAGCTAAATGCCGGTGAGATTATTATTTATCCAAGTACTTATTTACATTCAGTTAAAGAGGTAAAAAATGGTGAAAGATTAGTATGTGTTGGATGGATTGAAAGTTATGTTAAATCAATTGAACAAAGAGAGTATTTATTTGATCTTGATGCGGGAGCAAAAAGCTTATTAGCTAAACATGGTAGGTCGGATGAACTTGATTTAGTTTTTAAATCTTATTCAAACTTTCTTAGATTGCTAGGCAACTAAAGAAACATTTTATACATGGTATAGAAAATAGTTTTTCAATTAATTAATATAAGGATAGTTAAGTATAAATTTTAAATGCCTAAAAGAAGTGCAATAGCATTATTTGTAGCAGCAACAAGTGCCCTTTCCATAGCCGCGACAGAGGATATTTCCTTAAAAGCAGGAGAAAATGATATGGGAGGTTTAAAGGAATGGAATACTGATATGCCGGTCAACTCAGATTTCATATTGGATGAAGCAGCCCAAAAATTAGCTGATGAAGCTGCTAAATCAAGTACCTGTATCCCTATCGGAGAGGGAGAAAATTGCTGGTAAAAATTTAATTATTATATTGACAAAAAAAACACCCTTAAAGGGTGTTTTTTAATGGAATTTAAGAATGACTTAGAACTTAAATTGTGTTTCTATTACGGCACCAGTGTAGTCCTCGCCATCAGTTCCGTTAGCATTTGATGCTCCGAAAATTGCTGGGGTTACAGTTACTGAATCATTAACCTTGAAACCATAATATGCTTCCCACATAAATGGGTCGACTTCAGATCCTTCTTTAGTTTGAGGTTGACCGAATGCAACACCAATACGATCGTCAGCATTAAAAGTATCCAACCATGTTAAACCAACAAAGAATGCGTCAGTAGAATCATTAGTTGCGTAGCCATCCAATGTTGAATAGTCATAACCTACAGAAACTTCAGGAGTAGCAGTCCCTGTTTCTAGTGGTCTCCACCAAGCTCTTAAACCATAGTTAGTACTATTTTCATTACGGTCATCTCCAGTAGCTGTACTGAAGTAGCTATCGCCCCAGTCATTATACTTTAGGTTAACCATTGCAGAAACAGAATACTGCTCTTTAGTAAGTCCTATTTGGGTAGCCCAACTTGTCTTAGATTCGTTTGTTAGGATTCCAGTCTCAACGTAGGAGTTACCAGAAGCTTTCTTAACACAAGGATCAGCTGTTACTGCACAAGTTGTTTTTGATTTTGTACCAATATTTGAACTTACTGCAAATCCGTTATCAGCCTTGTAAGCCCAACCAGCACCAGTATCTGTACTTGCACCATAAGCAGCAGCATTACCACCAAGAGTAAATGCTTTTAATACTGGCTTATAGATTGATGGAGTAGTTCCATGCATGTAATAGTTTTCGATCTTAGGACCAATAAAAACTGTATTACTTTCTCCAACTGGGAATGAATACCAAATTTTGTCCACCTTTAGAACATCTGAGTTGCCTTTTGAAGAACTTAGATATGTTCCATGATCTTTATCTTTAGTCCAAGAAGAAGCATTACCAGTTTTAAGTCTTACATAAAGATTATCGTCTCCAGTAAAACTTGTATTCAAATTACCTTGCCACATGTACTGAAAAAGGGCAGCTTCGTTAGAAACAGTATCAGTACCGGTACCATCATAAGAAAGTGCACCAACAGTAAAGTTAACTTTACCGTCAAAAGTTGTTGTATCAGAGAAACTACCGGCTTCAAACTCATTAAGTTGAGTTTCTAAACCATCAATTTTCTCATTTACTGTTGCAAGTTCATTTGCAAAAGTTTTGCTATTAAATTGTTGTTTTTTTGAGGATGACTTACTACTTGCATAGTTATTCATACCATCAATATTAATGTCGTTAGCTTGAACACCTATTGGAGCAATTAAGCCTATAGATGCACTCGCAACCAACATTTGTTGGAAGAGTTTCATTTTACCTCACACGGAAAAAAACCCACACGAATGGGTATTTAAATTGTATCGAGCGTAACTTTATTGAGTAGGAAAATAAGATCGCTTTGTAAGTATCAATTTATACATAAGTCCTTATTTTTTGAATATTAATCTCTAGATTTTTATTTTTAAACTAATGGGAAATTCATAAACTCCCTCTCTTTCATCCATGAGGAGGCAACTTCTCTTGCTAATTTTCTAATCTTTTCTATGTATTGAGCTCTATCTGTTACAGAGATTACTCCTCTAGCATCCAACAAATTAAAGCAATGACTGCACTTTAAAACAAAATCTAGAGCTGGATATGTAAGGTTTTTTTCAATTAAAGAGTTAGCTTCTTCTTGATAAATAGCAAACAATTTTCGCATATTTTCAGGATTTGAATCATTAAAATTAAAAGAACATTGGTTTTTTTCGAATTGAAGCCAGATATCACTGTAATTAATATCTTTATTCCAATTTAAATCCCAAATACTTTCTTTGTCTTGCAAAAACATTGCAATTCTCTCTAATCCATAAGTTATTTCAATAGGTATTGGATTACAATCTATTCCTCCACATTGTTGAAAATAAGTAAATTGTGTAACTTCCATCCCATCTAACCAAACCTCCCAACCTACTCCCCAGGCTCCTAGAGTAGGCGACTCCCAATTGTCCTCCACAAACCTTATGTCATGATCTTTAGGATTTATCCCTAAGAACTCTAAAGAAGTTAGATATTTTTCCTGTATCTCATCTGGAGATGGTTTAATAATTACTTGATATTGATAATAATGTTGGGCCCTGTTTGGATT
Organism: Prochlorococcus sp. AG-388-B05; assembly: GCA_003279925.1. Classification (GTDB taxonomy): domain Bacteria; phylum Cyanobacteriota; class Cyanobacteriia; order PCC-6307; family Cyanobiaceae; genus Prochlorococcus_A. The sequence goes on from QCGM01000020.1 coordinate 25,812, forward strand.
ATCTCCAAACCTTCCATCTGTTGGTCTTCTACATGGTTCTACATATGCAACACTCCATGGCTCAGGTCCAATAGCCCTTAAAAAGGTATGAGGATTCATTGTTCCTGCTCCCTTTTCAGTGTCATAGGGCTGCATAATTAAACACCCTTCTTCTGACCAGAATTTATTTAAGTTTTGAATTATATCTTGAAAAAACATCGTATTAAAAAATCGAAAATTTTAAAAGTAAACCAACTTTTATAATAACAAAGCTTCTTTTAGTGTAAGAAAATTATATTTTGATGTTTATTTTATTCTGTTTGTGAAAATATTTTTTTCTTAACTGTTAAAGGAACGAAAAAATAATTACTTTCTGACTAAAAATTAATTATCAACTCAAAAGAATTTACATGTTCTCCTGATTAAAAAGGCACAATATGAAAAATTGTTTTGGAAGAAATAAATCGGAATTCTATTTAATTATTGAAAAACCCTAATGGTAAGGGCCCATAAGTAAAAGATTCTTCAGAATCTTTTTCATATTGACATGTTAATAAAATGCCTTCCCCTAGACCATTTTCAGATCTCATGTAGACATTTCCAGTTTTTTGGTTACCTTTTAAAAACACACTTCCATCAGCATGGAGCGAATCTAAATTATCAAATTTAATTGAGGAATATTTTTTAGAAATTGATTGCACTGCTTCAATAGCTTTAGTATCACAAGGCGCCATGATTCCTATTGTTATCCAATCGGCATTAAAAATATTAGTTTCTAGTTCTTCTAATAGTTTTTTTATTTGACTACTACTTAAGAGAGGAGCCGTTCTAAGACTGTTTAAATCAACTAATTTTTTTATTTCCATTGAATAAATACCTAAAATAAAAGTAATTAACCAAAGGTTCTTCCATTCCACCCCCACATCTCAGCAGGAACGTCTTCAAAACAAATATAAATTTTATCTAAAGGGACTCCAATCTTTTCATAAATAAAATTACTAATAGGTTTTGCCATCTCTGAGGGACTTAGAGAACCTATTGACTTTATTTCTAAATAGCAACAAGGGCTTTCATCTTCAAAATACATTTCGGAATTATTATCTAACTTAGCCATAACAAATCTTTTTGATTTGTTTGTTAAAGACGAAACTAATATTGAGATCTCTTCAAGTAATTTTTTCTTATCCTCTATTTTTGCTGAAGTAGAGACATTAAT
>QCGM01000021.1:0-25516 GCA_003279925.1 Prochlorococcus sp. AG-388-B05
AATTTGCGGAATAACTTCCATTGAACAAGCTGTTCAAGTAGCCGAATTAGGAACTAATGCAATAGGTATCATTTCAGTGGATGAATCTCCAAGATATATTTCCTCAGAAAAGAAAAAAGTAATCTTCAAAACTTTAAAAGATTTATATCCAAATATTGAGAGAGTTTCAGTTGTAAAAAATAGTCCTATTGATTCAATTATTAAAGGGTTTTTAGGAGAACCAAACGAAACTATAATTCAACTCCATGGAGATGAGGATATTGATTATTGTCAAAAATTAAAAAAACGGATTCCGGACGTTGGCTTATGGAAAGCTTTTAGAATAAAAAATAAAAAAGATCTTGAAAAGATTAAACCTTATGAAAACTTTATAGATGCAATACTTTTAGATTCATGGAATAAAGAAACATATGGTGGTTCAGGAAAAAAAATAAAACAACAATATTTAGAAAATTTAAGTTTTAGCAAACCTTGGTGGATTGCAGGAGGCGTTTCCATAGATTGGATAGGAGAGATTTTAAAAAATATCAAACCAAGTGGTATTGATATTTCGAGTAGCGTTGAAACTTCCCCAGGAATAAAAGATATTCATAAAGTTGATTTAATTATTAAAGAATTAAAAAAATACTAATTTTTAGTAATTATTATTAGAAGATTGTTGTTTTACTAACTCAAAAAATTCTTGTTTCAGACTTATATCATGTCTAAAATCTCCTCTTACTACAGAATTTATCATGCTAGTATTCGGCTCTTTAACTCCTCTCCACTTCATACAGTAATGTTGAGCTTTGACTATTATGCCTAGCCCCTTTGGTTCACATAGTTTTTCTATTTCATCTGCAAGAATCATTACTGCTTCTTCTTGTATATGTGGTCTAGAAAATACCCAATCCGCAACTCTAGCAAATTTGGAAAGCCCTATAACTTTACTACCAGGTTTAATTCCTATCCAACATTCTCCTAAAATTGGAACTAAATGATGAGAGCACGCGGACCTCACTGTTATTGGTCCAACAGTATAAATTTCATCAAGATTTTTATCATTCGGGAAACTTGTAACCTTTGGCTGTTCATGATATCTACCTTTAAAAACCTCGTTTAGGTACATTTTTGAGACTCTTTCTGCTGTCTCCTGAGTATTGTGGTCATTATCCACATCAATAACTAAAGACTTAAGTAAATCTTTAATTCTGGAAGCCACCTCTTTTTCTAGAACTTTTAGCTCACCAGGATTAATAAAGTCAGCGATATTATCATTTGCACTGAATCTTGTACCTTTGCTTTTGATACGATCCCTTATTATCTCGGAGATTAATTTATTAGTAATCTTTTCATCAATATTTTTAATATTATCGTTGGGTAATGTAGAAGTCATAAAATTCTAAACAGGAAATAGTATGCAAACTTGATTTACTGTAACTTTCTTGAGCTTATTTGCTTACACATTATATCACATTCTTATGTTTAAACGGGTTCTTCAATCCCTAAAAAAAAATCACTTTATCGTTATTGCAACTTGATAAACTAGGATCAAAAAGCCCCTCCTGCAGGCATAAGAGTTAAGTCTTCAATTAATTGTGATTCTGGTTGTTCAGCAATATATAAAATTGTATTTGAGACGTTAGTAGAAGAAAGCATAGATGATCTATCGAAATCTGATTTTATTGATTCCGTCTCCCAAAGAGGTGTATTAACGGAACCTAAAGTAATTGTGCAGGCTCTTATCGAGTTAGATCTCTCTTCTTCTCTAAGGCACTTTGTAAACATCGCTAAAGCAGATTTTGATACGCAATAAGCACCCCACTGAGGGAAAGCATTATAAGAAGCATGACTGCTGACATTAATAATCAAACCTCCATTTTTTCTCATTTTGGGGACAATTAAACTACATATTTGAAATATACTTGTGAGGTTAATTTGAATTATTTCTTGCCATTTTGTCAAAGTCATTTCAACTAAATTTCCATTAAAAGCACATCCAGCATTATTTATTAACACGGAAGGGCACCCATATCTTTTTATTGATTCATTAATTGAATTATCTATTTCATTTGCATTAGATAAATTGCACTTTACAAGATTAATTGTTGACCCTGTATCTGATAGTTCATCTCTAAGCATTTCCAACATCTCTAAATCTCTTGCGAGTAAAATCAAATCCCAACCAGCATTTGCGAAAGTTACTGCTGTAGCTCTTCCAATACCTTTAGTGGCTCCTGTAATGTATGCTAATTTCAATTTATTCTGTTATTTGAGGTAATTCTTCCTGAATTTCTTCGAAATTATTTGATTCAATAAATTTTCCCAAAACCCTGAATTTTGAATATCTTTGTTCTAAAAGTTCCTCTTTACTCAACTCCAATAATTCACTAAGATTCTTCTCAATAGCACCTTTTAGAGTATTTCCAGCCTCTATAGGAGCCCAGTTATTACCACCTGCAGGTTCCGATAAAACTTCATCTATTACACCCAATTCAAGAAGATCTTGTCCAGTTATTTTTAACGCTGTTGCAGCTTCAGAAGCTTTTGCAGCATCTCTCCAAAGAATTGAGGCACAAGCTTCTGGACTAGCAACGGTATAAACACTGTGTTCAAACATCAATAGCCGGTCAGCTACTCCAATTCCAAGAGCTCCTCCAGACCCTCCTTCACCAATAATAGTGGCAATTATTGGAACTTGAAAGCCAAACATTTCTCTTAGATTTCTAGCTATGGCTTCTCCTTGACCTTGTTCTTCTGCAGAAAGGCCAGCATATGCACCCGGGGTATCAATAAAAGTAAGGATAGGCAATGAGAATCTATCAGCATGCTGCATTAACCTTAAAGCTTTTCTATAACCTCCCGGTTTTGCCATCCCAAAGTTTCTAACTACATTTTCCTTCGTATCTCTTCCTTTCTGATGACCCAATAAAAGCACCGGTTTATTGTTTATCGAACCTAAACCTCCAATTAAGGCCATATCATCTCCTCCATTTCTATCTCCATGTAATTCAGTCCAATCATCACAAAACATTTGAATAAAATCCAAAGTACTTGGTCTTTGTGGATGTCTGGCTACTTGTATTTTCTGAGCAGGAGTTAGGGATCTAAAAATTTCCTCTCTTCTTCTTGTGGCAAGTGTTTCTAGTTGCAGTAACTGTTGACTAACATCAACTTCAGAATCTCTTGCTAATTCTCTAATTTGCTCTATTTGCTTCTCAAGCTCGACAAGAGGTTTTTCAAAATCAAGAAGATAACGTCTTGGCATGATTCAAACTGCTAATACTTTTGGATGCTTATCTAGGCCAATTGCAGAGAAGCCATGCTTTACAGAAGCAGCTCCAATAAACTCCATTTTCTCGAGAGATATATTATTTCTTCCCCAGCTAAAGTTTGTATGACATTTTTCAAATTCTAAAATCATTGCTTCTGCAAAACATGCAAACATTTCTCTCTGGGGATTTTGCATTTCCGCTAGTTCCATCATATTCCAACCTATATCATTGAAGAATCTTACTATACCTCCTTTCACAACATGTATATTATTACCTTGAAATTTTTCATCTAGATTCTTTGGATACCCTCCATCAATCATTAAACATGGCTGTTTAAGATTATTAATATTGATTTCCATGGTCTTTGGCATACTTGCTACCCATACAACAATATCGGCTTCAGGTAATGCTTCTTCTAGATTTTTTATAGTTCCACCATCTAATTCTTTTTGCAAAGACTCCAAAGGTTCCTTTTGCCTTGCTACCAAAAGAAGTTCACCAATACCTGTTTTATTAATTAACCATCGACAAACAGCACTACCAATATCACCTGTGGCACCAACTACGGCAACTGTTGCACTTTTTAGATCAATTCCTATTTTAGGAGCATTCATCTCTAATTGCCTGCATATAACCCATGCAGTATGAGTATTCCCAGTTGTAAACCTTTCCCATTCAAGTGAGGTATTCCTAATCTGCTTATGTTGAAGGAGATTAAAATTTTCAAAGATGATAGATGTGAATCCTCCTAAAGCGGTAATATTGATACCTTTTTTTTGAGCTAATTCCATAGCATTTAATACTTTTCTTCTTGCCGTTTTAAATCTTGAAAGCATTTCAGGGACGAAACATGAATCAATATAAGAACCTTCTATTGATATCCCTGTAGCACTTTTAACCTCTACATTTTCCACTAGTTGAGGTGGAGCTGTGCACCATACATCTAAGTCACCATCTGCAATATGATCAAAGCCCAATAATGAAGCCTTTCTTTTTGCATCTTCAAAACTAGTTGAATGACCTATTAGCCCAAACATTGATTACCTTATTAATGGAATCTATTTATTGATATGAACAATAGCACAGTGCAATTAACTAAATAGATAAAAATTATTTTTGAATCAACTAATTAAATCTATAAATAAATTAGACGATAGCTGCCATAGCCATTCTTGCAATTTCTCTATTATCTAACCCTATTTCAAGGAGTGTATCCTGGTAGGCAATCATGAATTCTTCCATTAATTCTTCCCTATCCATAGCTAATACTGAAGCATCTTCCGAGACTTGATCTAACATCTTCTTAATTAATGGAAGATTAACTTTATTCGCTTCCATTAGCTCTTCTTTACAAGTCGCTAAATTTTCTTTTAGCCATTCTTGTCCATAATTTAAATGAAGATATTCATCTTTAACAACACCTTGGGTAATTTTTTTTGCAAAAGGATCAGCAACCCTTATGTAAACGTGATATGCAGATATAGCAAAAGCTTCAATTAAAATTGCTTGTATTAATAGGCATGTAGTTGTCTTGCCATTAGATAACGCAACTTGAAAATTACCATGTAATTTGGAAAAGAATTCTTTAGCAAAAATCATGTCAGCTTGAACACCTAGATTTCTTCCGCATGCAGTAAAGCCTCTTTTGTGCTTAAGCTCCATTTTCGCTAGTTTGGTTAACTCTTCTAATTCGTTGGGAATTAATGTAGCTAAGGAAATGTAATTATCATGAGCCTCTTGTTCACCTTCAATTACAATCGCATTTATTCTGCTATAAGCGTCTTTGTAAGTATCAGTAGTGAAGTCGGGTAAATCAATAGAATTTTCTAGACTAGTTTTTTTATTAGATTCGAGTGTTTGCATGTCAGTAATCTTTAGCTCATTATGCCTAAGTTTTACACAATTATAGTGAGTTTATTTAAATATGATGAAAATAGTTTCAATTGTTAAACGATATTATTTAATTAATTATGATTATTTACGTTGAATTTGGCCAGTCTGATTTCATAAGATTCATAATTAATTTAAACCAGTGATTAACTAATAAGCTCTTTAAACTATTTCCTAGCTCTTTATTTGCCCCTTTACTATTCCCTATTACTCCAGATTTACTTAAATCTTCTGTAAACCAAGCGGTTGGAGCATTTCCCTCCAAACTCCAACCCTCTGGAATTTGCATTTCAATACCTTCACAAGGTCTTTCATCTCCTACAAGTTTAGATTTTAAAGCCATCATCAAACTAGTTTCAGCTAAGGATGCATGTAATCCATTCTCAATTTCGTTTTTTGTTAACAGTTCACTTAATCCATCAACTCCTTTCCATAAAAAGCAAGGGAAGATTGAAAGTTTAGGAGCAACACTTCTTAATTCTCTTGCTGCGGTGTTAAGTAAAGAAATTTGACCTCCGTGCGCATTTATTAATATCAATCTTTTAAACCCCATATCCGCTAATTGGACTCCAACTTCTTTTATTAATAAAGTTATTAAATTTGAAGAAAGAGATATAGTTCCATCAAATCCCTTATGTTCTGGAGAAAAACCTATATATTGTGTTGGAAGTTTTTTTATTGGTGTGTCAGACGGAATCAATTTAAAAACTTCGCAAATTATCTCATCAACAAAAATACTATCTGTGGCTAAAGGTAAATGAGGACCATGTTGTTCTACCGCTCCAAATGGCCAGATAATTGTTGATCTTATGTCTTTTGAAATATTTTTTACTTCAGGCCATGATAAATACTCAAATTCGCTAGGTATTGATTTAAAGTTCATTATTTTTAATTGTGAGTACTAACATTTAGAATAAGTTAATATTAAATTACTCTTATTTTACCTATGAAGGGAGTTAGTGATAAAAATGCCCAAAATAATAAGAAAATTAAGGGCGACAAAAACAATTTTAAGAAGCCACTTCAGGTCCTTCACCTAAGCAAAAAGGATACTATTAGTAAGAAGGAAGAAGTAGTTGATTTTCATCAAAATTCTACAAAAGATGTCAAAACTGAAATCAGTGCTGTAAATCCTAAAATTATTGAAGCCCCAATAAATGAAGTAAAAGAAAGTTATTCCAATAATATTAACTTTGAAAATATTAGTTACAAGGAGTTAGAAAAACCTTTAACTTTACAAGATGAAGATCAAAATTTCATCATTGAAAGAAAAGTTGATGAATTTGATTTTGACGAAAGTGCATTTTTAGAAGCGTTAAACGAGAATGAGCCAATAGGTGCAACAGGAGAGACAATTAAGGGGAAAGTAATAGCATTAGAAAGTGATGGTTTGTATATAGATATTGGTGGTAAAGCACCTGGTTTCATGCCAAAAAAAGAATGTGGATTAGGAGTAATTACAAATTTCAAAGAAAAATTTTCTATTGGTTTAGAAATGGAAGTTTTAGTAATAAAAGAACAGAATGCAGATGGCATGGTCACAGTAAGTGCACGAGCATTAATTCTTAGACAAAGTTGGGAAAAAGTTGCAAATTCTGCGAAAAATGGAGAATTAATACAAGTTACAATTAATGGTTTTAATAGAGGAGGACTTACTTGCGATGTTGATGGATTAAGAGGCTTTATTCCACGTTCACAACTTGAAAATGGTCAAGATTATCAATCTTTAGTTAGTAAAACTTTAAAAGTTGCATTTTTAGAAGTGAATCCAGAGACACGGAAACTTGTTTTATCAGAAAAAAAAGCACTATTAGTTTCTAAATTTGCAGATCTAAAATTAGGACAATTAATTGAGGGTGAAGTTTTAGCAATAAAACCATATGGCTTCTTTGTTGATTTAGGAGGGGCAAGCGGGCTTCTTCATCAATCCTCTATAACAAATGGATCCATCCGAAATTTAAGAGAGATTTTCGTGGAGGGTGAGTTTATAAAGGCACTAATAACAGAAATTGACTTAGAAAGAGGAAGAATTGGTTTAAATACAGCCTTATTAGAGAACACTCCTGGAGAATTAATCATTGATAAAGAAAAAGTTATGATTGAAGCCTCTGAAAGATCTCTAAAAACTAAGTCACTTTTTGATAAAAAAGATTTAGAAAAATGACCATCAATGAAAAAATAATTTCGAATAAAGAACTTAAAATATCAGATTGGGAGTTGGACTTTTATTCGAGGCCAATTATCGAAAAAAATGGTAAAAAAAGATGGGAATTAATTATTTCATCTTCAAAAAGCTTTAAAACAGAGAAAATATTTTTGTGGAATAAAGTATGCCCCGCAAACGAAGTTAATTCAATATGGCTTACAAACGCTTTAAATGAAGCTCTGAATGATGCAGAAAGAGAAGGTTGGGCAAAGCCATTAAAAATAAGATTTTGGAGAGCATCAATGAAATCAATAATTAAAAAATCTATTGAGAATATAGGAATTGAGGCTCTTGTTAGCAGAAGGACTTATGAATTATTTGACAGGATCGAATTTCTCGAACAAGAGATATATCCTTTAGAGAAAGGATATGTAAGAGGAGTATTAGCTCCAACCTTTACATCTAATATTGTTAATGATCCTAAACCTTTGCCTGAGGCTGTGAGAGGTGATGCATTAACAATCTCGGAAATATCTATAGAGGAATTAAAATTATCTAAAAATTGGCCTATTGAATTTGGAGATATTTTCCCAATCCAGAGTTCAATAAAAAATGAAAACTTAGTACCTGGCCTTAGGCTGTTTAGTAAAGACAGATCACTTGCTCTTGCCGCTTGGTTTAGTAGTTTAGAGCCTGTCAAGCTGCTAATAAAACAGAACCAACTTATACTTGAAGCCTCAGAAGATGATAAATGGTTAGTAACAGATTTACAAGAAAAAGATGCCAAGGTATTAAATGATAAATTCACTCAAACAAAAAAAGATTCTTATGGTTATCAGTTTATATCCATACAATCAACTCCATTTATTGAAAAATTCGCTGGTTTTTGGATTTTAAAAGATATTGAACTAATTTCATAAGGCTAATATCATGTCTTTTAGCCAAAAATATTTTCAAGAAAATGAGTTTACGATAAAAGACAAAAAATTAAAATATTATTTATCTCCTACTCTTCTTAAAAACAACTTTAAACATGGTTTTTTTACCAAAACGAGTTCTGAAATCAATCTCTCACTTTTATCAAATCGTCTTAAGTTAAAGAATAAGAATTGCGTTTTAAATCAAATACACAGCAATCAAATAGTTGTCGGATCAAAAACTATAGAGAAAGGAAGAGTAGAGGCTGATGGAATAGTTTCTGATAAACAAAATCAAAATTTATGGATATACACCGCAGATTGTATGCCTATTTTATTTGCTGACAAGAAAAAAAGACTTGTTGCTGCAATACATTGCGGAAGAAAGGGGTTAGAAAACAAAATAATAAAAAAACTCATCAAAATCTTTTACGATAAAGGATGCTCAAAAGAAGATTTGCTTGTCGCAATAGGTCCATCAATATCAAAAAAAAATTATCTAATAAATGATAAAACACTTCAAAATTTTCATAAAAAAGCTGCTTCTAAAGAATCAATTTCATTTTCGGATTCTTTGGAGATATCACTAAATTCAAAAGAGTCAGCAAAATTACAAAAAAACGATTTAATTCCCTTAAATATTAAAAAGTATGCTCATATTGAACTTTTAAAAGAAAATATACCCAATAAAAATATTGATATCTCTAACTTATGCACATATGAATCAAATCATAATTTTCATTCTTGGAGAAGAACTAAAACATATTTACGGCAATGGAATTTTATAAGTTCTTAGCAAATTTTAATTTTGACAGGTCTGTTTTGATAAATTTTTTGCAATTAATAAATCTGACATTTCTTTAGTTTCATTAATATCAAAAACCTTAGCTATTAATATATTTTCTTTGAAACCAATAGGTTTTATTTTGACTTTACTTCCTCTCGGAAATTCTTTCTTAAGTAGGTTTAAAGCAACTTTTTCATCATCTTCATTGTTAATTTCTACACAAAATAATTTGATTGGTAGATCTCTATTTTGATCTCCTACTAAAATACTACTTGAGTTATTTATCTGAAGAATTTCGGCAGAATAAGTTCTAATTGGATATAAAACAACCAGAAAAAAAATAATTAAAAAAGAAGTTATTTTTTTCAATTTAAGTATCTAAATTAGTTCAGTTAATAATTTTAATTTTGTATATTTATACAAAAATCAGCTTTCACTGTTCACGTAACCCACCATTTGAGCATTACTTTTACCTGGAGGAACCATTGGATAGCAATTTTCACCTCTCCTCACTCGTACATTTATTAAGGCTGGCCCATCAAAATCTAAAGCAGATTTAAACTCATTTAATAATTGTTTCCTCTCTGAAATTAAGAACCCTTTTACTCCAAACGATTCCGCTAGTTTAACGAAATCAGGTTCTCCACAACTCATATCAGAGGAGGAGTACCTTTCATCATAAAAGCTTTCTTGCCACTGTCTTACCATCCCCTGCCAGCGATTATTTATGATCACTAATTTAATATTTAAACCATATTGAGATAAAGTACCCAATTCTTGTATATTCATCAAAACACTTGCATCTCCAGCGATGCAGATAACCTCCTCGTTAGGAAGAGCAGCCTTTACTCCCATGGCTGCAGGCAATCCAAAGCCCATCGTTCCTAAACCAGCACTACTTATCCATCTTCTCGGGGCATTTCTTAGATACTGAGCAGCCCACATTTGATGTTGACCTACATCAGTTGTGATGAAGGCTTCAGGAGAAAAATCCCTTACTTTCAAAAGAACTTCTTGAGGATAAATTTCACCTTCTTCTGGAGGAACAAATAAAGGATGCTTATTTTTCCAAAAATTAATTTTTTCTAGCCAATTTTTTGTATTACAGGAGGTTTTATTAATAAAAGATTTTTCATTAATTTTAGAAAGAGCTTTAGCTACATCCGAAACAATAGCAATATCAACACGTCTATTTTTATTAACTTCTGCAGGATCGATATCAATGTGAATAACCTTTGCAGATGGGGCGAATGTATCTAATTTCCCCGTAACCCTATCATCAAATCTCGCACCTACAGCAATCAAAAGATCGCATTCCGTGACTGCAAAGTTTGCATATGCGGTTCCATGCATTCCCAACATTCCAACTGATAAGTCATCCCTTTCGTCAAAGACCCCTTTTCCCATTAACGTAGTAGTCACTGGAATTTGATAATTATTAGCTAAGGTTTCCACTTCCTCATGAGCACCTGAAGATATTGCTCCACCTCCTACGTATAACAAAGGTCTTGAAGATTCTTGAATCAATTCAATAGCCTGGTTGATATCAGCGTCGTTAATTTCTCCATTCCTTTTAAAGCCCTTAGGAATAATCTCACCAGGTAAAATTCTTTCATAATTAAAGAATTCTTGGCCCACATCTTTTGGTATATCAATTAGGACTGGGCCTGGTCTTCCAGAAGAAGCGATGAAAAACGCCTCTGAAACTACTTTTGCTATATCAGACGGATCTCTTACAACCCATGAATGTTTAACGATAGGAAGTGTGATTCCAAAAATATCAGTCTCTTGAAAAGCATCCGTTCCTATAGCAGGTCTTGGAACTTGGCCAGTAACTACTACCAATGGAACTGAATCCATTTGAGCTGTTGCAATGCCAGTTACTAAATTCGTAGCCCCTGGACCTGAAGTACCAAAACAAACCCCTACCTCACCTGTTGACCTGGCATATCCATCTGCAGCATGGGATCCTCCCTGCTCATGTCTTACCATGTAATGTTTTAACCATCCATCATTTTCTGCTTTATGTACCGCATCATAAATAGGAAGTATGGCACCACCTGGATATCCAAATATCACTTTTACATCATGAACTTTTAGTGAATCCATTAATGCTTCTGCACCTGTAATCCATATAGGGTAATTTTTTTCTGAATCATCTTTTGTTAAAGATGTCGAAGTAAGCGTCACTAAAGAAAATAAATCTATTTAAATAATAAACTTAATTAAAAAATATTGCCCATTTTGGAAATGTAATGTCAAAAATTACTTAGAAATTTAATTGCTCTTGATGAAGTTTTAGATATTTTTTTATAATATATAATTTATAAAATCCCTAATTTATGAAGAGGCCCAGAACCTGAGATAAGTTCAATAAAAAGTATAAGGAAGACGATCATAGCAACCCTGCCGTTCCAAACTTCTGAACTATTATTCCAACCCCATTGCCATTTTTCCTGAGGATATAGTTTTACTTTCTCAGGCAATTCAGAAGCTTTCTCTATATTAATTATCGGTCCTTCTAGGCAAGAAACAACTAGATCACTTAAACCCTCAATAAAGGTAGGGTGTGTATTTAATGCTTTTACCCTTCTAAAATTAACAATGCCTGCTTTCTCAGCAATTTCTTTATATTCAATATCAATTTCTTGTAAAGTTTCAATATGTTCTCCTACGAAACTTATAGGGACTACAATTAAATCATTTACTTTAGCTTTACCAAGATCTGTCAAAACTTCTTCTGTGTATGGTTTTAACCATTCAACTGGACCTACCCTACTTTGATAAGACAGAGTGTAAGGATTGGTATGACCTAAAAATTTTTCAAGTTCATCAATAATGAGTAATGAACAATCTTCTATTTGTTCTTTATATGGATCTCCTGCTTCCTCCACATAACTTTTAGGAACTCCATGAGCTGTAAAAAAGATATGTGCACTATCAGGCGATTCACAGAGCGAAATTTGTTCCGAAATAAGCTCAACCATTGATTTTAAGTAACCTGATTGACTAAACCAACTTCTTACACATCTCATTGGTATTTTTTTAAACTCAGAATCAGAGTCTCTTAATTTTTTTAATTCTCTAAAGCTCGAACCACTTGTACTTATAGAAAAGTGTGGGTACAGAGGCAATACAACAATTTGATCTACCCCATCTGCTTTCATATCAGCGATGGCTGATTCTGTGAAAGGATGCCAGTATCTCATCGCTATATAAGTTGTTACATTTAAACCTTTATCTCTTAATTTGCTTTGTAATTCTCTAGCTTGTTGTTCCGTAATCCTTCTAATAGGAGATCCTCCACCTATTGAAAGGTAAGCCTGTTGTGAAGTAGTACTTCTAAGTGTACTTATTAACCATGCTAAAGGTTTCTGAAATGCTGGGAAGGGAAGCCTAATTATTTCAGGATCAGAAAATAAATTATATAAAAATGGACCTACATCTGTAATCCTTTCAGGGCCGCCAAGATTCATTAATAAGACGCCTACTTTTTCCATTTAAATTTTATGGAGATTGAAAATAAACATTGGGAACGTCATTATAAGGGTAATTATATAAGTTAATGAACGTAATTCAGGAAATTAATAATGTCAATGACAAATTTGCTACTGAAGGAAGCAAACTTAGAATTGAAAAAAGAGGTGAGACATTAAACATCAGAGGTTCACTACCTTCAAAAAATAATAAAAATAACTTTACGGTTCAACGAATATCTCTTGGACTCAAAGCGGATTTTAATGGCTTAGAAGAAGCTAAGAAAAAATTACAATTGATAACTTTGCAATTAGAGTTAAATCAATTTGATTGGATCAATTGGGTAAAAAATTCTGATAAAAAGGAAATAAAAGATGAAATTAAATTTTTAACTAGACTTAATGATTTTGAGAAATATTTTTTTAGAGAGAATAAAAACGAATACTTAACAAGCACTCGAAAAACAACTTGGAGAAGCTCTTATAAGCCCTACCTTAATAGAATGATATCTATCCAAAATGATACGAATACTGAAAATTTAGATAATATTTTTACAACCACATTAAAAACTTATAAAGAAGGGAGCAGAAGCAGAAAACAATGCGCGACGTCTTTGAGCGTTTTGGCAAAATTTTTAGAACATAAACTTCCTGAAGATTGGAAATTAATGGCTAAAGGTTATGGACTAAATAAAGCAAGCTTTAGGGATCTTCCTGCTGACGAGATAATTGAAAATCTATGGGATAAGATACCAAACAAGTCCTGGAAATATGTTTTCGGGCTTATGGCCACATATGGTTTAAGAAATCATGAAGTATTTTTTTGTGACTTAAGCTCCTTAACCAATTATGGAGACAAAATCATTAGAGTTTTGCCTACCACTAAAACAGGAGAACATCAGGTTTGGCCCTTTCATCCCAGATGGGTAGATAAATTTGAACTTTGTGAATTAGGCAAAGATCCAGAATTACTTCCAAAAATTAATAGAGATCTTAGAGTTACAACTTTGCAAAATATTGGAAAAAAAATAACTGATCAATTTAAACGTTATTCCCTTAAAATAAAACCTTATGATCTAAGACATGCATGGGCAGTCAGGACAATTTTTTATGATCTTCCTGATACAGTTGCAGCAAGAATGATGGGACATTCCGTTAGCCTACATACTCAAACCTATCATCACTGGATAACGAAACGAGATCAGCAGCAAGCTGTTAATAATGCACTTTCAAAATATAAAAAACGTGAAATTTTTTAAATCAGTATAATCAAAGTTAAAAGTTATTTTATGGCTGATGAGAAACAACCCGCTTCAAAAAATATAACTAGTCTTGATATTCAGGCTAAAGAACTTGGAATAGGAGGAAAGTTATCTCCTGAAACTGATGAGAATCTTTATAAAAAAAGAATGCAAAAAAGAAAAGATATTCAATCAAAGAGATTACAAGTAAGGAAAACAAAAAAAGGTTTATTAATTGTTTTCACTGGAAATGGGAAAGGAAAAACAACTGCTTCTTTAGGAATGGCGTTAAGAACTATTGGACATGGTCATAAAGTCGCAATTATTCAATTTATTAAAGGTGGTTGGACTACCGGTGAAGAAAAAGCTCTTAAAAATTTATCATCAAATATTTCATGGCACGCTTTAGGAGAGGGATTTACTTGGGAAACACAAGATAGAGTAAGAGACGAAGTATTAGTTAAAGAAGCTTGGCTTGTAGCTAAAAAATTTATAAAAGATGAATCATATAAACTTATAATCCTTGATGAAATTAATATCGCAACCAAACTTGGATATCTTTCTCCAGAGGAAATAATTACATTTGTAAAAAGTCTAGATAATAGAAAAAATCACATAGTTTTAACTGGAAGAGGAGCTTCCGAATCAATCATTAATCAAGCTGATCTAGTAACAGAGATGAAATTAATTAGGCATCCTTTTAAGGAGCAAGGAATAAAAGCTCAAGCATGTGTGGAGTTTTAGAATTTCAAAGGAACTTTATTTGTTTTTCTGGTTTTCGATTGAGAATTGTTTAAAGACGGAAGTATTATTAACCAAAAAAAGAAATTCTGTATATTTACTTGCTAAGGTCATAAAAGTATGATTACTGAATGACTTACAAAAGAGTACTTTTAAAGCTTAGTGGTGAAGCACTAATGGGAGATAAACCGTACGGTATAGACCCTGCGATAGTTCAATCAATAGCTGAAGATGTTGAGAGGGTAATTGCAAATAAAGTTCAACTTGCAATAGTTGTCGGGGGTGGCAACATATTTAGAGGACTAAAAGGTTCTGCTGATGGTATGGACAGAGCTACAGCTGATTATGTCGGAATGTTAGCAACAGTGATGAATGCAATTTCTCTTCAAGATGGATTAGAGAGAGTTGGGGTTGAAACTAGGGTACAAACAGCTATAGAGATGCAAGAAATTGCTGAACCTTATATTAGAAGAAGAGCAATGAGACATTTAGAGAAAGGAAGAGTTGTAGTTTTTGGGGGTGGTTGTGGGAATCCATTTTTCACTACAGATACTACTGCCGCTTTGAGGGCCGCCGAAATAAATGCTGAAGTTGTTATGAAGGCGACAAAAGTTGATGGGGTTTATGATCGTGATCCTAATAAATTTAAAGAAGCAAAAAAGTATTCTTCTCTAACTTATCAACAGGTTCTTAGTGATGAAATCGCTGTGATGGACAGTACTGCTATTGCTTTATGCAAAGATAATAATATTCCAATTATGGTTTTTGATATTTTTAAAAAAGGTAATATCTCCAGAGCTGTTGCCGGAGAGTCTATAGGCTCTTTAATAAGTTAAAACTTATTTAAGTTAATTATTTCTAATTATGAAAGAACAAGAAATTCAATCTAGTATGAACAAAAGTGTTGAAGCCACTCAAAGAAACTTTAATACGATTAGGACGGGTAGGGCTAACGCATCATTATTAGACAGAATAAGTGTTGAATATTATGGAGCGGAAACCCCCATCAAATCACTTGCCTCAATATCAACTATCGATTCACAAACAATTTCAATACAACCATTTGATATTTCTTCCCTACAAACTATTGAAAAAGCAATCTCAGTAAGTGATTTAGGTATCACCCCCAACAATGATGGGAAGGTGATAAGAATAAATGTCCCACCATTAACTGAAGAAAGAAGAAAAGAGTTTTGCAAGTTAGCTTCTAAATATGCAGAGGAAGGTAAAGTAGCGCTAAGAAATATTAGAAGGGATGCTGTTGACAAAGAGAAAAAAGATGAGAAAGAAGGTTTAATATCAAAAGATGTATCAAGAGATAATCAATTAGAGATACAAAAATTTACTGACAAATATATTTCTTTAATAGAAACTAAATTATCTGAAAAGGAGAAAGAAATTCTAAAAGTTTGAAGGAATTCGACATTATAATTATTGGAGGAGGTCTCTCAGGATCTTCTACAGCACTTAACTTATCAAAAAAAGGCTATTCAGTTTTAATTATAGAGAAGGAGTCATCTGGAAGTATAAAGCCCTGCGCAGGAGGGATGGCATCCTCAATGAGAAAATATCTCCCATTAGATATAGATGAATCAATAGAATCTAAAATCAGGACTGTTGAATTCAGATGGGAGTCATCTGATAATGTTGCTGCTGACCTTAGTGGTGAATCACCTTTTTGGATAATTAGAAGAGAAAAATTAGATAAATTATTACTTGATGAAGCTATAAAATATGGCGGTGAGATATTAAGGCCAGTACAGGTCGAAAAAATAACGCAACAAAATAAGAATTGGATAATAAAATGCAGCAATAAAGTTACCTATAAATCTAAATTTCTTGTTATTGCCGACGGTTCACAATCTAAATGGGCTGGATATTTCAACTTAGGTCCAAGAAAGCCAAAATTTGCCAATACTATCGCCTTGAGGTTAAAAGGATTAGGGAATATTCCTAAAGATGCAGTTAGATTTGAGTTTGGATTTGTTAAGTATGGATTTGCCTGGGCATTTCCATTAAAAGACAGTGTCAATGTTGGCTTAGGCACTTTTATAAATAATAAACTTCTAGAAAATAAAGACCTCAATAATAAAATAATAAAAAGTTTCGGATTTGAAGATTTATCTTTTAAGGTGGTTCATAAAAAACTAAGAATTTGGAATGGTCTAAACAAGCTCAATGGAGATAGGGTAATTGCAGTCGGGGATGCGGCCTCACTTTGCGATCCGTTTTTGGCTGAAGGTATTAGACCTTCTCTAATTAGTAGTTATTTTGCTGCAGAAAGTATTGACGAGTGTTTGTCCAGAAATAATAATGATTTAAATAATTATTCAACAAACATTAATAATGAATGGGGAAAATCCATGGCATGGGGAAAGAGAATTGCTCAAATATTTTATAGATTCCCAAGAACTGGCTATCAATTAGGTGTCAAAAGGAAAACAGCCCCTCAACGTATTGCTCAAATATTATCTGGTCAAATGAATTATGAAGACATCGCGATGAGAGTTATAAAGAGACTTCTAACCAAAAGCAAAGATTAATTTTATGTTTTAATAAAAATTAAATCTTAGTTGTCGAAATTAATTTTTGATTATTAATTTCTGAAAGTCTTTTTAATAACAACTCTTCTAATTCTTCTATTGCTTTGCTGAAGCCTGTTATTCCTTCACTAAGCTTTTCACTTGCCATTTGATCCTCTAGCATACTTAATCTAAAGTCTCTCTCATCAAATTTATAATCAATAGAACTATGGGATTGAGTATTTTCATCTAATTTTTTAATTAATTCCCCTTCCTCTCTATTAAGTTCGTCTAAAAACTTTGGAGCAATAGTTAGAAGGTCACATCCTGCTAATTCTTTTATTTCATCTATATTTCTAAAGCTTGCACCCATGACTTCAGTTTTAAATCCTTTTTCTTTAAAATAATTGTAGATTTTGGTTACTGATATAACACCTGGATCTTCACACCCTGCAAAGTTATCTTTGCCAGTTTTTGCTTTATGCCAATCTAATATTCGCCCTACGAAAGGCGAGATTAAGGTTATTTTTGCATTAGCACAGGCTACAGCTTGGCAGAAGTTGAAAAGTAATGTTAAATTGCATTTAATACCTTCTTTTTCTAAAATTTCAGCTGCCTTAATTCCTTCCCAAGTTGAAGCGATCTTAATCAATATTCTTTCTTTATCTATTCCAAAACTTTTATAGTGATTTATTAACTTTCTCGCTTTTGTAACTGTTGCTTCAGTATCAAAACTTAGTCTTGCATCAACTTCTGTAGATACTCTTCCAGAAATAAGATTAAGAATTTCCTTGCCAAAAAATACTGAAACCTGATCTATAGTCTCTTTAATTAATTCACTTTCAGAAAAGCCAACAGGTAGGGATTTTCTTGAGCTTTCCAAAGCTTGATCGATTAATTTTATGTAATCAGGATTCTTAGCCGCAGCCAATATTAGTGATGGATTAGTAGTGGCATCTCTAGGTTGAAACTTTTTAATCGCATCTAAATCTCCAGTATCAGCGACAACAACAGTAATAGAAGATAATTGTTCTAAAATTGATTTCATTTTTAGATAACCATATATTTTTATACGATAGCTTCAATTTCAAATGAAATCATTAAATAATGAACTAATTAACTAAAAACCAGAATAATTTCATGGTTTTTTAACAACTTTCCTGTTTTCTTCAATTTGTGGCGGTATTTTTTCAATAACAATTAAACTTTCGATGATTTCTTTTGCAATTGGCACTGCAACCGTTGAACCATAAGCGTATGCCTTTGAAGGTTCATCAATAACAACAAGTACAACATACTTTGGATTATTAACAGGAAAAGAAGCTACAAAACTACAAACCTTTTTATTAGTATACCTTCCGTTAACTGCCTTTTGAGAAGTTCCAGTTTTCCCTCCAATTCTGTATCCGTCAATTTTCGCTCCTTTTCCACTGCCATTATCAACAACACTTTCCATCCATTTAAGAACGGTTTTTGATACCTCGTTAGAAAAGATTTCTTTTGGAGAATAGTTTTTAAGGTGAGCTTTAAAATTTAAAGTAACATGAGGAATTATTTCACTTCCCCCATTAGCTAGAACAGCGTGAAGTTGAGCTAATTTTAAAGGAGAAATAGAAAAACCCTTTCCAAAAGATGCTACTGCTGGCTCAATTGACTGAGTAACAAATATATTTTTTGACTTTAATTGACCAGCGGTAGATTCAAATAAATCCGTCTCCAAACGTTTATTAATTCCTAATTTATTTAGCCAATTCCAATAAGTCTTAGACGGCAAATTTTGCATTATTTTTACCATCCCCACATTACTTGAAACTTGTAAAACTTTTGGATAATCAATATAGCCATTTCCTTTTTTATCCCAATTTGAAAGGCTCCATCCTCCTACATTAACCTCCCCACTATCTTCAACTAAACCATCTTTTTGGATTGCTTTTTCTTCTAATGCTAAGGCTAGATTTATTGGTTTAAAAGTTGAACCAGGCTCGAATAAATCTTGAGAATACCAACCTCTAAAGACTTCGGTATCATAATCCCAATATTTATTTGGATCATAAGATGGAATTGATGCTAGTGATAAGATCTCTCCATTATTTACATTCATTACTATTGCGAAGCCTTTCTTTGCGTTCCACTTCACTACATGTTTACTTAAAGCTTTAAAAGTAGCTTTCTGTAATCTTGAATCTATTGTCAAACCTAAACTCTTGTAGTCACTAATGAAATCTCTTGGTCCCGAATTATCTGGGAGAGGTGTTCCATCTCCTCCTTTCTTAATCAAATTACTTTTGTTAAGTACTTTGATTTGATTATCTAAATGCAGCTCTAAACCAGCTGAACCTTTATTCTCATAATTAACAAACCCAATAAGATTTGAATACAAATTACGTTGAGGATAATATCTTTGAGAATATTTAACGAGATCCAAACCACTAATATGAAGGTTTTTGATCTTTTTTGCTTGATTCTCTGTTATTTCATCCAGCAATTCAATTCCTAACATTTTATTTTCAAACTTTGATAGAAGCAATTCATCTTTTACATTTAAAATTGGCGACAATTTATTAACCACTTCATCAATAGTTCTTACTCTATTAGTTGAATCTCCAGGGAAGTTAAAGTACTTAGGATGAGCCCATAATCTGTAGAGAGGTTTATCATAAGCAATTAGTCTATTATTTCTATCTACTATTGATCTTCTCTTATTTAAAGAACTAATCTTGGTGAATTGTATTAATCTCGCTTTTTTTTGTAAGTCAGAGGCACTAAAAACTTGTAAATTCACAAGCCTTCCAAATAGTCCAAAAATCAATAATAAACAAAATATATAAGTAACCTTAAACCTTCGAGGTTTGAGAGGTACTAAATGAACAATTTTCTTACTTCTTTTCATCAATATCCTTTTTGATATTTACTATCTTTTAATCCATCTTTAATAAATTTAATTTTTTTATTTAAATAATTATTTTTATTCTGTGTAATTTGCTTATCAAGATAAATTAAATCTTTTGGAGTTGCTTTTTTAAAAGTATTAAGGGACTCAATTTCATTAATATAAAATTCTTCAGTCTTAGAAATATAGTCAATAAGATTATTATTATTTGCTCTTGTTTTTAATAAATTTTTATAAATACTTGTCCATTTTCTTTGACTATTAAAAGAAAGAAAAGATAAAATAAAAATCAAAATTAATAAAGATATATTTACGCTATCAAATATTCTATGAATAAATTTTAAATTAAATAATTTTATTTTTTTAGAAGTTATTTTATTAGGATCGTAAAGGTTATTTTTTAAAGAATTTTCATTCTTATTTATATTCATTTCTTAGTATTAATGTAAATATAAAAAGTGTTATAAATCAAATAAACATTTTTTTAATTTATTCGCAAGCAATATAGCTAAATCTTTATGTTCTCAAAAGAAACAAATTCAAAAAGGTCATCCCATTCCATAAAGAATGCATAATCACAGAAGAGGATAATCTTCCTGATATAAGTCTAGTAGTTCCTAGTCCTATACCCAAGGTAAACAATGGGATCATTTCACCGATACTCAAATGCGCCAGAGCAAAAATAAAAGCAGAAATTGTGATACCTAAAATTATTCCAAATTCTCTTGATAAAATTGGTAGTAAAACGCCTCTAAAAATAATCTCCTCAAATATTGGAGCTAAAAATGTAGTTGTTAAAAATAAAAGTAAAAATGACAAATAATTATTACTATTTAAAACGATCTCAAGTAAAGGATTACTCCCATTTTGATTATCAACTAAAAGATTCATAATTAATGACACCAGCAAAACAAAAGGAATTATCATTAAAAACCCTTTAAATCCCTGTAAAAAAGAATCTTTTATTGGTAAGAAATTGAATTGAAAATAATCTTTTTTTAAAGTAATTTTTTTTTCAAAAGATTTTATTTGATAATAAATTATCCCTAGTGGGGGTATTGCCATAAATAGATAGCCAAAAAATATTTTTAATGATTGTGTCAATTCGATTGATAAATTAGATGCCACCAATTCAACTAAGGTGATTGAAAATAATGGCGAAATAACTTCTCCTAAAACGACAAATCCTCCTGATATCAACAAAACCATATCTAACAAATCTAAATCTAAGGGTTTAAATTCTTTCCATTCAATTTTTCTTGAAGCTAAAACACTCCATAATGTCCTTAGAACTAGTAAAGAGCCAAGGACTATTGTTAAAAGAGGTAATAATCTAATAGCTATTATTTTTAAAAACATTTTTTTTGAAAGTGTATCTGTTATTAATTGACTCTCATCAAAAGAAAATCTTTTGCTCAACAAATGGTACAGAAATCTATCATCTTTAAATAACTCTAGTAAATTATCATTAGGCTTATATGAATTATCTAGATTACTTTTACTTAAATTTTCTACTACCAATTTATAATTTTTATTATCAAAATTATTAGGGTACTCTTTTTTAATATTTATCTCATTGTTCGTGTAAGAAATTAGCCAAATCAATTGATTCCTTTCTGTTAATTGATCAAAAGAAATCTCAGAAAGAGAATTATTAATATCCTCAATTGGATCATTAATAATAAGAAGGTTTCTTAAATTAATTGGTATTGCAGGTAAAGCTAATTCCGCAATTTCTTTTTCTTTTTGACTAATATCAAAGCTTACAGATGGTCGACTGAGACTATCTCGAAGCCCTTGTTGCCACACAAAAAAAGTTATGATTAGAGAAATAAAAGCTATAAATAGTTTTGTCTTAGAAATATTCTTATTCATGTAATTAATAATAAAATATAAAACCTAATTTAGTTTTCATTGAAATTTCTAATAATCATATACCTATTTTTATCACGCCATGAGATGATAAAAATACTATAATTTAAAATTTATATAATGAGCATTAGATTAGTTTTAGTAAGGCATGGGCTTAGCAGTTTTAATGAAAAAGGCTTAGTTCAAGGTAGGACAGATGATTCATATTTAACCGATAAAGGGTACGAACAGGCACTTAAAGCGGGAGAGGCATTATCAGGGATTAATTTCGACAAGATATATTCTTCCCCACTTGTAAGAGCAGCAGAGACTGCAAAGACAATTCAGAAAAACTTAAAAGGAGAAAATAATATTATTTACGATAAAAATTTATTAGAGGTTGATCTTGGTTCATGGTCTGGTTTAACTATTAATGAAATAAAAAACAAGTATCCAGAAAACTATCTTCTTTGGAAAAATGATCCTGAAAATTTAACTTTAGAGAGTATTCATAATTCAACGTATCAACCAATTAAAGAATTATATGAGCAGGCAAATGAATTTATTAAAAGTATTTTTAAAATATGTTTAGAAAAACAAGAAGCAAATATTTTAATAATTGGTCATAATGCAATCCTAAGATGTTTGATTTTATTATTGATTGGAAAACCTAAAAAAGGTTTTAGAAAAATAAAGTTAGATAATGCCTCTTTTTCAATACTTAATATTGTGAAGCAAAGACATTCATATAAGACACAAATTGAATGTTTAAACCAAACTTCTCATCTAGATAAAAGAATTCCTGATCAGATTGGAGACTCAAGAATATTTTTAGTCAGGCATGGTGAAACAAACTGGAATAAAGAGGGTCGTTTCCAAGGACAAATAAATATTCCTTTAAATAATAATGGGAAAGATCAGGCGGGAAAGGCCTCTAAATATTTAGAAGAAATTAACTTCAACAAGGCTTTTTCAAGTTCAATGGATAGACCATATGAAACAGCACAAATAATTCTTCAAAATAAGTCGGATTTAGAAATAAAAAAGATTGAAAATTTAGTAGAAATAAGCCATGGATTATGGGAAGGCAAATTAGAAAATGAAATTAAGCAACAATGGCCAGAATTACTTAAAAATTGGCATGAAAAACCTGAAGAAGTGCTAATGCCCGAGGGTGAGAGTATTAAAGAAGTATCTGAAAGATCAGTTAAGGCTTGGGAAGAAATATGTTTAGCTCAAAAGAATAAAGATTTGACCTTGTTAGTCGCACATGATGCAGTAAATAAAACCCTTATTTGTAATTTATTAGGAATTGATTTTTCTAATATCTGGATGATAAAGCAAGGTAATGGAGGTATAACTATTATTGATCTTTTTAAGGATCCTCAAAAAGATAATGTAATTAGTGCTTTGAATATTACTACACATCTTGGTGGGATACTGGACTCAACAGCATCCGGGGCTCTTTAAAAATGGGGAAAAGCTTTTTTTTTGAAAATATAAATATTTTGATGGGCTCCAATGCGACAGTTATCAAAGATAATTTATTAATTATCGATGGCAAAATAGAAGCATTTGGTAATAAGGCTAAAGAGGAGGCGTTAAAAAAGAATATTAAAATTTCTAAATCTGGTAATAAAATATTGGCTCCAATGCTTGTAGATAGTCACTCATTTTTAGAAGATCCCTTAACAGGGGTTGATGATAACCTAGAAAATTTAAAGTTTAGAGCAAAGAAATCAGGTTTTGGTACAATCGCCTTTCTTCCAAATAGTAACAACTGGAGAGATAATCCTGAAAAAATACCCTTTCAGAAAAATTATGATTTTGATTTAAATATTTATTTTTGGGGAAGTTTAAGTTTGGAAGATCAAGGAAAAAAACTATCTCCCCATTGTGAACTTTTGAAATCAGGTTCAATAGGTCTCTCTACTAGCAACTTTTTTGACAACTCAATTATTTTTAAAGGTCTTTCTTTAGACGCAGTGAAGACATCACCAATATTATTTTCGTTAACAAAAAATAATTCACTACAGAAAGGAATCATAAATAAGGACATAAAAACACTCCAATCAGGTTTTTATATTATTGACAATAATAATGAGATTGCAGAAGTTAAAAATATTTTAGGAATCAAGAATATTTTCCCAGATAAAAATATAGTAATTAAAAATATCTCAGATTCAAATTCTCTTAAAGAAATAGAAAAACATGCTATTCCAATTTCAACAACAATAAGTTGGTGGAGCTTAATAGCCGATACAAATAATCTCGAGTTTGACGATCTTGGGTGGAAAGTAGATCCCCCTTTGGGCTCTCAGGAAAATAGAGAATTTTTAATAAAAGGTTTAGAAAATGATTTAATTCAAGCAATTGCAGTGAACTCAAAGGCATTAAGCGATGAAGATACATTTATTCCCATAAATGATAGACCCGCAGGGATAAGCTCTTTTGAATTAGTTTTACCGTTATTATGGAAAGAATTTGTAGTCAAACGAGATTGGCCAATCCCAATGCTTTGGAAATATTTAAGTTTTAATCCCTCTAATTTATTAGGAATAATGCAAGAGAAATTATCTATCGGCAGTAAAAGATGGCTTATATTTGACCCTGATACAAAATGGATAAATAATCAAATCAATTTAGGTTATGATTCACCTTCAAATTTCCCCAAGAAAAATAAATTAATCAAAGGGAAAGTTATTAATGTAGGGCTTGATTTTTAAAAAGCCCAAAATTCTTTAAAGGCCAAAACCTAAAATATGCTTTTCCAATTATTTCTTTTTTATGAAGAAATTTACCTCCAGGCCAATATCTTCCATCCCAGCTATTTGATCTATTGTCACCTAAAACAAAAAAATGATCCTTCGGTACTTTCAAACTTTTAAATTCTCCGCAATTATTAAAAAAGGATTCTGAACAGAAATTAATAACATATGGCTCAAAAATCTTTTTATTATTAATTGTCACTTCGCCTTTAATATTGACACTAACTAATTCTCCGGGCAATGCTACTACTCTTTTAATATAAGCATCACAAGCCTGATCTCTTAATCCAGGGATGAATGACATTGGAGGAAAACCCATAAAAAAACAATAGCTTTTGTTTGGTAATGGGTTAGATCTTGTTGCAACAAGTTTTTCATCAAAAGAGAAAGGGGATTTAAAAACAATAATATCTCCTCTTTGAGGTGATGAATTTTTTAAGGAGATTTTTTCAATAATTAATCTATCGTTTATTTGTAATTCAGGAAGCATTGAACCAGAAGGAATGTAACGAGGTTCTGCTAAAAAAGATCTGCAAGAAGAGACAAAAAAAGCTAAGAGAATTAGTGGACCCCACTCAAGAAGTATATTTTTTAAAGAGAAATTCATAAAATTTACAAAACCATAAAATTAAATATCTATTTGAGGTTTGCGATATATTCAGACTCATTGAATCCAAGTATTAATTTACTTTCATTAATAATTAAGAATGGTCTTTTGATTAATTTTCCATCATTTGACAATAGTTCAATAATTTTTTTTTTGGTTAAGTCAAGAATATCAATACCGATTGACTTATAACTCTTACCTCTTGTATTAAATATCTTCTTAATGTCTAATGAAAATTGTATAAAAGCCAGTTCCAAAATTTTTTTTGAAGGTGGTTCTTTAACAATATCTATTAATTGATAATTAATATTATTTTGATCAAGCCACTTAGATGCTTTTCTACATGTAGAGCATTTTGGATAGCTATAAAAAATTACTCTTTTCAATTTATTTAACAATTGATGATTTTTTTAAAACTTTAAAGGA
>QCGM01000022.1:0-21865 GCA_003279925.1 Prochlorococcus sp. AG-388-B05
ATATTTTTTCTTTTCAAGTAGTTCTTTCATATCAATTTCAATTTGCTTCCTCTCCAAGGTTGTTAATTTTTTTAGAGGCATGCTTAATACCGCATCTGCTTGTTTTTCATTTAGTCTGAGTTTGACTTTTAATATTGATTTTGCTTCAGCTGCATTTTCTGAGTTTTGAATAATCTCAATAATATCTTTTATATTTTTAGTTGCTATTGAAAATCCCTCTAATATTTCAAATTTTTCTGATGCAATTCTTAAAAAATAATTTGTTCTTTTTCTAATTGTTTCTTCTCTAAATTCTAGAAAATAATTTAGATATTTTCTTAGTGTAAGTTGAATAGGTTTACCGTTAACCAAAGCTAAAAATATTGCACCAAAATTAGATTGTAAAGCTGTTTTTTTGAATAAATTTGATACTACAATTTCAGAATTTGAATCTTTTTTTAATTCAATAACTATTCTCATCCCGTCTCTATCACTTTCATCTCTTATATCAGAAATCCCATCAATTTTTCCTAGATTCACCAATTCTGCAAGCTTTTCGATCCATCCTGCTTTACTTATTTGATAAGGTAGTTCCGAAATTATAAGTGCATTTCTTTTGTGCTTTCCTTTCCCTAAATTAATCTCTTCATTTTTAATTACTCCCCTTACCGTTATTGAGCCTCTTCCTTGTAGGTAAACCTCATTCATTGCACTATTGCAAATTAATTCTCCTCCAGTTGGAAAATCAGGTCCTAATATAATTTTCGATAATCTCAAGTCGCTTATTTCTTTGTCGTTTATGAGGGCAATTAAACCATCAATTATTTCACCAAGATTGTGCGGGGGAATATTCGTTGCCATACCAACAGCGATTCCTGAGGAACCATTTAATAACAAAAAGGGTAATTGTGCCGGCAATATGTCTGGTTCTTGTTGTGAACCGTCAAAATTATTTGAGTAACTTACTGTTTCAGATCCAATCTCTTGAAGGAAACATTCATGAGCTATTGGCGCCAATCGTGTTTCTGTATATCTCATAGCAGCTGGCGGGTCATTATCAACAGATCCAAAATTCCCATGACCATCAAGAGTTGGATATTTTGTAGAAAAATCTTGAACTAATCTAACCAGTGCCTCGTAGACTGCTTGATCTCCATGAGGATGATATTTTCCTAGTACATCGCCCACAACCCTGGCACATTTTCTGAATGGTCTATCTGGAGTAAGTCCTAATTCATGCATTGCGAAAAGAATTCTTCTTTGAACTGGTTTCAATCCATCTCTCGCATCAGGTAAAGCACGTCCTATTATCACGCTCATTGCGTATTCCAAATAGGAACGTTGCATTTCTTCCAGCAACGATATAGAAGTGAATTTTTCCTTAGTCATTTAATAGGAAATTTATAGAAAGCTTTCATAAACTAAATTAAGATTAATAGGTAAATAAATATTTACCAGTATTAATAGTTGGGGATTTATTTAATTTTTGTTTTTGCAAATAATATTTCTTTTTTAATTTGAGGATTTTCAAAAAGTTTCTCAGTAGAAATTTGTAGTTTTTCGCCCCAAAGCTGTTCTTTTCTATAATTAAAGTCAACATAATTTGGGTCTTTGTTTAAAGCTTTTTTTGATAAAACTATTGCTTTATTAATATCCTTATTTTTTAAGCATGAAGCAAGTGCTAAAAGTGGCTCTGCGTTTTCCTCAAGTTCTATAGCCTTTTTAAAAGAGACAATAGAAAGATTAATTTTATCTAGCTCAAAATATGCTAAGCCCTGGTTGTTAATTGCTTGCCAAAAATCTCTTTTAATTTTTATTGCTTTATCGAATTCCTCTATGGCTTTTTCATAATTTTTTTCCATTAAATAAATATTTCCTAATTGAAAAATTGCTTTAAAGTTTTTTGGAAGGATTTCAATTCCTGATAGTAAAGAAATTTCTGCTTTTTTTATTTTTGATTGTTTTAAATATATAGTACTTTTTGCAAAATATATTTCACCCATTTTGGGGTTTATCTTCTGAGCATTATCTAGTGAAACCAATGCATCATCATATAATTTGCTGGCAATTTGTGTTTCAGCTAAGATAGTCCATAATGTTTCATTGTTATTATTCATTTTTACAGCTAATTTTGCCAAATTCAGACTATCTTCGATTTGTCCAAAATATAGAAGCTGATAAGCTTTTTTTCCAATTGATAAACCTTGTTCTTGTAAGCTTTTTGTTTCTGGCAAGTAATAATATGGTATTAAAGCTTTTAAACTTTCAGCGATAAAAGCATGGCTACTAATTATTGAAAAAAATAATATTTTTAAAAGAGACTTTTTCATATTTTTATGTATTTTTGAGCATTGCTTTTATATTTCTTTTCCACATCCATGGTTTTATTCTTTTTAATGTAGTTCCTTGAAGATTTTTTTTCCATTTTTTTTCATCCCAACTTAATGCTTCAATATTTAGATTCTTAACCCATGATTTTGGATAAGCTTCAATGCTCTTATTTAATGGCACTGTTTTATTCCAAGGACATACATCTTGGCAGATATCACAACCAGCAATCCATCCATTCAAATGTTTTTCTATATGTTCTGGAAAAGTTTGATTTCTATTTTCTATAGTATGGTATGCAATGCACATTTCAGAATTTATAACAAAGGGTTCTGTTATTGCATTTGTTGGACATTTTTCAATACATTTTTCACATACCCCACATAGAGATTCGGAAGAATTGTCAGGCGTTAAATCTTCCGAAAGAATTAAAAAACCTAAGGTTAGCCATGATCCAAATTCTTTATTAATAAGATTACTATTTTTGCCTATCCAACCAAGACCCGCTTCTTCTGCCCATGCTTTTTCCAGAAGTGGAGATGTGTCAACGCAAATTTTCCACTTGCAATTTGGAACTTCAGTATTAATCCATTTACCTATTTTTTTCAATTTCTTAGTAATAACTTTGTGATAATCCTCTCCTTGACCGAATTTTCCAATTTTGAATTTTGCTTTTTCTTTGTGCTCTTCACTTAAATAATTAAAACCAACAGTTAAAACACTTTTAGCTCCATTCAGGAGAGATTCTATATTTTTTCTTCTTTCTGCTTCCATCCATTTCATTTCAGAATGATAATTATTTGCTAACCATCTTTCTAATGCTTGAGTTCTTAATTTGAGTCGAGAACTTCCTGGTATTGATCCTATTCCTGATACGGCAAAACCTTCAAATATTGCTCTTTTTTTTAGCTTATCACTGAATTCTTTTTTATTTTGACTTATATTTCTCATATTTATATTATGAATTAGATTCAAATAAATGGTGTTTTTAAACTAATAAACTAATAAATAATTTAAATTTATTAAAAACAAATATATCCCTATCAATGAAAACCAGCTAAATTGTTAGTAAAATGAATAAAATTAGGTATTGTAATTTTGGTTGAATCTACTCAAAGTCAAGATTCGAACCTAGCAACTAGGCTCCAACAAGATTTAAAAAATGATCTGATAGCAGGGTTGTTAGTTGTTATTCCATTGGCAACCACTATTTGGCTTTCTTCTATTGTTAGTAAATTTGTTCTTACATTAGTTACTTCAGTCCCTAAACAATTAAATCCATTTATAACATTAAATCCTTTATTACAAGATTTAATTAATTTAACCTTAGGTTTAACAGTACCTTTATTAGCTATTTTGCTTATTGGGTTGATGGCGAGAAATTTTGTTGGGAGGTGGTTGTTAGAATTTGGAGAAGGTACTTTATCAAAGATTCCTGTTGCAGGAGCGGTTTATAAAACTCTAAAACAATTACTTGAAACTTTTTTAAGTAATAAATCCAATAGATTTAGGAGAGTTGTTTTAGTAGAGTATCCACGAGAGGGTTTATTTAGTGTTGGGTTTGTAACTGGGGATGTTGGCTCAACACTTCAAGCAGAATTAGACGAGAAATTATTAAGTGTTTTTATACCTACTGCTCCCAACCCAACGACAGGTTGGTATACATTAGTTCCTGAATCGTCTGTTAAAGATCTTGCTATTTCAGTAGAAGATGCATTTAGAACAATTATTTCTGTTGGTATTGTTAATCCTGATGAAAAAGATAGTTCTTCAAATCCTACTTTTTCGAAATTATTTTCCCAATTAAGAGCTTCTACAAATACTTCATCTACGTAATTGATGCATAACAGATCCCTATCACGAGAATTGTCTTTACTGTCATTAGGTCTTATCAAAGATACGGGAGATATAGAATTAAATAAAATTCAAATTGATGAAATTTTTGAATCCGCTTTAGATTCCTTAATAAATCATTGTAGAGATGAGTTAGATAATTGTGAAGCAGATTTAGAAAATGTATCGCAACACATTTTAGATAGCGAATTAAAGGAAGGCAGTAATTCTTCTTTTGCAAATGTTCGAGATGAACTTAAAAAAGCTTTCTATAAAATGGAATCAGTAATGAACTCACTTTCAGTTACTTTAGATTTCCCAAAATTGATCGTTTCAAGTAATCAAAATGATATGCGAGAAGATGTGAATCATAGAATTTTAAGCATAATTAATAATTTAAAATCTATAGACTCTGAAATTGACGAAGTAATGGATGGATGGAGATTAAAAAGGTTGCCTAGGGTTGATCGTGACATATTACGCTTAGCTTATGTTGATATTCATTTTTTAGACACTCCTGTTGCAGTTGCATGTGATGAGGCTGTTAATTTAGCAAACAAATATTGCGATACACAAGGTAGAAAAATGATAAACGGGGTTTTAAGGAGATTGCAAAGAGTTAAGGTGAATTAATTATTTGATATAAATCAATAATTTTTTATAATTTAATAAAATACGATAAAAAAATATTTATGACTAATAATGAATCTGATAGTTCTCGTGAATGGGCTTCGCAAGCTTATGCTTTGTTAAAACAAAAACAAAAATTAAAAAAACAAGAAGATCAACTAAAAGCAGAAGAATTAAAAGCAGAAGAATTAAAAGCAGAAGAATTAAAAGCAGAGCAATTAAAAGTAGAAGTTAATAAACAGAATTTTTCTAATTTGCAAGATGATATAGAAGTTAAATTAGGAGATTTTGACGATGATTTTACTTGGTCAGCAATGGTGTTGGCTGCGCAGGGTAAAAAAGTAAATGAAATATCAATTGATGAAATAGATTGGTTGAGTAAATTACGAAGAGGATTAGAAGAAACAAGAAAAGGTTTTGTATCAGAATTATTAGATAAATTAGGAGATGATCCACTCACACCAGAATCTTTAGATGATTTAGAGACGTTATTAATACGAGCTGATGTTGGTATTGATTCAACAGATAAAGTAATTAATGCACTTAGGAAAAAATTAAATGAAGAAGTTGTTGGAGGAGAAGAAGGAATAAAATTTTTAAAAGATGAATTACGAGCAATCATTGAAAAACCAATAAAAAATTCTGGAACAAATATTCTTGTTCCACAGAAAGGGAAGTTGAATGTTTGGCTAATAGTGGGAGTCAATGGTGTTGGCAAAACAACAACTTTGGGGAAACTTGCTTATTTGTCAACAAAAAGTAACTACAAAACTTTAATAGCAGCAGCTGATACTTTCAGAGCGGCAGCCGTAGAACAATTACAGGTATGGGGTGATAGAAGTAAAGTAGAGGTTATTTCGAATCAATCAAAGAATGCAGATCCAGCAGCAGTAGTTTTTGATGCCATTAACGCAGCAAACAAACGCAAAAGCGACCTATTACTTGTAGATACTGCAGGAAGGCTACAAAATAAAAATAATCTTATGGATGAATTATCAAAAATAAAAAAAATTATTGACAAAAAAGTTCCTGATGCAATCATTGAGTCTTTATTAGTTTTAGATGCTAGTCAAGGACAAAATGGATTAAAGCAGGCAAAAAGTTTTGCAAAATCTGCAAATTTAAGTGGTGCAATTATTACTAAATTAGATGGTACTTCAAGAGGTGGCGTTTCTCTTGCTGTTTCTGCAGAAGTCAATCTGCCGATAAGATTTATCGGCGCCGGAGAGGGTATTAAAGATTTAAGGCCATTTAATAGCTTTGAGTTTGTTGAGGCTTTGCTTGCTGATAGATAAAAATTTAATTAATTTTTTTTAAAAACGTATTTTTAGTGTTAAAACATACCTATGGCTTCTATGTGTTTTGTCTAAAATCCAAAAAGAAGAATTATTGTCTAATGACTTTATTCAAGAATTTTTAAAGAAGGATTATAAATTTTCTCTTCATGAGAATGATAAATTTATAGAAACAGTATCTTCATTATCCTATTATTTAAAATCTTTTTCAAATATAAAAAGATTTCTGGATTATATTTCTCTAATTTTAAAACATACTTTTAATCATCAATTAAGTTTTATTATTCCTTTGAATGAAAAGGGACAAATATGGAAAGAAAATATTAAGTTTGCTGGTGCAACAAAAAATTTAAAAATGGATGATGAAATTAAAAGTTATTTTAACAATTTTGATTTCTCTAAAAATTTTAAATTGAAAGATGATATTTCTTTTGAAAAAGTTTTAAATAATCAATTTAAAGAATATGTAATTAAGTCTTATAAAGTTTTGTCGCGGGGAAAATGTAGAGGATTTGTATATACCTTTAGAAAAGATACTTTTAATGATTCTTTAAAATATGAGCGCAATTTAAACTTTATTATTAGTTGTTTGGCAATTGGTTTAGAAAATTATTCTTTAATTAAAGCAAAAAAGAAGCATGAAAACGTAGATAGAGAAATTTCTATTGGAGCAGAAATCCAATCGCAACTTTTACCCGATTATTGTCCAACCATTTATGGTGTAGATTTAGCTGCGCACTGTAGGCCAGCTCTTCAATTAGGAGGAGATTATTATGATTTCATGTCTTTGAAAACAAATATTTCTGAGAAGAGACGCGAAAAGGCAAGGTGGGCTTTAGTTATTGGAGACGTTATGGGGAAGGGCCTTCCAGCAGGTCTTTTGATGACTATGTTAAGAGGAATGCTAAGAGCAGAGGTTTTGACTGGGTTACCTCCAGATAGAATATTGCATGATTTAAACCAGTTAGCTATTTATGATTTAGATCAATCGCATAGATTTATAACTTTATTTTATTCTGATTATGATCCTAGAACAAAAAAATTAAGGTATGCAAATGCTGCACATAATCCTCCTTTGCTTTGGAAAAGTTCTGAGCAAAAAATTATTAAATTAGATTCAGAAGGTTTTGTTCTTGGTTTGCAAAATGATGCTGAATACCAATGTGGTCAAATACAACTTAATAAAAACGATGCAATTCTTTATTATACAGATGGAATAACTGACACTTCTAATGCTTTAGGCGAAAGATTTGATGAAGAACGTTTAATTCAATCTTTTTCAAAATTATGTCAGCAATCACTTAAATCTAAAGATATTTTAAATAAGATTTATAAGATATTAGATGAGTTTACTGGTAAAAATAGACAATTGGAAGATGATGCTTCTATCGTAGTCTTTCAGTTAGATTAGATTTTTTGTCACATATATAAAATAATGCTTTATTAGAAGTAACTAAAGTTTAATTCATATGTCCAAAGTTTGGAGTAATAGGTTTGATGGTAGTCTGAATCCTTTTATTCAAGAGTTTAATGCTTCAATCAGTTTTGACAAAACACTAATTTTAGAAGATATAGAGTGTTCTATAGCTCATGCCAAAATGCTTGGTAAAACTAAGGTTTTGTCCACTGATGAGTCTTTAATAATTATCGAGGGTTTAGAAACTATAAAAGAAGATTTTATTGAAGGAAAATTTTGCCCCGGGTCTCCATCGGAGGATATACATTATTGCATTGAAGAAAAACTAATTAATTTAATTGGTGAAACTGGAAAAAAATTACATACAGGTAGAAGTAGAAATGATCAGGTAGGAACAGATATTAGATTATGGTTGAGAAAAAAAATTGATTATATTGATATCTTATTGGATGAATTACAAAATTCTTTATTTTCGATTGCTGAGTCAAATATCTATACATTAATACCTGGTTATACTCATATGCAAAGAGCGCAACCTCTATCTCTTGCCCATCATCTTTTAGCGTATCTTGAAATGTTTCAAAGAGACCGTGAAAGGCTTAAAGAAGTTAGAGCTAGGGTTAATATTTCGCCCTTAGGCTCAGCAGCTTTAGCGGGTACTAAAATTAAAATAGATAGATATTTTACTGCTGAAGAATTAGGATTTGGAAATATTTATAAAAATAGTATTGATGCTGTAAGTGACAGAGATTTTTGTATTGAATTTGCTTCAAGTTCTGCTTTAATAATGTCTCATTTGAGTAGAATTTCCGAAGAAATAATCTTGTGGGTTACTGATGAGTTTTCTTTCGCAAAATTAACTGATAGGTGTGCGACTGGAAGTAGCTTAATGCCTCAGAAGAAAAATCCAGATGTTCCTGAATTAATAAGGGGTAAAACGGGTCGAGTTTATGGACATCTTCAATCTTTATTAACCATGATAAAGGGAGTGCCTCTTTCATATAATAAGGACTTCCAAGAGGATAAAGAGCCAATTTTTGACACAGTAGATACTATTTCTTCTTGCTTAAAAGCTATGACAATTTTATTAAATGAAGGAATAGAGTTTAATGTTGAAAAGTTAATGGATTCTGTTCATAATGATTTTTCTAATGCAACTGATTTAGCAGATTATCTAGTATTTAAGAAGGTTCCTTTTAGAGAGGCATATCAAGTGGTTGGAGATATTGTGAAGTATTGTTTAAGTAAAAACATATTATTTAAAGATTTAAAACTAGAAGAATTTCAAACATTTCATAATGAATTTAAAGAAGATATTTATGAAAACCTTAATCCTATGAACGTAGTCAAGTCTAGAAATAGTTTAGGTGGTACAGGATTCGATCAAGTCAAACTTGAATTAAATAATTGGAAGAAAAAATTATTCACCTAAATCTCAAGTAATTTTCTACAACAAGGTATGTATTGAAGTAGAATAATATAGTAATGTATATGAACTACTTACATAGGTAGTTTTTATCTTGGTTATTATTTTAAAGTTGAGTTTCAAGTGAGTATTTTTGTTGGCAATTTGCCTTTCCGCGCAGAGCGAGAAGACATCTTAGAATTATTTACACCTTACGGTGAAGTTATGAATTGTTCTCTTCCCTTAGAAAGAGATACAGGTAGAAAAAGAGGATTTGCTTTCGTCGAAATGGCAGATGAAGCACTTGAAACATCAGCTATTGATGGTCTTCAAGGAACTGAGCTTATGGGAAGGCCTTTAAGAATCAATAAAGCCGAGCCAAGAGGCGGCGGTGGCGGCCCTCGCAGAGGTGGCGGTGGCGGTAGAGGCGGTTACGGCGGTGGCGGTAATGGCGGTGGTTACGGCGGTGGCGGTAATTATTCTGAACCTGCTTCTTCTTACGTTAATAAATCTTCTGGAGCAGAAGGTTGGGAAGATAGAAGTTATGGAAATTCGTCCGAAAATTCTGACTTTGAAAACGGCAGAAGTAGAAGAAAAAGAAGCGTTGCAAGCAATTCTGAAATACCTCAAGAAGGGAATTAAAAACCCATTTTTTGTAATTCTGAAGCTTTTTTGCTTAAGTA
Organism: Prochlorococcus sp. AG-388-B05; assembly: GCA_003279925.1. Classification (GTDB taxonomy): domain Bacteria; phylum Cyanobacteriota; class Cyanobacteriia; order PCC-6307; family Cyanobiaceae; genus Prochlorococcus_A. Next base: position 9,571 of record QCGM01000022.1, read on the forward strand.
ATCAATACTCAATTCTTGTCTAATCGATTTGGTAGAAATTTCATTTCTCCAAACCTTTGCATTTGGGATACCTTCTACAAGATTTATAAGATGTTTACAAATATCCCAAGTTTTGCCTTCATTTTTTAAATGTTTTTCAATATAAGGAATTAATGAAATTATGATTTCGGAAGCTCTTGTGCTTTTAGGATTTACACCATATATTTTTTGATCAATTTCAGACCACCTTAATGGATATTTGTAAGCTGATCTTCCTATCATTACACCATCTAAATCATTAAGTGCTTTTAAGCATTGATCAATATTTGTAAAACCTCCGTTTATTTCTATAATTAAATTTGGATTGTTTTTCTTTAATTTCTGAACCACATCATATTTAAGTGGCGGTATTGTTCTATTTTGCTTGGGATTTAGACCTTTTAATATTGCTTTTCTTGCATGAACAGTAAATCTGTCTGCACCAGCATTTGAAACTTCTTTGACGAAACTATCTAATTTATCAAAACTATCTTCTTCATCAACACCAATTCTATGTTTGATAGTAACGGGTAGACTACAATTATTTTTTAGGGATTCTATACATTTTGCTACTTTGGTAGGTTCTTTCATCAGTGAAGCACCAAAGTTTCCGGAACATACTCTTGGGCTTGGACATCCCACATTGAAGTTAATTTCATCGTATCCCCAATCTTGAGCCATTTTTGCAGCCTCTTCAAGCATTTTTGGGTTGTCTCCTCCAAACTGAATTGATAATGGATGTTCTTCTGAATTAAAGTCTAAAAACCGCTCTTTTTTGTCTGTATAAATTAAACTCTGAGCTACTATCATTTCAGTATATAAAAGCGCTTTAGAGCTGATTTTTCTAATTATCATCCTAAAGTGTTTGTCTGTACAATCCATCATTGGAGCAACACTTATTTTATGTGGATTGTTTATAGTATTAATCTGATGACTTTTCATTAAATTCTATTCGATATATTTGAAAATATGAATCAATTTTTTTCTAGAAGATCTTTTATTTTAATTCCTATCATGCCAATTTTGAAATTTATTCTTAAACCAAAGAAAGTATTAGCTGCATCTGCTGCTTCGGATGAAGACTGGAACTTATCAAAAGAGGAGTGGAAAAATAAACTTAGTCCGGAATCTTATTATATTTTGCGTGAAGAGGGTACTGAAAGAGCATTTAGTAGTCAGCTAAATAATGAAAAGCGGAAAGGTATATTTTATTGTGCAGGCTGTAATCAACCTCTTTTTACTTCTGATACTAAATTTGATAGTGGTACTGGTTGGCCTAGCTTTTGGGATCCAATTAAAGGTTCTGTAGAAACGAAGGTAGATTTTAAATTAATTGTTCCAAGAACAGAATATCATTGCTCAAGATGCGGAGGACATCAAGGTCATGTTTTTAATGACGGTCCTTTGCCAACAGGTAAAAGATATTGTAATAACGGTCTTGCTTTGAAGTTTATAGCCGAATAACTTATTAGTGCGGCCTTCCGCAACTTGTTTTGTGCGTCAATTTCATTCACAATGGTTTTAATAAAAAATTAAGGTAATGATTGAAAAACAATCAGATAATGTCGAAAATCTAGAAGAGAATGTTTCTGAAGAGGTTAATAAAAATGAAGATTCTTCTGTGATTGAAAATCAAACCAGCGAAGATAATCAATCACTTAACGTAGATGATGAAAATATTTATGCAGAAGATTTAAAAAATACCATAACTAATAATGACGCAAGATTAGAACAATTAGAAAAAGAACATGAAACGTTAAAAAGTCAGTATGTAAGAATTGCTGCCGATTTCGATAACTTTAGAAAAAGACAGTCTCGAGATCAAGATGATTTAAAAGTTCAACTTGTTTCCAAAGCTTTAACAGCAATATTGCCAATTGTTGATAATTTTGAAAGAGCAAGACAACAACTAAAACCCGAAAGCGAGGAGGCTCAAACATTGCACAGAAGTTATCAAGGACTATATAAACAATTAGTGGAAGTGTTAAAACAACAAGGAGTTTCTCCAATGAGGGTAGTTGCACAACAATTTGATCCTAAGTTACATGAAGCGGTTTTAAGGGAACCAAGTCAGGAGTTTCATGAGGATATAATTATTGAAGAATTACAGCGTGGATATCATTTAGAAGGTAAGGTGTTAAGACATGCATTAGTTAAAGTTTCAATGGGTCCTGGCCAACAAAATTCACAAGAGCCTGAAGAAAAGGATAAAGTTGAAGAAGATATTGATTCAGAGAATCCTATCTCTGAAGAAAATTAAATCCTTTTTATGAATAGTTGAGTATTATTTAATGGCCGACTTTTATCAAATACTTGGCGTTTCAAGAGATGCTGATGCTAATACTTTGAAAAGTGCTTATCGAAAATTAGCAAGACAATATCATCCTGACGTCAATAAAGATCCAGGTGCTGAAGATAAATTCAAAGAGATAGGTAAGGCTTATGAGGCTTTAGCTGACCCCGAAACTAGAGCGAGATACGATCAGTTTGGAGAGGCTGGAATAGGGGGAGCGGCTGGCATGCCGGATATGGGTGATATGGGTGGTTTTGGAGACTTGTTTGAAACTTTTTTTAATGGTTTTGGGGGACAGTCTTCACAAGGAGGTAGATCACAAAGAAGGGGACCACAACAAGGTGATGATCTAAGATATGACTTAAATATTGACTTTAAAGATGCTATTTTTGGACAACAAAGAGAAATCAATATACCTCATTTAGAAACTTGTGAAGTATGTAGAGGCACCGGAGCAAAAAAAGGGACAGGTCCAACAACGTGCACAACATGTGGCGGAAGTGGACAGGTTAGAAGGGCTACAAGAACTCCATTTGGTAATTTTACCCAAGTAGCAGAATGCCCAACTTGTAATGGGGTTGGACAAATCATTTCAGATCCATGTACAAGTTGTGGTGGTAATGGTGTGAAACAAGTTAGAAAAAAATTACGTATCAATATTCCTGCAGGAGTTGATTCTGGAACTAAATTGAGAGTTTCTGGAGAGGGAAACGTTGGTCTAAAAGGCGGTCCACCTGGAGATCTTTATGTCTTTATTAAAGTTAAAAATGACCCAAATTTAAAAAGAGAAGGCATTAATATCTATTCAGAAATATCAGTTAGTTATCTTCAAGCTATCCTTGGTGATACTGTTGATATCATGACCGTTGATGGTAAGGTTAATTTAAAAATTCCAAGTGGGACCCAGCCAAATAGCACTTTATCTCTTGAGAATAAAGGAGTTCCTAGATTAGGAAATCCAGTTGCAAGAGGCAATCATCAGGTTTTAGTAAAAGTTAAACTTCCAACTCGAATTACAGAAGATGAACGAAATCTTCTAGAGGATCTAGCTTCAAAATATACTGAACAGAATTCAAGTTTTAACAGTGGTTTGTTTAGTAGGTTGTTTGGAAAGGATTCTTGAAAAAAGTTTCAAAGTTATTGGATTTAGAATCGATTCCATGTCCTTTGAATGTTGTGAAATGTAAATTAGCGTTAGAGAAATTATCGTCAAATGAAACCTTGATAGTCCATTTAGATAAAGGAGAACCAGAAATCATGGTTAAAAGAGCTTTAAAAGAAATGAAATATTTTATTAAAACTATAGAAGAAAATCAAAAAACAATAAAGTTCAAAATTTTGCATGAAAGTTAATAAAAAATATAAGGGTCTTGTTACGAAAAAATTTAATGAATTTTATTTGGTTGAATTAGATAAAGATGCGACTTCAGTTGTTAACAAAAAATTTTTATGCAAAATCAAGAAGTCTGTAAATTTTAGAAACCAATTTGTTTTCGTTGGCGATGAAGTGATTGTTTATCAAATTGATTTACAAAGTAAAAGAGCAACGATAGAAAGTTTGGTCAAAAGGAATAATCTTTTAGAAAGACCATCCGTTGCTAATATTTCAAATATATACGTCATTTGTTCTGTCGAAGAGCCAAAATTAAATTTATCTCAAGTCAATAAGTTTTTAATATCTTCTGAGAAACTAGGGGTAGAGGTTTCATTGGTGCTAACGAAATGTGATTTGATAACAGAAGAAAAACGACTTTTGTTAATTGAAAAATTTAACCAGTGGGGGTATCAAGCAATTACTTTAAATTTAAATAATCCTGAAAATTTAAGAACTTTATTGATTGAGTTAAAGAAGAAAAAATGCTCAATATTTATGGGACCATCTGGCGTTGGTAAAACTACTTTATTAAATATGATAATTCCAGGCCTAGACAATAAAACTGCTCCCGTATCAAGCAAAATAAAACGTGGAAAAAATACGACGAGAAATGTTGAGCTATTTTCTTTATCAAGTAAAAGCTACATTGTGGATACACCTGGTTTTAATATGCAAACACTTGAAATAGATATTCGCGAATTATCTAATTTATATCCAGAAATTTATAAACAAGTAGTTAATGAAGGCATACATTGTAAGTTTCGTAATTGTTTACACGTAAATGATCAGGGTTGTAAGTTAAATAAAAATTTCGAAAGGTATACTTTCTACAAAGAAATGGTTGAATCATCTAAGAGTCATTATTGTCTAATCCAGGAAGATTAAGATTTAAGCCACCAGTCAAGTCATTCATTCTCTCTTTCATTGTTGTAGTTGAACTTTCATGAGCTTTTTTGATAGCTTCTAAAATGTTTTTTTCTATTTCTTCTTTATTAGCAGTTGAAATATTTTCATTGACTTCAACTCTTAGAGGGAGTTGGTTTCCGCTAATCCATACTTTTATCATTTCATCATCACTTTTACCTTCAATTTCCATGCTTTCAAGTTCATCCTGTAATTTTTGTGCATTTTGTTGAATTTCTTTAGCTTTTTTAAAAGCCTCTGTTAGTTGTCCAAAATTTGGAAGTCCAAAACCTGCCATTTTTATAAAAAAGTTTCTTTAATTAAGGATAGTCAAAACCGATCATTCTTACTTCCGGTTCAAGAAAAATACCTTTTTTTTGTAGTACTTTTTGTTGAATTACTGTTATTAAATCTAAAATATCTTTCGAATTAGCAGAAGAGTTATTTACTATAAAATTTCCATGCATAGTTGAAATTTCTGCGTCGCCTATTTTAAAACCTTTTAATCCAAGTTCTTCAATTAATTTACCCGCATAATTATTAGTTGGATTTTTAAAAACGCTTCCAAAGCTAGGTAAATGGTAAGGCTGAGTATCGGTCTTTTTTTTTAGATTTTTCTGCGTAGTTTCTAATAATTGTTTAATATTTCCTTTTGGCTCAAATAGCAGTTTTGCGCTTATAATCATGAGATTATTTTCCTGAAAAGGACTGAATCTGTATTGAAAATTGATATCTTTTTTTTCAATTTCTGATATTTTTAGAGTTTTAGTATCAATTACTCGAACTGATAAAAGATTATTTGCCAATGATAATTGTTTTGAACCTGCATTCATGCAAATAGAACCTCCAACTGTGCCCGGAATTCCTACAGTCCATTCACCGCCTTGCAATCCTTTTTTTGCAAGTATATTTGACATTGTTGGTAGCATTACTCCAGCCTCTACTTCTACAATTCCTGAATGAGATTCAATTTTGATAGAGCGCATTTTTTTGGTACATATAGTTAGGCCTTTTAAGAAAATATTATTTATTAATAAATTTGAGCCGGCTCCTATTATTCGACATTTGTGATTATTTAAACGCGCCCAATTTATTAAATTGATGAATTCATCAGTATTATTTGGTTTTGAAAAATATTCCGCAAATCCACCAACTTTAATAGTCGTATAATTAGAAAGGTTTATTTTCTCTTTAAAAGTAATATTTTTCATTAATTATTTAATTATTTAAAGTATTTTTATTTTTTAAGATTGACCATAAGTTATGACAATCTCCAGCCCCCATATTTATTATAAAATCATTTTTTTTTGGTTAATTTAAAAAATTTTTCATTAATTTCATAATTGTCTCTTAAACATATAACATTCTTATTATTTTTATAAATAAGATTAGCAATTAGTTGCGAGTCAATATTGTCAATATTTTTTTCTCCAGCTCCAAAGATATTTGTTATGTAGATAACATCTGCTTTTGATAGTTCTTTCACAAATTCATGAATAAATTGTTTTACTCTAGTAAATCTATGAGGTTGAAAAATAGCAATTAATCTTCCTCTTTCTACTCTATCACTACTATTTGTATCTTTAATAAATAACCTTGCTAAATCAATTGTTGCTTTAATTTCATTAGGATGATGTGCATAGTCATCATAAATTATTCGTTGATTTAGTTCACCTCTAAATTCAAATCTTTTTTTTGGTAATTTTAGAGATTCTGTATTTTTTTTAATTTCTTTAAAACTTACTCCAACCATCCTGCAGGCTGCTATTGCAGCAGTAATATTAGAAAGATTATGTAATCCAGGAACTGGAATGTTTATAATATCAATGAATTTGCCATGTTCATAATATTTACCAATGGTTTTATCCCTATTTATAATATTTGGAATTAATGAATAAGCAATTTTATTACTTTCTTTAATAGACCATTGATTTTCGGAAGTAAAATTACTTTTTGTAATTTTACAATCATAGTTAATCAATAATTTTTGGGAGTTAGAAGCAAATTTTTTAAATGATGATAGAACTTCATCGATATTTGAGTAATGGTCACAATGATCAAAATCAATATTATTAATTATTCCAATATCTGAATTGTAATTCTCAATTGTTCCATCAGATTCGTCAATTTCTGTTACTAAGTATTTTGTGTTTTCGATATGAGCATTGGAATCATATATTGGGATTATCCCACCAGTTATTGAAGAAGAATCATGTGTGCATAATTCTAATAGCGTGGAAAGGAAAGTACTTGTTGAGGTTTTCCCATGACTACCTGCTATTGATAATGATGTGTAAGATTTCATTATCATCGCAAGAATTTCTGAACGATGTTTTATTGAGAAATTATTTTTTTTGCAAAAGTATAACTCTTCGTTTTCATCTTTAATCGCAGAGCTAATCACACAATTGATTTTATGATTCTGAAATTTTGATATCACAAAATCAATATTTTTTTTAATTTGAGAATCAAAAATTATTGCACCTAATGTTTTTAAACTTTTTGTTTCTTTGTTTTGAATTAAATCAGACCCAGAGACTGAGTATCCCTTTTTTATTAATGCCATAGCTATGGCAGACATTCCAATACCACCAATGCCAATAAAATGAAAATGATCTTTATGTCTTAATTTTTTATTCAATTATCAAATTTAGACTTAAATCAAGATAACTTCTAAGTAATTGGAATGGCATTTAATTTTAAAAAAATGTTGGTTTTTTTATGAATTAATACAAAAATAGAATTATTTGCTTAATAAATTAAAAAATACTTACGTTATTGCACAAAATTCTGTATGATCAGCAACTTAGGTTAATCAATAAAATTTTTTTAATTATGACTTTGCGTGTTGCGATTAATGGGTTTGGCAGAATTGGGCGAAACTTTATGCGTTGTTGGTTAAGTAGAGGAGCTTATACCAATATCGAAGTGGTTGGTATTAATGTAACTTCAGACCCTAAAACTAACGCTCATCTGCTTAAGTACGATTCAGTATTAGGAAAATTGGATGGAGTGGACATTCAATATACTGATGATACTTTTGTAATTAATAACAAGACTATCAAGTGTTTTTCTGATAGAAACCCAATGAATTTACCTTGGAAAGATTGGGGGGTTGATTTGGTTATAGAGTCAACTGGTGTTTTCAATACTGATGTTGGTGCAAGTAAGCACCTTGAGGTTGGTGCCAAAAAAGTAATTCTTACTGCTCCTGGTAAAGGTTCAGGTGTTGGGACTTACGTAGTAGGTGTGAATGCTGATCAATATAAACATAGTGATTATGATATTTTGAGCAATGCTAGTTGCACTACAAATTGTTTAGCTCCAGTAGTAAAAGTTCTTGATCAAACGTTTGGAATCAATAAAGGATTAATGACAACAATTCATAGCTATACTGGTGATCAACGTATTTTAGATAATAGTCATAGGGATTTAAGAAGGGCTAGAGCAGCAGCTACAAACATTGTTCCTACTTCAACAGGAGCTGCTAAAGCAGTTGCTTTGGTCTACCCTGAGATGACAGGTAAACTCACTGGTATAGCTATGAGAGTTCCTACTCCTAACGTTTCAGCTGTAGATTTCGTTTTTGAATCTTCAAAATCTGTTACTAGTCAAGAAGTTAATAATGCACTTAAGGAATCTTCTATGGGCTCAATGAAAGGAATTATTAAATACGGTGATGAGCCACTAGTTTCAAGTGATTATGCAGGAACTAATGAATCATCAATAGTTGATAGTGATCTTACAATGTCAATTGGCGATAATCTTGTAAAAGTTCTTGCCTGGTATGACAATGAATGGGGTTATAGTCAAAGAGTTGTAGATTTAGCTGAGATAGTAGCTCAAAAATGGGAATAATCAAAAGTGAGAAAAAGACTTATTTTTAAGTAAATTTTTGTTATCACAGTTTTTAAAATCGACTGATACGTCTCCTTCGAGAAAATATCCGATTTCCGTAATAGTTTTATCTTCATTTAAAAGATTATTGGCCCATTTTCTTGGGAGAGAAAAAACTAGCTCATAATCTTCGCCCCCAAAAAAATAATATTCGTCCCATTTATTTCCTGAAGGCCAATTTTTATGTTTAGGAACTTTTGCATAATCAATAATTGCTTTGCAATTACTTTCAGTTGCTAAATCTAATAATGCTTGAAATAAGCCATCACTACTGTCAGTACAACCAATCATTTTAATACTTTTATTAGTACGAGTTTTAAGTATTTTTTTAAGTAATTTGGGTTTAAGTTTTGGTCTGCAAAATTGTTGTAAAGAACTATTGATTAATGAGTGTGATAGTGAATCACTATCAGAAATTGTTTTACTTTTTATCATTAATCCTAATTTGCTAAGGCCATGCATGCCTGTAGTCAAAATAATTTCATTTGGTTGGCATGAGTTTCTTCGTAATTTAATTTCACCCTGTTTTCCTAGAGCAGTCATAGAGATTACTTTTTCTTTTCCCACAGAACAATCTCCTCCAAGAATTAAGCCCCCAAAATAGTCTAAAGCTAGATTTATTCCTGTATATAAATCTTTAATCCAAAGCCAATCTGTTTTTGATGGGACTACTAATCCAATATTAACCCCTATAATTTTGCTGCATCCACTTGAGATTAAGTCAGATACATTACATGCTACGGCTTTCCATCCTATGTCTAAGGCAGAGATCGTATCATCATTAAAATGTATATTTTCTACTAATGAATCAGTATTAATAAGTAAGTTTTTATTTTTAGCTTTAATGAATGCGCAATCATCAGAAACTTGATTTTTAGGCATAAATTCAGCAAGCCTTTTTATTAATTCTTTTTCCCCGATATCCTCTAATAATTCTTTATGCATTTAATTTGAGTTTGTCCATACCATTTAAAACATCAATTGAAATTATCGTGTCATCTTTTGTAAGCTCTTCTAAAACATCAAAACCCTCTATTACGTAACCAAAGGCGGCATTCCTTCCATCAATTAAATTACGACCTGCTGGATTTAGCTCTGCTTCGTATAAAAAGAAGAAAAACTGCGATGATCCATCATCAACAGCGGTACTAGAATGGGACCACCCCAAGGTTCCAAGAGTTGCAAATGGCAAAGTCGGTGTTTCTGTATAAAGGCCTAACTCTTCAAAAGTTTCATTATAAAAAGTTTCGCTTTCGGTAGGTATTCTTATTTCCAGTGGAACATGTCTTTCCACATTTGTTTCGGGATCTACATATCCAATCTCATTACCAACTGGATCACCAGTTTGAAGAACAAAAAATTCTTCTGCTCTATTAATTGGCATATTACTGTAAAAGTTTTTTGAAGATAAATCTATAAAGGCACCAGCAGTAAGAGGTGCATTAAATCCATCTATTATTGCTTGCATATCGCCTTTAGAAGTTTTTATATTTACTTTTGCTCTACCGAGTAATCTTGGAAGATCATCAAATTCGCTTGGGATAGAATAGGGAAATTCATTTGGTAAAAAATATTCCTCTAGTCCCCCTATTTTGTTTAGTGCTTCTCTTCTAGTTGTTATGAATGAATATTTATCTTTAGATTTAGCTTCATCTTGAAGATTATCAAAATCATTTTTAAGATCTAAAAATGTGTTTTCTGCAATTTTTTGTTTTTCGTTTGGTAATTCCTCAATAATTTGACTTTTATACTTTTTTAGTAAAGATTGACATTTTGTAACAGTTTTTGAGAGAGCTGGCCATCTTCCTCCTCTCACAAGGTCACTAGTGTCCTCTAACTTATGTTGAATTTCCTGCAGCTCAACTTGCTTGATAGGGAGTGCATTTCTGAGTATTGCATTGGGATCTTTTACTGCGTTTCCAGTAGGTAAATCAGCCAATACTTGTGTTGGTTTTAAGAAGCATACATGTATTAAAATTAGAATTAAAAATAAATAATGTTTGTTCTGATTTGATAAGAAGTTTTGCATAGCACTCTTACAGGTTTATGATCCTTGGGTATGTAATACAGGAATGATTTCCAGTAACGATTTTCGCACAGGTACCACCATCGAGATAGATGGACAAGTTTGGCGTGTAGTAGAATTCCTACATGTCAAGCCTGGTAAAGGTTCTGCTTTTGTGCGAACAAAATTAAAATCAGTTCGAAACGGTAATGTAGTCGAAAAAACTTTTCGAGCTGGAGAATCAGTACAACAAGCTGTCCTTGAAAAGTCTAACCTGCAACATACTTATGTGGAGTCAGGAGATTACGTTTTTATGGATATGATAAGTTTTGAAGAAACAAGACTCTCCTCTGATCAGATTGGTAGAGGTTCAAAGTATTTAAAAGAAGGTATGGAGGTTAATGTGATTTTTTATAAAGATAAAGTTTTAGAAGTTGAACTTCCAATTTCTATAACCTTAAAAGTTACAGAAACAGATCCTGGAGTTAAAGGAGATACTGCAAGTGGGGGCACTAAACCAGCTATTCTAGAAACAGGTGCTCAAGTTATGGTTCCTTTGTTTATTTCTGTAGGAGAAATGATTAAGGTCGATACCCGTAACGATAGTTATCTTGGACGTGACAACTAATGGCTATGAAATTAGATCATGATGACCTAGATCGCTTGATAGAAAAAATTTCTACAAGTGATATTCAAGAATTTTCTCTAGAAGGGGAAGATTTTAAACTTGAAATAAAAAGAAATTTGTTTGATCAGAATCTTTTAACTAACAACTCGACAAAAAACAATTCTTTGGAGAAGCAAATAATTACTTCTCAATCAACAACATCAGATAATATTACCCTGACAAGTAATGCTGAAGTATCTCAGGTGGCCCCTCCAGGGCGCTCAGATCTTACAGACATTACTTCCCCTATGGTTGGAACCTTTTATAGGGCTGCGGCTCCAGGAGAGGACCCATTTGTTGATTTAGGAAGTAAAATTACTATTGGGCAAACGATTTGTATACTTGAAGCTATGAAGTTAATGAATGAAATTGAATCAGAGTTTAATGCTGAAATTGTGGAAATTCTTGTTGAAAATGGAACGCCAGTAGAGTTTGGACAAGTATTAATGCGTGTCAAACAGTCTTGAATCTTTAGTTAAATCAAAAGCTGCTTTTATTGCTTCAACCATACTTTGAGATTGAGCTAAACCCTTTCCTGCAATATCAAATCCAGTTCCATGATCAGGAGATGTTCTGATAAAAGGTAAACCAATAGTTGTATTAACTGAGTAATTAAGGGCAATAACTTTTATTGGAATTAATCCCTGATCATGATACATAGCAAGAATGCCATCATGTGTTGGAGCTGTTTTATCTCTCCAAGCTTTTGAAGATGAATTCCAACAAGTATCAGGTGAAATAGGACCTGATACTTGAACTCCTTTATTTTTATTACCCCAGCTAGTAACTGCATCTTTGATCCAATCTTTTTCTTCACTTCCTAATATGCCTTCTTCACCAGCATGAGGATTTAATCCAGCAACTCTTAGTAGAGGTTTATTGACATAGGTTTTGCAAAATTTTGCAAATAAATCTAATTTAGTATGAATTAGTTGTGTAGATAATTGTTTTGGTACGTCGCATAAAGGTATGTGGGTAGTTGCCAATAAGGTGTTAAATCTCCAACCAGTGATTGGAGATTTAGCTGTAAATAACATACCAACATCCCTAACCTGACAAGATTCTGCCAATAATTCTGTTTGACCTGAATAATTATGCCCTGCTAAAGACCATGACTTTTTGCAAATAGGTCCAGTA
>QCGM01000023.1:0-16551 GCA_003279925.1 Prochlorococcus sp. AG-388-B05
AAATTACTTTCTTGTATCTTTTTTTCATTTAAAATATCTTGTACCAATCCAAGTATTCTAGTTTTATTTTTTAATAAGTAAATAAATTTAAATAGGGATTAATACCGTGGCTTTTTTAATTCGAATAATTGTAGATTAATTGAATCAGAAATTCCTCACACACATTTTTCTGATAGTAAAAAGTACTCGAATAATAGTTTGAGTACTTTTGGTTTTTAGCTTTGTGACAGTTAATAAACTTACCCAATAAGTATTTACTCTCTAAAAAAATCATGTGAAATTTAAATTGTGTGTAGGAGAGGTTTTATTAAAACAGTGGAAACAAGGAAACACTTGATTTATTAGAACCAATTTAGGCCCCTTTAGGGGTCTTTTTTATTTGCTTCAAAGGTTATATTGATTTAATAATTTGTTGAATTTTTCAACTCTTTCATTTTTCTCTTTTAAAGGTCTTGAAAAATCAAGTACTGCAGCACAACATAATTGCCAGCAAGATTTTTCCTTAAGTTCTAATTTATTGCATATATCCTTTGGAGCTATTGTTAATGTATTTATCTCCGAAATATGTTGAATGGTTTCCCATAATTCTGCTTCTAGAAAGTCAAGTTCAGTACTAGACAATAATTCTGTGGCTATATAATCTTTTATTAATTCAGTTAATTCCAAAATATTTAAATTTATTGAAACTTAATTCTAAATCTTAGAAGTTTTAGCTCTTCTATAAGATATAAATTTTACTAAATATTATTCCACCAAATTTTTATTTTTGTTGGTTAGATTAAGAAAAGTTCATGCTTGTTTTAATGAAAATCTTTTTTGTAAGTTTTTTTATATTCATAGGATTTATATTTCCCTCAGCTTCATTTGCTTCTCACATTGAATTGAGTGAGTGTGTTGAAATAGCCCATTGTGTTAGAGAAGAATGGGAAGTCGACTCAATCGAACAACCTTTTAAAGAAGTTAAAGAAATTATCGAGAATACCCCAAGATCAGTAATAGTTGAACTTGACGGAGATTATCTTCATGCTGAAGTAACAAGTAAATGGATGAAATACGTTGACGATTTAGAAGTATCTTTTGTTCCTGAATCTCGTAAATTGCTTGTTAGATCTGAATCTAGAGTCGGTGAAAGTGACCTAGGTGTGAATCAAAAGAGAGTTGATTTATTGAAATCGAAGTTGTTTTAAATTAATTTAAATCCATAGTTTTTCAAAAATATTTATAGATAATAAATTAATATTTTTAATATTAAATGATTTTAAAAATGTAATATTTATCATCTCCTTTCACCAAAGTATTATTATTAACGAGTGTTGTTAAAGGATTTAAATGATAATAAATCTAATTTTATTATTCATTTTTGGAGCTATTTTTTTTTGGTTTTACAAGAATATAAGAAAACGAGGTTTTCTATGGATAGCTAAGGGATTATTGCAAATTGGAATACTAATATTATTTATTGGTAGCTTCTTTAAATTGTTTCTTACTTTACCCTCTAACTTATATATAAAGTTGATATTTTGTCTAACATACATATGGTGCACTGTAGGCATAAATGTTAATTTCATGATTCCTCTACTCGATTTAATTGATAAAAAAATTGATAAATATAAATAAATCAAAAATAATTTTAAATTTATTATCTATTAAAAGTAATTTTTATCTATTGGCAAAATGACAAAAGACAGTAGATTAAGTCTATGAAAAAATATTTTCTTAATTTTTTAAGTATTTTTAAGCATAAAAAAGATACTAAAATCTATTCTATTCAAGAGTTAAATCAACTTAGGCAAAGAGAAAAAAAAATTCAATTAGCTAGAAAATCTAGAGCATACATCTCAGATTTAAACAAAAGGCAAAAATCATGGGTTGAAAAAAATAATAGAAAGTCTAGAAAAGTATCCTAAATAATTTCTAATATATGAATTTATAAGAACAAGAATCTTATTCATTCTTGTTTTTATCGGACAGTCTTTTTCTGGTATATCTAGTTTTAAATGCTAAATCGGTAATTATAAAAATTCCAAGTAAAAGAATAATTATTCCTATGAAGTATTTCATATAATCCTATTATTAAAAATTGAAAATTATTTTTGTAAAGTTTATTGGTTATGCCAATATATTTTAATATCAAGCGATTCAGAAAGATTTCGAGTGACAGGACAATCTTCAGAAGCTTTTTTTATAAAATCAATTTTTTCTTTTGATAAGTCATCAGGAATATAAATATCTATTTTTAGTTGTGCTATTTTCCTTTCTTTATTCTTAGTCATTATTTTCTCAATATCTAAATAAATATTTTTTAATTCCCAACCATTAGATCTCGCTTTGATAGACATTATCGTTAGAAGGCAAGAGCCAAGAGAGGTTGCGAGTAAATCAGTTGGTGAGAAGTTTTCACCTTTCCCGCAATGATCTATAGGTGCATCAGTTGTGATTAGATTCCCAGATTGGAGATGTTTAGCTTCGCATTTTAGGTCCCCTAAATAAGAACATTTGATTTTACTCATTTAAAAACTATAAATTAGAACTATTGTTTTTAACTTCAGGATATGAAGTCATTATTGCATCGGCTAAATCTCTCAACATATCAGCTATGTATTGTGGTGGGCATTCAAGTTCATTGATATAAGAAACACATCTCTTAGAAAGATCGGTATAGGCAGGAAGAATGATATTATCGATTTGAAGTTTTGTTGGTTCCCATCTATTAATATTTTTTTTATCCATAAACATTTTTATACATGTTAAGTGAGTTATTTAAAAAGATATAAGTAGTTGAGCATATGCTAATTAAATTATTTTTCAGATCCAAATTCTTCTAAACAATATTCAATCAATTTCAACGACTCATTTATAGTTCTCTTACTTTTGTTTTTAAGATCAAAACATTCATTCAAGATTTCAGCTGATTTTTTTAATTTATTTTTTGCTTCATTTTTTAAATCACTAGAAATAACAAAATCACGAAATGTTTTTAAACTAAAAAGGAAGATTATAGATAAAAAAATCACAGCGAGAGTTATCCTTAAATTTTTCATGTATTTATTGTTTTTATCTAATCTGTTTGATTAATTAATATGTTCAATTGAATTATTTTATATGTTATTCATAATCAATGTTCTTAAGTACTAAATAATTATATTTGTTGTAGCAGCAATAGTAATAGCAGCAATTGAGACAAATATATATGGAACTATTTTTATAGGTATATAAATACTTTTCTTTGACATAATGTTATTTTTCTTTTAAATATAATCATTATTTAATATATTCTTAAGTCTCCAAATATACTAAAACTTAATTTTGAAAAACATTTATTTATTTAAATTTTCATCAAATAAAGAATCTCCAGATCCTGCCTTGAATCAGATATTTTCCTTTTCAAAAAACTTAATTCTTCTTGATTCATTTTTGATTCTTTGATCATCATTTCTGCTTGATCAATAGCATGCTCAATATTTTTTATCTTAATGTCTCTTATTGTTGGATTCTCCTTGCAGGTTTTTATAGTTTGTGAATCAAGCATAATTTATTTTAATAATTACTTTTAAAATTCAGTTGGTTTATTAAAAAATTTCTAATCGCAAAACTCATCAAAATTAATTAATATAGGATTAAGAACTTTAATCTTAACTAACCTTCTCTTCATTTGATCGAGTGGGTTTTTTTTATGGTGTAATATGTCTCTAGAGTAAATTTAAAATTTGAAAGACTCAAAACAAATTCCTGAGGAAAATTCAATTGAATCATCATCTGAGATAAAGAAAGAAAGTAATAAAGAGGAGAATGTTAAAGCATTTACTGAATTCCTTGAAGAAGCAAGTAATCAAAACATTAAAGAAGAAAAAACAAACTCTGATTTAAAAGAAAAAAAACCAGAATTTAAAGATAATTCTCTTTTTCAAAGAATTCTCAATGATGGTTTTGATGGAATTTCATCAAATCCTAACTACAAAATGTTGGCTCTATTAATAATTCTTTTGATTAATTTGTCTTTATTTTTTGTTATTGGAAATGTAGGAAAAGCTTTCTTGAGAAATGCAGGAATAATGTAATAGCTTTAATATATCTGTTTAAAATTTAAACTTTACATTATTGGGTTTAAAAAGAATCCGTGATAATTTGATTTAAATTTTATTTTATCAATATTGAAAAATAAAGAACCTGAAAATCCTGTCGTTTATCTTTCTAATTTAATTAAAAAGCTAGATGTAAAAAACAGAAATGGAATAGTTGCCTTAGCAATTGTTAATTTACTAGTTATTCTTTTATTTAAATTTTATCTGAAAGGATCAGGTTTATTATCTTAAATTTGGTTGAGATGATTACTCAGCGTTTTCAAATTGTTTAGCTAATCTGAAAGCCTTTTTAATTATAAGAAACCCTCCATAAGCTCCAGCTAGCAATGGTAAAACAATTAAAGGATTTGGTGAGTAATCTGAATAATTTTTTACACCATCAACATATTGATATCCAGAGCATTTCAGGTAGAGGAAAGTGAAAAATGTAATACTCCATCCAATAATTGATAAGACTCCACCTTTTTTATCTCCTTCGTAAAATCTATCTAAACCTAAACCCCAACCTCCAATTAAAAAGATTCCTCTTACTACAGAATTTTTTTCTTTATTTTTAAGCATGATTTTTAAAATGTTCATTCTGAACATAACGTATTTATTAAGATCTCGCGACATTCCTCTAAGTAGAACTACTCAATTCAACTAGATTTCTATTAATTTTGTAATAAAAAGCTTTAAATCAATATTCCATCTTTTATAACAGGTAAGACTTAATTTTTTAGATGTTGAGTAAATTAAAATTTATCTTAGCTATTGTATCAACTGGTTTATTAGGTGCAATGGTTTCTCCTTCTCATTCAAACCCAAATTTCAATAATGAATCTAACTACATTAACAGTTTAGATAAACTGATAAAAAATAATTCAGATACTTATATTCCTAAGGATAAATTAGATGAATATTTAATTAAAGGAGCAACTTATTCAACTAAATTCGTTCCTCTAATGAATGATGGTTCAGAGGGAAGTGAATATACAAATATCATGGCTAATGATGGGAAAAGATTATTAGTTGATGCTGGATTTGATTTTGTAAATAGTACTTCTAATAATGGAATTCAAAGTATTCCATTTTTTGCTCAAACATCAGTTAATATTTCAGGCGGAACAGAATCTGATACAAGCTTTTCTCTAAATAGTTTAATGAAACTAGGCGAACTAGCTAAAGATGATGAGGGAGATGTTAAAACACTTGCATTCTCTCAGGCAAGATTTGCTACCGCCACAAATGCTGAAGGCTCAACTACTAATCTAGGACTTGGTATTAGACATCGCCCTAATGATGTATCAATGCTTGGAGCTAATGCTTTCTGGGACTACAGAATGACTGACTATAGTGATGCTCATAGTAGGCTTGGTCTCGGAGGAGAATATCTTTGGAAAGATTTTGAATTAAGAAATAACTGGTATATAGCTATTACTGATGAAAAAGATGTAACTATTAAAGGCACAACTTATAAAGAAAGAGTAGTTGATGGATGGGATGTGGAATTAGGTTATAGACTTCCAAATAATCCGGAACTTGCATTTTTTGTAAGAGGATTTAACTGGGACTATAAACATACACAAGACAATTCAGGACTGGAAGGGTCAGTAAGTTGGCAAGCTACTCCACATGTTGGTTTAGAAGCTTTTATATCTAATGAAATCTCAGCAGCATCAACTACTGTTAATGCCTCACTCCCAGGGACAGATGAAACCTTCTTTGGTTTAAGAATGAATATCACTGGTAGTCCAGTTAAATTTGTCAAAAAAGATTATAAGAAAAATATGATTACTCAAATGATTCAACCTGTTAAACGTAAATACGATGTTCTTTTAGAGAGATCGTCTGGAACTTTCCAAAATCGAGCTAAAGGAAATTAATTATTATGAATCTAAAAATTCCTCTTTACTTTCTTTAATTTTTTAACCTTCAAAACCAAAATTTAAAAAATGTTTCAAAAACCTATCATGAACAAACTTAAAAATATTTTTTCAAGAAGATTACTAAGGTCATCTAGCTCAATTGCAATTGGGACGGCATTATTTGGATTAACAACAAATATGGATTCAGTTAAAGCTGAAGCTCCTCCTCTTTGCAAAGACGTATTAACTCAGACTACTGCTAAACAAAATATTTTTTCTGAGAATACTACAGCAGTTGCAACAAAATTAAGTTCCTACAATTATTACTGTTTAGGATCCCCGGATAAATTTGAAATAGCTATTTATGAAATGGGCTTATGTACTCAGAATCCAATTTCAGGAACTCCAAAAGCTTTTAGCAAAGAAAATTGTGTAGTAACAATGTCAACTGACGGAACAACGGCTGACTTAGCAGGTAAAACTGTAACCTTACCGCCTGCTATAGGAAGACCCACTAATGCAACTTATACATATGCTTACATTGTTATCCTAAATGAATTTGGTTTAAAGGGTTCCGTAAGCTTAAATGGGAGCGTTTATTGTTCAAGTAGTACTGGTACTGAAGTTAATTCTAGTGCTGGTTGTACTGCTGCAAATCATACTGAAGAATTAGATACTTTTGATGAAGGTTATGAGGCAGATTTTGGTCCTGAGACCATGCCAACTGGGGGGAAAGTTTCAGCAATACTTACTGATAGTAGTTTAACAAGAGCAGCTAATGCTTCAGCAGTAACAAGATTGGTCGGTGTATTTGAGACGAATTCAGGATCTCCCGTTGTTATTAATGATGGAGTAAATGGGCTCGAAGTTGAACTTCAAGTTTCAGATGGTGGTTATGGAATAGGTTTTAATTCATCAGGAATCCCAGAATTCTTTGGATCAGCTCCATTTAAACCAGTTTTCAATACTTTCTAAATAAATCTCAGACATCTGTATTTAATAAAGAAATTGTTGGTCTTATATAGATAAAAATAGATCCATATATATCTTTCATTATTCTTATCTCCTCATCTAAATAGATTACGGAGACCTCACAAGAAGGTGATTCTTTATTCCAGGGTAATTTCTCCCAGACTTCTTTTACTGGATACCATCTATCCATAAGAAGTTTACTAAAGATTGGAATTTTATTAAGTCCCTCGACTTTTGAGACTTTAGTCTTTCGCAAATTCATTTGAAGAATATTATTGTTTAAATTTAATTCATCAGCCAAAGTAATTACCCTTCCACCAAATGTTGGAAGAAGCTTAAACCAACCAAGGATAGGAATTGTAGTTAGACCAAAAATTATGGTGTCAAATGTAGATATAAATTCCTTTTTTTCAAAATCAATTTTTTGAGCGATTCTTCCAATAGTCGATAAACCAAATGACCCTACTTGTAATTGATGCAATTTAAAAAAAAGATTACTTTTATATTCGTCATTTAATGCTTTTTCGATAGCCAAGAAAAAGGGAGAACTTCTAAATAATTCAACTGTTGAATAAATTAATTCCCATTCTCCAGATAACTTTTCTTCTGAGATTTCTGAATTTTGTTTTTCAAGATCATTTACTAATTGCTCCATCTCCTTTAATTTTTCCTGATAAATAGGCGATACAAATGGATTTAATCTTTGCCCTCTATCTGTAATTGCTGAAATTTGATATATCTTTTTTTTTACCTCATATATATCCTGCATATTTAAAAGTTTTGTAAAATAATATTTGTGATTCTATTGATATTTATCTTTCAAAGGGGGATCTAGTAATACTATTAATGAAAATTAGATTCAATACTCACCCCATCTTTTGCCAATTTCAAAACCCCATTTGGAAGTTAAGCAAATTACTTCTTCATGATTTTTACAATCCGACAACGCTTTCTTTTTTGTAGGATTATTTTTAATTAATTCCGATATCTTGTTTAATTGTTCAATTTTTTTTAGGAAATTAACTAAATCTTTTTCAGCCATTTTGATATTAAGATGTATATTTCTGGTCGTAAGTGAAAATATAATATAAGACCCAGCCAACTCCACCAATTAAAATTGCAACCATTATATTTACTGACCAAACTATTTCTATCATTATGTTTTTTATTAATAGGCTTATATTAACTGAATTTCTAATTAAACTTGTAATCGAATTTAGCAAAGATCTAAATATTGTTTAAACATATATATGTATCTGTACTATATTTGTTTTATAGTAAACATCTTAAAACATGGGAGAAGCTAAAAGAAGAGAAGAATTAGGATTGCCGCCTAGAGAGAAGAAAGTAGCAAAAAAGGATTCAAAAAGTAATTTAAATCAAATCTTGAATAAATATCCTTTTGCTCCATACATCTTGGGAATTTCTCTCCTTACGATTTTAATAATTGATCTAGTTAATTACTATAAGTAGTTTTATTTAAAAAAAATTTCATATCTTAATTTTTAATTCATAAATCTGAATCCTTTGTTTCGCATTTATAAAAATATTTTTCCATAATTAATAGATTACTTCATTAAAAAACTAGAATCTCCAATGTTTGATAATATCGGTACCGCCTTAGTCCAAGCAATAGGATTTTTTGGTGTTTTTGGATATTTTGTCTATCAGCTTTTATCAGATGGTAAAAATCCAATGTCGAATAAATCTAAATCTCCTGTTAAAAAAGTAATTCAGAAAAAAGATTTAAAGGATAAACCTAAGAAGCAAGGATTATTTGGTAGAAAAAAAGAACTGATAACTGAAGATGTGAAACCAAAGAAAAAGGGATTATTTGGTAAAAAAGTAGAACCAGTAAAAGTTATAGAAGAACCTAAAAAGAAAGGATGGTTTAGATAGACAATTTAAAAGAATTTAAAAACGATTGTGATATATTTTATACAAAAAAATTTTAATCTAATTTTTATAATCAAACTAATAAATTTAATTTAATGAACCATAGAGAAATTACAAAAAGATATATTGATTTAATTGATAGAGCAGAACAAGCCAATGGTAGAAAAGAAATTGTTGGTTTACTTAAAAAAGCTGCTAAATTAAAATCCAAAATTGAAATTAACTAATAATTATTAGAAAATTTAAAAATTTTTCTAAATGTAAAATTTTTTTATAAAAAAAAATATACATGCGATAATCATATGAAATTTTTTAGTTATGAATAAAAAAGGTTATACAACAGAAAGCGGTGGTAGACAAAATGGATTTGCAATTGAACCAGAAATAAATCCAATAACAGAGGGAGAATCTAAAAAATCTTTTCTCTTATTCTTAGGGATATTATTACCTTTCTTAATAGGTGGGATTTATTATTTTAAAACGCTATGAAAAAAACATTTTTTCATAAATCATTTTTGGAAATATATTCTTGAGAACTAATAATATCCTGCATTAGGCCTTGGGATGATGAGTTAAATCCATTTTTCTCAAGAAAATTTTTAACTTCCTTAAATTTTTTTTGAATTTTTTTTGTATAAGGGGTTGTCATTAAATAATCTTCTTGCTCAGTGGAGTAGTTCATTTAATTTAATTGTTAATTATTGCTTATTTAAATTGTGCTTAATATTATATGAATAAAGAAGTTATAACCATTACAAAAAACGATTACTAGTAGTAAATACTTAATTTGCAAAAAAATAATTTTTTGCTTTTTTGCCTGTATATATATTATTTTGAGAAATTTATTTTTTTAATACTAAAGAGTGCTTATTGTTACAAGTTCCATTAAATCTCTAGATTTCAAATAGTTTTGAAATACATCTGAATAAAAAGCTCTTTTTGCGGCTACTTTAGATTCAAATTCAATTACCATTCCTAATTGGCCCCCATCCCACTTGTGTGAGTTGGAATCTTGGGTAATATCTTTTTTAACTACAACCCCACCTACAGATCTTATCCATGGCAAGACTGTCCTTATGTATTCGAGAAACAAATCAGCATTTGGTATGGATATTTTCTTAAGCCAGTAACTCTTTGTCATGGAATCAAAACATTTTCTGTAGAATATAGCACATTAAAGTAAGTATTTTTGCTCAGATTATTTTGTAAATCTTTTTAAATGAATTTAGAACAACAATTATTGGACTTACTCCTTTCAAGTCCTAAAACAAAAAAGATTAAGTATATGGCTGAAGAACTAGAAAAGGAATCAAAATTTACTCTCAACATGGATATTGAGAAGTTAAAAGGAGTATGGGAGCTTAGATGGAGCAGTTCAAAAGCTCCATTTCTAAATTACTCTCCTGTAGTTGATAATCTTCAAATTCTTGATCCGTTAAATCTAAATGGTTTGAATTTACTCAAGCCTAGAGGGTTTAATTCAATTATTGGAACAGGAATAGTAGCAAAATTAAGTTCTTTAAATGAAAAGAAAATTGGAGTTAGTTTTACTCATGCTGGAATAATTGGACCTTATATTGGAATAAGGAAAATTAACGCTTTAACTAAGATTAAAAAAGAACAAAAAGGATGGTTAGAAATTACTTTTTTAAGCAATAATCTTAGAATTTGCAGGGGTGATAAAGGAACTTTATTTATTCTCAGAAGAATAAAAGACAATATCTTATTTGAAAGATTTCAAGAATTTATTAAGTCTCTCTAAATTATTTTTATCTTTTAATCCAAATATATTTTAAAAAAAAGAATATTGGCACATATTTAAAGGTCTCTTTGGGTATTTCATATGACAAAAATTTTAATAATTCCTCTATCCAATAACCTAGGTCAAGTCCAAATAGATATCTTTCCAAAACAAACCAAAACTCTTTATCAAAAATTGTTCTTAAATTAAGGTATATATATTCCCAGTGGAATGTATTCCAATATTTTTGTAAATAAGAAGAGATTATTAGCCATAATGATATAAATAAAAAACTTTTTATAAATTTATAGATCTTAATCATTATTTTTATCTAAAACAGAATAGATTTTTATTAAAAATTCTTCAATTTAATATAATTAATAATCTTTTTTATTTCCATAAAATATGATTAAAAAAAAATAATGAAAAATTTCTAGTGGGAAATAATTATTTGTCTTTTTTAGTTAGATTTTGTGCCTTTATATTTTTATTTCTTAAATTAAATCCTAAAAATAAAAAAGTTAGATAAATTAAAATACTACCAAGTAGTATTGTTAATATTTTTGAAATGTCCATAAGGACTTTAATATAGCTTATGTATATAAATATAATTTTGATTTTTTAAAAATAAATATTATTCCGCATTAATAAGTAGTAATTTACTAAGCTAAATTAAATATTTAAGATATATGCCAATAGTTTTCGCTTGGAGCCTTTGCCTGTCTGTCGTAGTTGTATTACTATCGACCATTCCTTTGACTTTAGGAAGAATCAAAGCTGGTTATTCTGTGGAGAATATGTCTGCACCAAGAGCATTATTTGATAAATTACCAGACTTTGGTAAAAGAGCAGTTTGGTGTCATCAGAATTGCTGGGAAAGCATTTCTATTCATGCTCCAGCTTGCATACTTTGTTTAATTACTTTGCCTGATTCAAACCTCTCATTAATAGCAGCTTGGATGCACCCTCTTTTACGTTTCTTTTATATTGGCGCTTATGTTTTAAATATTCCTATTGCTAGAGGTTTAATATGGGCTTCTGGGATTTTTACGACACTTGTTTTATATAAAGAAGGGATATCCCAACTTATGTAATTCAACTAAATAAGTAGATTTTCTAAATCCTTTAATTCAAAATCATTTATTAATTTCACTTTATTAGCTCTAGCTAGTTTTTGTGCAGATTTAGTAAAACCAGATTTTGAGACTAATACCGCATGAGTTCCTTTCCAATATAATTTACCAGCAGAAATTTCTTGAACAGCATTGTTGCCTACTGCTTTTTTATGATTTTTACATTGAATACAAATCCTTAAATTATCTATGGAGGCAATCAAATCCACTCCTTGGTCTCCTGTAATAGGTGTTTCTTTCACTTTCCACCCATTCTCTTTGAGAATTTCCATACAATGATTTTCAAATATAATTCCTTTTTTATAGTTTTGATTATTAATCCTCAATGTATTATTTTCTATTAAATTTAAACAAGTTTTTTCTATTTGGCTAGCTATGAATATAAACCAGTCTTCACTCTCCAAAATTCTACTCGCACCAATTAT
Source organism: Prochlorococcus sp. AG-388-B05 (assembly GCA_003279925.1). Taxonomy (GTDB): domain Bacteria; phylum Cyanobacteriota; class Cyanobacteriia; order PCC-6307; family Cyanobiaceae; genus Prochlorococcus_A. The sequence continues at coordinate 12,097 of QCGM01000023.1, forward strand.
TTCATCATTAATAATTGGATTAATCTTGCGATAAGCTTTCCATTTTTCAAAAAAAATGTCTGGACCTGAAAATTTTTTTAAAATAACTTTTTCCCAAAAGTATGGAATACCTTCTTTTAACCTTTTTGAACCATTATTGATGCTTTTCTCAATTAATTTTTCATCTAGAGGGGGATTACCAATCCACTTTCTCAAATCTTCGTTACCATAAGCATCAATAACTTTTAATCTAATTCTTTCTTCCAATAGATTGTATTTATTTTCTTCAATAAGTCTATTTATCGTTTCAAGGAAGTAATTTGCATTTAAGGCATTATTTAATTTATCTTTTCTTTTTTTTAATAGAGTAGCTCTAAAAATAGTTATCAAAAATAAAAAAATTAAAGAAACTAAAATAATAAAAATATTATTCATAATTTATTATTTATTAGTTAAAAAGATTTTGTTTTTCTGATTATAAAATCATTTTTTGTAATTAATGTAGAGTTTTTTACATCAAAACCATTTATTGCTGAGATTTCGCCTTCAATACCTTCAAGTGTTAATTGTTCAATAATACCTTTAATAACTTCGTCTTCAACTAATTTTCGATCAATTCTTTCTGGTGTTATGTCTGTTAACCATTTTGAGGTCTTTTTTTTTACAACTTCAGTCGGATTAGTTATTTTTAAGTAAATTGCCATTTTATAAAATATTTATATTTATTATAAGTCAACTCTTTTTTATTCCTTATTTTTGTCATTACTTTCCCATTCAAGAAACTGAAAAATAATAATTGCAAAGATTGAAAAAAATACAATAAAAAGACCTAGCCATCCTATAAATTTGTTTTCAGTAAAAAGATTAGTTAGAGAAGATGTTTCCTGATAACTTGATTCCATTTGATATTGATACGAATCCAAGACAAGAAATATATCCTTCATTTAAATAGAATTTAATTACTCTAATTAATTAATAAATTAGCTAAATATAATCTTATCCGTTTAATTTTATAAAAGCTTTTGATATGAAATCAGGCCTTTTCCTTATGATAGAAAAACTTTTTTTATTTATTAGAACCAAATTTACCTCAGCTATGGTCAAAACTGTTTTGCTTTTGTTAATGAATTTTGAATGGATTTTTATTTTTGGACTTTTGCTTATTTCAAATATAGTTTCTATTGTTATGGTATCTCCAAGAAATAATGGTGATATATATTTTATTGAAGTATCTATTAAAGGTAACTCAAAACCATTTTTTGTAAGGTCAACATAATTTATACCTGCTTTTGAAAGTGCATTGATCCTTCCTTCTTCAAGCCAATCAAAATATGCACCATGCCACATAACTCCAGCGTGATCTGAATGTTGTGGTAATACTAACTTTTCAATTTTCCAAATTTTTGACATTAACATTAAAATTTTGAAATTTATATGTGTATATTTATAATAAAAATATATTTATTGAAGTTAGCTTTTATTAATTAAAATAAAAATAAAATAAAAATTATATTTAAAAAATTATGTTTAATCGAAATTATAAAGAAAGAAAAATGAAGAAAATATTCCAGTGGAGAGAATATTTAAATTGGAAAAAAATGAACTCAACTCAAAAAATTAATTTTAAAAGAGCATGCTTGTTTCCTTTCTTAGTTTATGTCGTTTATGTTTTCCTTTTTAAATATTCAATGGCTATTCTCATAATGATTGGAATTTATTTCTTGGTAAGATTCATGAATAGAAATAAAATAAATAAATAGTTTGTATAAATTTATATATTTAGAATTGTTTTAATATAAGTAAATTTTTTTTCAAAGAATTATTTTTGTAAGAGAATATTTTTTATTAGTTTTTTTATGAAAAACATCATTTTAATTTCATTTATTTTTATTTGTTCCTGTTTTTTTAGTTTTAGTAATTGCTTAGCCGATGAAATTGGTGGCGAATTAAGTAATGATTTATCTATGGAATCGAAATCTAGTGATGTCAAAAATGATATTAAGGATAAAGGTGATATCCCAATAACTTCTAATGAGGATATCTTTGGTGATGAACAAGCTTTCCCATTTATAGCTGGTTTAGGAAAAAATGCTGCACATTAATTCAAAGTACAATGTTTTTTTTAATTCATTTTTTAGTATAAATATTGAAAGGTCTTAGAGTTATAGAGCTTTCTGAAGCACTTAATGTTGACAGCTCCGATCTGTTGGCTGTATGTGCACTCTTAAAATATAATGCGTGTTCAAGATTGAGTATGCTTACGTTTGAAGAATGTAAAAAAATTACGGATTACTATGAGAGAAATTCTTAGATGTTCTTTTTTTACGAAAATGGCACAATAGATTTATTCAATTTCTTTTATCATAGAAACTAATGTTCCATGAATTTCATCTTCTGAGATTTGATTTTTAAAATTTATAATTGCAAACTTATCGTCATATTTAATTTTCATGAATTGACTAGAAATTTCTTCCAAATAAGCCTCCTTAAATTCTGAAATCTTTCCATAATATTTTAGATATTTATGTACAGATCCAATGTGATCTTTATTCATATGTTTACAAACTCTTTGACTCGTCTTTGAACTAATTATTTTCATTTTAAAATTTAATTATTTTCAGGTTAATATTTTTTTTTCATAATTTAAAGTCTTAATCGCTTTATTTATTAATTCTTTAACCTCATTTGCGTCTATTGCTCTTACTAATTTATTTCGAAGACTTGTGGCTCCTGGAAAATTTTTACAAGTCCATGAAATATGTTTTCTGGCTATTAATAAACCATGACTGCCCTTTTCTTTTATAAGTTCATCCAAATGTTCAATAATCAATAACAATTTTTCTTCAATATTTGGTTCTTTAAAACCTTTAATTTCTTTAACTGCATAATCTATTTCTCCTATTTTCCATGGAGAACCAAGTATGCCTCTCCCAATCATTAAACCATCAGCATTTGTTTTTTTGAAGCAATTAAATGCGTCCTTTGGATTCTTGATATCTCCATTTGCAATTACGGGTATTTCTAAAAGCTCTTTAATTTTTCCAATCATTTCCCAGTCTGCTTTACCTGAAAAGCCTTCTTTTCGAGTTCTTCCATGTAAGGTTATCATTTCAGCTCCTGCATCTTGAAGACTTAATAGAAATTCCTCTATATTCTCTTCTTTATTTTCCCAACCAAGCCTTGTTTTGACTGTAACAGGTACTTTTACAGCATTTGAAACTCTTTTTACTAATTCAATAGCTAATAAGCGATCATTAATTAAGGCACTTCCACCCCCTTTTCTTGAGATTTTTTTTACTGGACAGCCCATATTTATATCAATTAGAAATGCACCTGAATCCTCTGCCAATTTTGCAGCCTCTGAAACAGCAAATGGCCTATTGTCAAATATCTGAACACCTATAGGACCTTTTTCTAATTCAAGCTGTTTTATTTTCTGAGTGCCATATCCATGTTTAAGACTTGTCGCATTAATCATTTCTGTAAATAGTAAAGATTCTGGAGCCCATTTTCTTACTAATTTTCTAAATATTTTATCGGTAACTCCTGCGAGAGGAGACAACATTACTTTACTGTTTATTATTCTCGATACCCCTTTGCCTCTTAATTTTATAATTGAAGACATTATGTAAAAATTCACTTCTGATATATTCACTATAGATTGAATAATTAACATTCATTTGATTCTGTTTTTTATTCTTAAAAATTTAATTAGATTTCTTTTTATTGTCTTAATTAGTTACTATTTTTGCTAACTTATATGAGATTAAAATTTTTGTGGTTCTTTATTTTTGATCCTTTTATTATCAATTTTTCTTCCAATATTTCTTTTTATTGCTCCTAATAATGTTTATGCAATTCAAGGAAGTCTTGATTTGTCCAGTGCTCAAACTTCAGTAGGTAAAAGGTTTGCTAAAGTTTTTTGTGATGCTAAAAATGAGGGATTAGACTCTGATTTTGCAAGTGAATATGCTTTAAATAATACATATCTAAAATTTGTAGCTTTTCCCGATGATGATCAATATTTAGATGACCTTTGGGAGTTTACTTCTAATAATATTTTAGATAATTGCGGAGATAAAATTAATATAAGCGATTTAAAAGAATTAGAAATTTTCTTTAAAGAAGAAGGTATTATTGCTTCAAATAGAGAGCTTTATTTACCTACTTTTGAAAATAATTAGCCTTAATTTTTATGATGTACTAAAGTAAATTCAGAATGTTTGAAATTGATGAATCTTTTAGGTTTAAATTCTCCAGCAATTTTTGTAATATCAGTTATTGTTCTTATAATATTGGGCCCAAAAAGAATAGAAAAAGGTTGGTTGTTATTCCAACGTTTATTAAAGTTTCTTCTTAGTAATAAAGAGGAAATTTCAAAAGAAAATTTAAATTCAGGATCGCAATTAGATTTGGAACCAGAGGTAAATAAAGTTAAAGAAGAGTTAGTAGAGACAAAGTCAGAGGAACCAGAGG
>QCGM01000024.1:0-15637 GCA_003279925.1 Prochlorococcus sp. AG-388-B05
AATATCGAAAATCCACTCACTCAACACTAAATTTACGTGTCTTTGAGACAAATTATGGTTCCCCAGTCGTAATAAATAATTCAATTAATGGTTTAGAAATGCAACTCACAGTTACTGATATTGGTTATGGCATCCAATTTGAAAATGGAGAACCCTATAATTTCGGATCTATGCCATTTAAGCCAGTTTTTGCGACCTTCTAATATTTCTAAACTTAAATACTAATCCGCCCAAAATAAAACAAATTAGTCCGAATTAGATCATACTTTATTTCTTAAAGTTGTTTTTTCTTGATTTTTATTTTATGGGTCTCTATTGTTAACCCATAATTAATTATTAAAGGATTGGATATGCTATCCAACCAAATAAAGTGTAGTTAATAATGACAGCCATGAAGCCTATCATTGCCAACCTTCCATTTGTTCTTTCTGCAATAAACCAATAGCTATTTGGCCATTCGAATTTAGTCATATTAGATATTTGATCTTCTGAAAGAGGAGTCTCTTCAGGAGTATTATTCTGATCAAAACGATATTTACTATCTGGGTAAAAGCTTTCGCTTCGAATATTATCCTCTTTTTTTTCAATCATTTTATTAAAATTTGTACTTAAGTTATTTTAAAAAGTAAAAAGTGTAAATAGGGTAAAAGAGTATTTTTAAATATTTGAGCATAAAGCTTTTTCTTATCTACATAATAAAAGTCAATATGCCTATTATTTAGTAAATACAAAATCTCACTGAAATTTCTACTTGCGAGCAAAAGATCAAAAGCAATATTTTGTATTAGTTTAATAGCTATTGGTATTGGTGCAATTTCAAAAAAGGTTATCAGCTATCCAACTGGAAGCTTTATCCCAGGATCCCAAGAATTGACTTTAAATAAAGGGATAAATAAGTTCTTTATTTAACGAGTAAGAATTTTATCTAAAATTTAAGTTTTGTTTTTACTCTATTTTTATTTTCAGAATTAAATTTAAAAAGTCCCGAATCAGTAAATATAGTCAATTCATCGCCATATGATTCTTGTATAGATAAACCCTCAGACTCTAAATTTTTAACAAATACATTTCCAAGTAGTGTTAAAGTTTTGGCATCTTTGTCATAAGTAAGCTTATTTGAGGAAGCTTCAAAATTATTATTAATACTTTTGATAACTACATTACCAATAGCTTCAAAATTACCTTTAACATTTTGTATCTGAGAATCAGAGGTAACAGTGTAATTCATTTTCTCTTTTGCAAATGAAATTTCACTTAAAAGAAATAGTACTGCTGCAAGTAGTAAGCGTTTTATTATAAGCAATTCTTATAACCTTCTATTTTTGCTAGTTCCTTAATACTTAAACCAGTATCTTTTAAAAGTGTTTCTCCGATATTATCACCATTGAATTTATTTAAAGCACCTTTTTGCGAGAGTTTTATACACATGTTTTTATATTTAGCTTCTTTAATTACTGGAGATACATACAAACCTAATAAAATTAAAAAGCCTCCAAAAGTTACAACTCTTCGATGGTTTTGCCACCATTGATAAAATTTATTAGTCATTAAAAAAAGTTTTATTTCTTTAATATAGAGTATTTATTACATTCGTTTAATAAATATTTTTTAATTTCTATAAATTTAGATTTTCAAAATTTCCGAAAACAAGCATCTCCAACTAACAAAACTTTCCAATATTCATTTTTAGTATTTTTAATCCTTAATAAATAATTTGGATTGATTAAGAGAATCGTTTTAATTTGAATATTACCGTCACTGCCGTCTTTTAGGATACTGAAAAAACATTTCCTACTATTTCTTGAAATAATGCCAGGCCAAATTGCAATAACACCTAGAGAAAAACCTAATACAAGATTTGATAAATTTTTAATATTAAAAATTTTTAAAAATTTTTCCTTCTCATGTCAAATTTTATTTGGTTGAATTAATTTTTTACAATATTCAAGAATAAATTAAACTTCTACACATGTGGTTATACTACTAATTTTTAAGACTAAATCCATTAATCACTAGATTAAACCTTCCAAATGATTATAAAGTTGTATCCGAAAGGTGAGGCTATTTTATAAAAAATATTCATACTCCACTAAATAATGAATTATTAATATTTTAAAGTTTTAGAAAAGGTAATAAAAACATATTTCAAAAATAAATTATCTAAGTGAATCTTTAATACAAAACTTCATATCGATTTAATAATTAATAATGTTTGTAAAAAATTAAAAATTTCAGGCCAATTAAGAAAAGATTTTTTAGTATTTTCAAGAATTATATTTTATTTTCTTTATAAATTCTTAAATTGAAAAAATAGATGCGTTTTATAGAATAGGATAAACAAATATTAATTTAAAATGTTTGGCTCAAAAGAATCCGATTCAACAAATCCAGAAAATAAAAAGCTTCCTACACTAGACTTTGATGGTAAGAAATACGATATAAATTCACTGCCTGACGACGTTAAAGATCTTCTCAAAGGTTTACAAGTTGCAGATACACAAATCCGCATGCATAAAGATACTTTAAGACTTTTAGATTTAGGAAAAAATTCACTTGGTACTCAATTAAAGCAAAAATTAGAAAATATATCTCCCGTAGAAAACTAAAAATTACAAATTAATTTTTGTAATACCCTTTTAGTAATATACTTTTTAATACAAATGAATTAAATAATGATAATCTGACTGGTCTTGGAGTTGTTTCTGAAAAAATTCTTTTGCAATAGATTTAAATTCATTTAAAAAATAATTCTGGATTTTAAACGATCTTATTAATTTAGTCTTCAAAATTTCTTTGGAAAAATTATTTTTATTTAAAAATTCCTTTAATTTGCTCTTTTCTACAAGTCCATTTTTTTTAATAGTCCTCGAAAACTTCTCTTGATTGTTCTTCATCAAGAATAATATTCTTTGTTAAATCAGAAATTAACAATTCTTTTACTGTAATTTCAAGAAGATAAGCTCCTTCTAGAAAATTAATCCCTATATTTTTAATCGCGTGAATAATTTCCTTATAATCCTTATCTATCATATTTCTGTTTTTAAAGTCCATATTAATCTTTTATCAAAACACATTTAGATTTTATTTAATGATTAAAAGTAATGTATGTTTTAAATAAGTACATATAGAAGATAATTCAATAACTTTTAAAATGTTTTTAGCATAGATACATAGCCAAAATAAGTATGCCCTAATTTTTCGTTATTAAATTGTATCCATAAATTATTTTGATAAAGATATTTTTTGACCATTCGGCAGATTCTAAAAATTAATCAACTTTATCCAGTGGATTTTATAAAAATCCATTTAAATTAACTTATATTAGAGATAGTTAAATATTTTAAAATTTAATGATAAATTCTATTGATACTGAACATTTACCTGTTAAAGATTTAATTATTTCTGGTTTAATAATTTTCATAATGTCTACCATAATTGCCAATATTTATAATCCACTGTGGGGCTTCATTTATGCTTTTGGTAATATTCTAACTCTTGTTTTCTTGAGCTGGCTTTATCAAGATTCATGGAATGCCAATCAGTAATAATTAATAAAGGAAAATCATTTTTCCTAAGAACTCATTCAGTTATAAAGCAAATACAACATTAGTAAAAAAAATTTTTTATTATTAAATAAACTTTAGAAAATTGAGCAATCCAGATTTTGATAAAAATGGAGTTGATAGCTTTGGAACACATTGGCTTCAATATGCTGCCTTTGCCTTTTCAGCTTTTGCTATCTTCACTACTTGGGCCTTCTTTTTTGATTCTAAATTTCATAATTTCATATTAAGTATTCTTAGGGTTATTAATTGTAGTGGCTTCAACTGTAATGGTGCTTTCTAGGATTTAAATGGCCAACCCAGACCAAAAAACGATATTAATTGAGCAAGCATCTAAAGATCTCATAGAAATTTGTAAAAAATTTCAAGATGATTCAGGATCATCAAATTCTGAAGTATCAGCTCTTTTAAGAGAAATATCTTTGTTATGGGATACAGAAGAAAAAAATAAATTCGGGTTCAGATAATAAATAACCCACACCGGTTAAAGTCTTAAATAAATTAATCCACTATTTTTGAACTTTTAAATTTTGTCCATATTTAATCTTTACTATATAAGAAGCTAAAAGAGATAGCACCATAAAAAATAATAAACTTTCCAAAGTAGATTGAGGCATTACTATTAATTAGTAAGAGAAAATAGATATATATCTATAAAAACGAACTTTATAAAAAAATCAAATAGGAATGTAGTTCTTTGCTAAATATTTCTCCGATCTCCTTAATGCTCTTATAGATCCTTTGAAATCTCCTTTATTATATTTTTCTTCACTTTTTTGTTCTAATAAATTAACAATTTTATTTATTTTTAATTCATCAATTTTCATTTTATGATCTTTTATTAAGTCAAATTTCGATTGATATAAGAAGAATAATTCTTGTTTAAATTTGTTAATAATATCTTCATCACAAAATTCAGAATTCAATAGAACCCTTACTTCCCTTTTATCTTCTATTGCCCCTTTGAAATTTCCTTCTCTAAATTTTCTTTCGCTAGACCTTGTCTGATTAACAATATTCTCAATACATAATTTATCTGAATTAAGCATTTTTTAGACTTTTGAATCAGCTAATAATAAATTTACCAAATTATAATGCAAATATTTTTAATCATTAATATAGTTTTTCAACCAATTACAAGTCCTTTCTTAAGGAGTAAATCATATACTTTTACACTTTTTGTTTTCCCAATAGTAGTTGGCTTGTGAATATCTAAAATTTCAGCAAGGCACATTATCCAAGAAGTTCCTTTTCTTAAATAAAGTCCTTTACAAATATGTAAAGGTGCTGAATTGAAACAACCAAAATCTGTTGATATATTCATATTCATAATCTGAGTTTCAAGTTCTAAGCTTAAAAGTTCTATTTCTTGACTAGAAAGAGTCGTTCCAAAAGAATAGGATTCTATTAAAAGTTGATAATTCATATAAAATATACTCTCATTAAAAGTAAAAAATTTTTTTAAAAGTTGGTTTATTAAGAGACCCAACGAGTTATTTTTGTACCTTCATAAATATGTCCAGAGGCTTCAACTATTGGTTTTGTTTGGGGGTTTATGAAAATATCATATAAAACATTTTTAGGACCTTGAAACATTACTGTTGCGCTTGTTGGATCATCTAAAGAGTTTCCAAGATAAAAAATCTTAACACTCATATCATTGAACATTGCTTGCTGTTCAGGTGCCTTCATATAAGCTTCATATTCTTCAAAAGTATTACTCAGTTTAAAAACTAGAACTGTTGTTTCAATAGTCATAAAATTAATAAATTAACCTCAAAAATTTTAGATCTTATTTCAACAAAAATATAGCAAAGAATAAGCTTTAAAAAGAATTCAATTATTTAGTCACTATTAATTATTAAAAAATAAGTTTTTATTCAAAATAAGTATTAATTATTTTTATATATGAGTTATAAATCAACTATTAAAATCATTTTGCATTTTGAACTCTAATATTTCTCAAAGAGAGCAATGGACGAGTAAGCTCGGATTCATTCTTGCGGCTGCTGGTAGTGCTGTCGGACTCGGCAATTTATGGGGATTTGCTTATAGGGCATCTCAAGGTGGCGGAGCTGCTTTTGTAATTTTATACATATTAATTGTATTAATTGTTTGTCTTCCTGTTTTTGTAGCTGAAATGGCTTTAGGAAGAAGTGCCATGGCAAGTTCATTACTTGCTCCCGTTAATTTAGGAGGAAAGAATTGGTACCCACTAGGAATACTTTTCTTCATAGCTCCTTTAGGGATCGCTTCATATTATTCAGTAATAATGGGTTGGACGGCAGATACTTTATTTCACTCATTATTTTTTGGACTACCAAAAAATCTTAGTGAAGCTGAGAATTTCTTTGGTTCTATAAGTAGCGGAAGTAGTGTCTTATTAGGTCATTTATTAAGTCTTTTACTTACAGCTTTTATCGTTTCATCTGGAATTAAAAAAGGTATAGAAAAAGTTACTAGATATTTTATGCCTATCCTCTTTATAATTCTTATAGGTCTTGCAATTTGGGCAACTACCCTTTCAGGGGCATGGGAAGGTTATAAGACATTCTTATTCAAGTTTGACTTTGCAGAATTAAGAAATCCACAAACAATTAGAAATGCATTTACTCAAGCATTCTTTTCTCTAAGTTTAGGTATTGGGATAATGGTGACCTACGCTTCCTATTTAAATAAGAAAAGTAATTTACCTAAATTGAGTATTAGTGTTGCTTCATTAGATACCATAGTTGGACTAATGGCGGGTTTAATTACTTTTCCAATAGTTTTAACCTTCGGCTTAAGTGATGCCATCTCGGAATCAACGGTTGGTGCCTTATTTATTTCTATCCCAACAGGACTAGGTTCCTATGGGGCTACGGGGAGGGTGGTGGCTGTTGCTTTTTTTGCATTAGCCTATATTGCTGCTATTACTTCATCAGTTTCTCTATTGGAAGTACCAGTTTCTTCGTTAATGGATAAATTTGGTTTTCAAAGAGGTAAGTCTGTTTGGATCATCACTCTATTTCTATTTTTAGCAGGAATTCCTTCAGCATTAAATTTAAATATCCTTGGAACGGTTGATTCAATATTTGGAGGGGTATTACTTATCTTTGGAGGATTCTTAGTATCATTCTTTATGGGGTGGGTAGTTCCTGGGAAATTTAATGAAGAATTTAATACTTCTAAAGTAGGCATTAAAACGACTAGATATTTGAAATTTATGATGAGATGGGTTTCACCTCCCATAATTGCTTTTGGATTAGTTATTAGTATCTTTGATTTACTTAAAGGTTGGGTCTCTTGATAATAAATGAAGAATAAAATTTAATTAATCTTGAAAAATTTATAGTGCAATATACTTCAAAAATAGGGGATAGGTAAAAAATAAATTAATTAATCAAATTCACACCATATTTTAGAAGAAGATGTCCCCAACTTTTAAAAAGTGAAACTAGAGATTAATATTTACAATGATTTTCTTCTAAAATGTAAAAGATATTTAAATTACTTTCTAAACTTTAATATTACAAAAGATTTTCATAATAAAACTTTTTACTGCAATGAAATTTATACAAAAAATATTTAACTTTTCAGCTCTATCTAATCTTAAAAGTATTACCAAAATAATTTCTCTTGAAATTCAATATAAAATATAATTATTGTTCATTTCCAGGCAATTAAAACCTTATCAAGAATAAAGGCCAAGATTAATGTCACGAAAATCTAAATCATTAAAAGATAAAGAAACTAAAAATTTTTCTGAGTTTTCACAATTAGCAGATTTTTCTTTAATGAATTCTCTCAAAGCTGATCCTCAGTCGACAAAAGATGGTAATGATCACAGGGCTAGGTCAGTTTATTCAGGTCATTATGTTCCTGTTACTCCAACACCAATTCCAGAACCAATATATATATCGCACAGCAAAACATTATTTGAAGAATTGGGATTAAGTTCTGACCTTATAAAAGATAAAAAGTTTTATCGTTTTTTTTCTGGTGATATAGAAGTTGCAGAGGATCCAATAAGCCCATTTGGCTGGGCGACGGGGTATGCATTGTCTATCTATGGCACTGAATATACTCAACAATGTCCCTTTGGGACAGGTAATGGCTACGGAGATGGTCGAGCAATTTCTGTATTCGAGGGTTTATTTAAGGGGAAAAGAATGGAAATGCAACTTAAAGGAGGAGGGCCAACTCCTTATTGTCGTGGTGCAGATGGCCGAGCTGTCCTACGATCTAGTGTTCGTGAATTTCTTGCACAGGAGTTAATGCATGCATTAGGAATTCCCACTTCAAGATCGTTAACCCTTTATGTCTCAGAGACAGAAATAGTTAGAAGGCCTTGGTATACAGACGGTTCTAGGTATTTTGAGCCTGATATTATGGTTGATAATCATGCCGCAATTACTACACGTGTTGCACCATCATTTTTGCGAGTAGGTCAGCTCGAACTCTTTGCTCGCAGAATTCGAAGCAATTCGCATAATGAAGCTTTTAATGAGCTTAAGATGATTGTGCAGCATCTTATAGATAGGAACTATAGAGATGAAATTGATTCTAGTCAGTCATTTAATGAGCAAGTGCTTAAGTTGGCTTATTTATATCGAGAAAGACTCATATTACTTGTAGCTAATTGGATGCGAGTCGGTTACTGCCAAGGTAACTTTAATAGTGATAATTGTGCTGCAGGAGGTTTTACTCTTGACTATGGTCCTTTTGGTTTTTGTGAATTATTTGATCCAAGATTTCAGCCTTGGACGGGAGGTGGAGAGCATTTTTCATTTTTCAATCAGCCTTTTGCTGCAGAAATCAATTTTAAGATGTTTTGTTCATCTCTCCTACCTTTACTTTTAGAAAATAAAGAAGACATAGAAAAATTAGAGAAAATCAAAAATGATTTTTCTAAATTAATGAGCAAAGAAATGCAATTAATGTGGGCAAAAAAACTTGGTCTTGATAAATACGACGAAACTCTTACTAACGAGCTTTTCAATCTTATGGTTAACTCTAATGCTGACTTCAGTATTTTCTTTAGAAAGCTTTCTCATATTCCTGACAATATATCTTCTTTAAAAGAGAGTTTTTATTTACCTTCAACTGAAGATCTTGATAAAAAATGGATAATTTGGTTAAAAAAATGGCAAGATTGTATTAAGAGAGAAGGGAATTTTGAAGAAATCTCCAAATCAATGAAACAAGTAAATCCTAAGTTTACTTGGCGTGAATGGATGATAGTTCCTGCATATGAAGAAGCGGAAAATGGTAATTACAGCAAAATAAAAGAATTACAAACTGTTTTCAATAAACCATATGAAGAGCAGTCTTTGGATATAGAACAAAAATACAGTCGTCTAAGACCAAGAGAATTCTTTAATAAAGGAGGAGTTTCACATTACAGTTGTTCCTCTTAAAAAGAAGTTAATTAATTTATAAAAAAATTGATCAGTAATTTAAATGAAGACTTTTATTTGTTGATTGTTGTTGGCATTCCTACTACTGAAATAACACCAACATGAAGAATAGCAGGTTTTTTCCCAATATTTTTTACATAATGTTCTCCTCCTTTATTACTCTCAACAAACACATCCCCTGCTCTAAAAGTATTTATAACTCTACCTCTGACATGTTTTAATTTACCTCGTGTAACATGTATCAACATGGGGGAAGGATGCTTATGAATAGGAGTCTTTAAACCTACAGGTATTTTCACTCTCAACAGCCTTAATTCAGGTTCGCCTTTTAGATAATTAAAACTTTCTCCACTTAACCCTTTAGAAGTTTGAATTAATGGGACAACTTCAATTTTTTCTTCAGCTAAGGAATATTTTGGAGATATTAAAGCTGATAGTATCACCAGAAATGAGAAAACACTTTTTTTGAATTTCATATGATTTAAATTCTAGAATTATTATATAAATATTTATATAAACTTTATCTAACTTTTACTTTTTATATAGTTTTTCTAACTGCTTAATTTCTTCCCTTAATTCTCTACCTCTATCATTTAACTTATTATTTTTTTTAATTATTGGAATTATCCACCAAGCTTGTAGACCAAGAAAGACCAAAATTAAAAGAATTAAATCAGGAGTCCCAGGCGACATTGCGATCTATTGTGGATAATTTTTTTATTGATAATAACAATAATTTTCTTTATTAACTATTAAAAATAAAATTGATAATTTTATGCCGAACCTAAATCGATACGAAGTTCCCTTCCCTTATAAATTATTGCCTCTTTGATATTAATTAGTTTTCTTATTCGTTCTTGCCTTACCAAATCAGATATGTAAACATCCTCAATAACCTCTTGTATTGCTAAAGTAGCTTTTTGAAGTTGAAACTCTAAGTCTTCTCTATAGTTCATTGATTAATGTAATTATTTTTTAATTAAAATAGAAATTTTTAATTAGTAAATGAGTACTTTAACCAATAAAACTCTTGACACCTAGCCAAACAAAATATAAAACTAATAGTATAAATGTACCATTAAATTAATGACACCTAGAAGGGCTAATGCTTGGTCTAACTTTTCTTACGGCAGTCGTACTGATAAGCCTAACGGTTGTCTTCTTAATCCCGAGGGGAGCAGATTAATTTTCTTTGAAACATGCAAAAAATCACCACAGAACAATATCAAAATCTTTACGCATACATTTTATACCATTCACCTAGGAGAGCCGGCAGGGTTTAAATCTACAAGCAAAATCGTAGTTGAAGAGGCTTGGAAAGAGTGGAATGATCTACAAGAAATGGGCTGGACAGAAGTATCACACAATTTTGGTTAGCCAGGATAAATTTAAAAAAACAGATGAGCTAATTTTCCAGAAAAATTATCAACCTTAATCCACTAGAGACGCATCAAAGCGCAAGCTTAACAGGCAGAATTTAGTTACTACGTAAAAATCGACTCAAAAAATACATCTAAATAATTTACAAATATCAATACAAGGGCTGAAAGTAAATATTTAATTTATATCAATAGTGTATCGTAACTGACACAGAATTAAAGTAATTCGCTTGTTTTAATTCTTTTGCTTTACATTCTTTAATACTTATGTTACGTTAATTAATAATTAAACAATTATCAATGACTAATTCACAAGTAACAAACGAATCCGGCGGAAGACAAAATATGTTTCCATCAGAAACTCGTCCTTACATTGATGAGTCAGTTTCTTATGACGGCTACCCTCAAAATGCAGAAAAAGTTAATGGTCGTTGGGCGATGATTGGCTTCGTAGCATTATTAGGTGCATACGTAACAACAGGTCAAATCATTCCTGGTATCTTCTAAAAATGGAACCAATTACTCCTGAACTTTATAAAAAGCTTGTTAAAGCGTATGAGTCCAATAGGTGAATTTATTTGCTTACTATATCAATAATGTTAATAATCCTCTTTAATAACAATAAGGAATAATAAAAGTATTAAAAATAGGGCAACTTAAAATTAAAAATAACTTAAACCACAATTTATTACGTTAAAAACTTTTTTAATAAAAAAAGAGATCATTTTTTAGCTTAAAATGACCTCAAGTTACCTAATTCTCACAAGAATAATTTCAAGTAAGCTTTCATATCTTAATTTATTTCAAATAAAAGTAAATCCGTAGATATGCGGATTTGAAACTATCTCTTTAATCCACCTCTCTTTATCCAAAAAAACCAAGTTACCCAAATGGGAGGAAGAAACTTTATTAGAGAACCAATTTTATAAATATAAAAAGGAGCATTATCCCCGATAAATAAATTTACGACTGCTGAAGATAAAGATACCCAAATCACAATAATTAAGATATTTGCTCCCAATAGAGCAAATTTATTTTGCTTAAATATTTTTGGCATACAAAAAAAGATATGATCTTAATTTTAAAACTATTTGAAAATAAAATAATTATTTTTCAAAAAAACTTCAAATTTAAAATCCATAACCAAATAAAAAAAATACTAAATTTTATCCCACCTCCTAATAGAATTCCAAAAATATAAGGTGGTAAAAAGTATATTATTAAAATCGAAAAGAAACTCAAAAGAGCAAAAGAGCATCTAAGAAAAATATTCTTTCTTCTTTTTCTTCTTAGTTGTTTTAAGAAATTCCACTCCCATGCTATTAGGCTGTAAAATTTTTCAGATAATACAAATAAATATTTCATAAATACTTATTTGTAGTAATTTTGGACTCTTTAAACATAATTTTCCTAGCAAGTCTATTCAAGCCAGACCATGTTGAATACTTTTTCTGAGCTGCTTTTATAATTTCCTGCTTCCCTTTTGATGTTAATTTATATCTTATTAATAATTTCCCTAGGGCTATTGAATTTATAGAAATACAAGTATTCACTAATTATTCCTCTGTTTTAAATATATGTATATTTAATTTCTAATCTTAGCAATAAACTTTATTACCTTCTTTAGAAAAATAATAAATTCTATTCTCTGAACTAACAAAAAAAGTTAGACCATTATATTGAGATCTACCAAATTTAATTAATCTTTTTTTATGTAAATCCCAATTCCTCGTATTGATATCGGGATCATACTCTTCTTCTTTTACAGTAGGTATTAAAAATCCAAAACTAATCTTTTTTTTTGATCGGTTGAGTGGTCTCTTATAAAGCAAGAAGAGAAGTATAAGAATTAAAAAAATAAACATAATAACTACAAAAAAATTTGACATTATCAACGATTAAATAATTACTCTAATTAATTATTCTAAGAAAAAACTAATTATTTCTATCACTAAGTATTAAATCCTATTTTTAAATTCTTGTATTTTTGAATACTTACAAAATGTCCCGAAAAATTTGAGAATTTTATTAGTTGCAATTTTACTATGACTCAAACGTCAACGAATACTCCTTATGCAAAGAGAGTGGCTGAGAAATTTAAAGAGGCTCAAAATTATTTAAAAACTAATGGTTTTAGTAGATCAACAAACCATCTTTTAGAAGAGATTGAGAATATTTTTGAGAGATAATATTTTTATGTTTCCCTGTTACTTTTTATCCATCTAAATTAGTTTCATATAAATCAAACATTAAATAAAAATTCCATAACATCTCCTTCATTTACAACATATTCTTTACCTTCACTCCTAAGTAAACCTTTAGTTTTTGCATTTGCAATCGAACCTGAATCTATTAGGTTTTGATATGAAATTGTCTGCGCTCTAATAAATCCTTTTTCAAAATCAGTATGTATTACTCCTGCAGCTTGTGGAGCAGTCATCCCATCTTTTATTGTCCAGGCCTTAGTCTCTTTTTCTCCCGTTGTAAAATAAGTTTTTAATCCTAATAATTTGTAAGTAGATTTTATTAAAGATTTTAATCCTCCTTCCTCTACACCTAAACCCATTAAATAATCTTTTTTATCCTCAGGTTCTAACTCAATTAATTCTGATTCAACTTGGGCTGATATTTTTATACATTCTGTATTTTCAGAGGTTGCAAACATATTCACTTGTGAAGAGAAATCATTACCTTCAGCTAAATCATTTTCATTTAAATTAGTGGCATAAACAATTGGTTTTGCAGTAAGAAAACCCAATTGTTTAATCATTAAATTTTCTTCATCACTTAAAGATATTGACCTGACCGAAAGACCTTTTTGTAACTCAACCTCAATTTTTTCTAATAAAGAATCTTCTTTTGCAGCTTCTTTACTTGTTTTAACTTGTTTTTTAATTCTTTCTCTTCTTTTTTGAAGCTGAGACAAATCAGCCAAATTAAGCTCCAAATTAATAATCTCGATATCATCTAAAGGATCAATCTTCCCTGAAACATGAATTACCTCAGTATCTTCAAAACATCTCACGACGTGAACTATTGCATCAACTTCTCTAATGTTGGAAAGGAACTTATTTCCTAAACCCTCACCTTTACTTGCACCTTTTACAAGACCTGCAATATCGACAAATTCAATTTTAGTGGGGATAATATTCTGACTAGAACTTAAACTACCTAACTCTTGAAGCCTTTGATCAGGGACTGAAACAATACCTTTATTTGGCTCGATGGTACAAAAGGGGAAATTTGCAGCTTGCGCTTTTGCATTTTCAACAAGTGCATTAAATAAAGTTGATTTCCCAACATTTGGCAATCCAATAATACCGGCTTTTAACATTTGAAAAAATTTATAGATAAATTAGTCATAGAATCATCTTCTTGTAATATAGAGTTTACTTAGCCAACCTTGGATAAGTTAATCATAATCGTTTCGATTATTCACTATAGTTTCTAAATATCCTTAATTGCTTGCTTACTAAAAAATATGCTTAATTTAATAAAAAAGAATTTAAATATAAAAAGTGGAATTGCATTAATTGTTTTAGCAACTTTTTTTGTCTTTTTAAGTAATTCTTTAAAGAAAAACAAATCAAAAGACATATCCAACTTTGTAGTTTCCGTTGAAAAAGGAATTCTTTCTGAATCAATTAACACTAGTGGAGAAGTAAAGGCTACTAGAACAAGCAATATTGGTCCAAGGAAACAAGGAATACTTGAAGAAATTAAAGTAGAAGAAGGTGATCTCGTAGAAAAGGGTCAAATTTTGGCTACTCTCGATGATGAAGATTTCATCTATAAGCTTGAAGAACTTGAATTAAATTTTAAAAAACAAAAATCTGAATATTTAAGAAGAGAATTTTTATTCAAAGAAGGAGCAGTTAGTAAAGAGGATTATGAAAGCTATAAAAACAAGTACAAAACAAGCGAAGCGAAATTTAGTGATGCACAAGCTGAAAAAGATTTTTATTCTATAAAAGCTCCATACCCAGGAAAAATAACAGCTAAATATGCAGAAATAGGTTCGTACGTTACACCTAGTTCAAATTTAAGTTCGGACTCTAGAGCTAAAAACTTTATTTTTGAATTATCAGAAGGTCTTGAAATTATTGCCAAAGTTCCAGAGAGTGATATAGGAAGGATAAAAACAGGTCAAGAAGCCTCTGTAAGGATAGAAGCTTATCCTTCAAATAAATACAGAGCAATAGTTAAAAAAATAGCCGAAAGGGCAGTAAAAGATAATAATGTAACTTCATTCGAAGTAACGTTGAAATTCAAAGAAATCTCTGAGGAAATAAAAATTGGTATGACCGCTGACCTTGAATTTAAAGTTAAAAGTAGTGAAGAAAAAATCTTAGTTCCGACAGTTTCGATAGTTACCGAAAAAGGTGAAAAAGGAGTCTTAAAAGTAGATAAAAATAATGCTCCTAAATTTGAAAAGATAGAAATAGGTATTAGTAGCGGTAATAAAACTTCAATAATTGATGGTTTAGAACCAGGAGAACAAATCTTTATTGATATTCCACCTTGGGCGAATAAAAGAAAATGAGTTTGAAATCTCAAGACTCAAAAAAACCAATTTTACTTTTAGTTGATGGCCATTCTTTAGCCTTTAGAAGCTTCTATGCATTTAGCAAAGGAGTTGATGGGGGATTAACAACTAAAGAAGGTTTCCCAACTAGTGTCACCTATGGATTTTTAAAGAGTCTTCTAGATAATTGCAAAAATATCAATGCTGAAGGAGTTTGTATTACTTTTGATACAGAAAAACCAACTTTTAGACATGAATTAGATCCAAATTACAAAGCTAATAGAGATGTAGCTCCAGATGTTTTTTTTCAAGATATTGAACAACTAGAAATAATCTTGAAAGAAAGTCTTAATTTACCTATTTTCAAATCACCAGGATTCGAAGCTGATGATCTATTAGGAACAATTGCTAATGATGCTTCCTCAAAAGGTTGGTGTGTAAATATTCTTTCTGGTGATCGAGATTTATTTCAACTAGTTGATGATCAAAAAGATATTTATGTTCTCTATATGGGCGGCGGTCCTTATGCTAAAAGCGGTAATCCGACTTTAATGAATGAAAATGGAGTCAAAGAAAAACTAGGAGTTTATCCAGAAAGAGTTGTAGATCTGAAGGCCTTAACTGGTGACAGTTCTGATAATATCCCAGGAATAAAAGGTGTAGGACCAAAAACAGCAATTAACTTATTAAAAGAGAATGATACCTTAGACGGGATTTATAAAGCCTTGGATATTATTCAAAAAGATGAAGATAAAAAATATAAGGGTTTTA
>QCGM01000025.1:0-15205 GCA_003279925.1 Prochlorococcus sp. AG-388-B05
AATAAAAATAATTTATACTTTCAATTTTTTCATTTGTGAAAGTCGTTGAATTATATCTTCTATTGTTTTTATATCCACTGGTTTACTAAATGAAGATAACATTTGTCTACCTAAAACTTGACTTCCCAAATGTACTAATTGAATTCGTAATGAGGTTAATAATTCTAATCCGACTCCACCAGAAAAAGTTGCAATTGCAATTGGCTGACCATTGAATAAATTTCTAAAATCATCTCCTGATATGGATAGCCATGCTATGAGATTAGAAAGAATTGGAGGTATCGAACCGTTATATTCAGGAGCACATATAATCCATTTTTCTGTATCAAAAAGTTTTTCTTTTATTTCAATTATTTCGACAGGAATATTTTCTTTTGTATGAATTCGTGGATTGAATAACGGTATATCAAAAGTAGTAAGATCCAAAATTTCAGAATTGAATTTAAGTTCATTACTTTTTTCTTGAAATTTTTTTGAAAGTTCTAGATTTTTTCCACAACTTGCTGAAATGATTATTAGATCTTTTGAGTCAGGCATAAATAAAAATAATTTGGTTTAGTAGTTGGCTCCACTCTTACGGTGATGAACGGCAGTAAGACTATCGGATTTTAATATATTGCCGTGTAAAACCTCAGCATATATTACCCAGTGATCTCCGCATTCCATTCTGTCTTTTACAGAAGCATCTAACCATGCTAATGACTCAGGAAGTATTACTTGATCATTAGGTGTTAATTCAATATCTAAGCCCTCAAATCGATCTTCCCCTGGTGAGAAAGGTTTTGTAAACCTTTTTAAAGGTTCCCTAAAATCTTTTTCGCTAAGAATATTCAAGGCGAAAGAGTCACCTTTTTGAAGAAGCGATTCTACTGATCTATCTTTTGCTACTGAAATACTCAATCCAGGAGGAGAAAAACTTGCTTGGCTTACCCAAGATGCAAGCATAGCTCCTTTTACATTATTTTCATCTTTCCCTTTTGATGCAGTTAGAACACACAGTGAACCAAGTATTCTTCCTAAAGCTTGCATTGTTGGATCAGTTTTGCTAGATATCATTCCGGTATCTGATTTTCTGATTTTTTGTTTTGCTTTTTTTAAAATTTTTCTCCCAAAATGAGTACCAATTTCTTCTAGTTCTTTAATTTTTGGTTTATTAGGACTAAATTTTATTCTTATTGGATCAAAACTAAATTTAAATCCACCATCTTTTAATTTTGTCTCAAGTAAATCTATTGCTTCTCCGCTCCATCCAAAACTACCAAAGATGCCTACTGGTTTATCTCTATTACCCTCTGATAACAAAGTTCCTAAAGCACTTACTATTGGAGTTGGGGCGTGTCCCCCCAAAGTAGGTGATCCGATTAGATATCCATCAGCGTTTTGAATAGATTTTATAAGTTCATCATTAGATGTAAATTCACAATTAATACTTTCAACTTCTACTGAAGTTCTATTTACACCTTTCGCTAATGCATCACCTATTGAGGCTGTATTGCCATAAGCACTAGCGTATATCAAAACAATTTTAGAATTGTTTGTTGAAAGATTTTCTCCCCATCTAATGTAGTCATTTAAAAAGCTTTTTAAGCTGTACTCAATTGCTGGACCGTGAAGTGGAGCAATAGTTTTAATGTCTAATTCAGAAACTTTTTCAGCTATTGATACGATTTGATTAGACATTGGTGCCATAAGACAATCATAAAAATGTTTTCTATCAATTTCTGTACTGATTCTGTTGGTTTCTGACCATTCTTCAGATGCTAAATGTGCAGAAAATATTTTTTCACTTAAAAGTATTTCTTGATTCTCTTCATATATGATTAATCCCCCAGGCCACCGGGCAGTTGGTACAGGAATTAGTTTTAATGAAATATTTTCTAGTTCTAGATAAAGTTCTTTTTTTACGATGTTAATTTCAGGTAATTCTCGCTCAATAAAAGTTTTTAAATTTGGATTTTTTTGATTCCAAAGTTCACTAATAAGCTTAAAACCAGGATTCGAACATGTGAGAGTTAAGTTGCTGCATTGGTCACTGATTGACTTTATAGTTTCGATAATTTTTTGGATTTACATGACCAGTAATTATTTTAATTTTGTTGAATTTAAACTGATCATGAAAATTTGAAATTACTTCATTAATTAATTTTGAATATTCTTTTTCAGGTGGATGAATAATGAAAAAATCATTATTACTTATGATTAAAAAGGTATTAAATGAAGTTCCTTTCTCAAGATTAAATTCGAGCTCAAACCTTTCTTTGTTTTGATCAAGAAATCTGATGCAAATAAAATTTTCAGATATTTTAAATATTGATAAGTTTTTATTTTCTAAAAGTGAACTTGTATTAATTACTGACATCTTTAAAGATTTATTTTTTAGTAGTGATTAGCAACTTTCCTATGATGAACGGCTGTTTTACAGGATAAATCAGAAACGCTTCCATTTTTAACTATACCGTAAATAATCCAATGATCTGGAGTCTCTAATCGTGAACTTACTTTACAATCCAAAAATGCGAGAGAATCAGAAAGTACTGGTCCACCATTTGCGATATTGTTCACTACTTCTACATCAGCAAATCTATCTGCTCCAGGTGCAAATCTTTTTAAAAAATGTCTAAACATTTTTTGATAGTTATCTTCTCGTAAGATATTAACTACAAAACCTTCTCCAACTTGCATATAAGATTCAATAGCTCTATCTTTCGCTACTGCAACTGTAATGCCTGGAGGACTGAAACTTGCCTGACTAACCCAGCTTGCTACCATCGCGCTTTGTCGAAAAGTCGAACCTTCTCCTTGGCTAGCTGTAACTACATATAAACCTCCACTCAATCTCCCTAAAGCTTTATCCAGATTTGAATCGAGGCTTTTCATTGAAGCAATATTTTTCTTCTTATTAATTAATTGTCCCAAGTCGGTTCCAGCTTCTTCAAATTGTTGATAGATAATAGGATCTGGAATATTTTTAACTCTTAGAGGTGAAAAGGCTTCTTTTTGTCCTAATTCTCTCAACTTACTTGCTAATGAGTCTATCGGTTCATCATTTCCTCCAAAAGCATCGTAAACTGCCGTAAATTGTTTAGGCTTTAATGCCGCAAAAAGAGTGCCAAGAGACTCTTTTAATTCGTTATCAGAATTAACTGGCCAGGTTGGGATTACTACGGCTTTAGATTCGGAAATTAAACCTGTTAATTCCTGAGAATCTGAAGATCTTAAATCAATTAATTGAACCTGTGCATCTGCCTTACTTATACCGTGAGATATAGCTTGACTTAATCGATCACAATATCCATAATCACTGATGTAGCAGACAGATACAAATTCATTGCTTTTACTTTTGTTACTACTCCACTCTGAATACTTTTCTTTCCAAAAATTTACTTGATTATGAAGCAATGGCCCATGACCCACAGCTATAGTTTTAAGACTAGGTAACTTATCTATTCGTTTGATAGCTTGTAGAACACTTCTTGCGTTCGGCCCCATAAGGCAATCGTAATAAAAACGAAAATCTTCATAAATTTCTTTTTGATCATTATCAAAAAATTCATCAGAGCAATAATGCAATCCAAAAGCATCGCATGTATATAAAACATTCGTACCGTGATCGTAGGAGAAAATGGTATCTGGCCAATGTAAATTTGGTGCACTTATAAATTCAATATTATGATTTACTCCACTTGTGGGGTTAGCTCCAAGATCTAAATATTGTCCACTTTTTACTTCTAAACTTTTAAATGGAATATGTATTTGATCCTCAATAAATTTGAGCGCTAATTTTGAACCAACTACTATTATTTGTGGATTAAGAGTTAAGAGGTTTCCAATTAAACCTGAGTGGTCTGGCTCTGTATGACTTGTAATTAAATAATCAACTTCTTCTGGATTTACTTCTTTGAGTAATTGCTCAAACCATAGTTTTTCAAATTTAGCGTGGCTTGTATCAATTATTGCTAGTTTTTGGCCCTTAATGATAAAACTATTATAAGTAGTTCCATTTCTTAATCCAAATTCAATATCAAATCTACTTCGATCCCAGTCAAGAGATCTAATTGCACTTGTGTCATCTGCAAAAACTTTATGTTGCACAGATAATTTTTGCTCCACTTTATTCATCTCTGAAATACTTGTTTTTGCAGAAGTTATCATACTATTATTCTTTTGTATTATGACTTTAGTTAAATACAATATAAATCCGCGTGAATCTAAGTGTGGAATTACCGAATTTGTTTTTTAATCACTTCATTATTGATACTGTTATAAATGAAATCTCAAACTAAAAACACTCCGATTACAGGTGATGAAATAAGAAAAGAATTTTTAAATTTTTACCATGAAAAATTACATGAAATTATTCCAAGTGCATCTTTAATTCCTGATGATCCTACAGTTATGCTCACTATCGCTGGAATGCTGCCTTTTAAGCCAGTTTTTTTAGGATTGAAAGAAAGGCCCTCAAAAAGAGCCACATCTAGTCAAAAGTGTATAAGAACAAACGATATTGAAAATGTTGGAGTTACTGCTCGACACCATACCTTCTTCGAGATGCTTGGTAATTTTTCTTTTGGAGATTATTTTAAGAAAGAGGCTATTGAGTGGGCTTGGGAATTAGTTACTGATATTTATAGACTTTCTGCTGAGAATATAATAGTGAGCGTGTTTCATGAAGATGATGATTCAGTAAAGATTTGGAAAGAAGATATCGGGATTCATCCACAAAGGATAATTAAGCTTGGAGAAAAAGATAATTTCTGGTCTTCAGGGAAAACAGGTCCTTGCGGTCCATGTTCAGAATTATATTATGACTTCAAACCAGAAAAAGGTCTTCAGAATATTGATTTAGAAGATGGTGATCGTTTTATAGAATTTTATAATCTTGTATTTATGCAATATAACCGTGATCCTGATGGTCAATTGACAGATTTGAAATACAAAAATATTGACACTGGAATGGGGCTTGAAAGAATGGCTCAAATATTGCAAAAGAAGAATAATAATTACGAAACAGATTTGATTTTTCCAATTATTCAAAAAGCTTCTGAGATCTCCAAAATTGATTATTATTCTTCAGATGAAAGAACCAAAATCTCTTTAAAAATTATTGGAGATCATATAAGAGCAGTTATACATTTAATTTCTGATGGGGTAGTCGCAAGTAATCTTGGAAGGGGATACATATTAAGAAGACTGATTCGAAGAATGGTTAGACATGGAAGGTTGTTAGGCTTAAAAAATGAATTTTTATCGAAACTTGCAAGTGTAGGTATTAAATTAATGCAAGAGAATTATCCAGATTTAAAAAATAATTGTGAGCATATATTGAGTGAGATAAAAATTGAAGAAATAAGATTTAGAGAAACTCTTGATAGAGGAGAGAAATTATTAGATGAATTGATTTCATCGGGCCAGAAAATGATTACTGGGTTTAAAGCATTTGAACTTTATGATACTTACGGCTTTCCATTAGAACTAACACAAGAAATTGCTCAAGAAAACAATATTGGTGTTGATGTTAAAGGGTTTGATAAAGAAATGTCTGCACAAAAAGAAAGAGCCAAAGCTGCTTCTCAGATTATTGATTTGACATTAGAGGGTTCATTAGAACGCGAAATAGATTTATTTGATAAAACTCTTTTTAAGGGTTATGGTTCACTTGATGCAGATGCAGAAATTAAGGGTATATTTTTGGAATCAACCTTGGTTAACAAGGTAAGTGAAGGGCAGAAAGTTTTAATTGTCCTTGATCAGACTTCTTTCTATGGAGAATCTGGAGGCCAAGTTGGTGATATTGGAACGATATTCTCGAATGATCTAGAGGTTTTAGTTGATAACGTGATACGAAAGAAAAACGTTTTTCTGCATTATGGAATAGTTAAAAAAGGAATATTAAGTCTGGGACAAAAAGTTAAAACTAAAGTAAATGATTTGGCTAGAGCTAAGGCTGCGGCAAATCATACTGCTACCCATTTACTGCAATCAGCTCTCAAAGTAGTTGTTAATCAAAGCATTGGACAAAAAGGCTCATTAGTCGCATTTAATAAATTACGATTTGATTTCAATTCTTCTCAACCTATTACAAAAGATCAAATTTTTAAAGTTGAGACTTTAGTTAATTCTTGGATTTTGGAAAATCATTCTCTTAATATAAAAAACATGGCCAAGAGTGAGGCCCTCGAGAGAGGGGCAGTGGCTATGTTTGGAGAGAAATATGATGATGAAGTTAGAGTTGTTGATGTGCCAAGTGTTTCGATGGAACTATGCGGTGGTACTCATGTAAAAACAACATCTGAATTAGGTTGTTTTAAAATAATTAGTGAAGAAGGAATTTCAGCGGGCGTAAGAAGAATCGAAGCATTGTCAGGGCAATCAGCCTTTGAATACTTTAGTGATAAAAATTCTCTTGTAAGTCAACTTAGTGATTTGTTAAAAGCAAATCCTAATCAACTCCTGGATAGGGTTAATTCTTTGCAATTAGAGTTGATTAATAAAAATAAAGAAATACAAAAAATGAAGGATGAAATTGCTTATTTTAAATACTCTTCGCTAAGTTCTTCTGCAAATAAAATTGGATTATTTTCGCTGATTATTAGTCAACTTGATGGACTAGATGGAAATTCTCTACAATCTGCAGCATTAGATTTAACTTCTAAATTGGGAGATAAGTCGGTTGTGATTCTTGGAGGAATACCAGATGAGGAAAATAGAAAATTGTTATTTGTTGTCTCTTTTGGGGAAGATTTAGTTAAAAGAGGTATGCATGCAGGGAAATTAATTAATGATATTTCACGTATTTGCTCTGGGGGAGGGGGAGGTAAACCTAACTTTGCACAGGCAGGTGCTAAAGATATTGATAAATTAAATGATGCTTTGGAATATGCAAGAAAAGATTTGAGGACAAAACTCCTTAGTTATTCTGATAAGTAACTACTTTTTCTTAAACTGTTTTCTATTTGGTCAATTAACTTTCGTGCTTCTTGAATAGTCAAAGTTTTATTATTGATGGCAGATTCAGTATTGACTCTTATTGATTCAACTAAATTATCTGAATTGTAATCTAATAACTCTAAAATTTCTGATTTGCTATTTTCTTTAATAATGTTTTTAATTTTATAAGAATTATCTTCATTTATATCAATATGAATAACATTTGTATTCCCAAATAAATTATGGAAATTTCCTAATGCTTCTTGATATGCTCCTGCCATAAAGATTCCTATTAGATAATCATTATTTTTTTCTGGAGGGTGTAAATTTAAAAGTGATTTAATCTTTCCATTGTCAATAAAATTATTCAGCTTGCCATCAGAATCACACGTTAAATCCGCAAAGTTTCCCTTACAAAATGGCTCTTCTAAGTGTCTATGAATTGGAATAATTGGAAAAACTTGATTAATTGCCCAGGTATCAGGAATAGATTTAAAAACTGATAAATTTGCGTAATATGTTGATGCAAGCGTGTCGGTTATTTCAGATAAATCTGGATGGTTAATTTCATCACTCTCCAATTGATTTGCAATCTCTTTTGCACAAGCCCATGTAAGTTCTTCCGCATAAGCACGTTCTTCCAAACAAATAAATCCTAATCTAAAAGCGACTAAGCAATCCTCTTTAAATTTTTTAGCGTCATTCCATAATTCTATTATTTCAGATAAATCTTCTTTTTTATTTCTAAGATTCTTTAGCTGATTAAGGGTTTCTATCAGATTGGTGATGATTAATGATTGTTTTTTTTGATAGGGTACTTTGACTTGAGAGCTGACATGACTTGTCCCTAAAATATTAAAAATTAAAACTGAACAATGACTGATTATCGCTCTACCACTTTCTGAGATTATTATTGGATGTTGAATATTATTTTCTTCACATGAATCTTTTACTGTTGCAACAACATCATTTGCGTAGTTTTGAAGAGAATAATTTGTCGAAGTATTGGAAGACGTTTTAGTTCCATCGAAGTCTATTCCTAAGCCGCCTCCAACATCTATATATTTCATTGGTGCGCCTAACTTAGATAATTCAACAAATATTTGACTAGCTTCTTGTAATGCATCTTTTATTACTGATATATCACTGATTTGGCTTCCAACGTGGAAATGCAGCAACTTCATTTCATTTATTAGATTTGCTTCTTTGAGCTCTTTTATTGTTAGCATTATTTCTGGAATTGATAATCCAAATTTGGAATTATCTCCCACTGATTTACCCCACCTCCCACTACTTTTACTTGACAATTTTGATCTAATTCCAAGTATTGGGGTTGCTTTGAGATTTTTTACAGCTTCTATAATTCTTTTAACTTCATCTCTTTGTTCAATAACTATAATTGGCTGTTTACCAAGTTTTCTGGCTAATATTGCACTCTCAATATAATTTTTATCTTTATATCCATTACAAATTAAAAGTGATTTTTGATTTTCTAGGATTGATAATCCAATTAATAATTCTGATTTACTTCCTACTTCTAAACCAAAATTCCAAGGATCCCCATATTCAATAATTTTTTCCAAGACATTTTTTTGTTGATTACATTTAATAGGAAAAACTCCTTGATAAATATTTTTATAGTTATAAGTTTCTATAGCTTGGCAGAAGGCATTATTTAATTCCGTAATTCGGTCTTTTAAAATGTCGTTGAATCTTATTATTAAGGGAGTATTGATTTCTCTACTTTTAAATTCCTTAACAAGTTTAAAAAGATCGACTCTTTTTTTGGATTTTCTATTTGGGCTTATCGATATATTGCCATCTGAATTAATTGAAAAATATTTTTCTCCCCATTTATCAATGCCATATGTAGAAATACTATCTTCTATAGTCCAATTTTTATTTAATTTTTTTGTATCAAAATCGGTCAATTTTAGTTTTGTGATTTATATAAGTTTTTGAAAATTACTTAAAACAATATCTTTTATTTTAATGATTACTTGCCAAGTTACCACCTAAAAGAAGAATATACATAGAGAGATTACTAATTAAATGATCAAAGAGAGAACATTTCTTGCAATTAAACCAGATGGAGTTCAGAGAGGATATGTTTCAGAGATTATTGGAAGGTTTGAAAAAAAAGGCTTTAAATTGGTAGGTTTAAAACAATTAATTCCATCAAAGCAACTTGCTCAAGACCATTATGGTGTACATAGAGAGAGACCTTTTTTTAAGGATTTAGTCGACTTTATATCAAGTGGTCCTGTGGTTGCGATGATTTGGGAAGGAGAAGGGGTAATCTTAAGCGCAAGAAAATTAATTGGGGCTACAAAACCACTTGAGGCTGAACCTGGTACTATAAGAGGAGATTTGGCTATTGATATAGGTAGAAATATAATTCATGGTTCAGATGGAGAAGAAACTGCAAAATTTGAGATGAATTTATGGTTTGATCAAGATGAAATATGTGATTGGGAGACTTCTGATTCTGAATGGCGAGCAGAAAATTAAAGAAATTTAAATTTAAAATCTACTAAAACTAAATTTTTTGAGAAAAGTTGTTTCAATTTTGTTGAGAGTTTTTTCTTGAATTAATTTGTACATAATATCGCTTGTAATTGCTGAAAAGAGTACCCCATTCCTGTAATGTCCGGTAGCTACATAAAGATTGACGATTTGAGTTTTTCCAATTATAGGCTTAAAGTCAGGTGTACAAGGCCTGAACCCCCACCAATGTTCCATTTGCGGCCAGTTTAATGCTTCTGGTAATAAAGATTTAATACCCTCCTGAAGTTGATTTATGCCCTTTGGTGTATTTCCTTGATTAAATTCGGCCTTATCTTCAACGGTTGCTCCAACAACTATAAGACCATCTTCTCTAGGAACTAAGTAAGTATTAGGACCAAAAAGAACTCTTTTAATAGAATTTTCTGGACCTTGTATTGAAAGCATTTGTCCCTTAACAGGAAATATAGGTAAGTTATTTAAAACTTTTTTACTCCAAGCACCGCAGCATAAAATTACTTTTTCCCCAAAAATATTTTTTATTTCTCCAGTAGCGTTTAAAACTTTTGCACCACGAATTTTATTCTTTTCTAAGATTAATTCTTTTACATCTGCGCCTTCTTGGAACTTGACCCCATGCACAGAACAGGCACGCTCAAGAGCACGCATAAGCCTTCTTCTATTATCTATTTGGCCGTCTTGTTCAAAAAGTAATCCATGCTCCCAATTTGTATTTATTCCACTGATTTCTTTCTTTAGGTTTTTCTGATTTAAATATTTTCCATATTTATAAGTCTTGAACTTCTTCAATTTTTTTAAATTTTCAAACGGTACTACTATTCCACATTTTTTTAAACCACAATCTATGCCACTATCTTGTTCGATATTTTTAATCCATTCTGGAATTAGATTTTGACTTTGTTGTCCAAATATAAATAATTCATCTTCAAGTCCCTCAGCATGGGTGGCTAGCATTCCTGCCGCAACGAATCCAGCAGATTCACTTCTGTTTTTGCTTAAAACTTCAACCTTAAATTTATTACGTGCAAATTCATAAGCAATAGATAAACCTATTAAACCTCCACCAATAATTAAAATTGTATTTTTAGTTTCTGATTCCATTTAATTATTTTTATAATTTAGATATGTTTTGATCCTCTTTTACCTTATATCCAATAAGATTAAGAGAGGAATATTTAATAATGAAAAATTTAGAACCTTGGGAAGCTGTGATCGGTTTAGAAACCCATGTCCAGCTTAATACTAAAAGCAAAATATTTACATCTGCATCAACAGCTTTTGGTGATGAACCTAATACTCATATTGATCCTGTTGTTTGTGGTTTGCCAGGAACTCTTCCTGTTTTAAATAAGACTGTTTTAGAATATGCAGTAAAAACTTCTCTAGCTTTAAATTTAAATGTGGCAGAACATTGTAAATTTGATAGAAAACAATACTTTTACCCTGATTTGCCTAAAAACTATCAAATCTCTCAATTCGATGAACCTTTAGCAGAAAATGGCTGGCTAGAAGTTGAAATAGCAGAAAAAGATAAAGAAACGTACCTAAAAAAAATCGGTATAGAAAGACTGCACATGGAAGAAGATGCTGGCAAGTTAGTTCATGTAGGAAGCGATCGATTGGCTGGCTCTAAATATTCATTGGTTGATTACAACCGCGCAGGTATAGCACTCGTTGAGATCGTAAGTAAACCAGATATTAGGACAGGTAGAGAGGCATCAGAATATGCTTCAGAAATAAGAAGAACTGTTAGATACCTTGGTGTTTCAGACGGAAATATGCAAGAGGGCTCACTAAGGTGCGATGTAAACATTTCAGTTAGAAGAGGCCCTAATACCCCTTTCGGTACCAAAGTTGAAATAAAGAATATGAATTCTTTCTCCGCTATTCAAAAGGCTTGTGAGTATGAAATAGAAAGACAAATTGATGTCTATGAAAATGGAGGAGAAATTTATCAAGAAACTAGGCTGTGGGACGAAGCTAAGCAATTAACAAAAAGTATGAGATTAAAAGAGGGTAGTAGTGACTATAGATATTTCCCAGACCCTGATCTTGGCCCAATTGAAATATCAAAAGAACAAAAAGATCAATGGCTTAATGAATTGCCTGAATTACCTTCTAAGAAAAGGCATAAATATGTCAAAGAATTAGGCTTGTCACCATATGATTCAAGAGTTATTTCGGATGAAGTTTTTATGGCAAACTTCTTTGAAGAGACCGTAGCAAATGGTGCCGATCCAAAACTTGCATCAAATTGGATAACAAGTGATATTGTTGGTCATTTGAAATCAAATAAACTAAGTTTTGCTGACTTAAAGCTTAGCCCTATTAATCTTGCAGAGATGATTAATATGATTTCTAAGAAAGTTATTAGTGGAAAAATAGCAAAAGAAATCTTACCAGAATTAATTCAGGATAATATTTCTCCACAAAAGGTAGTTGCAGAAAAAGGCTTGGCGATGATATCCGATTCTGCAAGTATTTTGCCAATTATTGAAGAACTTATTATTGAATTTCCTAAAGAAGTTAAATCTTTTAAAGAGGGAAAAACTAAACTCCTTGGGTTTTTTGTAGGTCAGCTTATGAAAAAAACTAGAGGTAAAGCAGATCCCAAACTTGCTAATAAACTCATTTCAGAAAAACTAAATAGTTAATTTCTAGATAAGTTCTTGTATCTGATTTATCCATAACTTTTGATTATCAGAATTGTCTAAAATTACATCTGAAAATTTAGATTTATCTTCAAAATTTAATTGAAGATTTATAATTTTCTCAGCTTCATTATCACTAATTTTATTTCTTGAAATAAGCCTTTTCTTTTGGATTTCTCTTGGACATTTTACCAACCATATTTCAGTACAAAGATCCGTAAATTTCGCTTCAAATAGCAAAGGTATAACCAAAAGTAAAATTTTGTGTTTTTCAAATTGATTACATTTTTCGATCATTTTTTCTTTTATTAATGGATGAAGAAGATTTTGAATCCATTTTCTATGTATAGAATTTTCGAAAATAATTTTTTTTAATAATGCTCTATTTATTTCATTGACTGAAGAATACTTATCAACTATTTGAGGTCCAAAATAAGCGACAACTTTTTTATAGCAATTACCTTTCGGCTTGATGAGTTCTTTTGAATATTGATCTGCATCCAATATTGGAATGTCTCTATATTTTTTTATGTAGTTAGCTATTGTAGATTTTCCACTTGCAATACCTCCAGTAAGACCTATTCTTCTTTGTTGATTTTTTAATTTTGGTTGGATGCTCATAATTTTAATAAGAATCTATATTGCAGTGTTTTAATAGAAAGAATAGTTATTATGAATTTATTTATAAAAAAGATTGATTCAGCTTGAGACTAATTGGTCATTGGTGAGCGATGGTGATGAAACGCCTGATGGTTTTTCTTTTGCAGGCATCGCTGCAGGATTAAAGTATTCTAAGAAAAAAGACTTGGCCTTAATATTAGCCCCAGAAAATAGCATTTGTAGTGGCCTGTTTACACAATCAATAGTCCGAGCATCCTGTATAGATATTTGTGAACAAAGGATTAAAAAGTCTTCAGGTCTTATAAGAGCAATATTAATAAACTCCGGACAAGCTAATGCATGTACTGGGGATTTTGGTATACAACATACTTTGATAGCTACAAAGGAAGTCTCACAATTATTAGGAATAAATGAAGAAGAAGTTTTAATGTGCTCAACTGGTGTAATTGGTATACCCATTGAAATAAAGAATTTAATTGATAATTTACCTAATTTGGTCAAGGAGTTAAAAACAAATAGTTTACAGAATGCTGCAGAAGCTATTTTAACTACTGATTTAGTTGACAAAAAAATAACTATCGAAACATTTATTGAAGGGAGAAATGTAAAGATATCTGGTTTTGCAAAAGGATCAGGAATGATTTATCCAAATATGGCTACTATGTTAGCTTTTCTTACATGTGATGTTGGTGTTGATAAAGAACAATGGGACAAGATGATTTCTATTGCTGTTAAAAAGTCTTTTAATGCTATTTCTGTGGATGGAGAAACAAGTACTAATGATGCCTTTATAGGAATAAATTCAGGAAAAAAAATTGATAAGAAATTTTTATCAAAGATTCAAACAGGTATCGATATTGTATGCCAAAGCTTGGCAAAAAATATCGCTAGAGATGGAGAAGGCGCAAATTGTTTGCTAGAGGTTTTGGTTGAGGGAGCAAAGAATAATTCAGATGCAATTAAGATAGCTAAATCTATATGTAATTCTTCACTTGTAAAAACCGCAATTCATGGTTGTGATCCAAATTGGGGCAGAATTATTTCAGCTGCAGGTAATTCTGGAATTGACTTTATATTAGATATCGTTGATTTATATATTGGAGACTTTCAGATTTTGAAAAAGGGTAAGTTAAATAAATATGATGCCAATAAGGTTGCTAATTATATGCAAACAAAAATGAATGGTCAATATTTAGTTGAGGATATAGTGTCGATAACTCTTAATCTTAATTCTGGTACAGAAAAAGGAACTGCTTGGGGTTGTGATTTGTCTAAAAAGTATGTTGAAATAAATAGCGAGTATACGACCTAACCACAAATCCGTTCTGGCACAGTTGATTACAGAGATACTATAAAGCAGATACCACTAAAATACCACTAGATTTGGACATATCAATTATTAAAAATCAATTTTTTTGAGCTCTCTGTTCATTGACTTGAAATTAATTTTATTCGATGCCAAATCTTTGGATTGAATACTTCCAAGTGCGACTTTTTCTAATTTTTCTAATCTTGCTAAAAGTTGTTTGTTTGTTTCTTCAAGAGTATTAATTTGTGTCTCGAATTCTTTTTTCTCTTTCATACTAATTAGTGTTGGTTTTACTGGTTTTCCCAATTTCCAAATAAATCCTGCTCTTGCTGAGATAGTATCTTCAAAATCACCAGCATAATCTTGTCCAGGCATAGTCATTGATGCTGCGTAATTAATTGATAGTGTTTCATTTACCTTAGAAGCACAACCACCAGCAAAAGCAAAATCTCCTCCATGAGTTCCAGTTCCAAAACCACAAGCAAGAGTAGTATCAGTTGGAACTGTTGGCAATCCAGTTAAAGCAGCACTTAATGCTCCAACATTGTTAATTGATTGTTCTACATCTCTTCCGTTAATCAATAGTTTTGTGCCATTTGTGTAATCAATTGGAATTGGATTTCCTGCCGCATCTTTTGCGTAAACTTTTTGTCTACCGCCTTCTTCTTTTGTTATCCATGAGTTTTCACCAATATGTAGTTCTTCTCCAACGTACTTAACAAGACTTTTACCAGTTGATCCTCCTTGACTAATTCCATCATTATCAATTCTTAGTAGTTCATCAGTGCCTTCTCCTCCTAATGACACAAATTTTGTATCTGAAGCATCATCACAATCAGAATCTGTCGAATCACATTTTTTCTCAATAGTGTCATTCCCTTTTTCGATAATACCCATCATGTGTGGGACTCCACCTTCAGGTAATCCTGTTATGTCAATATATCCTTCAAATTCATTATTTGTAATATCATATTTTCTATATCTTCTTCCTAATCCTCCCCCCCTATCATTTTCTAAAAAATAAATTTTTCCTTTGCTCTCATCAACGGTAAATTGACTTGCAGAAAAAGTAGCAGTCGTATTATCTGGAAAAACATCTTTTTGTAATCTTGTAACAGATCCATCTGAAGATAATTTATATAACCCAAGTGTGTTATTGCCTTGTTCATTT
>QCGM01000026.1:0-14138 GCA_003279925.1 Prochlorococcus sp. AG-388-B05
AACAGAAAATTGGATCTATTGATCAAAAAACGATTTTGGTTATAGAGGATAATTTAGATTATATTTTTGGTCAAATAGTCGCTGAGTTTTGGAATAGGCCTTCAAGAAAACTTAAACTTATTGGTGTTACGGGTACAAATGGAAAAACGACAATTACTTTTTTACTGGAATATCTTTTAAAAAAATCAGGAAAAAAGACTGCATTATTTGGGACTTTATTTAATAGATGGCCTGGCTTCTCTGAGGTGGCTTCTCATACAACTGATTTCGCTGATAAACTTCAAAAAAAATTAAATGCTGCTGTTGAGGCTGGATCTGAATTCGCGATATTAGAAGTAAGTTCTCATTCTATTGCTCAAAACAGGATATCTGGCTGCGAATTTGAAGCTGCTATTTTTACTAATTTAACTCAAGATCATCTTGATTATCACTCAGATATGGAATCTTATTTTCAAACAAAAAGAAAATTATTTTTCCCACCTTATTTAAAATATATAGATGGGATTTCCGTATTAAATCATGATGACCTTTGGATATCTAAATTATCATCTGATCTTGAAAAGGGATCGTCATTAGTCTCTACAAAGATTACTAAGAGTGAATTTAAAAATGATGATTTTTTTTACGTAACAGATAAACAATTTACTGAAAGTGGCTCCACCTGTATTTTTCATACACCTAAGGAAAAAATTAAACTTTTTGTTCCACTTGTTGGTGAATTTAATTTAATGAATGCGATTCAAGCAATAACAATTTTGTATAAACTTAATTTCTCTTTAAAAGATTTATCAAAGTTAATACAATCTTTCCCTGGTGCTCCTGGGAGAATGGAGAAAATAGAAATTGATAATATTGACGTTTCAAGATCACTTCCAATAGTAATTATTGATTATGCCCACACTCCTGATGGATTAAAAAAAGTTTTGCAATCAATTAAAAAACTTTGTAAAGGGAAACTCATTACTGTTTTTGGCTGTGGAGGAGATCGAGATCGTAGTAAAAGGCCTTTAATGGGATCAATAGCTGAAGAATTTTCTGATTATGTATTTATAACTTCAGATAATCCAAGATCAGAAGAACCGCAGCAGATAGTAAATGATATTTTAATGGGTATAGAAAAAAGAGAAAAAATAACATTTGATATTGATAGATTTAAAGCAATAAATGAATCTATCAAATTTGCTAATAAAGAAGATATTGTTTTAATAGCAGGAAAAGGACATGAAGACTATCAAATTCTCAATGATAAAGTGATTGATTTTGATGATAGAAAAATAGCTAAAAAATTATTACAAGAAAAAAGTAAATCTAAATAAAATTTGCTAACCAAATCAGAAAGATCTTTACGCAAATCACAAGAAAAGTGTCTTAAGATTGAGTAAGTAATTTTTAATAAGATGAAAGGGTTAGCCTTAATCGTAGGCGCAGGTGGAATTGGAACGCAAATAGCTAAAGATTTGAGTGAAAGTGAAAAAGACTTAGATGTTATTTTGTGTGGAAGGCAAAGTGAATTTAAATCTTTTTGGGAATTAGACATAGAGGATTCTCAATCTCTTTTGCGGTTGAAAAATAAAATATCAAACCATCCTTCAAATTTAAGACTAGTCATTAACGCTACAGGGAGGCTTCATAGTGACTCTCTTCAACCAGAAAAAAGATTACAACATCTTGATAAAGAAAATATGATGGAAAGTTTTTCAATAAATGCCTTTTCTCCTATTTTATTAGCTAAAGCTATTGAAGAATTTATACCAAAAGATAGTGATTTTAATTTTGCGAGTATAAGTGCAAGAGTTGGTAGCATTGGTGATAATCAAACTGGAGGTTGGTATTCATATAGGGCTGCAAAATCTGCGCAAAATCAGTTTTTTAAATCTTTAAGTATTGAGTGGGCTAGACGTTTTCCAAAAGCTACTATTACATTGCTTCATCCAGGGACAGTAGATACTGATTTATCTAGACCTTTTCATAAATTTGTTCCAGAACATAAATTATTTAGTAAAGAAAAATCATCCCAATTCTTGATCAATATTATTAAAAACCAATCACCAGCATATACCGGAAAATTTGTTGCATGGGATAGCTCAGAAATTCCCTGGTAATTTTTTTATTTCTTCAGAAAGTAAATCAATTTCATCGTCTGTTGTCATCTGATGCACACATGCCCTAAACCATTTTGGGTCTTCTAAAACTCTAATCCAAATTTTCTTTTCTCCAAGTTTCTTCACAAATCTGTCTTTATCTTCAATATTTTCGATATTAAAACTAACTATCCCATTTAAGTATTTTTTTTCTAAAACCAATTCAATTTCGTCGCATTGATTTAAGTTATCCCAAAGCTTTTCACTTAATCTTTTGATAGTTATGATTTTTTCTTTTTCAGGGCAGTCTTTATCCAAAAGATCTAAAGAATTACGAAGACCTGTAAGTAAAGGAATACAAGAGGTAGCTACTTCAAACTTCCTTGCATCTTCATGAAAAAGATTATCTGACGGCTCGTAAATTCCTTGTTCTTTTTTTAATGATTTCCAACCAATTATTGTTGGATCCGTTTCATGAATAAATCTATCTGAGACATAAATAGCTCCAAGTCCTTCAGGACCACATGCCCATTTATGAGAAGTTATGGAATATAAATCAGAATAAAAAACTTCATTTTCAATTTTTATATGACCAAAGGTTTGAGCGCCATCAATAAGTAGATAAGAATTTTCTCGATTATTTTTTAATTCGATAGAAATTTGTTTTAGAGGAATTTTATATCCAAAGTTCCATAAAATATGAGAAATAATTAGGATCTTAGTCTTACTATTTAGGTTTTTTGAAATCTCTAAAATTATATTTTCGTCGTTTAGATTTTTAATTTTTTGGATTGGTAAAATTTTGAATATTAATTTATTTCTTCTGCAAAATTCTCTGCTTGCAGCTACTACTCCAGGGTGTTCACAGTCACTTATTAACAATTCTTCTCCCTCTTCTATTTTTATACCCCAAAAAGGCAAAATCATTCCAGAAGAGATATTCTCAGTTAAAGCTATATTTTTTGAATTAACACCTAATTTTTGCGCAATAATTCTTTTTGTGGTCAATATTTCTTTATAAATAAAAGGCCACATATCATTTGTAAATGGTCCTAAATCTTGAATGATTTCCCAAGTTTTAACTATTGCTTCTAGAGAAGATTTTGGTAATGGTCCTTGACCTCCATAATTGAAGTAATATTTGTTTTTTAATGCGGGTATTTGATCTCTTAAATTAATTGTCATTCAAATTTTAAAAATTAAAGTTCTTGAGAAGGGCTAAATATTTCCTACTAAAGTAACTGTTCTAAATTCAATATCTTCAATAACTTTCCAAGGTTCATTACTTCTCTCCGCAAATTCTAAGTTTTTAAAACCTAGATTTTTAAAATCATTTAGGAATTCTGGCTCATACCATGCTCCACTAATGCATCCTGTCCATAGATCATGATCATTTTGTAATCTTAAAGGAACTTTTTTACTTGAGACAATATCGCTAATGGCTATTCTTCCTTTATCTTTAAGAACTCTTTTTATATTTCTTAAAAGATTATTTCTAGATTCATGATTTACTAAATTTAAAACACAATTACTTAAAATAATATCAACTGATTTGTTTGCGATTAATGGATTTAAATCTTTATCTAATTCATCGAGATTTTCAATTGAACCTCCAAGAAATTCTGTATTGTTGAAACCTATCTTTTCTGAAAATTTTTTTGAAGCAGATCTTGATAATTTAAGCATATCAGAATTTTGATCAACCCCAATTACTTTCCCATCTTCTCCAACAATTTGAGAACAAATAAAGGCATTTTTGCCGCTACCACTACCAAGATCTAAAACAATATCATTCTTCTGTACATATTTTGTTGGATCACCACATCCATAATCTCTTTCAATAACTTCTTCAGGAATTGCTTCAAGTAAAACAGGATTAAAACCAACAGGTGTACAAAGACAACTTTCTTTTTCTAATGCAGCAGAACCATATCTTTCTTGGATAGCATCTTTATGATCAAGACCTGTTAAATTTTTATTTGACTCGTCAGTATTGCAGCAATCGCTAGACATAAAATAATTCTAATTCTTTATAAATATAGCCAAAAAAAAACCCCTAAGAAGGGGTTTTATTTTTTGGAATTAAATTATTTAGTGTAGTTAGCACCCCTATAATTTAATTCTGCCTTTTCATTACTAGAAGAAGCGTCATCCATTCTGTTGGTGTATACGTTTCTTCTGTAGGTAAGTTCAACAGGTTGCTTAATGGCAGCCTTTTTGTTTTGAACGTAGTTTTTACCTCTGTAAGTTAAAGTAGTCATGTTTCGATGTGACAAAACGGCCATCCCCCGTTCCCTGGTATGACTCGAACTGCGCCTTCTGAAGAAGGTGAACGAAATGTAGCAATAGCTACTTTTTAATTATAAGCGTATTTTTGTATTGCTGTCCAGATATTACGGATAGAAATAATTTTTTAATTTTTCCTTAATTATTATCTTAAGTAAATTTTGGTGTGATTTATATCTAAAAGGGATTAGGTTTATATTTAATTTCCGCTTTACTAATTAATTTAAATTTATGACAGGGTTTTTATATTTTTTGGGAAATACTTTGAGATGGCCCGCTTTAAAACCAAAAGAATTTTTTTCTTTACATGCATACTTTACTATTGTTTATTTGATAACTTTTACATTAAGTAAAAATGAAGTTAATCAGTCTAATTTAGTATTTACGTTAGGAATTCTTGCTCCTCTTTTGATAGCTATAGGTCAAGGACTTCCTGTAAATTGCTTAGATTTTAAATCATCATTAACCAAGGAATTAAGCAAAGAGTCGTAAAAATTTTTTAAAAATTAGCTCACAAAACTTGGACTACTTCACTAATTTCAGGAATCATTTCTTTTAGCTTTCTTTCTATTCCCATCTTTAATGTCATGGTACTGCTTGGGCAGCTTCCACATGCTCCTTGAAGTCTTACTTTAACAATCGGACCATCAATTTCTGCTATTTCTACATTACCTCCATCTGATATTAAGAAAGGTCTTAGTTCATCTAAAACCGTTTCTACATTTTCATTTGTAAGTGGTAATGTTTCAGTACTCATAATTTTAAATTAACTTTATAATAAGCCTAGAAAGAAATGCGATTAATTGCAAAAAAAATAATTTTTCTGTTGTGACTTCAAAAAACATTTCAAATAAAAATAATAGTTATGATGCGATATTAGTAGGTGCAGGAATAATGAGCGGAACACTTGCGTTATTAATTACAGAAATTTTACCTTCAATAAAAATATTAATTATAGAAAAGTTAAATAAACCAGGAAGTGAAAGTACTGGTGCATTTAATAATGCAGGAACTGGTCATGCTGCAAATTGCGAATTAAATTACACCCCAGTAGATGAAAATGGAGATTTACAAATAGATAAAGCCCTTTCTATAAATCGTTCCTTTGAAAATTCAATGTCTTTATGGGCCTCGTTGTATGCAACTGGGAAGATAGATATTAAAAAATTTTTAAAATTTATTCCTCATATAAGTTTTGTCTCAGGTACTGAAAATATTTCTTTTTTAAAAAAAAGATTTAAAGCAATGTCTGAATATCCAGAGTTTGCAGACATGGAATTTTCATCATCTTTTAATCAAATAAAATCATGGGCACCACTTATTACTAATAGTAGAAATCCATTAGATAAAGTTGCAGCTACTCGAATAAAAAGAGGCACAGATATCAATTTTGAGGCTTTAACAAGAGAATATCTAACTTATATTTCTAAGAATAAAAATGTTGAAATTAGTTATAATACAGAATTAATAGATTTAAAGAAAACAGATAACAATCAATGGAAATTAAAAGTTCGTTCACTAGGTAAAATAGTTTCCCTGAATACTTTATATGTTTTCCTTGGAGCTGGGGGCAAAACAATAAACTATTTGCAAAAATCTAAAATTCCAGAAGCTAAAATATATGGTGGTTTTCCAGTAAGTGGAAAATGGCTTATTTGTGAGGAAAAGTCTTTAACGGAAAAACATAATGCAAAAGTTTATGGGAAAGCAGATATAGGATCACCTCCAATGTCAGTGCCGCATTTAGATACAAGATGGATTGAAGGCAAAAAATTTCTTCTCTTTGGCCCTTTTGCTGGTTTCACGACTAAATTCTTAAAAAAAGGCTCTTATCTTGATTTGTTTAGTTCAATTAAAAAAAATAATTTATTATCTATGCTTGATGTTGGGATTAAGAATAACGAATTAATTAATTATCTTTTTTCACAATCTCTTAAAAGTCATAATTCTCGAGTTGAAAACTTGAGGAAAATGATGCCATCAGCTGAGCCTTCGAATTGGTATTTAGAGAATGCTGGGCAAAGAGTTCAAATAATCAAAAAAACTAAAGATGGAGGTTCTTTGCAATTTGGCACGGAAATTGTCAACTCGGCAGATGGCTCACTTTCTGCTTTATTAGGTGCTTCTCCTGGAGCTAGTACAGCAGTTTCAATAATGATTGAGGTTTTAAAAAAATCTTGCCTTTATAATGCTGATAAATTTGATCTTGAGAAAAAATTAAGTAATCTTCTTTATGAATCTGAATTAAAAAATGAAAGTGATAATAATTTTTTAGAAATTATTAAAAAAAGAAATAATTCTATTTTAGGTTTCCATCCATAATCTTAATTAGCTATCATGAATTAAGAGAAAAAATATAGGAATCGTTCTTTAATTTATATGACTGATATATCTGTTTCAAAAATAAGAAATTTTTGTATAATAGCTCATATCGATCATGGTAAATCTACTCTCGCGGATAGGTTGCTTCAAGATACTGGTACTGTGAAGCAAAGGGATATGCAAGATCAGTTTTTGGATAGTATGGATCTTGAAAGAGAAAGGGGTATAACAATCAAATTACAGGCTGCAAGAATGAAATATAAAGCAGAAGACTCGCAAGAATACATTTTAAATTTAATTGACACCCCAGGTCATGTTGATTTTTCTTATGAAGTAAGTAGATCTTTGCAGGCTTGTGAAGGTGCTTTATTAGTTGTTGATGCAAGTCAAGGTGTAGAAGCTCAAACTTTAGCCAATGTTTATCTTGCCCTTGAAAATAATTTAGAAATAATTCCTGTCTTAAACAAAGTTGATTTGCCTGGTGCTGATGCTGAAAAAATAAAGCAAGAAATTGAAGAGATTATTGGATTAGACACATCTAATGCAATAAATTGTTCTGCTAAAACTGGGGAAGGTATAGAAGATATATTAGAAGCTGTTGTGAGTAGAATTCCTCATCCTAAAGATGAAGTTAAATCTCCTACTAAGGCGCTTATTTTTGACTCTTATTATGATCCCTATAGAGGTGTAATTGTTTACTTCAGAGTAATAGCTGGGTCAATCAATAAAAAGGACAAGATTTTACTTATGGCAAGTAAGAAAAACTATGATTTAGATGAAATTGGAATAATGGCTCCTGATGAGAAGCAAGTTAATGAACTTCATGCGGGAGAAGTTGGTTATCTGGCTGCATCTATTAAGTCAGTCGCTGATGCAAGAGTGGGAGATACAATTACACTATTTAATTCTCCTGCTAAAGATCCTCTTCCTGGATATAAAACAGCCAATCCTATGGTGTTTTGTGGATTGTTTCCAACTGATGCCGATCAATATCCAGATTTAAGAGAGTCTTTAGAAAAACTGCAATTATCTGATGCAGCGCTTAAATACGAACCCGAGACAAGTAGTGCTATGGGATTCGGTTTTAGATGTGGATTTTTAGGACTTCTTCATATGGAAATTGTTCAGGAAAGATTGGAGAGGGAATATGATTTGGATTTGATAGTAACAGCGCCTTCAGTAATATATAAAGTTAATTTGAACGATCAGGAAGAAATATTAATTGATAATCCTTCTACAATCCCAGATCCTCAATCAAGAGAATCAATAGAAGAACCCTATGTGAAAATGGAAATTTATTCTCCCAATGAATATAACGGGACACTAATGGGTTTATGCCAAGAAAGACGAGGTATTTTTATTGATATGAAATATATCACTACAGATAGAGTGACTTTGATTTACGAAATACCATTAGCAGAAGTCGTTACTGACTTTTTTGATCAAATGAAAAGTAGAACTCAAGGATATGCATCAATGGAATATCATTTGATTGGATATAGAAAAAACGATCTCGTTAGGTTAGATGTTCTTATAAATTCTGAAAGAGCTGATCCTTTAACTTCCATTGTTCATAAAGATAAGGCCTATGGAATTGGTAGGGGCTTAGTAGAGAAATTAAAGGAGCTAATACCAAAACAACAATTTAAAATACCAATTCAGGCTTCAATAGGTAGTCGTATTATTGCAAGCGAAAGTATTAGTGCATTAAGAAAAGATGTCCTCTCTAAGTGCTATGGGGGAGATATCTCTAGAAAAAAGAAACTTTTGAAGAAGCAAGCTAAAGGGAAAAAGAGGATGAAGGCAATGGGTAAAGTTGATGTACCTCAAGAAGCTTTTATGGCAGTTCTGAAATTAAATCAGTAATTAATTTCAAATAAAAACTAAAAGCTATTTAATCTTTGAAACAATAGGTATATTTTAGTTGATTCGAATAATCATAAATTTGTGAATTCAAACTCATCTAATCAAGTTGCTCAGAACATTAGAAGGACTGGATTTTTAATTGTACTTTCATATCTTTTAATAGTATTAATCATGAAAATATTAGAGGCTAATAACTTTTTTGGTTATTCTTTATCATCATTTAGTAATGATATTTTTGCACCACCTTCCTTAAAGCATTTATGTGGTACTGATAGATTAGGAAGGGATGTTTGTTTAAGAACTTTACAAGGTTCATCTATAGCTATTGAAGTTGTATTCCTTGCAATTTTCTTTGCTTTAATTTTAGGCCTTCCACTAGGGTTGTTGAGTGGATATTTTGGAGGGATCCTTGATAAATTCTTATCACTTGTAATGGATACTATTTTTTCAATCCCTGTTATTTTGCTCTCAGTAGTAGTAGCTTTTGTACTTGGTAAAGGGATTATTAATGCCTCTATAGCCC
The DNA here is from genome assembly GCA_003279925.1 of Prochlorococcus sp. AG-388-B05. Classification (GTDB taxonomy): domain Bacteria; phylum Cyanobacteriota; class Cyanobacteriia; order PCC-6307; family Cyanobiaceae; genus Prochlorococcus_A. The sequence continues at coordinate 9,079 of QCGM01000026.1, forward strand.
TATGTATAGTTTATTCTCCTCAGTATTTTAGATTAATCAGAAATCAAACAATGTTAATAAAATCAGAGACATATGTTGAAGCTGCAAGGGTTTCGGGGGCTGATGTTAAAACTATAATTTTTAAATATATACTTCCAAATGTGATAACTCCTTTACCTATTCTCCTTACTTTAAATGCTGCGGATGCTGTTTTGGTATTAGGAAGTTTGGGATTTTTAGGGTTAGGAGTCCCTGCAAATGTTCCAGAATGGGGCAGTGATCTTAATCTTGCGCTTGCGGCAATACCAACTGGGATTTGGTGGACTGCATTATTCCCTGGATTAGCAATGTTTTTTTTAGTCTTAGGTCTTTCTTTTATAGGAGAAGAACTAGAAAATATTTTTGAGAATTGAAAAGTTAATTTTGATATTTTTTAGTTATTAACAACTTCATTAATTTCTCCATACTGATTTATCTTTGGATATTTATTTCCAGACTTTCTGTATATAGAAGCTAACTCAGGATAACTCCATTCAAATAATGTTTTTTCGTATTCTTCTGCACTTAAACCTTCTCCTTTAAGAGGAAGTAAACTCTTACTTTCTCTTTGTCGAATAGCTTCAAAAAGTAAAATAGAAGCTGCTACTGAAACATTCAAAGATTGGACCATTCCTGACATTGGAATGAAGATTGATTCATCAACTTTTGAAATTAGCTGATCACTTAAACCCCACTTTTCTGCTCCTAAAACAAAACAAGTATTTTCTGAATAGTCAAAATTCCTGTAATCAGTTGATCTCTCATTTAGTGTTGTTCCATATAATTTAAAACCTTTCTTTTTTAGTTCAGATACTGCAGAGATTGTTGTCTCATGATTATTTAATTTGACCCATTTTTGACTCCCTTGAGCTGTACTGTTAAAAGTTTTAACTTTATCTTTTTCACTAATAAAATTCGCTTCAAAAACTCCCGCCGCATCACATGTTCTTAATATCGCAGATAAATTGTGTGGCTTATTTACTGCCTCTACCAGAACCGTTAAGTTTTTCATCCTGCAATTTAAAACATTTTTTATTCGCTCAAATCTTCTTAGCAAAATTGACATCTTAAAAATGTTTAAAGTTAATTTAATTATATTCGCTACAAAAAATATAATTTAAAATATAAATTTTTTTAAGTTTTAAATGATTGGTTTTATATTACTTCAAATTCAATCTATAGATTAATTAATCGGTTATTTAGTTTATAATGTTTTAGTAATTTAGACGAGATCAAATGGCTTACATTGAATGGGATTACACGGTTATAACGAGTATGGTGGAAGCCCAGGGCTGGACATTACCAGAGCATGAATCAAAAGAATGGAAGCAATTTAACGATGAACTTGGAGAGAAGATGAGAGGAGTTGGAATTGTGTTTGAAAAATATTGTAAGTTTGCTCCAGACATTGGAGAAGGAGTTCATCTTTTAGACGATTAAAAAATTAAACCATTGATGTATCCCTTAATCAATGGTTATTATTAAATACATTAGGAAAATTTTGATTGAATTAGAGAAACAAATTATTAAGGCTTTATAAAGCTTCTTTTGAAAATCCATCAGTTACGTTTATAAAATCTTTTAAAATCTTTAAGTTTTTTTATTGTCCACAAAAAAGTTATTTAAATTTTATATTTAAATAAAAAAGGTAAGATGCAAAATAAATTAATCTTTTTATTTGATGGTGGTTGTCCATTATGTGTTAGAGAAGCCAATTTCTTAAAAAGCAAAGACGAGTTAAATAAAATTGACTTTGTTGATATTAATAATGTTGATTACAATCCTATTCTTTTTAAGGACATCTCATATGCAGAAGCAATGTCAAATCTTCATGGGATTTTAGAAAATGGAAATATTATCAAAGGGCTAGACGTATTAGCATATTCATATGAATTAATAGGGTTAGGGTGGGTTTACTATCCTTTGAAAATTGAATTCCTTGCGCCGGTTTTGAGGTTATTTTACAAATTTTGGGCAAAATACAGACTTAAAATTACTGGCAGATCAAATATTGAAAAACTCTGTAGTTCTGAATGTAAGCAATAAAAATGGAAATTATTGATATAGATAGATTAATCGAGATGTGTTGGGAAGATAGGACTCCTTTTGAAGCGATTGAGTATCAATTTGGCTTAAAAGAAGAAGATGCTATAAAAATAATGAGAAATAATCTCAAGCCAAAATCATTTAAAGTTTGGAGAAAAAGAGTTTCTGGAAGAAAAACAAAACATATGGAACTTAAAGATTCAACTAGATTTAAATCTACTCATAAAAGAAAATTATAAATTTTGAAAATCCTACCAAGCAAAATATGTCCCGTTTGCAACAGGCCATTTAATTGGCGCAAAAAATGGAAAGATTGTTGGAAGGAGGTTAAATACTGTTCTAATAGATGCAGAAATAGGAAGTCAATAGTATGAATCAGATATCGATTATATTTCCAAATCAACTTTTTAGAGAAAGCTCACTCTTGAAGTTAAGTTGTGAAATTTTGATGATGGAAGATTCATTATTTTTTGGTAATGATAGATTTCAAAAGTCAATTAATCACAAAAATAAATTAATTTTCCATAAAGCTTCAATGCTGGCATATGAAAAATATCTGCAAAATTTAGGATTTAAAGTTATTTATATTGAGAATAAAAATAATCTTTCCACCGTAGAGTATTTATCAAATTATTTGCAAGGAAAATACCAAAAGATAAATATTATAAATCCTCATGATTTTTTAATTATGAAGAGGATAAATAGATTTGTTGAAGCCAACAATCTTAAATTACAGGTTTTCCAATCCCCAATGTTTATAACTAATGAAGACTTACGAAAATCTTTTAAATCTAATCCCAAAAAACCCTTGATGGGTAGATTTTATGAGAATCAAAGAAGAAGTCAAAATATATTATTGAATCCTGATGGCTCACCTCAAGGAGGTAAATGGAGTTTTGATGAATTAAATAGAAAAAAATTACCCAAGAACATAAACATTCCTGAAATCTTAAAATTTCCAAAAAATCAGTTTGTAATTCAGGCTGAAAAGATAATTTCTAATTTACAGATAGAGTTTATAGGTGAAAGTAATTATTTTATATATCCAACTAATTTCCAAGAAGCTGATAGTTGGCTTCATGATTTTTTCGAAAATAGATTTTCTTTATTTGGCGATTATGAAGATGCAATTAGTAAGGAAAAAGTCTTTTTATGGCATAGTTTACTTTCCCCTCTTTTAAATAGCGGTTTATTGACAGCAAAAGAAGTTATAGATAAGGCATTAACTTATGGTGAAAAAAATAAAGTTCCTATTAACTCTCTAGAAGGTTTTATTCGTCAAATAGTTGGATGGAGAGAATTTATTTGCTTAGTTTATGAAAAATATGGTAGCCAAATGCGTACTACTAATTTTTGGAATTTTGATAATAAGCCTATGCCTGAGTGTTTCTATAAGGGAACCACAGGAATCGATCCAGTAGATATAGTCATAAATAATATTATTAAATACGGTTATTGTCATCATATTGAGAGGCTTATGATAATAGGTAACTTTATGCTTTTATGTCGTATACATCCTGATCACGTTTATAAATGGTTTATGGAAATGTTTATAGATTCTTATGATTGGGTAATGGTCCCTAATGTTTATGGAATGAGTCAGTTTAGCGATGGAGGGATCTTTTCAACAAAACCTTATATTTCTAGCTCAAATTATGTGAAAAAAATGTCTGATTATAAAAGTGGTCCATGGTGTTCAATCTGGGATGGTTTGTTTTGGAAGTTTATAAAAGATAATGAAACTTATTTTAGAAAACAATACAGACTCGCAATGTTAACAAGAAATTTAGATAAAATGAGTGAAGAAAAGCTAAATGGTCATTTAAGAATAGCTGAGGAATTTATTAGTAATCTTTATTAAAATAAACACTAAATTTATGGTCAATGTTAAAACTTAAGAGAATCTAATGATATCAATAAATATTAAAAACATGTGTTAGATTAATAGTTAAATAGATAATTAATTAATCAAAAAAATTATCTAAATACATTTTTTAATCTTTTGTTAACTTTTTTAAAATTTAGATTGGATAATAAATTTGTATTTAAAATTAACTGCTCTAAAAGAATTAATTCCTTTCGAAGCTAGAGATGTTTTTGATTTAGGAAAAATAAATGGTAATTCACTTTTAATCTCTTTAAATTTTGTTCTAATCACAAATGAAAAAAAATAAATTATTTTCAAGAGAAAAAGTCCATTCTCTTAACATCTATATTTTTTTGGGATTCAATTTAACCTTAGTAAGTGTTCTTGGTTTTATTTGGTTTAATACATCAATTAATAGCTAAGAACAATATTCATAATTAATAGTATATTTAGCATATATTACTAAACAAGATTTTATAAATTGATTAAAGGGTACCTTCAAAGAAAAGCCTCTTGGGAAATTCTATTAAAAGTAAGTTCAGGAATTTATTCAGATCATGCTCTAGAAAAGGTACTAAAAAATTATGAGTTCAATTCATTAGATATAGCATTTATAACGGAATTATCTTTTGGATGTATTAGATATAGAAAATTTCTTGACATTTGGATAGACCATACATCAAAACTTTCTCATATAAAGCAACCACCAAAACTAAGATGGCTTTTACATATAGGTTTATATCAATTATTAAAAATGGATAAAATACCATTTTCTGCGGCTATTTCTTCAACTGTAGAAGTTGCAAAGAAAACTGATTTAAAAGGTTTGGCTGGAACTGTAAACGCAATATTACGAAATACCGTTAGACATATAGAAAAAGAAAATGTCCCCAAAATATCCTCAGATGAAATAGAGAGATTGTCTTCTCTTGAGTCATTACCAATATGGCTTGTAAAAGAAATTGTTAATTGGGTAGGAATAAAAGAAGCTAGAAATATCGCCAAGGCATTTAATAAAAAACCCTCCATTGATTTGCGAATTAACTCTCTGAAAACTGATTTAAATAAATTTTTGAATCAACTTGCCGAATGTAATATTAATGCTACTGCAATCAATCAATTAAAAAAT
>QCGM01000027.1:0-13785 GCA_003279925.1 Prochlorococcus sp. AG-388-B05
TTTAGCGATAGAAAGTTGTCAAAGAATAAAAGATAGAATTTCTAAGTTTACAAAAACAAACTCTAATGATGTTCACTTGACCTCTTCTGGCATGTCAGCGTTATACACATCATTAGAAATAATATATAAATTATTTCCAAATAGACCTACACTTCAAATTGGTTTCCCATATGTAGATGTACTTAAATTACCAATGAATATATTTCATGGAGCCAAGTTAATAACAGAGGAAAATTGCAAGGATATTGAATTAGAAATGATAAAAATAAATCCAGCAGCCTTAATTATTGAATTACCAAGTAATCCAATGCTCAAATGTGTGAACATAAAAAAAATTTCAGAAATAGCTAATAAATTAAATATACCTGTGATAGTTGACGATACTATTGGTTCAAATTTAAATATAAATTCTCTAGAACATGCAGATATCGTTTTCACTTCACTAACAAAAATCTTTTCAGGTAGCGGGGATATTCTTGCTGGCTCACTAATACTAAATCCAAAAAGCAGATGGATTGATCAGTTTAGAAATGCTTTAAATGAAATCAACCTTCCAATGCTTTCAGATGGCGATATGGTTTCACTCGAAAAAGCTAGTAGAGATGTAAAACAAAGAGTTTTTGAGCAAAATAATGCATGTTTAGAATTAAAAAAAAAGATTAGAAACCCGTAAAGAGATCAAAAATATTTTCCATCCCGAAAATTGTCCTAATTTCAATTCCATACTTACTTCTGATGGGGGATATGGTTGCTTATTATCGTTTGAATTAAAAGGAGGTCTTGAGAAAGCTAAAAAGTTTTATGATTCTCTTCAAATATCAAAAGGACCTAGTTTAGGTACAAAATTTACCCTTGTATGTCCTTATGTTTTATTAGCTCATTATGACGAATTAGATTGGGTTGAAAGTTTTAACATTCCTTCGCACCTTATTAGAGTATCTGTTGGACTAGAAGATAAAGATCACTTATGGAAAACCTTTTCTGAAGCATTAAATAATTTTTAAATACCTAGTATTTACCGTATAAAAACTTTTATACTCTTTTTCAGAAAAAATAGTTAGTATTAATGTAAATATTCTCAATAATATAAATGGCAAAAATTTATGAGGACAACAGTTTTGCTATTGGAAACACTCCATTAGTAAAATTAAAATCAGTTACTAAAAACGCAAAAGCTACTGTATTAGCAAAAATCGAAGGAAGAAATCCTGCCTATAGTGTTAAATGCAGGATTGGTGCAAACATGATATGGGATGCGGAGAAAAGCGGAAAGCTTACAAAAGACAAAACCATTGTTGAGCCTACATCTGGAAATACTGGAATTGCCCTAGCTTTTACTGCTTCAGCAAGAGGTTACAAACTAATCCTTACAATGCCGGAATCTATGTCTATTGAAAGGAGAAGAGTTATGGCAGTATTGGGCGCCGAAATTGTTTTAACAGAGGCTTCTAAAGGTATGCCAGGAGCAATCGCCAAAGCTAAAGAGATCGCAGAAAGTAATCCCTCTCAATACTTCATGCCGGGTCAGTTTGATAATCCAGCAAACCCAGAAATTCATTTCAAAACAACTGGGCCTGAAATTTGGGATGATTGCGATGGTGAGATTGATGTTTTTGTTGCTGGGGTTGGAACAGGTGGAACAATTACAGGAGTTTCAAGATACATCAAACAAGAGAAGGGCAAGAATATTGTTTCTGTTGCAGTAGAACCATCACATAGCCCTGTTATTACACAGACAATGAATGGCGAAGAAGTTAAATCTGGACCACACAAAATACAAGGCATAGGAGCAGGATTTATTCCAAAAAATCTTGATTTATCAATTGTTGATAAAGTTGAACAGGTTACGAATGATGAATCAATCGAGATGGCTCTTAGATTGGCAAAAGAAGAAGGTCTTCTCGTAGGGATATCTTGTGGGGCTGCTGCTGCTGCTGCTGTTAGATTAGCTGAGCAAGATGAATATGCAGGAAAAACTATAGTGGTTGTTTTGCCAGATTTAGCTGAGAGGTATTTATCATCAATTATGTTTACTGAAGTTCCAAGTGGAATAATTGAGGAGCCAGTTAAAGCTTAAATTTATTTGTTCACCAGAAATGAATCTGGAGAAATGTACATAGCATCGCCATAAGAGAAAAATCTAAATTTTTCCTTTATGGCATTTTTATATAGATTTAGTAATCTTTCTCTACCAATCATTGCGCTTACTAGGAGTAATAATGAACTCTTTGGAAGATGAAAATTAGTTAATAATCCATCAACTGCTTTGAATTTATAGCCTGGCTTAATTACTAAATCAACATACTTAGCTATAGGAATTAGGTCTTCCATTTCATACGAATAACAACTTTCAAGAGCTCTTACGCTAGTAGTGCCAATAGCTATTACTCTTCTGTCTGTTTTTTTTATTCTTTTTATTTCTTCCACCACTTTCCTACTAACACTGACCCACTCTTTGTGAAGTTTTAAATTAGATAAATCTTCTTGATCAATTGGCTTAAATGTTCCATAACCTACATGCAAAGTAATTGGCATAACTAATATGCCTTTTTTTTTTAATTTTGAAATAAGACTTTTACTTAAATGTAATCCTGCTGTTGGCGCAGCAACTGCTCCAGGATTACTTGCATACTCAGTTTGATAATTGTTTTCATGAAAAGATTCTTCTTCGGCGCTTTTTATATATGGAGGGAGGGGTATTTCTCCATATATATCAAGGAGATTATTCATTGAGATTAGATCATTTATATTTTCTGGAAACTTGATAAATCTTCCTCCAGTTTCTTTATCAATTCCAGAAATATGCAATTTTATATCTTTTGCCAAGGATGATTTTAAATTTAATTGACTGTTTATTTTTAGCTTTTTAGCAGGCCTTGCTAAACATAGCCAAGTAGATTGATCTGCTTTCTCCAAAACTAATAATTCGACTAATCTCCCATTTTCTAATTCAACCTTTAACCTTGCTTTCATCACCTTCGTATCATTTACAACTACCAAATCACCCTTTCTAAGTTCGTCCAAGAGATTCTTTGTGTATTTATTTGTTGTAAAGTCTTCTTCTAACGAACTATCTCTAACTATCATTAATCTAGATTCATGCCTTATTTTAGAAGGTTTATTAGCAATTAATGTTTCATCCAGAATATAATCATAAGCTTCTAGCTTATGATCTATTTCTTCATTATGAATTTCAAAATTCAATTAAATTTAGGCTACAAGTGTTTCTGGCTCGTTTTCAATAAGAGAAGACAAGTCTTTTAAGAATGATGCACCATCAGCACCATAAATTACTCTATGATCAGCGGTTAAATTTACTTGCATTATTTTTTTAACAGATATTGAGCCATCATTATTAGCAACAACTGTTGGCTTCGATGATGCTATGGCTAAAATCGAACCTGTACCCGGTGGAAGTATTGCATCAAACCTGTCAACACCAAACATTCCTAAATTTGACAAAGTAAATGTTCCTGTTGAGTATTCATCTGGTTCTAATTGTTTTGCTCTAGATCTTTTCACAAGATCTTTCCACTCTCTAGATAATTCAAATAAATCAGTGTTACAAGGTTCTTTTAATACTGGAGTTATCAACCCTCCATCTTCCATAGCAACAGCCACAGCAATATTTATATTTTCTGGATAAGAAATTCCGTTTTCTGAAAAGCTTGAATTAACTTGGGGATGTTTTTTAAGTGTCTTTGCAACTGCCTTGACTAACAACGCAGTCATAGTAACTCCATTTTGCTTTACTTTCTTGTAAAAATTATCCAATTTATCAGTATTAATTGAATACCCAACCCTAAAACATGGAACATTTAAACTTGATTCCATATTCTTATTGACAGCTTTTTGAAGAGTATTAAATTGAACAGTTTCCCCGGGGTTTCCAAAACTATTCCCTAATGTCTCTGACTTCCTTTCAGCCTGAACATGAGGACTGGGAATACTAGCGGGAGAACTTCCCTCTCCTATCCATGGAATAGACACAGGTTGGCCATTTGCCTTCAGTACATCATCAGCCTGAATCCTTCCATGAGGTCCTGATCCATGCACTTTTGCTAATTCAACTCCCATTGTAGAAGCAAGTTTTTTTGCCCTTGGAGATGCTATTACTCTTGAAGAATTATTACTAGTAGAGGCGTTAAATTGAATCTCATTAGAGGTAATTAGCACTTTTTCCCTTTTAATCTCAACTTCCTGCTCATTATTTTGAGGCACCTCTTTTTGCTTTTCTTCTTTTATTTCAGGTTTGTTATTTGGCAATTCAAGTTGAGCATCACTGGATACTTCAGTCTGTTTACCTTTATTTTGTTCTTGTATAGAAGCTATCTCATCCTGATTCTCTACAATAAGTCCAATGGTTTCACCAACTGGAGCAGTACTACCAGCTGGCATTAGTACTGCAGCAAGATATCCATCTTGAAAAGATTCAACATCCATATCAGCTTTATCTGATTCAACAACTAAAACAGATTCTCCCCTTTCAACTTTATCTCCAGGATTCTTTAACCATTCAACAATTTTGCCTTCAGTCATAGTAGAACTAAGAGCTGGCATAAATATTTCGTGAGACATCAGATAGATTTTTTAAAGTTTTACTAGCTTTAAGAACTTACAAAACTCCTAAAGATGGTTATGTTTATATTTTACAAAAAAATAGCGCCAAAGAAACTATGATTTACATTCAAAAGGAATTTAAACCTTTAAATTTATTCGTTATTATTAATCGATTGAATTATCCCATCTTTAACTGTTATAGAAACTTGCATCTTATTAATAAGATTATCCCCAACGGAAACATCACAAAAGCTATCAACCTGTCCTTGATCAACAATTTCATCCATTTTTAAATCACGAACTTGGCTTTGTTGTTGCAATAGATTTCTTTTTTGCTCTTCTAGTTCGTTTCTTTTTGCACCAACTTGTTGCTGAACTTGGCCAACTTGCTCTTGAACTCTAGGATCTAATGGATTTACTGACTGTGATCTTATATTACTAACTATTTGTTGACCTTCTTGTTCAAGTTGTGATAGCTGTTGGTCAACTGCGGAAATCGCATTACTTAATTCCTTCTCAGCATCTTCTTTCCAAGTAGGAGTAACAATAGCTTTTATTGCTATTGAACGTTTGATGGATATAGAGTTTTTGGTTTCCATAAAAAATTAATTTACCCTCTCAATATAGAGATATCAAAGAGATTTTTCTTTTTTAATTTATTTTTTATACATTTCTTCTATTTGCGATGAATATAAATCAACTATTTCTCTTCTTTTCTGCTTAAGAGTTTGAGTCAATAAACCATTTTCTAAAGTAAAAGCATCAACAAAAAAGCAATCTAATACCTGTTCCTCAAATCTTGCTCCTAATCTGTTTTTTAGCAAATTATTTATCTGCGACTTAAAAAACAAGCCAATTTTTTTATTCGTATTTAATTTGGAAATATCATTTTCAAAGAATTTATTTTCTACTAATTCTATGTTTGGAGCGACAAGTGCTGTTAAACATTTTTTATCTTGACCTACTAATTGAACTTGATTAATAAATTCAGAACTAAGAATCTCAGTTTCAAGTGGACTTGGCTCTATATTTTCTCCACTAGAAAGAACTATCGTATCCTTTGCTCGCCCTGTTATAACCAAAGATCCATTTGGAATAAGAAAACCCAAATCTCCAGTATCAAACCAACCATCATTTGATAAAACATCTTTAGTAGCTGAAATATTATTCAAATAACCTTTCATAACTTGAGGTCCCTTAACAAGAATCTTGCCTATCTCTTTAAATTTTAAAATCTTATCTTTTTCTTCATTCATTATTTTAATTTCAGTAAATGCCAATGGCTGTCCAGAAGATCCCCTCACATTAAGTTCTCTTCTTCTACAAGTTAGTACTGGACTAGTTTCTGTTAATCCATAACCGACTAGAACATCTATTCCTAAAGATTCAAAAAACAAATCTACGTGCTCAGGTAAAGCACCCCCACCATTGATCGGAAATTTAAGTTTTTCTCCACATAATTGTTTCAAAATACTTGGCCATAAAAAAGTAGAAGATATCTTATGTATAAAAAATCTTCCTATTACAGATATTGTCAAAGATACTTTTGCTAAGGAACTTACTTGATTAATTTCTAAATTTCTGATCTTTCGTAAATTTCTTTTAAAAATAGAACTATTCTTTATCAAAACCTTTATGATTTTCTGTTTTTTAGGAGGCATTTTTTTTAAAGCCAAGAAAAAGCCATCATGAATAGCCTCCCATAGCCTAGGAACAGTAGCCATAACAACTGGCTTAACTTGTTTAATATCATCTTTCAGGAATTTTGGATTTGTATAAAATTGAGTACACCCGCATGAAAAAAAGAAATATTCAGCACTTCTTTCATATGAATGCCAGATAGGTAATACACTCAAGACAGAAGTTCCCGGTTCTGGATCGGCGATATGGGCTAGATTAATGATTTGATGTAAAAAGTTTGCATGTGTTAGGGGAACACCTTTTGGTTTACCTGTTGTCCCTGATGTATAGAGAATGCTGGCAATATCGTTACTATGATGATTATATTTTTCGAAACTATTATTTTTTAAAAGATTTTTTTCTCCTGCTTTTATAAATTCAGGCCAATTTATTAAATCTTCAAATTGTTCATCTTCCAGATTAATTATAAATTTAAATCTTTTTTTTAATTCATTTTTTTTATTTAATTTCAACCAAACTTCCTTAGATTGAACAATTAGACCAACAGAATTGGAATGCTCAATTATGTACTCTAATTCTACTGAAGGTGAATTAATACCTCTTACAGCATTAATAGCTCCTAATCGCATCAACCCTTGATCAGCTATTAACCATCTTGGTGAGTTTTCAGATATTAATGTGACAACATCACCTTTAACTAATCCATAATTTTTAAAAGAATTAGAGACTTTAGTGATTAAATTAGCTAACTCAGAATAGGAAAATTTTTCTTTATTTTTTCCTCTCAAATCATTAATAGCTATTGTATTCCCACATCTTAATTTTAAGTATTCCCATATTTGATCAACATGATCAAGATTATTTATATCTTTCCTTTTACTTGTAAATTTTTCATTTTTTGAAAGAGATTTTGCTGCAGGCCAATATGCTAATTCTTTCATATTTATGAAATTACCAAATCTTTTAAGTTTCTATTCTGATACAAAATTAAAATTAAACTCTTCATGAATGATTTTTTTAACAATTTTCTTAACTTCTTTTATATCTACATTTTTATTGTAATCAGACATATTTGCCATTTGGCAGCCATCAATACCACAAGGAACAATCTTATTAAAATTTTCTAATTTGCAGTTAACGTTTATTGAAAAGCCATGAATTGTTACCCACCGTTTGCATCCAATACCGATTGAAGCAATTTTCCTTTCTCCAATCCACACACCTGTAAATCCATCTTTAGTAGAGCAATTAATATTAAAACTCCTTAGAGATTTAATAATTATTTTTTCAATTTTTCTTAAATACCAATTTAAATCTTTATTAAAATTACTCAAATCTAAAACTAAATAAGTAACTAACTGTCCTGGCATATGGCATGTAACCTCACCACCTCTATCAATTTTAAATACATCTTGTTCATCTGCTGAGAAAAGCAAGTTATCCATATTCGAACCTCTTCCGACTGTATAACAAAGTTGATGCTCTCCTAACCAAATAAAATTCATATTTGATTTACCGGAAATTAATGAGTCTTGATATTCTTTTTGTAATTTATATACATCATTAAAAAATGAAATTTTATCAGGTTGTTTAATTATTGATGTTCTATTAATCATAGTTATGTAGATTTAGGAAACATGAAAATATTTTTAGATTTATTATGAAAATTTTAATCCATGGAAAGAATCTCGAACTTACAGAGGCATTAAAGAAATATACTGAGGCAAAAATAGAAAAAGCAACGCATCACTATAAGGATATCGTTAAAGAAGTAGATATACACCTTTCAATCGAAAAGAATCCAAGAGTTTCATTCCAAACAGCTGAAGTTACAATTTTTGCTAATGGAACTATTATCAGAGCTGAAGAAAAAACAGAGAATCTATATTCAAGTATTGATTTGGTTTCAAATAAACTTTGTAGAAAACTACGGAAATATAAAGAGAGGCATAATAAAAAATTACATAATAATCTTGTAAAGAATAAAAATTCTTATTCCAATGCAATTGAAAAATCAGATTCTATAGATAAAAATATATTCAACGAGGAAAGAGAGGTGAGATTACCTGAACCATCTATTAAAAAAAAATATTTTGAAATGATTCCTATCTCTTTGGAAGAGGCTAGAAAACAATTAGATTTTATTGATCATGAATTTTATGTATTTAGAAATAAAGTAAATAATGAACTACAAGTTATTTATAAAAGGAATCATGGTGGTTACGGATTAATCCAGGCTAAATAATACTAAAAATGTTTAATATCGATTACGAATTAAATGAAAAGATACATGCAATAATAATTAATCCTTATTTATCTTTGGAAGAATTAAATGCCAACTGCGATTTAATTCAAAAATATAATATTAGAAATGTTTCTACATCTCTTAACTTTTTAAGTCCTATAAAAGATGCATTAAACAATCATAAAGTAAATATAAATACTCTAATTTCTTATCCATTAGCTGATTTACCACTTGATTTTATTGATGAATTTGTTTGCTATGCAAAAGATAATGGTGCAAGCGGAATAGAATACATCCCTAATTTTCTAAAACTATCTAAAAATGATTTAAATAGTTTTGCCAGTGAAATTGAGAGTATTAATGCTTCAGAATTACCAGTCACTATAATCATAAACAAAACAAAATTAGATAAAGAACTTTTTGAAAAAGCCATAGAAATTTCTCTTGAATTAGGAATAACAAATTTTCAATTTGGAGATGGTTTTGGACCTGCTATTTCTAAAGTTGATATAGTTGAAATATTAAAATTTATTGGCAACCAGAATTCTATAAAAGTGGTGGGAAGCATAAAAAAACTAACCCAAGTTGTTGATTTATTTGATTCAGGTATAGATTGTATTGGAACTTCAAATTTTAATGAGATTTTTAAAGAAATTAGACTTATTTAAATGTCAGGCGAAAGTAGAATAAAAGGTCTTTGTATTAAAGCTAGTCCGCTAGGTGAGAGTGGAAGATTAATAACTGTTTTAACAGATGAACAAGGTATTATTAGGCTTGCAGCTCCAGGCGCCAGGCGTCCAAAAAGTAGTCTTGCTGCAGCTACTCCGTTAACATATTTAAGTTTTCAGATCTTTGGGAAAAGAAGTCTCAAGTCTGTTCGTCAGATTAAAATTCTCAAAAGCTACAACGGATTAGGGAAAAATATTGAATGTCTTGCTGCAGCCCAAGCAATAACTGAATTAACCTTTTTATTAGTTGGAAACAACGACAAGCAAAAAGATTACTTGTCTAGCGTACTTATTCATTTAGATCGAATTTATGAATATAACCTTGAAAGTGAAGAGGACTTCAAAATGCTTTCAATGAGTATTCAATCTATAATTCATTTATTAGCAATTGGAGGGATAAATATTCCTGTAAATTTTTGCTGTAAAACGGGCGAGGCTATAATTCCACCCTTAGGTAACTGGGATTGGCAATGTTCCTATTTACCAAATGAGGGATTTTCTACAGTAGAAGATGAAGAAAGTGTTTTAAAAGTGAATGCTTCTGAAATTGCTCTTTTACAAAGACTTCTTTTCGCAGAATTACCAATCAAATCAAATGGAGAATTATTAGGACCTAAAAAAGTTTGGCTTAAGATATTATCAATTGTTGAAAATTGGATCTCTGCTCAATTAGAAAAAGAATTATCGTCACTAAAAATGTTAAGAGAATTTTATAGATAATTAAGGGTTAAATTGTTATTAAATTAAAAGATCTCGATGATTGTAACTTTGACTGTTAACTTTATAAATAGTTGATTAATTTGATGTGGTTCGTGTTGCCTGGTTAGGTAAAAAATCTCCCTTTTGCGGAAATGTAAGTTATGGAAATTTAACTACTGAACAATTAAAAGTGAGAGGCCATAAAGTAAGTTTTATACATTTTGATAATCCCTCTAATGCAAACGAATCTAAACCCTTATTTTTAGCAAACGATCCAGAGGTCAGTCTTCCTTACTTAATTAAATCACAAGTTTATACGATCCCTTCTCCAAGAGCAGAAAAAGAACTAAGACATTCATTAGAGAGATTAAAGCCAGATATAGTTCATGCAAGTCTAACTTTATCTCCTCTCGACTTTAGATTGCCTGAACTTTGCAAACAAATAAACCTCCCACTTGTAGGGACATTTCATCCCGCATTTGATAAAAATAATAGGAACTTAACTGCAAGTACTCAACAACTAACTTATCAACTTTATGCGCCCTCTCTCGCTAAATTTCATAAAATAATTGTTTTTTCAGAACCTCAAAAAACACTTCTAGAAAACCTAGGCGTTAGTAAAGAAAAGCAAATAATTATTCCAAATGGAGTTGATGAAAGTATTTGGCAACCTGTGAAAGTAAAAAGTAAAAAATATAATTTAGTTAAAAGTAAACTAGGGGAAGGAAGAATATTTATATATATGGGAAGGATTGCTAACGAAAAAAATATTGAGGCTCTTTTAAAATCCTGGCGTCAAACAAAAACTAATAATTGCAAACTAGTAATTGTTGGAGACGGACCAATGAAGCCTACACTGGAAAATAGTTTTTCTAATCTAGGAAAAGATAAATTAATTTGGTGGGGATCAGAAACTGATTTAGAAACCAGAGTAGCAATTATGCAAATCGCAGAGGTGTTTTTTTTACCGAGTTTAATAGAGGGACTATCCTTATCACTCTTAGAGGCAATGTCCACTGGTACGGCATGTGTTGCAACTGATGCTGGAGCTGATGGTGAGGTTTTAGATAATGGAGCAGGCATTGTGATCTCTACTGAAAATGTTGTCACTCAATTAAAAACTATAATTCCAATTTTGGTAGATCATCCTTCATTCACAAAGGCTCTAGGGGAAAAAGGACGTGAAAGAGTAATTGAAAGATATACAATTAAAAAAAATATTGAAGTTCTGGAAAAACTTTACTTAGATACTATAAAAATATCTAACCCTTAATGAAATTCTTTACTACGATTACTTGCAGAGACTACTGCTTCTATTAGAGCAGACCTTAAACTCCTATTCTCTAAAACCCTTAGTGCTGATATGGTGGTACCTCCAGGAGAAGTTACCATATTCTTAAGCTCAGCAGTTGTTAAATTAGTTTCCTTTATTAAACTAACAGTGCCTAAAATCATTTCCGTAACAAGTTCTTCAGAAAGTCTTTTTTGCAATCCGCCGCTTAAACCTCCATCACTTAAAGCTTCAATAATTAAGGCGATTATAGCTGGCCCGGAAGAAGTTACTGCTAAAAAAATATCAAGTAAATCTTCAGGAAATTCATAAATCCTACTAGAATTTTCAAATAATCTTTTTATGAATTGCTTCTGATCATCCGTTATTTCATCTCCCCATGAAATTCCAGTTAAACCTTTACCAATTGTTATTGGAATATTAGTCACTACCCTAACGCATTTATGATTTGGAAATTTTTTGATAAGTTTTTCTAAAGATACACCCGCTAAAATAGAAACCAATAAATTATTTTTATTTTTTTCTAATTCAATTATATTTTTAAGTTGCTGAGGCTTTACAGAGAGAAGTTTAACTTTACAATCCCATATAATTTCCGAACCTTTGGAGTTCGCTTGAAAAATATTAATATCATATTTATAGTTTTTTCTGATATTTTCTAAACTTTTTTTTGTATTTACTAAACAATAAACATCCTTTGGATTTAGTAATTTTTTATCAAATAGTGGAGTTATAATAGCTTTTGCAATATTTCCAAATCCAATGACTGCAGTTTTACTAGTCACAGATTAGTTAATTGTAAGCCGATAGTTTAGATTCTCCCCAAGCTGGCTCTGGAGTTGTGTTAGTGTCAAATTTATATTGAGATGTCTTTTTGCTTGAAACATTAGAGGGAGAAGCCTCCTCTGGGAAAGAACTAGTTACATTTACACAACTAGGAGCAAAAAGAAAAATGCTTTCACCGACTCTTTCTTGATGACCATCTATTGCATATGTACCTCCTGCAACAAAATCAACAGCTCTTTGTGCTTGATCAGGATCCATCATAGTCAAATTTAAAATTACAGTCTTTCTTTCTCTTAATGCCTGTATTGCTTGAGGCATTTCATCAAAACTTCTAGGCTCCATTAAGCTTACCTCTGAAGATGAATTAGCAATACCAGGCATTCCTACCACATTTGATTTCCTATTATTATTCATAAATTCAAATGGATTTGAATTTGAAAGTGCATTCGAGTTTTTATAATTTTGTTTAAAATCATCATTACCATTAAATTCATCCTCTGATGCATAATCCAACTCATCAAAATCATCATCCAGATAATCATCCCCTGCGACAACTGCCTTTAATCGAGAAATAAGCGACACCTTTTAAATCCTCTTGAAAGTGATAATTAAGGCCAAAAAACCTTAAGTAATATATCCATCTTTTGTGAATGAATAAACTACCTATACTTAAATAACGTTACTTATAGTTTACTGCAAGTTTAAAAACAAGATTTTTATAAAATATAATTAATTGCTGACTAATATGTTCTGTTACCAAAAATTGTTGATCCTAACCGTAACCAAGTAGATCCTGCTTTAACCGCTTCCTCCCAGTCTCCTGACATTCCCATTGAACAATCCTGAAGTTTGAGGGAATCTGCTAGGTGCCTGCATTTTTTAAATAGTTTAATATTTTCTATTGAACTCAAACCCTTTGGGTTGATAGTCATAAGGCCTTTAATTTTGATACTTTTAAATTCCTTAATCTGATCCCATTTTTCTAACAACACTTTAGGATTAAATCCTCCTTTATTTGGATCATCACTTAATTTGACTTGCAACATTACTATTGGATTTCTCTTCTCTTCAAATGAAACGTTGGAAATCTTTAACAATTTTTCATATGAGTCTACAGAATGAATATATGCAAAATTTTGGACTATTTTTCTTATTTTATTAGTCTGCACTCTTCCAATGAAATGCCATTTTATATTTTTTAAATCATCTAATAAGATTTTCTTCTCAATAGCTTCTTGAAATCTACTTTCCCCAAAATCATTTTGTCCTAAATTATTTATAATTTTGATTTCTTTAATACTAAACCCCTTACTCACAGCCAGTAAATTTACATTAAGAGGCAATTTTTTTTTAATTTGTAAGTAATTTGAAATTTCCAAATTTTATAAAAAAGTTTGTCTAAATAAATTATCCCATTTTGAGAAATCTTCTGATCCTTGTCTTCTAGCTCTTTGCAAGTTTAATTCAGACTGATTTCGAGCATCTAAATAGGGTATAACTTCAAAAAAGACTTCTCTTTGTCTAACTTCTACTAAAAAAAACATTTTTTGTGCATACAAAGTTGCATAAATATCTTTGCCCTCAATCCCTAGAGAGACTTGATATAACATTCCAAATGTTGGGTGATTTAAATAACGCTCTGAACTCAAACTAAAAATTTATTTATTTACAATGCACCATACTGTTTTCTAAGAAAAATTGCTATGCATATAAAACATATCGATAATGAATTAAAAATAAAAGTTAAGGAATTTTTTTTATCAAAAGCTTTATATCTATTAGTTTTTATACTTATTTCTTTTTTAGAAAGTAACGAATCTGCCCCTTGATCAATT
>QCGM01000028.1:0-12351 GCA_003279925.1 Prochlorococcus sp. AG-388-B05
CCATACATTAATTATATTTTCTAACATCAAATGATTATTATCAAAAGATGCTTTTTGGTAAGTATCTTTTAGATGATCTTTTAAAAACATAAATTTATTAATTTAATTTTCTATTTAACAGTGGTCTTATAATAATTAAAGAAAAAACTGTTAAAGAAAATAAAATTGAGATACAACTCTTACAAGTTAAGTCACCATATGGTGCGTGTAAAGCCACCACATCTAAATTCATAGTTTGAGTATAAGCAATCCTGATAGGTTCAATCGCAAAAGTTAATGGATTTAAGGAGGCTAACCACCCTAGCCAATTTGGCATAAAAGAAATGGGTGCTAACGCAGTACTTGCAAAAAGAAGAGGCAAATTTATAACAAAGATAAGAGCAATTAATTCAATATGACCAGGTAAAACAAAAGCCAAACAGAGGCTTATTGATGTCACAAAGAGTACTAATAGTATTAATGTTGTAAAAACAATTCCTAACCCATAAAAGTCAGGCCATCCATAACCCAAAACAAATGAAACAATCATTATCACAATACTTTGAACAAAACTCAGAATAGTTATGTAAAAGAATGAGGATAAAACAATAGACAATCTACTCGCTAGAGGTGCGACAAGTAACCTATTTAAAAAGCCAAACTCTCTATCAAACATTAAAGGCAAGCCTGAATTCAACGCTCCACTAAAAGCAGTAAAAACAATTAGTCCTGCTCCCAAAAAATTTCCATAAGAATCAACTCCTGGTAGAAAACCTTCAGGAGCTTTTGAGAAAAGAGCTCCAAATAAAAAGAGCCAAATTATAGGTTGCAATATGCCCGCTAAAAGAGTAGAAGGTCTTCTTTTTAATTGGATAAATAATCTTTTGGTTAAAGCAACAGTTTCTTGATATAAAAAAAATAAATTATATTGTTTTAATTCCATTATTTAAGAACTTTTAATCATTATTATAATTCGTTATCAAAAAATTTATTATTTTTATCTCATTGATTGCTTCGATTCTTTTTTTAGATCTCTTTTACCAGTCATGGAAATTTCAGCATCTAATAATGTTTTGCCAGTCGCCTGTAGATATACATCATCCAAGCTAGGTTGACTTTGAGAGAGAGAAAAAATTTCAAACTTTGAAAAAGCTAATTCTACTTTTAGTTTTGTGAGCAAATCCTTTTCCTTATCTACTACAAAATTAATTGAATAACCTTGCGCCTTATTTATTATAATCTGACTGATTCCATTGATTGAGGATAAAATTTCACTTATTTTTTTAGACTCTTCATGATTACTAAATTCTCTTACTTTTAGAGTTATTCTATCTCCTCCTAATTTATTTTTAAGTTGAGCAGGTGTTCCTTGAGCTATAACTTTCCCATCATCAATTATTACCAAACTATCGGCTAATTTATCTATTTCATCAAGATAATGACTACTTAAAATAATAGTCATACCATCATTCTTCAAATCTTTCAAAAGTTGCCAAATTATATTTCTACTTTCAATATCCAAACCTACCGTTGGTTCATCTAATATTAAAACTTTGGGCAAATGTAAAAGGCCTGCAGCCAAATCTATTCTTCTTTTCATTCCTCCTGAATATGTTCCACATTTTCTATCAATCCAATCATTCATCTCTAATTGATTTATTAATAATTTTATTCTTTCGTATTTTTCTTTTTTATTCATATGATATAAATCCGACTGAAAATCTAATAACTCTCGCCCTGTAAGGATTTTATCGAGAGCAATATCTTGAGCCACATAACCAATTAATTCTCTAATTTTTCTTGGATTTTTAATTAAATTGATATTATTTACAAAAACCTCACCACCATCTGGTTCTACTAAAGTAGCTAGTACTTTTATGAGAGTAGACTTACCCGCACCATTTGGACCTAAGATTCCAAATAATGTACCAGCATTAATTTCCATCGATAAATTTTTTAATGCCTTAATGTCAGAATATGATTTTGAAAGATCCGTAATTTGTATATAATTCATCAAACTAGAATTTATCCTCTAATACTTTACATCAATCTAATAATTAAAGTATGCCTGTAATGATAAGAACATTTGCATAGACTGATGTTCGAAATCCACAGAAAGTTGAGTTCTTGAAATCAATAGCAACAGACAAATACCAAACATATAAAGTATTGACCATCGGAATAATCCTTTAGCTTTTTCTAAATCGTCTGGTGAGCTTTTCAATCTATTTATTAATTGTAAAAGTCTTCCATTAAAAGGTAAAAGCATTATCAAATAAAGGAGTCCTCCCTCAGGTAAAGCAAAAACACCAAGAATACTCATAAAAACAGTTGCCCATCCGTAGCGAGAAATAGCTTTGACGGTAAAAGCTGAACCCTTAACGGAAGGGAGCATAGGTATACCTACAGACGCATAATCATCTTTTAATAAAATTGCAAGAGCCCAAAAATGAGCTGGGGTCCAAAGCATTACCAAACTAAATAACCACCAACCACTAAGTCCTATATGACCTGTGGCTGCCGAAGCTCCTACTAAAGGAGGTATGGCTCCTGCAACACCACCAAAAACAATATTTTGAGTTGTTCTTGGTTTAAGAATTATCGTATATAAAATCACATAACTACATAATCCCAACAATGTTAAACCAGCAGCTAAATAATTTACCCCACTTATCAAAAGCATTGCAGCTGCCAATGTACAAGATACTGCACCTAAAAAAACAGTATTAAATGATAATTTACCTGAGGGCAAAGCTCTATTACTTGTCCTTTTCATCCTCTTATCTAGGTCCATTTCCCACAAACAATTAAGCGCTCCAGCTGCCGCGGCTGCCAAGGCGCCTCCTCCTAAAGTACATATAAGCTTAGGAGAGGATAAAGGCCATTCTTCCGTTAATGCCATACCTCCTAAAGTTGTAGCCAGTAATAATGGAATCAACCTAGGCTTGGCAACTTCAAGCCACGCAGGTAGTTTTACTTTTTTTCTTGAAGGTACAACTTGCTCACGAATTGAAGTCTGGAAATTTAAGTTTTCTAAATTACTTTTCATGAGTTTAAACCTACTATTACTGAATTAAATGGTTTGTTGATTTTTTTATTAAGGTAAGGATTTCTAAAAATCAATGATGTTAGGGTCGCAATTAACAAAGAAGCATTAAGTTGATGACCAATAACAAAAAGAGGTTGACTTAAATTAGTTCTAAGGCTTAATACTCCTAAAACAACCTGGGAAATCAAAAGCAACAAAAGTGAGCAGAGGTATCTCCAATTACTCTGGAACAAATCTTGTTTATATATTGAGATAGCCAAAATAAATAAAATAGAAATAGAAATTGGGATAGCAAATAATTTATGAGTATCTAAAATTAAACATTGTTTATTAAAAGATAAGCAGAGATGTGAAGACCAAGTTGATGAAAGCCTTACTCCAATAAAAGATTGAACTAAAGTAAGTATTAGAGGGAGAAATAATAATATCTTCCACCAAGTTAATGATTTATTAACCCTATTATTTTCTAGATTCTGATTGATAGTTATTGTTGTTATTAGGAGTAAAAAAGCTGTCAAAAGATGAGCAGTAACTGAGTAGGAATTAAGTAGATTAATTACTGTCAATGCTCCAATAGAGCCTTGAACAATTACTAAGAAGACTGATAATGAATAAGTTTTTGGTAACCAATTTGGTAGATGTTTTCTCCAAACTATTGAAAGTATGAATTCAGAAAGAATTAACAGCCCTACTAGGAAAGCATCCAAACGATGGAACCATTCTAGAAAAACTCTTAAATTCATATGATTAAGAGGTAGAAAAGTCCCATAACACAAAGGCCAATCAGGGCAAGCAAGACCAGCCTCCATTACCCTAGTAGCTCCTCCAATAACTATTAAAGCAATTAAGGCCAAAACGCAATGGGTTCCCAATTTCAGAAAAACTGGCTTGTATTTTGATTGATATATTTCGTTTTTGAACAAATTATTCAAAGTTCTCTTTTCTGCATATTAATTTAGATTCAAATATCAAACATTAATTAAAAGTAAATGTTTAATTTTTAAAATTTATTTGTTTTTTTAATCTTTTTTTCCTGACATAAACCTATAAAAAGTTGTTAATAATACTTCTTTTTTTTTTAAATCTTAAGAAGTTGTGAATTTCAATAATTTTCCATTAACAAACAATGCAAAATTAAAAAATTTGAATATGTTGAAAATATAAATAATATTTTTACCTCAATTGTTAAATAAAAACTTTTATTTAATACTTATAATATCCGCTGTATTTGGTATATCTTTTTGGATCGGATTTAATGTTAACTTACTCCCTGCCGAAGCAAGTATAAATGCCCCTATATATGATGAACTTTTTAAAATTCTTTTTATCATTGGATTAATAATTTTCATAGGAATGACCATAGCCGTTATATATAGTTTATTTAAATTCAGAAAAAGAAAAGATCAATATGGAGATGGGATAGCTTTAGAAGGTAATTTAAGCCTAGAGATTGTATGGACAATTATCCCATCTATTATTGTTTTAATAATAGGTTTATATAGCTACAACATTTACGATCGAATGGGAGGTATGAAAGAACTAAATCATAGCCATGAAATGATGACCTCCAACACAGAAAAGATATGGGCAGGAATCAGTCAGGCATCAAATAATGAGGTTGCTAGCAATAATTTATCTGTTGAAGTTTCAGCTATGCAATTTGCCTTTTTATTTAATTATCCGAAAGGGGAATTTATTTCTGGGGAGCTTCATGTTCCAGTTGATCGCAAAGTTTCTATGAAGATGGAATCAAAAGATGTAATTCATGCTTTTTGGGTGCCAGAATTCAGAATAAAACAAGATATTATTCCTGGCCAACCTACGATATTAAATTTCACTCCTACTAAAGTTGGAAAATATCCAATAATATGTGCGGAATTATGTGGCCCTTATCACGGGGGGATGAGAGCTTCAATAATAGTTGAAGAAGAATCTGACTACAAAGATTGGTTTAACAAAAACACAAAAACTGAGGTTAGCTTATGACGATATCAATTGATCCACAGGATTCTAATACCAAAAGTCTTCAACCTAAAGGATGGCTTAGATATTTTAGTTTTAGTCTCGATCATAAAGTAATTGGTATTCAATATCTTGTATGCGGGTTTCTTTTTTATTTAATTGGAGGAACTTTGGCGAGTGCAATAAGAATTGAATTAGCAAGTCCAATGTCGGACTTTATGCCTAGAGATGTATATAACCAAGTTTTAACATTACATGGAACAATAATGATTTTCTTGTGGATTGTTCCTGTAGTAAATGGTGCATTTGGGAACTATTTAATTCCTTTTTACGTTGGAGCTAGAGATATGGCATTCCCAAGATTGAATGCTGTAGCTTTTTGGCTGATACCTCCTTCCGGTTTAATGTTAGTAGCGAGTTATTTTGTTGAAGGAGCTGCACAGGCAGGATGGACGGCTTATCCACCATTGAGTATAACCACCCCTCAATCAGGACAAATCATTTGGATAATGAGTGTTTTGTTGCTCGGAGGCAGCTCTATCTTTGGAGGGATAAATTTCATTGCAACAATTATCAAATTAAGGCGACCGGGGTTAAAGCTGATGCAATTACCTATGTATTGTTGGGCGATGCTAGGCACAAGCTTATTAGTAGTTTTGTCAACTCCAGTTTTAGCTGGAACTTTAATATTACTTAGCTTTGATATTGTTGCTCATACCGGTTTCTTTAACCCTGTTTTAGGCGGAAACGTAGTTGTTTATCAACATTTATTTTGGTTCTATTCTCATCCAGCTGTTTACATAATGGTTCTTCCTGCTTTCGGCCTAGTAAGTGAAATTCTTCCAGTGCATTCAAGAAAGCCACTTTTTGGATATACCACAATGGTTTTTTCAATAATGGGAATAGTTGTGCTTGGTCTAGTTGTTTGGGCTCATCATATGTTTACAAGTGGTACCCCTCCTTGGATGAGATTATTCTTTACTATTGCGACAGCATTTATAGCAGTTCCGACTGGAATTAAATTTTTTAATTGGGTTGCAACCTTATGGGGTGGGAAAATATCTATCAATAGTGCAATGTTATTCTCATGTGGATTTATTATAAATTTTGTATTTGGCGGTATTACAGGAGTTGCTCTTGCTCAGGTACCTTTTGATATTCACGTGCATGATACATATTTCGTTGTTGCTCACTTCCATTACATAGTTTATGGAGGGACTGTTTTTATTATCTTCTCTTCTATATATCATTGGTTCCCAAAGGTAACCGGTAAGTTAATGAGCGAAAAACTGGGGATACTACATTTTGCCATAACTTTTATTGGCTTTAATTTATGCTTCGCTCCTCAACATTGGCTTGGTCTTAATGGAATGCCCAGAAGAGTTGCGGAATACGATCCACAATTTCAATTTGTTAATCAGATTAGTAGCCTAGGAGCTCTATTAATGGCTATAAGTACTATCCCATTTTTAGTCAATATATTCTTAAGTATTAAAAATGGGAAGGATTCTGGGGATAATCCTTGGAATGCTTTAACTCCTGAATGGTTAACATCCTCTCCCCCACCTGTTGAAAATTGGGAAGGCGAAGCACCTTTAGTTGAAGAACCTTATGGTTATGGCAAACCAATTTCTCAAGAAAATTAATCAAGAAACACCATGACAACCCTAGACAGTTCAAAAGAAATTAAAAAAAATGATAGTGAGGCGAGTGAACATCATGAAGACTTTAGGATGTTTGGATTAATAACTTTTTTAATAGCAGATGGGATGACTTTTGCTGGCTTCTTTGCTGCCTACCTCACATATAAAGCAGTTAATCCTTTACCAGATGGGGCTATTTATGAATTAGAACTTCCTATACCTACATTAAATACAGTTTTATTGCTTGTAAGTAGCGCGACTTTTCATAAAGCAGGAAAAGCTCTTCTTAAAAATAAAAATTCTGATACTCAAAAATGGTTACTAGTAACTGCTCTACTTGGGATTACTTTTTTAATATGTCAACTATTTGAATATTTTAATTTGCCTTTCGGACTAACGGATAATTTATTTGCAAGTACTTTTTATGCCTTAACTGGCTTTCATGGTTTACATGTAACTTTAGGGACATTAATGATATTAATTATTTCTTGGCAAACAAGACCAAAGGAAGGAAGAATTACTAATCAAAATATGTTCCCATTAGAAGCTGTTGAATTATATTGGCATTTCGTAGATGGAATTTGGGTTATTTTATTTATAATTTTGTATCTCTTATAGTAGAGAATTTATTCTTCAAAAAATCTATTTTTTATTAACTTGTATTGCCACAATTCTCATTATTGGTAAGAATATATAATAAGAAAAAGCTCATATAATGCTAGTAGGAAAAGAACTTCTAGAAAAATCTAAATTACTCAGCAATAAATCTGAGAATGAAATAGCAAGAGGCTGCGGCTATGTAGGTCCTAGTGGAAGAGTCTTAAGAAAAAGTTTTTATAGAGCACTTATTGAAGCTAAGGGGTACAAATTAAGTAATAGTGGCGCTAGTAGGGCTGGGAGCAGATCTTCAAGAGGGAGGCAAGCAGAATTCAAAACAAAAGTTCATGGCAATGGTAACTTATTGATAGGTCATGCCTATACAAAAAAATTAGGATTAGAGCCAGGTCAAGAATATAAAATTGATCTAAAAAAAGATTCAAAAATCATCTCCCTTACTCCATTGAATTAAGAATATTATTTATTCCAACCATTCTCTTTAAGCCAATTTGAGGAGATTTCTTGCGGAAAGTTTTCTGAATCTATATTCTTATTAAATTCAAGTAGTTTTTCAACGTACTTTATTAATGCATCTCCTTCAAGATTTACACTATCGCCAATTGCTAAATTTTTGAGATTAGTGTTTTCCCATGTATGTGGAATAATTGCAATCGTAAAAATTTCCCCTTCGTTTTCAGATTTTGCAATTGTAAGGCTAATGCCGTTGACACATATGCTTCCCTTATCTACGATAAATTTTGAAAATTTTTTATTTTGCCACTTAATTGATAAAAGCCAAGATTTTTCAAGTTTTTCTATATTTTTAACTTTTCCCAAACCATCAATATGCCCACTAACAATATGGCCCCCAAGACGATCCGAGATACGGAGAGCCGGCTCTAAATTAACTATTTGGTTAATATTAGATTTTTCTCCTAAAGTAGTCTTTTTTAAAGTTTCTTCACTTACATCTACTTTAAATTGATTATTTGAAATCTCTTTTACTGTTAAACAAATTCCATCAACTGCAATACTATCCCCTATTTGCATATCAAAAGGCTGATCTAGAATTTCAATAATTAAGAAGTTTTTTTCTTTTTTAAGTTTTCCTATTGCCTGGACTATTCCTGTAAACATAACTTGAAATAAAGATTATTTGAAAAACTATTATTAACTTTGATTTACTTTAAAACATTTTCTACTATAAATAAATTAAAAAGTTATTAAGTAGGTATTAATCATATAAAGATGATAATTCATTCTAAGAAAAGATCATTTGGGAAAGCGTGCCATGTAAGTTTATTTACTTTAGGCACAATGCGAGCGATAGAAAATCTTGATAAAATGAATTACCTAATTAAAAGTGCTCATGAAGCGGGCATTAATCATTTAGAAACTGCTGCTGCTTACGGTAACGCTGAAAAATTAATCGGGGAGTCATTAAAGGAATTAGAAACTTCCGAAAATATATTTAGGAAAGAATGGATAATTACTACCAAAATATTACCTAAAGGAGATTTCAATTATCTAAAAGAGAATTTCGAAAATTCACTCAAAAATTTAAAGCTAAAGAAAATAAATAATCTTGCGATCCACGGAATAAACTTAGAGGACCATTTAGATTGGGTTCTAAATGGAGAGGGGGGGAAGTTTTTAAAATGGGTTATAAAAAAAGGCTTGGTTGATCAAGTTGGATTCAGTTCACATGGCAATTATAAACTTATTGAAAATGCAATTAACTGTGAAGTATTTAGTTTTTGCAATCTTCATTTACATTTTTTAGATCAATCAAAAATAAGCCTTGCCCAACTAGCTTTAAAAAAGAAAATGGGTGTATTAGCAATATCCCCTGCTGATAAGGGTGGAAGATTATATGCTCCAAGCGAATCTTTATTAAGAGCATCTGCACCATACCATCCTCTGGAACTAGCTTATAGATTTTTACTATCGAAAGGCATCACAACTCTATCTTTAGGGGCTACAAAATTTGAAGATTTTAATATTGCAAAAAAGCTTGTAAACTCAAGTCAAAAACTTACATCTTCTGAAATTAGTGCATTAAAAAATATCGAACATTTTGCAAATGAAAAGTTAAAGTCTTCAAAATGTGAGCAATGCAGATCTTGCTTACCATGTCCAAGTGAAATACCTATTCCTGAAATACTTCGTTTGAGAAATATATCTATCGGGTATGGTCAATTAGAATTTGCCAAAGAAAGATATAATTTAATAGGTAGGGCGGGCCACTGGTGGGAAGAAAAAGATGCCTCTTTTTGCTTAGATTGCAATGAATGCATTCCAAAATGTCCCAGTAAATTAAATATACCAGCTTTATTAAAAGAAACTCACAACTTATTAATTGATAAGCCTAAAAAAAGATTATGGGGTTAATGATTGATTCCACAAATTTTCTAGACTTAACTTCTCTTCTTTATTTAGAAGTGAAAAAGACCAACTATTTTCCCAGCAATTTTTAGATGGACCATAATTATTTTTTTCAATTTTGATATTGTATTTATCCTGAGAGTATTGATTTCTAAAAGGTAAATACCAACCTTGATTAGCTAACTCATCGATAGTAGCCCTTTTGTATAAGGACTTAATCCAATCATTTAATACAATATTCTTAATTTTTGATTTAGTTAGAAGAAAATTCCACATTAAAGGAACACCTTTATTTGGAAACACTATCGAAAGTCTTGAATCAACCCTAAGATATTTTTCGCATAGTGAAAAGGGGATAATCGCAACAGATGCATTAGAATTAATTAACCAATTTATTGAATTTTTATCTTCAAATAACATTGCTTGTTCTTTCAGTTTGCTAAGTGAATTTTTTACTCTAATTTTTTTTGAAATTGAAATTAATATTCTCGGACTTTGAGGGAATATAATTTTTCCTTTCAACTTCTCATCAAGAAGAAAATCCCAAGAATTACTAGCTTCATAAATTAGATCTTTATTATTTTTTATAATTACTGCATAAGGAACAACACCTATCGGAAATAATTTATCACGTTGATATTCTTTAAAACTTTTTAAAAAATCTCGCGATCTATCATCTAATATATCATTAGAAATTAAATTATTTATGTTTTGAAAACTTGTAAAATTAATACTATTTAGCCATCCATCATTAATCAAAATAAAGTCTGATTTAGATAACTTTATTTTATTTTTTTCTAATTTAAGCTTACTAAAATTAATATTTTCTTTCTGCCAAATCGCAGGTAATGTATCTTTTAAAGATTTTGGATAAATCGAACTTTGAAAACCAATTTTAAATTTTTTTAAAGAATTACTACATGAATTTAAAAAGAAAAGGAGAGATAGTTTTCCGTAATTTAGGAATTGCCTTCTTGTAGGATATTTTTTAATCATTTAACAATCCTTGTTTAAGGAAATTTGACCTAACTCCTTCATTCTTTCAATATTAATTTGACACCTTGAAACTATTTCTTCATTACTAAAACCCTTAAGAAAAGCAAGAATTGACATCCCACCAGCACCAACCCCTTCTTTTACATAACCTATTTCATAATCAGTCAATTCTTTAAATGTAGATGATTTGAAATTCAGAGGGCTTGCAAATCCTAATAAGTTTACATTGTGTTTTTCAGTTATTAAATCTAATAAATCACCTAATGAATTATCTTTAACCAACCATCCAGTAGTAGCTATAAAAACGAAATCAACAAATTCCTGTTTTTCTTTAGAATTAATAAATTCCAACGCGAGTAAAATTACAGCTAACATTTGGCTACCTCCAGATAATACAACAGATTGCTTAGCTAATCTTGCTCCAATCAATAATCCCATAGAAAAGGCTTGAAATGGATCTCCGACTGAAGAAATAACATCTAAAGAGTCAAAATTATTTTTTAAATTTGCTTTTAAAAGACCAGCTTTAATTACTTTTGTTTTTAAGTTCCTTGGAGCAGTAATCAAACTGCTCCCTATTAAATTATTTACATTTAAACCAAAAGCTTCCATTACTGCCTGAGCAGTTGTAGTTCCTCCTGGTACAGATTCTGAAATAAATATGGGTTGTTTCGTAGAATTTCCAATTTCTAGTCCTTTTTTGTAAAGACTCAAAACTCTCTCTTTATTCATGGATTTTCCAGTAGTCAAACATTTAGCTGGGCCTACTAAATAATTTTCCACAGTTAAATGACTAAAGTAAGGTTTTTCGTTTATTCCTATAGGAACAACTATTGGACTTGCGCCTATAAGTTTCCTACATACATAGCTTATTAATGCAGGAGTTACTCCTGCATTTAAAAAAGGTAATTTATATTTATGATCTATTGAGGCCCCACAAAGAAGAAACTCCGCATCTGCTAAGGCGGTTCTCTTTCTGGCTTTTGAATTAATTCCTGCTGCCGATATACCTTGAATTTGAGATGTTTCTGTTCCCGCAATCACAAGATAGAAAATAAAATTATTAATTTCTTTTTTAAGAAGATCTACCCTTGCAGAAAATAATTTTTGATTACCATTAGTTCCGAATAACTTTATCCCCAAATACGATATCTGCATTATTTAATATTATATTAAAGACCTAAATCAACAAAACCATTAATTATTTTTGGAGGATCAGGAATATTAGAATTTAATCTAGGGAAAAGAGAATATGCGAGTATATGTATAGTTAAAACATATACCATTTCTTGAAAAATTATTAATAATATCGCAACTAATTGGATAATTCGGATCGAAGGAGAGAATGGCAGGTTAAATAGTTCAATAAATTTATCTATGAGGCCATAACTTGCTCTTGTAATTATTATCCAAAGATTATCCCCAACTAAAGTTGATAATGCAATTACCCTTATAAAAAAACCAAGCGTTCCAAGAACAAAACCTACAGACCAACTAAGCCACCAATTTTTTTCCATAAACCAAGACCAACCTAGCCAAAAAGCTAATATGCCATATGGGAATAAAAATAAAGTTCCTCTTAATGGACCCATAAGAATCAATAACAAAAGAAATTGTAATATGATCCCTTCGAATGCAGTTTTAGTTCCTCTTCTCAAATGCAACAAGATTATAGGAAGAGGTAATATTAATCTCAACAAAGCTCCTCCTATGGGTAGATAATATAAAGCGATCCAAAGT
>QCGM01000029.1:0-12010 GCA_003279925.1 Prochlorococcus sp. AG-388-B05
TTGTAATATAGCCTCTAAATAAAGATTATTGGTTTTCAAGTATTCTATTACAGGTTGAGAAAGAGCAGGATCAATAACTACTGCTGATCTATTTTTTTTCCAGAGCCAAATTACATTATCTTTTAGAACTCTAATCCCAATTATTTTATGCTCTTTATTAAATTCCATTATTACCTTAGAATTAAAAAATTGTTTGAAAATAAATTGATCTATGATTACTATAGCTTTACCTAAAGGAGCTCTGTTAAAAGATTCAATTTCAATTTTTAAAAAAGCAGGATTGAACTTCTCTGAGGCATTGCTGGAGAATAGTAGATCATTAACTATTGAATCGAAATGTAAACGAGCCAAAGCCTTACTGGTAAGAAATGGAGATGTCCCAGTTTATGTAAGTTACGGGCAAGCAGATTTAGGCATTGTAGGTTATGACGTATTACAGGAATCTGAATTGAAAGTTGCTAAGTTGCTTGATTTAGAGTTTGGGGGATGTCACATGTCACTTGCCGTAAAGAATGATAGTAATTATTCAAAACCTACGGATCTTCCGGCTAATTGTAAAGTGGCAAGTAAATTCACAAAAACTGCAAGAGCCTATTTTGATAATTTAAATATACCAGTTGAGATTGTTCATTTAACGGGCTCGGTAGAGCTTGGTCCTATTACTGGAATGGCAGAAGCTATAATAGATTTGGTAGCAACAGGCAAGACTCTTAAAGAAAACGGTTTAAGCAAAATTGACGATCTTTTTTATTCAACTGCAAGGTTAATAGCTAATCCTCTCTCTCTTAGATTAGATAGCAACCCTCTCAGAGATGTGATTTTATCAATAGAATCTTCAAAGGATATATTAGATATTTAAAGTAATGTTTTTGAATGATTTTGATAGAATAAAAAAATTAGGTAGGTATTTAACTAAAGATAAAAAAACTATTTATCTGATTTTAATTGTCTTATTACCTGTTTCATTCGCAGGTGCTGTTCAACCATTATTAGTTGGTCAAGCTATAACAATATTGAAAAATGAGAGCACAGATGTCTGGTTAAGTAAAACCTTCTTTGGGCAATCTATAAATATAATTATTATCACTTTATTTATAACTGTTCTATTTAGATTAGTTTTGCAAGGTTATCAATCATATAATATTCAATCGGTTGGACAAAGATTAACAGCAAGGATTAGAAGAGAACTATTCGAACATTCTATTTCTCTTTCTCTTAAGTATCACGATAAAATGCCTGTCGGTAAATTACTAACAAGACTTACCAATGATGTGGATGCTTTGGCTGAGGTTTTTGGTAGTGGAGCCGTCGGAGTCATTGCTGATTTTGTTAGTCTCATAGTCATTTCGTTAACAATGCTTTCTATTGATAAAGGATTGGCAACTTTACTTCTTTTAACTCAAATTCCGGTTTCATATTTTATTATTTGGCTTCAAAAACGCTATAGAAAAGCAAATTATCAAGTAAGAGAGGAATTGTCTCAACTTAATTCTGACTTCCAAGAGAATCTTCAAGGTTTAGAGGTCGTTCAAATGTTTAGGAGAGAATTTTTCAATAGTAGGAAATTTTCTAATACGGGTATTGCTTACCAGAAAGCAGTTAATGGGACCATTTTTTACGATAGTAGTATATCTGCTTTTATAGAATGGATATCCCTTGCAGCAGTGTCATTAGTATTGGCTGTGGGAGGGTATCTAGTAACTTCGGGCAATATTGGTTTAGGAACATTAACAACTTTTATTCTTTACTCCCAAAGACTCTTCGAGCCTTTAAGACAGTTAGCAGAGAGATTTACACAGATTCAAGGGGGACTTACTGCTGTAGAGAGAATAAATGAATTATTAGATGAAGAAATTGAGATTAAAGACTCTATTTCTACTCAACAACTTTCAGGAGGAATTTTAAGTAAGGATTATAAATTTAAAGGGAAAATTGAATTTCGGAATGTAAATTTCTTTTATAACGAGGGTGAACATGTAATAAAAGACCTATCATTTTTAGTTAATCCAGGCGAGCATGTAGCTTTTGTTGGCCCAACTGGTTCTGGTAAAACAACCATAATAAGGTTGTTATGTAGACTATATGAGCCTCAGGAAGGCAAGATATTGATAGATGATGTAGATATTAAGAATATACCAATAGCAAGACTTAGAAATATGCTTGGTGTAGTGCTACAAGATACTTTTATTTTCAGTGGTGATGTTGCAGAAAACTTAAAATTAAGTACCGATATTAATAAACAAGACTTACAAAATATTTGTATAGAGCTTGGTTTAGATACTTTATTGAAAAAGTTGCCTGATGGTTTGAATACTTATCTTAGAGAGAGAGGAGGTAATCTTTCATCCGGAGAAAGACAACTTCTTTCTGTAGCTAGAGTAGCCATAAGAAATCCAATTATCTTGATAATGGATGAAGCTACTGCATTTATGGATCCATCTACAGAAGCCACCTTGCAAAAAGATCTTGAAAGGATATTGAATAAAAGAACGGCTTTAGTGATCGCGCATAGATTAGCTACTATTGAGAAATCTGATAAGATATTAGTCTTAAAAGGAGGAGCTTTAATTGAAGAAGGGAATCATAGAGAACTTAGACTCAAAAAAGGATTATATTTCCAACTTTCCGAGCTTCAAGAAAAAGGATTTGCTAGCTTTTAATGATTTTTAGGAACAAAAGGTCATCACTCAAGAAAACAAATATTCTTTCTCAAGATGAGCTGATTAAATATTATGGTTTAAATTCTTATGAATTCACCCATCAAGAGAAAAAAGAAATTTTTGTTTGTAGCAAGGTCAAGGAGTTTGACCTTATTGAGTTAGATCAACTTTTGCAGACTGTAGGATGGAGCAGGAGGCCAATAAGGAGAGTTAAAAGAGCTTTAGAATTTAGTATTCTAGTAGTTGGGTTATGGCGTCATGATGAGAAATTTCCTAGGCTTGTAGGTTTCGCTAGATGTACTGGGGACGGGATTATTGAGGCAACTATTTGGGATGTTGCTGTCAATCCTGTTTATCAAGGGCTTGGTTTGGGTAAAGAATTGATGAAATATATATTGCAAGAATTAAAAAAAATTGGAATATCAAAGGTTACTTTATTCGCGGATGCCGAGGTGGTTTCATTTTATAAAAGGCAGGGTTGGGAATTAGAACCAAAAGGTTCAAAATGTGCTTTTTGGTATGCCAATTAATTTAATTTTTATAATAATCATTATGTAAAGATTTTATTGACTCCCCTCTTAACCATCTTTTCCTATAACTCCAATTCTTGAATGCTTGAAAAATAATATTAGTTTTTTCCCACTTCCTACTACTTGTATAAATTGGGATAGTTAATCTTTTTAATGATGCCTTATTCTTTAATCTTTTTATAAAATCTAAATCCTCCATCAAAGGAATTTTTCGATAACCTTTATTTTTAAAATATGTTTCCCTCTCAATTAAGAGACCTTGATCACCATATGGATCTTTGAAGATGTTGCTTCTAAGATTTACAACTATCTCGAGGAATCTGTAAATAATCTTTTTATTATTAATCTTGAATTTAAAAAAACAAACAGAATTTTCATCGTATTTAATTACTGACTTCACTTTTTTTAACCAATCTTGACTAAGCCTAGAATCGGCATGTAAGAAAATAAACCATTTTCCTGCGGCCTTTTTGGCTCCGATATTTAATTGCAACCCTCTGTTCTTTTTTTTTGATTTATATATCCTTGATCCATATAACTTTCCTATCTCTATAGTTTTATCCTCACTATTACAATCTACAATTATAATTTCTGCTTCCTCATTAGAAATTGATAAATCCGAGAGAAGTAATGGTAAGTGTTGAGATTCGTTATAAGTTGGAATAATAATTGAGATTTTAGGCAACTTAATTATTCTCTTTTTTCTATGTCTATAATTGTATCAATATCTATTTTTCGATGAAGGAAGTCATGCTTTAAGTCCATTGAAGAAAAGTTTTTTATAGTTTGTTCAAGGACGTCTTCTTTACCCCATTTAATGTTTATGAAGGGTAAATATAAATCAGAAGATAATAATCTTTCAGAAAAAGCAATAAGCCAATATCCTCCATCATTTGATGGACCTAAAATTAGATCATTTTTTTTTAGTTTTGAAAGAGTATTTAATAAATCCATATGACAAAAATCTGGAAGATCAGTCCCTATAAAAATAATATTTTTTGTTTTATTTAAACTTTTTTTTTTATCTATAAGAATTTGTCTTCTCATCTTTTCTCCTAAACATCCTCTACCTTGTAAATTAAAGTTTTTAATTCCTAATTCATTACTCCACCTTTTACTATTTTTTAATCCTAGTCCAGATATGGCTAGGGAAATATCAATCAAACCTTTACTCTCCAGAAATTTCGCAACTGAAATAGTATGACCTGTCATTTTTTTCTGCACTTTGGCAGAACTAATTTTCCCTATATCTTTTGATAATCTATTTTTGCAACGACCATAAGCATGCCACTTAGCCATCACTATGAGTAGTGCTTTATCCAACAAAAGTTAAACAAGGTGTAATTATTATAAGGTTTAGGCAATTAATAGATTTCAATTTTTTAAATTTATAATCTGCATTGTTAATAAATTTTAAATTTATCATGATCTTATGATTTGAGACTGACCAATTAATAAATTCCCACTAGATTAAATATCTATTGAAAAAATTTAGTGCAAGCAGCCAATCCTATTTGGGCAGAAGTTCAACAATTACTTCAAAAGAATTTAAGCAAGCCTTCTTTCGAAACTTGGATAAGGCCAGCAAAATTTAATTGCTTTGAAAATGGATTGTTAACTCTGATTACTCCAAATAACTTTACAAGTGATTGGCTAAGAAAAAATTATAGTGAAACTATTGAAAAAGCTGCAGGAGAAATTTGTGGACATAATGTAAAAGTAGTTTTTAAGTCTGAAACTAATATCAACAACAATTCAAATTCTTCTGATTCTGTTAACCAGCAAAATATTAATTCTCAATCAAAATCATTTTCGACAAATCAAGGTAATAATTTAATTAATAGATCAAAAAAATCTCATTCTTTAAATACACGTTATGTCTTTCAAAGATTTGTTGTAGGTCCTAATAGTCGAATGGCTCATGCGGCAGCTCTAGCAGTGGCAGAATCTCCAGGAAGAGAATTTAATCCCTTATTTATTTGTGGTGGTGTCGGCCTTGGAAAGACTCACTTGATGCAAGCTGTTGGTCATTATCGAGTAGAAATTGATCCAGATGCGAAAGTTTTATATGTCTCCACTGAAACTTTCAGCAGTGATTTAATTCAATCTATTAGAAAAGATGGAATGCATGCCTTTAAAAATAAATATAGATCAGTAGATCTATTATTAATTGACGATATACAATTCTTAGAGGGCAAGGAATATACACAAGAAGAATTTTTTAATACTTTCAATGCTTTATATGAAGCGGGAAAACAAATTGTTATTGCAAGTGATAGGCCTCCTAGTCAAATACCTAAATTACAAGAAAGGCTAATTTCAAGATTCTCAATGGGATTAATAGCAGATATTCAACCTCCTGATATAGAGACAAGAATGGCTATTCTGCAGAAAAAAGCTGAACAAGAAAGAATGAATCTCCCAAGAGATTTGATTCAATTTATCGCTGGAAGATTTTCTTCAAATATTCGAGAATTAGAGGGAGCCTTTACTAGGGCAGTAGCTTTTGCCTCAATAACTGGATTACCTATGACAGTTCAATCAATTGCTCCAATGCTTGATCCAAATAGCGTTGGAGTAGTAGTGACTCCTAAACAGGTAATTAAAAAAGTCTCAGATTTCTTTGAAGTTTCAGCTGAAGAATTAGTTAGTTCAAGTAGAAGAAAGCCTGTCAGCCAGGCAAGGCAAATAGGCATGTATCTAATGAGGCAGGGAACTGATCTAAGCCTTCCAAAAATTGGAGATGAATTTGGAGGTAAAGACCATACAACAGTTATGTATGCTATTGAGCAAGTGGAAAAAAAATTGTCAAGTAATCCAAATGTTGCCAGTCAAGTTCAAAAAATAAAAGATTTACTTCAAATCGATTCAAGAAAGAATTTATAATTTTTATCTTAATATAAATCTGGCAGGATCTTGATCATATCTATGTTTTTCTGGAATCTTATCAATTTTGGTATTAAGATTCGTCGACTCAATTTTATTTAAAGATTGTCTTAATATCCTAGCAGAAATTATAGGCATATCTCTTGGCACA
The DNA here is from genome assembly GCA_003279925.1 of Prochlorococcus sp. AG-388-B05. Taxonomy (GTDB): domain Bacteria; phylum Cyanobacteriota; class Cyanobacteriia; order PCC-6307; family Cyanobiaceae; genus Prochlorococcus_A. The sequence continues at coordinate 6,228 of QCGM01000029.1, forward strand.
GAAATTCTATTTTTTAAGTAGTTGATAGATGTAGTTGCCTTTTTTGGAACTTCATTGATTTCGGAGGTAATCATATGGGTAAGAGCAGCCCTTAATGATTCCTCAAATAAGTCTTTTTCATAAGGATTAGCGTTAATAATATTGTCTTTATGTTTAAGGACTCTTTTAAGTGCAAATTTAGCGTAATAATCCAAGTCAATATCTTGATTAAATTCCAAGTTCCCTAGTCCTTCTCCCATATCTATTAAATTAGAAAAGGAAATTTGTTGATCATTAACATCCTTAAAGCAGCCGCCCATTTGAGGAGGTAGATCATGGGAATGAGTATGAAAATCACCTTGAGTACCTCTATATGCACTGAAATTTTCAAAAAGGGTTAACCATCTATCAATAAAAGGATAATTATTTCTTAAATCGAACCCCTTGTAATAACTTAATGAAGCATTCATTCTTTCCATATATGGAATAAAAATTATGTCTCCAGTTCCTGGCTCTAATTTTTCTGAATCATGAATTGGTGAATCAATAAACCCTGTTTTGGATAAACTTAATATCTTTTCTAATTTGCAAATAGATTCTCTAAATTTGTTTTTCCGAAAGGATAAATCTAAATAACTAAAGCTTTTTCTGCAAAGCCAATTACACCATGATCTAAAAATTTCTCTTTCTAAATTTCTAACTTCTCCAATATCCTTTGATAATAGAGAGGAACCAAGTGTTCCAAATTCATTTTCTAAAAAAGTGATAATGTTATCACTTTCAGTTATTATCTGGCCATTCAATTCGATCGCAGGCAATTTACCAGAACTTACTTTGTTGAGATACCACTTTTCTTTTTGGCCATAACAATACATATTTATTTTCTTCACTTTGTAAGGAATCCTTTTGAATTCAAGCCATAACCATATTTTTTGACAGTAAGGGCACCAAGAATGTCGATCTCTATAGAAAATCAGTTCGACTTCTTTTTCACAATGGCCAAATAATCTTAAGTTTGAATAAGAATTATTTATCCCATTAGCTCTATCAATATCATCAATTTTGAATTTACTTAAATCAGCCCAACTCAAGATGTTATTCATTTATTGAATTTAAGCTTTATATTTACGATATAATAAATGATTTTAAAGGTTTTGGAATTCGAATTTGACTTAATTGTTGTGGGTGCTGGTTCGGGAGGATTGGCTGCTGCAAAACGAGCTGCGAGTTATGGCGCAAAAGTTGCAATAATTGAGGTAAACAAAATTGGTGGGACCTGCGTTATTCGAGGTTGCGTGCCAAAAAAATTGATGGTTTATGCTGCTAATAATAGAAGAAATATGTTGTCTTCAGAAGGGTATGGGTTAATAAGCAAAGAAATAACTTTTGAATCAAACATTTTACTTAAAAATGTGAGAGAAGAAGTTTCTAGATTAAGTGTTTTACATTCAAATTCTTTAAAAAAATTAAACGTTAAAGTTTTTGAGGGCCTTGGAAGATTTTTAAATCAAAATACAGTAGAAGTAGTTTGTCCGAAAACAAAAAAAATTTTAAGAAAATTAAGCGCCAAAAGTATTCTTATTTCAGTTGGTGGTAAACCAAAAAAGTTAAATATTCCCGGAACAGATTTAGCGTGGAGCAGCGATGATATTTTTGAATTAAAAGATTTTCCTAAGAAATTATTAATAGTTGGGGGAGGTTATATTGCCTGTGAATTTGCATCTATTTTTAAAAACTTAGGCACTGAAGTTACACAATTAATAAGAGGTGAGAACTTGTTAAATGGTTTTGACAAAGATTTGTCTGAATGTTTAGAAAAATCAATGACTGCCTTAGGTATAAATTTAAAATTCAAAAATCAGTTAAAGTCGATTAAAAAAATAAATGATGATCTAGAGTCAACATTGGAATCAGGAAGTAAATTATTAACCGATAATATACTTGTTGCAACTGGACGAGAGCCTTCTCTTAAAAGATTAAATTTAGATACTTTAAATCTAAAAATGGATGGAATATATTTAGAAGTTAATGAGCTTAATCAGACAAGTAATTCTAATATATTTGCTATTGGAGATATAATAAGAAAACCAAATTTGACGCCTGTAGCAATTGAACAAGGGAGAGTCTTTGCAGATAATTATTTCGCTGCTCTTAAAAGAAAAGTTAATTATGAAAATATTCCTAAGGCAGTCTTTACTATCCCAGAAATTTCAACAGTTGGACTTAGTGAGGAAAAGGCAAATGAAATTTATTCGGAAGTAAATGTGCAAGTTTTTAAATGTAATTTTACGCCTATGTCTAATACCTTTAAAAAAAATAAATCTAAATGTATGTTAAAACTTGTGGTCAATAAAAAAAATGATAAGGTTCTAGGCTGCCATATGTTTGGAGAAGCAGCCTCTGAGATTATACAGATGGTGGCAGTCTCTCTAAATGCAGGGATTACTAAAAAGGATTTTGATACTACTATGGCTTTGCACCCTACTATTTCAGAAGAATTTGTAACTATGTACGGGTAATTAAATTATCTTCTAGTTATTTTGAGACTTTCTTGGGCAAAAAGGAATACTGTTAAAAATGCAAAATAAACAAAAATACAAACTCTCAATTCATAGAGATTGTTAAATCCGTTTAAGAACAATATCTTATCAACGATGTAGAAAATATATAGATTTAAAAGTATAAAGCCTTCAGTTCTAGTGATTTTACCCTTGCTCCAGAAGATTGGGAGGCAGGCAAAAGTCGTTAAAACCATAAATGGTAAGTCAACCTTTATAAGACTTTGATCAATTGTAAACCCTTTTAAGCCAGAAAAAATACTGCAACTTCCAAGAATAAGAAGCTGATTAAGTAAATTGCTTCCAATAACATTACCAATTGCAAGATCTGTTTTGCCTTTCAATGCTGCAATTATTGAAGTAACTAGTTCTGGTAGAGATGTACCAGTGGCAACTATAGTTAGACCAATAATAATTTCATTTACCCCTAATAGAGTCGCTAAGGATTGCGAACCATTTACTAAAATATTTGAACCAAAGCTTAGAAGAAAAATTCCAGAGATTAATTTTAATATAATATTGAACTCACCTCTCTCAATGCCTGGAGATTTTTCTATTTCTGGTTCTGCCTTTTTTGTATCCTCCTCATTTTCCTTAATAGTATTTATTTCCCAAAGTGTATTTAAAGTTAAACAAAATATTAGAAAAATTCCTGCTTGCCAAGTTAAAAGACCAGTGGAAGACATTGCCCAGACTGCACATGAAATAGCTATTAAAAGAGGTACATCTCTTCGGACTATTCTACTTTTTACTTTTAAAGGGGTTATTAATGAGCTTATTCCTAAGACAACAAGAACATTAAAAATATTGCTTCCTATCACATTGCTTGCTGCGAGTGAGTCACTCCCCTTGAAGATTGAATTCAAACTTACTAATAATTCAGGAGAACTTGTACCTAAGGAAACAACAGTTAATCCTATTACTATTTGAGGTATCCCTAAAATTAAGGATAAAGAAATTGCCCCTTGAATGAATAATTCTCCGCCTGCAAAAAGTAATATTATTCCAATTAAGATCTCTATTATCGGCAATATAAATTCACTCATATTTAAAAGACTTATTTAGATGATTATATCTTTAATTTGTTCATTAACTGTCTCAAAACTATTGTCAATTTTTATTTGCTGTTAAGATTAATTAAATAATTAAAATTTTGAAAGAATTAATTATATTAAAACCGGATGATTGGCATTTACATTTAAGGGAAGGCATTGTTTTAAAAAATATTATTAGGTTTACATCTCAATATTTTGGTAGGGCTATTGTGATGCCAAATACCAAAAACCCAATAACCTCTATAGAAAAATGTATTTCTTATAAGCAATCTATATCTGAGGCATTATCTGGTAATTCCACATTTGAGCCATTAATGACGATATACCTGACGGAAGAGACAATAAAACATGAATTAATAGAAGGTTTTAACAATAAAGTTTTCTTTGCTGCCAAATTGTATCCTGCTAATGCAACAACAAACTCTAGACATGGAGTTAAAAAAATAGAAAATCTTTATGAAATTTTTGAAGTTATGCAAGAACTTGGAATGCCACTTTTAATTCATGGAGAAGTAACTGATCCTGAAGTAGATATTTTTGATAGGGAAGAGGTTTTTATAGATAAAGAACTTTCACCTTTAATACAAAAATTTCCAAAATTAAAGATTGTTTTAGAGCATATAACCACATCTCATGCAGTTGATTTTGTTCAGGGGAATAACTTAGGAGCTACTATTACACCTCATCATTTACACATAAATAGGAACTCAATGTTCTTTGGAGGTTTAAATAGTGACTTTTACTGCCTACCAGTCGCTAAGAGAGAAAATAATAGAATTGCTTTAAGGAAAGCTGCTACTAGTGGAAAAGAATGTTTTTTCTTAGGCACAGATTCTGCTCCTCACCTAAGACAGTGGAAAGCTTTTTGCGGTTGTGCAGGCATTTTTAATTCTCCAGTAGCAATAGAAAGTTATTTAAAAGTTTTTGAGGAGGAAAATGCACTTAATCAATTCGAAAAATTTGCTAGCTTGAATGGGCCTAATTTTTATAATTTACCTATTAATAACGAAAAAATAAGATTGGTATCTAGGTCAAATGAAATTCCAGAATTTATTGAAGTTATTGAGAATAATAAGGTTGTTGGACAAATAAAACCATTTCATGGAGGTGAAACTTTAACTTGGCGAGTAGAGGGAGTAGTTAAATAAAAAGATAAAGAAATTGTATTACTTATAGAAAAATATGAGTACGGTATTTTTCATGAATGATTAATTTAATAATTGAAAGATTTAAATTAATCTCAAGATGGCGAGAAAATGTAAATATTCGCATTTTTCTTGTTTAATTGAGATAGTTTCGGCTACGATTGAAAAAGCGTGAATTCCTCTTGGGAGTGTGGCGGAATTGGTAGACGCGCCGGACTTAAAATCAAGCGTCAAGTAGAATACATACCTGTATAAGATCTCGGCTAATACAGCTGAGATCTTTTTTATTGCAATCGCTTATAAATTTATACACCTTAGTATCCGAAGGATAATTAAATCCTGCGCAACGTAATAACAACCTTTTACACACTCATCAATAGCCTTTACATGCTGAAATTCACTCAAATAAACTTTTTAATTGCAAATTGAAACTTCAACGAGTCCTTTTACTTCACCCCACTTAGTAGTTGTTTGAAGATTATTCCAATCTTCTTGAATATCATTCCACGTTCCTCTATCCCATCCAATAACAGAGTGGTTTTCTAATCCTCTAGAATTATCTGGCTGATTAGTTCCCCAATTGCTATAGGTCACCTTTTCACCACTGATCCATTTCCAAGTACCCTCTTCTTCGCCATCTGTTATACCGATCATTACTCCTAACCCCTCACTTGAACCGGTAGATATTTGTTCGAAATTCTTAAAAATCCAATCATTCTCCTCCTTATCATTAATAGTTACTAAATTACCTCCTAATTTATTTGCATTAGCTTGTGCCTCAGACCATGAAGGTCCTTCAACTAAAACATAGGCAGAGCAATCCTTTTCCTTATAAGTATTTGCAACAATAAAGCTTTGATCTAAATTAATTTTATTAGATCCTCCCTCCCCACAAATTAATTTATTACAGGCGACAAATGATGTTCCTGTTTGACCTTTGAAGTTATAACTTAATTCACTATCTGCAAATTTATATAGATAAGTAGGATATAAATTTGTATCTTCTGGAGTTAAGGTAACTGTTCCTCCAGAACAACTATTAGATC
>QCGM01000030.1:0-10007 GCA_003279925.1 Prochlorococcus sp. AG-388-B05
TACCTAAAATAATCATGAAGAGTTATCTTTTAAAAACTTTGGAAGAAAAAATAATAAGTTTGTTCATACTATGTTTTAAATAAATCAGCATATCTACGTATATACAAAAAAACTTATTCGTACTAATTTCAAATAAATCAAAAGGAGGGATTAGAAATGATCGATAGTCCACCAGAGAAGTTCATTAGATTGGTTTAAGCAGCCAACAAGATTAACAACAAGGATCAATTATTTAGGAGCGTTGTTAATTTATTCCGACACATAACTAAGTGAAAGAGATTGTTTTCTAAAGGCAGGATTCAATCTCTTTTTTTATTGGGTTTACATCAACACAAACTTCTCGTATTTATTTCTATTTTGCCAATATTAAAAAGCATCCATTACAACCTAAGCAAAGCGGTGGTCTATGGGTGCAAATAATTTCAAAGTAATTAAGATTCATCTCCAACAAGAACAATATAGATATCAAGTGCCAAATTTAAAAACCTTTAGATTAGGTACTTTACCTAAAATTTGACTTTATTAGGAAAAAGTTGCTAGATGTTCTGCAGATTGGAGAATTAATTATGAAAAAAGACATTTTATCAAACATCAAAAATTCAGATGCTTTGGAAAGTTTCTTCGAATGCATTACTTCATGCAGTATCAATAGTGAGGGGGTAGACTGTACTACCGCTTGTTATGCTAAACACTTGGAACCAGCTAATGTCGATTATCCTTTAAACTTTTTATAAGCAGATTAAGCAAAGTTAAGATTGAATATATTTATATATCTACAGTTTCAGCAATTAAATTTCGCAGCCGCGAAAAGAGGGGTTTTCTTCACACTTTAATTTCCAATAAACAACTTTAATATTTGCTTCATTATCTAAATCATTAATAGTTTTTAAGTATTTAGGAATGATTGTATATGGGACTCTCTTGTTCATGATGTCCTCCTAGTTAATATTGAATTTTCAAATAACTAAGACTTACTAATCACAGTAAATTAAACAATTTTGATTAGTTGGATGCTTTTTACATTCTTTATTCCAAAAGTCTTGTACTTCTAAAGGACATTTTTCTAGTTCTTTGGGCGTATTGTTCAAATTCAAACCTGCATAATTGAATGCAGTTAGATATCTTGGAAGAATATTAAATTGATTGAATAGTTTCACTTAGACCTCCTGGATCTACAACTATATTGTCCTCCTATTTGCATTTAATTGATATGGTGGTTTTTGCTCAAGCATTTATGCTTTGGGGTTCTCAGCACTATATTTCTATAGTCGATAGGAGTATAAATAATTCAGGAGTCAAAAGCACTTCATCGACTTTGTGGACACTGAGGTGCATGACTTGAAGAGGGCGAAAAGCCCTCTTATTTTATGAAAAAATAATGAGATCAAATAATTAACAGTAACCTATAAATATCTTCAATTTTCTACGCTACCGAATATACATCTATGCGCGGTGCTCTAAAATCACCTACAAAATAAGTTTGCATCATGATTAACCTAATATATACTCAAAATCAGTATTAATGCTCTTGGAAATCTGTTTCATCGCTCATATAATAAACCCACATAAATGAGGTTTAAATTTATGAATACATATAAAATTAAATTCTCTTAAAATACAAAAAAAACAATAAAACTATTTGGTTAGAGATTTTAATTAATCAACTTTAAAAATAAAGAAAGAGGAGATTAATTGTGAGTTCATTTAGAGATAAAAATTTCAAAAATTCGTTAGATCCTAATTTAACTTCTTATGAATGTATACGTAGTTGTGAAATTAAGAGCTCAACCGAAAATTCATTAGAAAACTGTTTTATTAGTTGTGAATGGTCGTCTCCAACTAATGATTCAAAAAACTAAATTCGATAACTTACTAGATCACATAGTCCGTTGATGATTGACAGTGGATCTAAAAAAGAGCATATTCATTTAGTTAACAAAAATTTAGCAAAGTTTGTACTAAAGCCCTTATCAGGTTCTTTTTAAATCTACGCCTTTGGTTCGTTCAAAGACACAAACTGCATCAAACTATATCTATTGAGCTACCCCTAGAGCTACCCTTTCGCAATATGAGACAACTAGGCAATAAAAAGACAGGCTGGGAAACCTGTCTATAACTTGGATTCTAAGAGTCGGGGTGACAGGATTCGAACCTGCGACCTAGTGCTCCCAAAGCACTTAACAACCATAGTAGGGCACTATGTCTACAAGCCATGACTAAATAGTTGCGGGGTATTGCTTCATTTGACATGACAAATCAGGATATATTTGACGGCATATTGACGGCTGTTTGGGCTAATTCGAAGCATTTTTTTGTAATAACTTTAAGCCAGATATGACAGAGATTATTGAGGAAATACCAAGGAATATCGAATAAAAGGGCTGCAAATTAAAAATTCCAAAATTACCAGTATGCCATTTGATTAACCAAAAAGCATCTATTCCTAATGGCTGCAGAATACTATAAGCAGTTCCAGATATAAGAGTAATTAGTAAAGGGATTGCAGAAAGTGCAGCTACTTTTCTATGTATTATTCTTTTGTTAACTTTCTTTCTTTTCATCTATTTCCTCAAATAAATATGTAATTCTTTTTCGTTTTTGCATGGCATCCATTTATCTTTGTTCTTATGTATTCCTTCGCAACCAAGTTCTAAAGATCTATTTTCAGCCTCCTCTTTAGTAAGAAATGTACCCCTCATATGTGCATGAGAATAACTATTGAAATTTAGAGATAAGAAAAATAAAAAAATAAAAAATTTAAAATTTCTAAGAATAATATGCATTATTTCAAATTTAGTATTTGTGTTAAGGAGAGATTTTATCAAATATTTTTGTTTTGCCAGTTTTACTAAATGAAACTACTGTGTAGTTCTCGTAATCATGAGAGTGCGAGTCATGAGAATGCATTTCCATACCGGGAGAGCCAAGTGGCATGCCTGGTACAGCTATACCTTTGATATTTGGTTTTTCTCTAAAAAGTTTGTTGATTGATTCAATTGGGACATGTCCTTCAATCGTATAGTTATCTATTTGAGCAGAGTGACATGATCTCAAATTATTGGGAATTTGATATTGGTTTTTTATTACTGAGACATCTTCAACTATATTATCAACAACTTTTAATCCATTATCTTGTAAATGATTTACCCATTTCTTGCAACAACCGCATGATGCTGACCTATAAGAAAGGACTTTAGGGATATCTATATTTTCTTTATTTTTAGCAGTACTTTCTTGAGCATTAAATGTATTTACAATGAGAATACCAGAAAATAAAAGAGAGTTAAGCAAATTACTTTTAAAAATTGATTTACTAAATTCCATTGTTTAAGAAACTATGATTTTAGAAATAAACTAATTCATTTTTTATAAATTTGCTATCGAAGAAGAATTAAACCACTCATGATTGCCATTAAAAGATTTTCAATAAAACTAATAATTCCTAAAGGAGTTTTGGCATATCCACCTACGCATGCACAATTTAATTTTAATTTATCTAAGTAAACTGCTTTGAATACTGATGCCATTCCAATAATTCCTAGAATAAAAGCTATTAAAACTACCGAAGAGGGTGGTGCAGTAAGTAAAAAACTAATACCAATTAATAATTCGCAAAAAGGATAAATATAAATCCACTTTTTAAATCGATAAGAAATTAAATCATATTTTTTAAAACTTATTCCAAAAGCTTCAATATCCATAATCTTCAGCATCGCTAAAAGACATATTGATATACCCATAAAATCTTGGAAGTTTTTATTCAAAGTAATAGTTATGAGAAATGATGTTCCAAAAACTGCAATTAAGGGGGTAAATGACTTAATCTTCATTTTTAACTTTTAAGGATAGATTCACAAATACTAGATGGATTTGCTTGTTTAACTATTTTTAGTCTTTTGATAAGTTTGTCTCGATCTATCTGATGTTTTAAATATTTAATACAAAGATTTTTCTCTTGATAGAACTCAGCTATTGGAGCGAGCTTTAAAGCTATAGCAAATGTACCAAATACTAAAAGAATGTTTATGACTAATCGAATGTTTGGACGAAAATTAGATCTCATTAGTATTTTTAAATTTGTTCTAAAAAACTTATTTAATATAAAACTTTTGGCTTGATATTGTAGTTTTATCTTTTGAAGATCACCACTATAAAAATAATTTATAAGCAAAAATCAATTAATAGGTCAAAACTTCTAGTTTGACGGCATTTTGACGGCTCTTGCTGCCGTCAGATTTTTTAATAAAAAAGCGAGTCTGGGCTACTCGCTAGTATGACTTGGTTTTTAAGAGTCGGGGCGACAGGATTCGAACCTGCGACCTAGTGCTCCCAAAGCACCCGCAAGATTGAAACTATAACTGAGACTTATAGCTATATCAAGACTTTTAGAGGATTAAGTGTAGACTAATTCGGACTAATTTGGTGAGATTTGCGTGCCATATGCGTGCTTCTTTTCTTACTCAGTAATAACGCTCATATCGAAATCACCACTATTAAATCTGACTGCATCTTTATTGCTCTACAGATAAACCAAACTTAGTATTTTGCCAATTCATAGTATTACACCCTCCAACCTTGCCATTGTTTACTTCTATTGCTTCACTTGAATCTATATCGACCCACAAAGTCCCTTCTTTAGCACTGTCTAGACTTATTGGAGTAGCTAAGTCCCCTAAAAAAAGATATCCATTTATTGTTCCACCGAGTCTAGGGTCTTTTCTATCTTTATCTACCAAATAAAGTGCAAGATTTGTTGTTTGTACTCCATTTAAAGTTGTAGTAACTGCAGGATTTGTTGAGGCATAAGTTGAATCATTATTAACATCATATACACCATTAAATCCAGTCTCAGTTAAATTATTTGTTCCTGCAAGAGCAGAATTGTTAGTGCCTATATTGAAATCACCATTGCTGTATGAAGTATTTCCAGATTTAATAAAACAACCACTATAAGCAGTACCAGATACAGATACCGTATTAGAAACTAAAACATACATTTGGTCAAAAGTTCCTGAATCAGTTAAACCCATTCCACTCGCCAGTGTATTAAGACCACCTTGTGTAGCGAGATTTATAGGAATGCCTTCGCTATTAGCAAAAACAGATACTAGTTTTTTTGATGAAGAATTACGGAATCCAATTTCGTAAAACTTAGTTTCTAGTTTTTCAGGTCTGAACTGTAAATCATTATCTGCTAATACAACATTAGTGGCAGATAACAATGTGAAACTTAATGCTGCAGTTGTTCCTTTAAAGATTTGTTTGAAGATTTTCATAATAAATACCTTTTTATAATTATTTAGTCCTTACCCTTGCTGACCAACCGCCGGTGGATCGCTCTAAAAGAACATCATTTTTACGTTTTACTGGTTGCGTCATTTGAGTAATCATATTTTGCTTGTAATTTGATTTCTCAAACTTCACTGGGTTACCTGTGATATTTATCCTTAAACCAAAGAATATTTCATCTGTTCCTGGAAGAGAAGTATTTACAGTCGTTGATGCTGCAGATATTTCATTAGAAACCCAAGTTTCAATACCAACATGAGGAGTCGCCTGCCAACTTACTGCTCCTTCTAATCCAGAATTATCTTGAGTATATTTATAGTCCCAGTTGAATCCCCTAACGAAGAAGGCAAGTTCTGGATTATTTGGGAGTCTATAACCTAGTTCTACATCCCAACCATCCACCACTCTTTCGTTATAAGAGACTCCTTTTATAGTGACATCTTTTTCATCAGTAATTGCCATATACCAGTTATTTCTAAATTCAAAATCTTTCCAAAGATATTCTCCACCAAGTCCAAGTCTGCTATGAGCATCACTATAGTCAGTCATTCTATAGTCCCAGAACGCATTGGCTCCGACCATGGAAATATCATTAGGACGATGTCTTATTCCTAAACCTAGGTTGGTTGTAGAACTATCTGCATCTGTGGCTGTTGCAAATCTTGCTTGAGAAAATGCAAGAGTTTTAATATCTCCTTCATCATCTTGAGAAAGTTCTCCAAGTTTCATCAAACTGTTTATTGAGAAACTAGTATCTGATTCTGTCCCCCCAGAAACATTAACTGTTGTTTGAGCAAAGAAAGGGATTTTTTGTATTTCACTATTAGCTGTTGAGTTGAGAAATTTGAATCCAGAATCTACTAATAATCTTTTACCATCATTAGCCATAATGCTTGTGTAATCACTTCCATCAGATCCATCATTCATTAATGGAACAAACTTAGTTGAATAAGTTGCTCCTTTAATTATGTACTCATCTAATTTGTCTTTTGGTTCATAGATGTTTTGTTCGTTATCAATTTGATCAAATTTGATGTTTTCAAATTTATATTCTTCAGCAGCAACAGACAGAATAGAACCAAAAGCTAAATATATTAAAGATAAAGCTTTAGGTAATTTCACTTAATTTATTAATTTTGGAAACTATATCACCTTTATCTATAGAAATCTAGAACTTTATATACAAATAAGGACTAGAGATTACAATTTGCGTGCCATTTGCGTGCTCACTTTTTTAGGTGTTTTATATTATTAGCTGAGACTTACTGCTATAACTGATCGGGGCGACAGGATTCGAACCTGCGACCTAGTGCTCCCAAAGCACCCGATACGCAAAATGCGACAGTAGGCCAAATAAACAAGTGAGGCTATTGCTAGTTAGTTGGTATTAAAAGAAAATTTATGAGTCTTAAAAAGTAGAAAGATATAGCAAGGTATTGCATAAATAAGCAAAATCTCGCTCAAATCTCGCTCACAATCAACCTAGTGTCATGACGACACTCCCGCATATAGAGGAATGACTGAATCGCTAGAGGAATAATTAAACTTACTATGGTTCAGCTTGGAGGTTGTACATATAAAGGAAGGGCTTTCTGAAAAACCAAATACTATTAACAAAAATTCAGAAGATGAAAACTTATTGAAAATAAAGAAAAAACACGCTATTTATGTATTAACTGATACTTTTTTTATGGATTTGAAAAGATTTTATTCTTTAAATTTTCTTGGCAAACTTCTTTTAAGTGCGATTTTTGTAAATGCAATCCCTGGAAAAATCACAAATTTTGGTAGTCAAACACAATACATAGTTAGCAGAGGATTTCCAGAGCCATTGGCTAACATTATGTTATTTTTAGCAATAATTCTTTTAATCAGCGGTTCAGTCCTCTTGATTTTTTCAGAAAGAACTAAACTTGCTTGCACTCTTCTTCTTATTTTTTTAGTCCCAACTACTATTATTTTTCACCTAGTACCATTCCAGTTAGTAGCAGTTTCTCGAAATCTATCATTAATTGGCGGATTACTAATCGCAATAGATAAATCTAGAAATAATTACTTAAATGCATCTTCAAACCTAGAATCTAAAGAAATTGAATACTCTGATTTAAATGAAGATAATTAGTTAGTTAAAAATATATTCTAAATAAAAATACTAATGTATTTATCAAGGCAAGCTATACAAAATAGTTTAGGACCAGGAATCTTATTAGCAGCGGCAGCTATAGGAGGTTCACATCTATTATCATCCACGACTGCCGGAGCAAGGTTTGGTTTCGGATTGGTAGGGCTAATTTTAATAACAAATTTACTAAAGTACCCTTTTTTACTTGTAGGGACGCGTTTTACTTCAAGTACTGGTAAATCTTTGCTGGAGGGTTTTAAAGAAAGAAATTCTGTTTATTTGCCATTATTCGTAATCGTTAGTTTAATAACTGGCACTTTCACAATAGCGGCGGTAAGTTTTGTCTCTGGGGTTCTTCTAACTAACATACCCTTATTTTCTGGTTTTCCTGCAATGGATTTGTCTATAGGAATTCTTATTGTTTGTGGTTTAATTCTCTTAGTTGGTGAATATAGAGCGCTAGATAGAATTTCTAAATTTCTTGTTGCTCTTCTAACTTTTCTAACTTTATTCGCCGTTTTATCACTTTTAACAAAAGGTTCATTTAATGAATCCCTCGCCGCGAGTTGGATTGAACCAAAGATAAGTCCATGGAAATTATCAAATTTGAGTTTTTTAATACCATTGATGGGCTGGATGCCATGTCCTGTGGAACTGTGTGTATGGCCCTCCTTATGGATGTTCTCCAGAGCAAAGGATTCAAATTACAAACCAAATGTTAGAGAATCAGAATTTGATTTTAATCTTGGTTACTTAATAACTGTTATCACAGCAGTTTTTTTTGTAACTCTTGGCGCGATAACAATGTATGGAACTGGAGATGAAATGCTTTCTGGTAGTGGTGTTTTCTTCGCTCAAAATTTAATACGTTTATATACAAACTCTATTGGTGTTTGGTCTAAGTGGATAATTATTCCAGCTTCATTTGCAGCAATGTTTAGTACAACATTAACTTGCCTTGATGCTTACCCAAGAAGTATTTCTTCAATACAAGGGTTATTAAAAGGTACTGATAAGGGACGCATGGAATCAGCATCTGAGAAAACTCGTTTTCGTAACTGGATGATCATACATATATTTGCCTCATTGATCGCATTATTAATTGCAAAGTCTGGCGGAATAGGGGTTAAAGATTTTGTTTTCGGAGCAATGACAGGAAGTTTTTTGACAGCTCCAATTTTTGCATGGATGGCAATGGATACTATCAACAGTAATTTAGTGCCTACTAAGCATAGATTTAGTTTGTTTTTAAGAAGTCTTTGCTGGATAGGATTAATCTTTTTAACTGCATTTAGTTTATTATTTATTGCTAATTCATTTTTTGGATTAGGTTCTGTAAATTAATTTTGATCCCTTACTGAAAAGAATTGATCCCATAAGTAATTTTGAGAAATTCTAAATGGTAGTAATTTATATTTTTTCTTTGGCTAATTATTTGAGCGATATCAACAGACAAGGCTATGCAAGGTATAGCAAATCCTCGCTCAAAGCTCGCTCAGTCTCATTATTCTAAAATGTAATCAATAAAAAAGACAGGCTGGGAAACCTTTCTATAACTTGGATTCTAAGAGTCGGGGCGACAGGATTCGAACCTGCGACCTAGTGCTCCCAAAGGACTCTCAAAGTTAATGCTTTCAATCATCTATTCACTTATTGATTAGTGTGAAAGAATCTACTTTGCAATCACTTCCATAGTTTCAATAAGATCCTCAGTTGTTGGTCTGTTATACATCATTGTTACTTCTGACATTCCTGGAATCTTATGTCTTACTACATCCCAAATTCTATATGGTGAAACACCTTCATTTATTAGAGCAGTAATACCGAATCTTCTTAAATCATGAGATGGTAAACCATATTTATTTCTGAACTCATTGCAATGATGATGTCCCCATGAGTCATCACTATTCTTATATCTATTCGGCCAGATAGGATCATCGGAACCTTTTATTAATGGCATCTCTTTGAGATGTTCATATAAAGCTTTTGATATTGGAACTGTTCTTTCGTCTTTTGGAGACTTTAATCTCCTTATTTGTTTCTCCCTTATTTTGCCACCTCTCTTTTTTTCGTAACTAACAATTTTTTCCCATGCTTTAAAAGTAATGGTCTTTTTATTTAAATTGATATCGCAATGCCTTAATCCATTAGCAGCTCCTTTTCTGCAAGCTGTATATCTTTGAATTAAAAATGCATAATCTTTTTCTTTTCTAAGTGGGGTGATTGTAGAAGCTTTATCTGTAGCTTTATCTAAAATTCCTCGTGGAGGTAATTCTTTTTTCTCTGCATCTGGAAGACGTTTTTTTAAACCACTCCAAATATTAATTTCAACAATTTCATTTTCTATTCCCCAATTCCAAAAAGCATTTAAAGTTCCAATAATATTTTTTACCGATGATAGTTCATGTCCTTGTTGAATTAAATAATCTTTGAACTTGCGTGCTTGAGCTTTAGTTAATCCTCCTAAATAATCTGTCCCATTCCATTTAGCTAATTTGCTTAACTTTGTATGCCATCCATTAACTGTTGATTTAGTAACACCTTCTATTATTTTCCTTTTATTAATCCATTGATGATAAGTTGTTTTGCCATCTAG
>QCGM01000031.1:0-9973 GCA_003279925.1 Prochlorococcus sp. AG-388-B05
TGTTTTTAGTAGGTTTAAATTTTTATTTGGAAAACTCACAAATTAGTCCGCCTCCTAATAAAATATCATCTTTATAAAAAACTGCTGCTTGGCCAGGAGTGATAGAGCTTTGGTTATCTTCGAAAATTAATTTAAACTTTTTAGTCATGTTATTTTCATCTTTTATGGGAACTAAAATTCCTTTAACTGGTTCACTTCTATATCGTATTTGTGCTTCTACTTCTATTTCTTTTAAAGGTGCTTTAATTGAAACCCAGTTAACGTTTTTTATTAAGGCCTCTCTTTTAAAAAGTTGATGTTTATTTGCGACATAAACTATATTTTTTTGTTTATCTAAACTTTCCACGTACAAAGGCTCTGGCCACGCAATACCCAAACCTTTTCTTTGCCCAATTGTGAAATGTTGTATACCATTGTGAGTACCAAGAATTTCTCCATTAATATGCTTAATTTTCCCCTCTTTAGGTTCAATATGATTATCAATAAATTTTTGCATAGATCCATAATGTTCAACTAAACATAGATCTTGACTTTCTGGTTTTTTTGCTGTTCTAAGTCCTAATCTTAAAGCCTCTTTTCTTGTCTCTTCTTTTTTAAGATTTCCGAGCGGAAGTATTAATCTTCTTAATACTTCTTGGGAAAGACTGTAAAGAAAATAACTCTGATCTTTATTTTTATCAGCCCCCCTTAGGAGTAAGAAATCCTTGAATTGGAAATTTTCAAAGTTTTTAATGTTCTCGGAAGAAACTTTTTGAACTCTTGCGTAGTGACCAGTAGCAATATAAGTAAACTCTTTTTGTTTAATAACAAAATTGAGCATTTCTTCGAATTTTACATTTTTATTACACATCGAGCAGGGAAGTGGTGTGAAACCCGATTCATATCCCTCAGTTGTCTTTTTAACTACTTCCCTTTCAAAAATTAATCTTGAATCCAATATATTATGATTAATCCCTAAATCTTCACATAGACCTGCAGCGTCAACTAATCCTTCGGAACAACAAGAGCCCTCTCCTTTCATTAACCAAAGAGTTAGGCCTTCAACATTCCAACCATCTTCCATAAGAAGAGCTGCAGATAAAGAACTATCTACTCCACCTGAAAGACCTACAATAATTTTTCTTTGTTTTTTAGATTTATTATTGATAGAGGAACAGTTCTCTAATTTTTTATCCTTTAAAGTCTTTAACATAGAATTTTAAAATTTTGAACAGTTTTTAATTGATTTGAATTAATTATGAAAGAAATGGGATGGCCAACAATTGACTCTAAACATCTAGTTGTTTATTCAAAGCAAATGTTGGATTTAGAGAATGAAATCTTTTCTCAAGGAATGCCTCAAGAGGCCTTGATGGAAAAGGTTGGAATTCAGATATCTAAATGGCTTTTGAAAAGAAAATCTCTTTTAAAGGAGGGAATAATAGTTTTGTTAGGTCCTGGCCATAATGGTGGGGATGGGGCAGTAATTGCTAAAGAGCTTTTTTTAAAGGGATATCTAGTTAAATTATGGTGCCCATTTCCGTTAAAAAAAACATTAACTATTAATTATGTAAAATATCTTACATCTCTTGGAGTAGAAAAATTAGGAGAACCTCCTAATCCTGAAGGGAAAGATTTATGGATCGATGCTATTTTCGGGAATAATCAAAAAAGAAAAGTTGATGAGAACTTAATTGAATTATTTAATAAAAAATTTGAAAAAAAGTTTGGTAAGGTTGTAAGTCTAGATGTTCCAACGGGTTTATGTCCTAATTCTGGAAAACCCTTCTCGAAAAATGCTGTAAAAGCGAATTATAATTTAGTTATCGGACTTAATAAGATTGGATTATTACAAGATACTGCACTACCTTATGTTGGCGAATTACATCACATTGATATAGGTATATCTAAAAGTCAAGTATGTAAATTAGAAAGTAAGATCTTAAAAATTACTTATCAAGATTTTAGAACAATTAATCTTCCTTTTTTACCAAAAAATTCAAGTAAATATAAACGAGGCAGAACATTACTAATTGCGGGTAGTGAAAAATATCCTGGGGCAGCACATCTAGCAATAAAAGGTGCTATTTCAAGTGGGGCAGGATTTGTATCAGCAATTATCCCTGAGTTAGTTTCAAAATCTATTTGGCAAGTTGAACCAGAAGCAGTAGTTATAGGAAAACTTTGTAGCGACCTAAATGGAAATTCAATTTTATTTGATGCCTTAAAGAAAGTTGATTTTTCTGCTTATGATTCAATAGTTATTGGACCAGGAATTGGATTGAATGTGGACGATTGGGAAAAATCAACGCAGTATTTATTAGATTTAAAAGGTTTATTGATTCTTGATGCGGATGCACTTAATAGAATTTCTAAGTCAAATTTAGGATCTAAATTTTTCTTAGAAAGAAATTCTGAGACTTGGATTACTCCGCATAATAAAGAATTTGTGAGGTTATTCCCTGACCTTGACTGCATTAACAAAGTTGAACTGGCTAAAAAAGCTGCAAAAGAATTTGATTTAAGTATTTTATTAAAGGGAGCAAATAGTATTATTGCCAATAATGAAAATGCATGGCAACTTTTTGGAACTGATGCTGAGACTGCTAGAGCGGGTCTAGGAGATCTTTTATCTGGATTTATTGGTGGATCTTCAGCAATAGAGTTGTCTTCTTTTAGACAAGACATTAAGACTGAATCTTTAGCAAAATACGTTTTTTTACACTCCCTTGCTGCATCAAAGTGTAAAAAAGGATCAAATGCTTCTTTAATAGGGGACCGGTTATCAAAGTTAATGAGAAAAACAAAAACGAGGCTAATGTCATGAAAGAAACAATTATAAGGAGTTTTTTATAGTTTTAAACACAAAACTATACAATTTATACCTGAAATCTGAAGCAGGTATTAAGTAATCGTGTATTTGTTAAAAAGTATAGGAAAGTTTTAATACCTCATATCAGGTTTAAAATGGCTTCATCAGTATCAACATCAACTGAACCGCAAAAAAGAAGAGGTAACGACCCTATAAGTTGGTATCTTTCAAATATAGGTCGTGTCCCTTTATTAACTCCTGCTGAAGAAATTGAATTGGGTAACCAAGTTCAAAAAATGATGGTTCTAACTGAAGATGGTCAATTAAACGAAAAAATAAAAGAATTTACTCCTCAAGACAAAAGAACTTTAAAGATTGGAAGAAGAGCAAAAGAGAGAATGATGAAAGCTAATTTAAGGTTAGTAGTAAGCGTTGCAAAAAAATATCAAGGAAAAGGTTTAGAACTTTTAGATCTTGTTCAAGAGGGTTCTTTAGGTTTAGAAAGAGCAGTTGAAAAGTTTGATCCTACAAGAGGATATAAGTTTTCCACTTATGCCTTTTGGTGGATTCGTCAAAGTATGACAAGAGCTATTGCCTGCCAATCAAGAACTATTCGTTTACCAGTTCATTTAAGCGAGAGACTTGCCACTATTAGAAAAATAAGTAGGGAATTAGCACATAAACTTGGTGCAATGCCAAGTAGAATTGAAATTGCGGAAGCAATGGAAATAGATGTAGATGAACTTGATTCTGTATTAAGGCAAGCTCTATCAACAAGTAGCTTGGACGCGCCTGTAAATGGAGATGATGGTAGAAGTTTCTTGGGGGATCTTATTGCAGATAGTAATAATGAAGAACCCCTAGACCAAGTTGAGCAAAAGATGCATCAAGAGCAGCTAGGAAAGTGGTTAAGTCACTTAAGCGAACAAGAACAACATGTTCTGAAATTAAGATTCGGGTTAGATGGAAATGAGAGACATACCTTAGCTGAAATAGGCAGGTTATTAGAAGTCTCGAGAGAAAGAGTAAGACAAGTGGAACTAAAGGCACTTAGAAAACTAAGAAATTTAACCAGAAAATTACCCAGTGGGATTTGAATTAATCCTCGGCCCAAATATATTTAGTTAATTCATTAGAAGGAGGTTCTGGAGCATCTAAAGCATTTTTAACAGATTCAGAGATTTCTGAATCTATTTTCTTCTCTATGGTTTTTAACTCCTCTTCATTAGCAAAATTCCCTTCTATTATCTGGTTAGCTAATTTCTTAATGGGATCTCTTTTGGCCCAGAATTCTTTTTCTTCTTCAGCTCTTAATTCATCAGGATCAGCTAAAGAATGACCTCTGAATCTGTAAGTTAAACATTCTAGCAAAGTTGGCCCCTCTCCAGCTCTTGCTCTTTCAACAGCTCTTTGAGCAGCTCCCCTCACAGCTAATACATCCATCCCATCAACTTCTTCACCATGCATACCGAAAGCTGATGCTTTTCTCCATATTTCTGGGTTGCTTGTGGCTCTATCATGAGCCATGCCAATAGCCCATTTATTATTTTCAACTACAAAAATTATTGGTAATTTCCATAATTGAGCCATATTCAAACATTCAAAGAATTGTCCATTATTACAAGTACCATCTCCAAAGAAAGCAGCTGTTACAGAGTCACTTTGATTGTCACCTACAACTTCTTTTTTGTATTTACTTGAAAAAGCTGATCCCAAGGCAACTGGAATACCTTCTCCAATAAAAGCATATCCCCCTAATAAATGATGTTCCTTTGAGAACAAATGCATAGAACCACCTCTGCCTTTACTACATCCTGTTGCTTTACCGAATAATTCACTCATCACTTCAAAAGATGGAACACCTGCACTAAGCGCATGAACATGATCGCGATAGGTACTACAAAACCAGTCATGCTTCCTTTTCATTGCACCTATCACTCCAGTACTGATAGCTTCTTGGCCGTTATAAAGGTGTACAAAACCAAACATCTTACCTCTGTAGTACATCTCAGCACATTTATCTTCAAATCTTCTACCAAGCGTCATGTCTTCATAGAGAAATAATCCGGTTTCACGATCTAACTTCGCTTTTTTAAAGTCTTGAAGATTTGAAATTCTCTCTACGTGTGTTTCCAAGAAAATACCTTAATGAAGTTTTGGTTTGTTAACATTCTAAGCCTCAATGGACGATTTTCATGTTTTTTTTTAATAACTCACCAAGACATTATGAAAAAAAAATATAAATTGATAAAATTCATCTAAAGGATTTCAATAGGATATTTGTTTGGAACTTCCATTAGATCACTTTCGTTTAATAGGCGTAAGCCCCTCAGCAACATCTGAGGAAATATTAAGAGCTTTCCAATTACGCTTGGATAAGACTCCTGATGAAGGATTCACTTACGAGGTTTTAACTCAAAGGTCTGAATTGCTTCGCCTTACTGCAGATTTGCTTACAGATCCAGATAGTAGAAGAGATTACGAAAATTTATTACTAAATGGAGCATCAGGTTTAGATTTATCTTCCAATAGAGAGGTTGCAGGATTAATTCTCCTTTGGGAATCGGGCTCGTCTAAAGAAGCCTTTAAAATAACAAGAAAAGCATTGCAACCCCCCCAAACTCCTGCATTGGGTAGCAGTAGAGAAGCTGATCTTACCTTGTTAGCGGCTTTGACATCTAGAGATGCTGCAATACAAGAGCAAGATCAAAGATCTTACTCAAATGCTGCAGATTTTTTACAAGAAGGTATACAGCTTCTTCAAAGAATGGGCAAACTAGGCGAATTACGGAAAACTCTGGAAGAGGACTTAGTGTCGCTTCTTCCGTATCGAATTCTTGATTTATTAAGTAGAGATCTAAATGATTATGAGTCGCATAAAAAAGGTTTAAGTATGCTGGAAAATTTAATAATCAAAAGAGGTGGATTAGAAGGAAAAAATAAATCTGAATATAATGATTTTCTAAATCAGCAAGAATTTGAATCTTTCTTTCAACAAATAAAGCCATTCTTGACTGTTCAGGATCAGATAGATTTATTTTTAGAACTACAAAAAAGGGGTTCAAGTGAAGCGGGATTTTTAGCTTTTTTATCTTTAACAGCAATTGGTTTTGCAAGAAGAAAACCTGCAAAATTATTCGAAGCTCGAAAAATATTAAAAAAACTAAATTTATCAGGACTTGACTCAATGCCATTAATAGGTTGCCTTGATTTGCTTTTAGCAGATGTTGAGCAATCCTCAGCAAGGTTTTTAAGTAGTTCCGATGAAAAGTTAAGAGATTGGTTGAATAATTATCCTGGAGAAAAATTAGAAGCAATATGTATTTTTTGTAAAAATTGGTTAGAAAATGATGTCTTGGTTGGTTATAGGGATATTGATTTAAAAGAAATCGATTTAGACTCTTGGTTTGAAGATAGGGAAATCCAAGAATTTATTGAGCAAATAGAAAAGAAGTCAAATAGAACTGTGTTTAAGTCTGGGCCTCAAAATAAACCAATTTTTCAAGCCCAAGAATCTTTAAAAGATTCAATTACGGACCCTGATTTCAATTCGGATAATTTTGAAGAAGGCCGATTACCTTTGCCTGGAGGAGTAAGAGAAGATGGTCAAGAAGTTATTGAAGAAAATATTTATACAGATGAGACTATTAAAAACAAATCAATAGAATTTTATAAGTACGCAATAGAAAAAATTGCTGAATTAAAATTTGTATTTGGAGAAGCCTTAGAGAACTATAGTATATTTAATAAATCTTCCTACCTAACATATCTATATGCTTTTTTGATTTTATTTGCTTTTGGCCTAAGTGTTGGATTTGTAAGAAATAATCTTAAAAAACCCCTGCAGGAAAAAGAAATAATTGATAACTCGTTATCGATAAATGAAAATAAGAATGTCTTTAATGAAGGTTTAAATCAAGATGATAAAAAAAAAGTTCTCGATGACTCAAAAATTATTCTCTCAGACACTATAGAAAAAGTTTCTTTTTCAGGTGTAGAAATAAAAACTGCTTCTCCATCCTTAGAAAAAATAGAAAATTTAATTAATACATGGCTTGTTAACAAAAGTAAATTTCTAGCAGGAACAAGTGAAATTAATTTATCAAAGATAGTTCAAGATGGTTTGATTGATAGATTAAAGAAGGAAAGAGAACTTGATGTTCAAAAAGGTATCTACAAAAATATCAATACTAATATTGAAAACATTGTTCTTTTAACTCAAACGGCATCAAGAATATCAGTATCAGTTGACTTAAAGTATTCAGAAAAAATATTAAAAACAGATGGAGAATTGATAAATGAAACAACTTTTACTCCTTTTTTAAGAGTTAAATATATTTTAGGTTTCTCAAATAACTCTTGGAAATTAGTTGACTACATTAGTGGTGTTTAGGATTAAGTTTTAGTATCATTTATAATGCTTAAAGAAATAATAATAAATAATGTTTGATGAACTTTCTTCACGCTTTGAAGACGCCGTTAAAGGTTTAAGAGGTGAAGGCAAAATTAGCGAAAATAATATTGATGATGCTTTAAAACAAGTTAAAAAAGCATTATTAGATGCTGATGTTAGTTTATCGGTGGTTAAAGAATTTGTTTCAGATGTAAAAGATAAAGCTATTGGAGAAGAAGTCGTAAGAGGTGTTAATCCAGGACAGAAATTTATAGAAGTAGTTAACAAAGAATTAATAAATATTATGGGAAATGAAAATTCCCCATTAACCGAAAAAGAAACAACAACAACTGTTATTTTGATGGCAGGTTTACAAGGTGCTGGGAAAACAACAGCAACAGGTAAGTTAGGTCTTTATTTGAAGGAGAAAGAAAAAAAGGTTTTATTAGTTGCAGCTGATATTTATAGACCTGCAGCTGTTGAACAACTTAAGACAATTGGTAATCAATATGATCTAGAAGTTTTCTCAGCGAAAGAAAAAAATAATAAACCTGAAGAAATAGCAAAGGATGCTTTGAGCTATGCCAATGAAAATAATGTAGATATCTTAATTGTTGATACTGCTGGAAGATTGCAAATAGATGAATCAATGATGGGCGAAATGGTTCGAATAAAAGAGGTTACAAATCCTGATGAAGTTTTACTGGTTGTAGATTCTATGATTGGTCAAGAAGCCGCTGATTTGACGAAGTCATTTCATGAAAAAGTTGGTATAACGGGAGCAATATTAACAAAGTTGGATGGCGATTCAAGAGGTGGAGCTGCTCTTTCAATAAGAAAAATAAGTGGAAAACCAATAAAATTTATAGGTACTGGTGAAAAGATAGAAGCATTACAGCCATTTCATCCAGAGAGAATGGCAAGCAGAATTCTGGGCATGGGAGACGTCTTAACACTTGTTGAAAAGGCACAAAAAGAAGTGGAGCTTGCTGATGCGGAAGTAATGCAAAAGAAACTTCAAGAAGCAACTTTTGACTTTAATGATTTTGTTAAGCAAATGAGATTAATGAAGAGAATGGGATCACTTGGAGGCTTAATTAAATTAATACCAGGGATGAATAAAATTGATGATGGAATGATAAAAAATGGGGAAGAACAATTAAAAAAAATTGAATCAATGATCTCTTCTATGACTTTAGAAGAAAAGCAAAAGCCAGAAGTCCTTGCTGCTCAACCATCAAGAAGACAAAGGATTGCACAAGGTAGTGGATATCAAGCAAAAGATGTTGATAAAGTACTTGCTGATTTTCAAAGAATGAGAGGTTTTATGAAACAAATGTCAAATGGTGGAATGCCAGGAATGGGTGGAGGAAATGGTAATAAATCATTTAAAAAACAAAAATCAAATAAAAAGAAAAAAGGTTTTGGGGATTTATAGTTTATGAATAGCTACCTTCAAATGATATTATTAAGTAATCTGTACTAATTTAAAATGATTAAATTGCGCCTTAAGCGCTTTGGAAAGAAAAAAGAAGCAAGTTTCAGGATCGTTGCATGCAATAGTACTTCCAGAAGAGATGGAAGACCTCTTCAAGAATTAGGTTTTTACAATCCAAGAACTAAAGAAACTAGGCTTGACACAGAAGCATTAAGAATCAGGCTTACTCAGGGGGCACAACCTACCGATGTTGTAAGAACTTTATTAGAAAAAGGTGGATTACTAGAAAAGAAAGTTAGACCTTCCATAGCTATTGGTAAGGCTAGATTGGAAAAAGAAAAGATTGCAAAGGCCAAGAGTAAAGAAGCTGAAAGTGATAGTAAAGAAGCTGAAAGCTAAAAAATTGTCAAACTTATTATTATTTACTAATTAGATGAAAGAAGTTTCCAAAACTGGTCACTTCACTATAGATCTGCCAAGCTCGGACGCTGCTACTGCGTTATCGGGTCCTGGGAATTCTTTTTTAAAAAAATTTGAATCGCTTACAGGTGTCTCCCTAACTATTAGAGGTTTACAACTCGAGTTGAATGGAGTAATTCATAAACTTGAAAGGGCATCTGCATTGGTAGAGCTAACAAGACCAATTTGGGAACAAGGATTAGAAGTACCAGAAGTTGATCTTAAGGCTGCTCTAAGTTCCTTAAATATGGGAGAATCTTCTTCTCATGCTGAGCTTGGGAAAAAGATTCTAGCTCGTTCAAAAGAAGGGAGATATTTAAGGCCTAGAACAATAAGACAAAAAAAATATGTTGAATCTATTGAGAACTTTGATTTAACTTTCGCTATTGGTCCAGCAGGTACGGGTAAAACATTTTTAGCAACTGTTTGTGCCGCCAGATTATTAAATGAGAAAAAAATCGAAAAAATTGTTTTAACAAGACCAGCCGTAGAAGCTGGTGAAAACTTGGGATTTCTCCCTGGAGATTTGCAGCAAAAAGTTGATCCGTACTTACGACCTTTGTTTGATTCTCTACATAGTATTTTTGGATACGATAAAACAAATTCATTAATTGATAAAGGCATTATTGAAGTCGCACCACTAGCATTTATGAGAGGAAGAACATTAGATAATTCTTTGGTTATTTTAGATGAAGCTCAAAATACTACCTCTGCTCAAATGAGAATGTTTTTAACTAGGTTAGGGGAAAGATCAAAGATGGTTATAAACGGTGATATCACTCAAATTGACTTAAAAAATGATCAGTTAAGTGGTTTAGTGGAAGCATCAGAAATATTTTCTAATACTGAAGGAATAAAGTTTTGTTCTTTAACTGTTGATGATGTAGTTCGC
>QCGM01000032.1:0-9032 GCA_003279925.1 Prochlorococcus sp. AG-388-B05
CATAGTCTCTTTTCAACAACTCTATACAAGTATGACTTCCAATAAAACCAGCACCTCCTGTTACCAAAATTCTTTTCATTTAAAAAAACTCTTACGAATTGATTATATAATTGTTATCGATAAATATAAATTAATTTTTTACAATTAAAGAAAATATGGTTCGATCTTGTAAATTATTAAGATGATGAAAGATATAAAGAACATATGCTGCATAGGCGCTGGATTTGTCGGTGGGCCTACAATGGCAGTAATTGCTTATAAATGTCCTGGAATTAAAGTTAATGTAGTTGATATCAATGAAAAAAGAATTGATAGCTGGAACTCATCTGACTTATCAAAATTGCCAGTATTCGAACCAGGATTACGCGAAATAATCTCCTCACAAAGAGGAGTAAATTTGTACTTTACTACAGAGATTGCAAAACAAATAGCAAATTCAGATCTTATCTTTATTTCTGTAAATACACCAACAAAAACAAGTGGTATTGGAGCTGGAATGGCTAGCGATCTTAAATGGATAGAAGCATCTGCGAGACAGATAAAAAAATATGCTACTGGTGAAACAATAGTTGTAGAAAAAAGCACAATTCCCGTAAAAACAGCTCAAACAATAAAAACTATTTTAGAGTCAAAAGAAAAATCTGATTCAAGGATATTTCATGTTTTATCAAACCCCGAATTTCTTGCAGAAGGAACAGCCATTAATGATCTTATGTATCCTGATCGAGTTTTAATTGGAGGAGAAAACAAAAAGGCAATAATACTACTTACTAAAATTTACTTGAACTGGGTAAACCAAAAAAAAATATTAAAAACCAATCTTTGGAGTTCTGAATTATCTAAGTTGGCAGCTAATGCTTTTCTAGCTCAAAGAGTTAGCTCTATTAACTCAATTTCTGCGTTATGCGAAGTTACTGGAGCAAATATACTTGATGTTTCAAAGTCTATTGGGACGGATAAAAGAATAGGAAAAAGATTTCTTTCTCCAGGTCCTGGATTTGGAGGTAGTTGCTTTAAAAAAGACATTCTTAATCTTGTTTACATAAGTAACTTTTATGGTTTACGTGAGGTTGCTGACTATTGGAATAAAGTTTTAGACATAAATGAGTGGCAGCAAAAAAGGATTTCTTATAGTATTGTTAACAAATTATTTGGAACAGTCTCAGAAAAAAAGATAGCAATTTTGGGTTTTGCATTTAAAGCTAATACAAATGATACAAGAGAATCTCCTGCAATAAGCATCTCAAAAAATCTTATTAATGAGGGTGCGATGCTTCATATTTATGATCCTAAGGTATCTAGATTACAAATAGAGGAGGAATTAGGAATAAAGTCTCACGAAACGCTTGATGCAAAAAAAGGATGGTTTTTTTCTGAAAATATTAATGAAGCAATTACTGGTGTAGATGCAATTGTAATAATAACTGAATGGGATGAATTTAAAGATATAAAATGGGATGAAATCTCCAAAAAAATGAGGCATCCTGCATGGGTTTTTGACACAAGATTAATTTCAAATTTAAGTTTCCAAAATAAATTAAATTTAAACTTGTGGAAAATAGGGAATTCTTGTGACTAATAATTAAATTATTTAATTGTAAAATTGGCCTTTATGGATAATTAAAAAAGTTTTTATACCATTTAACAAAATGGTATGTTCCCTCTTCTAAAGGTATTTCAGGGGAAAAGCCTACCCAGTTATTAAAACTTTTTGTATCAGCAAAAGTTTCTTTTACTTCACAATTCTGAAACGATTCAAAGTTTATAATTGCTTTCTTTCCAAGATATTTTTCCAAGATCTCAACAAATTCCAATATTTGAATTGGTTTGTTATTACCAATGTTAAAAATTCTATATGGAGCGGATGAAACTGAAGGATTAGGTTTTTGTTTATTAAAGTCACATAAAGAAGTAGCAGGTTTATAACAGCATCGCATTATTCCTTCAACAATATCATCGATGTAAGTAAAATCTCGCTTCATATTACCAAAATTATAAATTTTCAAAGGCTCCTCTCTTAATATAGATTTAGCGAATATAAAAGGAGCCATATCTGGTCTCCCCCATGGGCCATATACAGTAAAAAATCTTAATCCGGTTGTTGGAATATTAAAAAGGTGACTATATGCATGCGCCATTAATTCATTTGATTTTTTTGTTGCGGCATATATACTTATGGGATGATCTACTCCTTGAGATTCAATATAGGGCTTTTCTTGATTCAATCCATAAACTGAACTACTAGAAGCATAGATTAAATTTTCGACATTATTTTTCTTACATTGTTCCAAAATATTTCCGAATCCTACTAGATTAGTTTGAATATACTCTTCAGGTTTATTTAGTGAAAATCTCACCCCGGCCTGTGCTGCAAGATTAACTACCACTGAAGGTTTAAACTTCTTAAATAATTCATCTAAAGATAGATTATCTATTATATCCATCTCGAAAAATTTCCAATTGGTAAGGGACTTTGGATTATTTTGAATATTTTTCAATCTATTTTTTTTTAAATTTTTATCATAGTAATTATTTAAATTATCAATACCAACAATATCTTCACCCTTATCGAGTAATTTTCTTACTAAAGCAGATCCGATAAAACCTGCAGCTCCAGTAATTAAAATACTTTTCAAAAAAATTAACCATCGATTATTGTTATTAAATTATATAATTTAATCTTAAGATTTTTTAAAAGTAACAATTGATTTAAAAATAGAATATTATTTAATATTTTTTATAAGTTTTCTTTTTATCAAAAATATTAATTCTTTTGATTCTTTTAAATTAGCAAATCTACTTACAGTAAAGAAAGTAATTGTAGAAACCAAAAATGAAATCGAAATATTGAAGAAAAAACCCCACATATTTTCTGAGAAATCATAAAGCATATTCAATAGTAGAATGGAAAAAATAGCTAAGGAGAAGGAGATTAATAATTTCACAAAATCAATTAGCCACTCTCCATAATTTATTTTAGTTATTCTCTCAGGTAATTTTATAATTAAGGCTATCGAAGAAAGTGCATTTACTATACTCGTAGCAAAAACAACCCCTTCAGCTCCATAGTTAATTGATAAAAGTTTTCCATAAGGGAAAGGTGCCCCAATCATTATCCAATCTAGGAAAACATTAATAATAAAAGCAGATGAAGAAATGATAAATGGAGTTCTAGCATCAGAAAATCCATAAAATATTCTTACTAATACTTCTCTCATTAAATAAAAAGGCATTCCTAACGAAAGCCAAAAAAGAAAATTACCTACTAAGTTAGTAGCATTAGTGTCAAAACCGCCTCTACCGTACACAAAAGAAACAATTTCAGAATTAAGTACAATAAATAAAGATCCAATACACATCATGCTAAAGCAAGAATATACAAGAATCTCTCTAATTCTTTTTTTAAGATTTACAAAATCTTTATTTTCATAAAGTGAGGCATATGCTGGTAATAAGGGGACTAATAAAGAGTTCGAGATAATTCCAATTGGGGCTTGAATTAAAGCTGTTGAATATGTAATTGCTGCAGAAGCACCATTAAAACCTGACACAAAAAATCTATCAGTCATTAAATTAAGAAGTAACATCCCTGAAGTTATAGATGCAGGTATAAAAAGCTTAGATATTTTATTAATAATGTTCGGATCTAATTCCCAATTTAAATCAAAAATTGATAACCCTTTTTTTCTTAGATTGGGTATTTGTATTATTACAGTAAAAATTGCACCTAACAAAGTAAAAATTGAAAGATATATACCATTTATGTAATTACTAGAATAATCAGAAAAATCAAACACTCCAGCAAATAATAAAAACAATAATAATAATACAACCACTAAATTGGAAATTATAGGTGTGATTGAAGTTATAAAAAATTCCCCTTTATTATTTAGGAATCCCATAGAAAAGCCTATCAAGCCTGAAATAAACACAATTGGGGTCATTATTTTTAATTGTGCTATTGACATCGATTTGACTTCAGTAGATAAACCAGGAGCAGTTATACTTATAAAAAAATCTGCATAAAAAAATAAAGAGAGACTTATTACTAAAAGAAACAGTCCAACAATAGTATTTATACTTGAAAAAATTTTTTGACTTTCAATTTTATTCTTATTTGCTAAGGTCGAGACCATCGCATTATGAAATGGTCCATTAAATCCACCAATAATTATTAGAAAAAAATTAGGAATTAGATAGGCATACGTAAAGGCATCGTAAGCAGGGCTAACCCCAAAGTATGCAGCAATAGTTATTTTCCTAACCATGCCAACTAATTTACTTAAAACAGATCCCGTACCAACTAATAGTATTAATCGCTTTAGAGATATTTTCAAAAACTCAAATTATATCTTTTATTGAAATTCTACAGTACTTTAAACAAAATTTATGTAAAAGATATTTTAGCTTTAAAATTTTCTTTATTGTGGAGGGATATAATAATAAAAATAATGAAGAAATTTGACAAACGTTTTTTTTAATGAAAAACCAATTGCATTAGTTGTTTTATACAACCCTACTCATCAAAATATTCAACATTTGTCCAAACTTAATAAAGATTTAAATATAATTGCCTGGAAAAACTCAGATTGCAATATTGGGCAAAAAGAATTTAAATTTTTTATTTTAAACGAAGATGATAAATTGCCTTCAAATATTGGTTTATCAGAAGGTCTTAACAAAGTTATATATTATTTACATCAAAATAATTGTGATGATAGATGTATTACGCTTCTAGACCAAGACACACTTCTCAACTCTAACCAAATTATAAGTTTACAAAAAAGCTATTTTAAAAAAAACATTTCCCACAAAGCATTTATAGTCCCAGAAATTGTCGGTTCTAATGGCTATCCATGGAGATCATGGTTTGGGATAACAAATGGTATGACATTAAAAATATATGATTTAATTAAAGTTGGTGGTTTTGATCCCAAATTATATGCTGATTGTGCAGATGTTGTAATCTCGGAAAAACTAAAAAAATTTAATTATCAGAAGTTTGTTTCTAACAAAATCATAGTCACTCATAATATCGGAGATGCAATAAAAGAATTATTTCTTCCAGATTTGAAAGAATCAATTAAACAAAAAAGGTATATTAAGTTGAGATATTTTTTTCATCAATCAAAAATCAGAAGAGCAATGAAACTACATTCTTATTTGTATCTTTTAACTTCTGATTATTTTTTGTTAAAACATCCAATTTGGTCGTTAAAAAAATTTTTATATTTAATAATTAATATTAAAAGTATAGGATTTATAAATACATTTCTTGCAATTAAGTATGGAATTAAAAAAAAGGTATTTCCTTTTCATAAAATAAAATAGAGCAATATTAAAATGCCACCAAAGTTAAATAAATATGAGAATTAATAATTTATCAATGTATAGTATATTCGGGTTTTTAAGATTTGCTTATAAAAAATCAAACTCAGAAATTAAAAGGAAGTTTATAATAACTCATATTTATGTCATATTAACTGCAATATTTGATAATGCTGTTTCATATAGCTTAATTTTTATTATTGGGATAATAAATAAAAGTAATTTAAATAATAACAATTTTGTTTTAAGTAATAATATCATTTTTATATTAATCATATATTCGTTATTTTTAATTACAGCTGCAATTGTAAGATCTAAAGCACTTTTATTTTCATTTAAAAGCGCCGCATTAATTTCAACATCTTCTGACTACCTTATTTTTAAGAAATATATTTTTAGTCAATATGAAAAGGCTTCATCAATATCTTCATCAGAGTTAGTTAATTTGATTATCAATCACTCAACATCCCTTAATTATAATTTATTTTATCCATATTTTATGGTTTTGTACTCAAGTATAATAATAGCTTTTTTCAGTTTTATTTTCATAATAAATTTACCAAAATTAGCTTTTATATCTCTTCTATCACTTTATTTAATATATCTTTTGCTATTTAAAATTGAAAAAAATAAAGTTATTGATCTTTCGGAAAACTACTCTAAAGCAGCTAAGATTCTTTCTACAAAATTGTTAGATTCAGTTAAATTATTTAGAGAAACAAAATTAAATAAAGAAGAAATTCAAATTACTGATGATTTAAATCAAATTCAGAAAATTGTAAGAATTTCTCAAGCCAAAGTTGCCTTCAAAGGGAAAATGCCAAAATTCATCATTGAAGCAATTATCCTTTTTTCTTTAGCTTTGTTAGCTTTAAAAAGTAAAATGGTATCTGGAAATATCCTAGAAAATTATAAGTTCCAAATATCACTGCTATGTATAGGAAAACTATATCCATCATTTCAAAACGCTTATGCCAACTTTTCAAATATGGTTGCATCCAAAGCTTCTATTAGAGCATATGTCGATATTTATAAAAAAATAAATCAGGACTTGAATTTATTAAATCAAACTAAAGAAAACAAATTAGTGGATAATAGAAAATCTAAAAGTTTTAAGAAATTACCAGCTTTTAATCATTTAAATTTAACCAATATATTTTTTCAATATCGAAACAATAAGAGAACTATTTTAAAAGACGTTTCCATAAACCTTTATAAAGGCGAAAGAATATTCATAACTGGTAATTCTGGTTCAGGCAAAACAACATTAATAAATTTAATAATGGGTCTACTTGAACCAACAAGTGGAGAAATATTATTTAATGGTATAAATAAAAAAGACTTTAGGAAAGGAAGAGATCAACTTTATTTTAGTTTAGTTTCACAATCACCATATTTAAGAAATGCATCTATTATTGAGAATATTACTGATTGCTCTAAAATATCAGATATTAATAAATCCTTATTTAAGGAATCTTTAGAAATTGCAGACTGTACATCATTTATTAAAGATATCGATAAAGGTATTTTTGAGGTAGTTGGGGAAGGAGGTTTAATATTAAGTGGAGGCCAGCAACAACGTTTAACTATAGCTAGAGCACTTTATAAAGATAAACCCATATTAGTATTAGATGAAGCCACAAATTCTTTAGATTTGAAATCCCAACAAAAGATTCTTAAAAATATTATAAAGTTTCGACCGAATAAAACAATTCTTGGTATTTTTCATGATGCAAATGCTAAAGAATATTTCACCAGTGAGTGGAGGGTTTATAATAATAAGATAGAAAAAGTTTTGTTAATTAATAAAAATGAATCATAAAGGTAAGATAGTTTTTTTAATAAGTAATTTACAGCAACCAATAGGAGGGGCTCAAGTGCATGTAAATCTATATTGATTGACTCTTGAAGCACATAACATAATATCCGATTTTTCTTCATATAAATCACATTTATAATTATTTTCTGTAAATCTAATAGCGGCCGAACAACCAAATATTCCTGCACCAATAACTGCAATCTTCAACTTTTAAAATGAAAAATTATAGTTAATTCTACATAATAATGGTTTAAAATATCAAATAAGAATTTTATTTCAATAAAACTCAATTTTTGCTTTTATCTAGTAGTGTTTCTAGTACTTTCACGATAAACATTGACATTGAATGATTATCTTCAAATAATTTATAATCATTTTTTTCAAAAAGATAAATAATTTGCTCTAATTCAGATCTATCATTTTTAATTATTAGAGTTTGATCATAATATAGAGCTTTTTCATTTTTTAAGTATGAATGATTATTTCGCAATTGTATTTTTATACCATGAATTCTATCTTTAGAATTTGCGATATTTAATTCAAAGGGTATGTTACCTAAATAACCTTTAGCAAAAATTGTGAACCTATCTTCAAAATAATCTAAAATTTCAAAGTTCTCATTTCCAAAGTATATTTCCGAAAGCAAATGAGGAAATAACCTCCAGTTTAGATTACCTCCATCCCCCAAATCTTTTTTCCAAAATAGCTTAACATCTTTGATATTTTGATGATTTTCAATAAAAATTTTTCGCAAATATAAAGCTGTTTCAGTGTAATAATATTCATAATTTATTAACAGTTTTTTTTTGTATCTTTGACACCACTTTATGATATCTTGTATTGCTTTATATTTTATTGGTCCTGGCTTTTCGATTAGAATATTCTCTGAATAATGTCTATAGAATTTCCAAGCTTTAATGATATCTTCTGGTCTTAAACAAAATATTAAAATATCAAATACTTCATTATTATCTTTCTCAAATATTTTTAACTGATTGTAAGAATATTTTTTTTCTAATACATTTTCAGTTTCTAAAGTTCTATTAGCATAATAGACGAGGTATTTTTTTCTAATTAAAAAATTAATAAAGATTTTACCCCACTGACCTGTACCAACAACTAATGCTTTTTTCTTATAAATAGAACTTTTCAATTTTTAATTAACTTTTTAATTATTATTAATAATATTCTAATAAGTATTATTCATACTGAAATAAGTAATTTAGAATTTTATATTTAGTACGTATGAAGTGTATAAATAAAAAATTTTTATAACTCAAAATTATCTCAATTTTTTAAAATAGGTATAAATTTGTGATAAATTAACCAATAAGCGTAGGATCATTTATATGTGCGGTTTTTTCTTTGCAAAGTATAGAAAAAAAAAAGAAAGCACAAATATTAGTAATTTTCTGGAGAAAGAATGTAATAATTACATCAAAAATAGAGGCCCTTCCTATCAAGAAAGTTATAGATCAGATTCTTTTTTTGCTTATCAATCAGTTTTATCGATACAAAGTAAATCAATAAGATCTTCAAGAATAAATGCCTTGGGAAGTCAAAAATTCTTCTTATATAATGGCGAAATATATGGACTAACCAAAGACCCAAATTTATCCGATACAGAGTTTCTTTTCGATAAATGGGAAAAGAACCAATTGGAAGAAAATTTAATAAATTGTGATGGGATGTTTGCCTTATGTACCATAGAGCAACTTAATAATAATGAGATAAGTTTGAATGTTTACAGAGACATAATGGGTGAGAAACATTGCTGGTATTATATTGACCAAGATGTTTTTATGATAAGTTCAGTACCCTCAATAATTAGAAAATTTTTATCTTATTACAAAACGATCGAAGTTAACACTGATGTTTTAGAAGA
>QCGM01000033.1:0-8586 GCA_003279925.1 Prochlorococcus sp. AG-388-B05
CAAAAAGAGTGATGGGAAAAATTGCTTTTTATACTATTGCTGACCAAGAAGGCAAAATACAGCTTTATTTAGAAAAAAAAATTCTTGATGATTTTGAAATTAATGCAAAGCTACTTTCTTTTGAAGATCTTAAAGAAATCGTAGATATTGGAGACTGGATTGGTGTTTATGGAACTATTAAGAAAACTAATAAAGGTGAACTTTCAATAAAAGTATCCAAGTGGGAAATGTTGTCTAAATCATTACAGCCTTTACCTGATAAATGGCACGGCTTAACAGATATAGAAAAAAGGTATAGGCAAAGATATCTGGATTTAATAGTTAATCCTTTGTCAAAAAATGTATTTAAAACAAGAGCAAAATGTATCAGTCTAATAAGAAGGTGGTTGGATGAAAAAAATTTTTTAGAGATAGAAACACCGATACTTCAATCTGAGGCTGGAGGGGCTGAAGCTAGGCCATTTATTACTCATCACAATACCTTAGACATACCATTGTATTTAAGAATAGCTACGGAATTGCATCTTAAAAGAATGGTGGTAGGAGGATTTGAAAAAGTATATGAGTTAGGACGAATTTTTCGTAATGAAGGGATAAGTACAAAGCATAATCCTGAATTCACCTCAGTGGAAATATATCAGGCTTTCTCTAATTACATTGATATGATGAATTTAACAGAAGATCTGATCAGAAATATTGTATCAAGTTGTTGTGATTCCTTAGTTATAAATTATCAAGAAAAGGTAATTGATTTTTCAAAGCCTTGGAAAAGAATATCAATGAAAGATGTTGTTATGGAATATACAGGGATTGATTTTGATTCTTTTAATGGTGATTTGAATAAAGCTATTAAGGATTTAGAGAAAATTAATATTGAAATTTCTCCAAAAATAAATACCTTAGGCAGACTTTTGAATGAAGTTTTTGAGCAAAAGGTTGAATCTCAACTCGTCGAACCAACTTTTGTAATCGATTATCCAATTGAAATCTCTCCTCTTGCGAGACCTCATCCCGAAAATAAAGAGATGGTTCAGAGATTTGAGTTGTTTATTGCAGGCCGCGAACTTGCTAACGCATTCAGTGAATTAATAGATCCAGTTGATCAAAGGCAGAGAATGCAATTACAGCAATCTTTGCGAGATGCGGGTGATCTTGAAGCACATTGTATTGATGAAGATTTTTTACAAGCTTTGGAAATAGGTATGCCACCTACAGGAGGTTTAGGAATTGGAATTGACAGACTTATCATGTTGCTTACAAATAGTCCTTCAATTAGAGATGTCATTCCCTTCCCATTGTTAAAACCAGAAATAACTTCTACTAAATCTGAAAAATCAACCTCGAATGAAGTAAAATAAATAAATTGATCCAATACGAAAATTTTTAAATGAGTGGTGAACGTGTTGGTTTCCGCTTCAAGCACGCAGATGCAGTAGTGAAAAGAAATCCTCAAGGCCGATCAAGAAGAGGCTGGGTTATGGAACCAGTTGAACAAACTACGAGTAGAGGTACTAAGATGCCCGCTTATAGAATTCGCTGGAGAGATAGCGAAAGGCCTGAAACTGTCTTGCAGCATATGTTAATTGCTGATCCAGATCCTTCTCCTCCTCCCGATTCAGTTAGTTTAGATTCTGATTAATTTATCTAAAGAAATATACCCTTTATTATCTCTTAAGAGCAGTTTTTATTTCTCTTTTAATATCCCTTTGTTTATCGGCTTGTCTTTTATCATGCAATTTTTTACCTTTACCAATACCAATGGTTATTTTTATCCATGACCCTTTTAAATAAATAGATAAGGGAATAATAGTTAATCCCTTTTTTTCAGTATTGTATTTAAGCTTTACTATTTCTTTCTTATGCAACAACAATTTTCTATTTCGTAATGGGTCGTGATTAAAAAAAGGGCCCACATTTTTATGTGGTGATATGTGAACATTTAATAAAAAGATTTCACCATCTCTGAAAGAACAATACCCGTCTCTTAAATTTACATTGCCGTTTCTTATAGATTTTACTTCAGTTCCTAAAAGTTCAATTCCAGCTTCGATTGTTTCAAGTATTTCATACTGAAATTTTGCATATCGATTTTCTGAAAGTCGTTTAAAAACCGCTTCTTTTTTAATGATTTTATTTGCTTTGTTTGAAACTTTTGCCATTGCAGTTGTAAAAAATCTTTCCCCAAAGAACAATTGCCATTAATCTTTAATTATGGCAATAATTTCTTCAAGTTTAGATGAATCTAATATTCCTCGCTCAAGAAAAGAGCTGAGGTTAGTTGATTCAAAGATAATTGCTGAAGAAAAAATAAACAAAAATTCAAATTTAGCTCGGCCGAATTCCTTTAAAGAATTTATTGGACAAGAGCAAATTAAATCTTCATTAAAAATAGCTATAGAGGCCTCTAAATACAGGAAGGAAGCATTAGAACATACACTCTTATATGGCCAACCAGGTTTAGGAAAAACTACCTTAGCGTTATTGATCTCTTATGAGATGAATACAAAATGTAAATTAGCAAGTGCACCTTCAATTGAAAGGCCAAGGGATATTGTGGGATTACTTCTTGGATTAAAAGAAGGAGAGATTTTATTTATTGATGAAATACATCGTTTAAATAAATTAACTGAAGAGCTTTTATATTCTGCAATGGAGGATTTTAGGTTGGATCTAACAATGGGAGCTAATAGAGGGACTCGCTGCAGAACAATTAATCTACCGAAATTTACTTTGATTGGGGCTACAACAAAACTTGCATCAATTAGTGCTCCTCTTAGAGATAGATTTGGACTATGTCACAAAATTGAATTTTATTCAAATGATGAATTGCACCAAATAATTTTTAATTTTGCTACTTTGATAAATCTTCAATTAGAAAATGATGCTTGTAGCGCGTTAGCAAAGATTTCTAGAGGTACTCCAAGAATTGCCTTGAGATTATTAAAAAGAGTAAGAGACTATGCTCAAGTTGTTAAAAAAACTAATAAAATTTCCTTAGAAATAGTTGAAAAAGCTTTAAATTCTCAAAAAATAGATAATAAAGGTTTGGATAACATAGATAGGAAATTTTTGTCTTTTTTGAACCTTAATAATAATAATCCGATTGGCTTAGATTCAATTGCTGCAGGTTTGGGAGAGGAATCATCAATGTTAGAGTTTGTAGTTGAGCCATATTTAATTCAAATTGGATTTATTATGAGAACTCCCCGAGGAAGAAAACTTACATCTTTAGGAAAAAAATACATTAGTTCCAAAAATGAAAAGTATTAGAAAGATTAAGCTTTATCTTTTATTGATTTGGTTTTTAATCAATATTGTATATGTCACTCCTAGTTATTCACTAAGCCCACAGGAAGATTTATTTAAAAATGCTTTAAATTTAAGCTCTAGTGGAGAATTTAATCTCGCGTTAAAGCAATGGAATAAGTATTTGGAATTATTTCCTGATGATGCAGCAGCTTTAAGTAATAGAGGAAATATAAAACTTGTTAATGGTGATCCTGAAGGTGCAATAGAGGATCAAGATAAAGCCATTGAGTTAGATCCAGGTGAGGTTGATCCTTATATTAATAGAGGGATAGCAGAAGAATCTTTAGGGCTTTGGTTACAGGCAAAAAATGATTATTTATATGTAATCTCAAAAGATAAAGATAATTTTTCTGCTTTATATAATTTTGCTAATGTTGAAGGGTCTTTGTCAAATTGGCAGAGTGCAAGGAATTTGTTTTCTAAAGCTTCAGAATCAAATCCTGGTTTTGCTATGGCAAGATCAAGTATGGCTTTGGCGGACTATCAATTAGGAAATATGGAAGAGAGTGAAAAAGAATTAAAAAATTTGATCAGACGTTATCCAACTTTTGCTGATGCAAGAGCAGCATTAACAGCTCTGGACTGGTCAAAAGGGATGTCTGGTGAAGCTGAAAGTAATTGGATTACAGTTACGGAATTAGATTCAAGATATGCTGATGAGGAATGGTTAACAAACGTGCGCAGATGGCCTCAAAAACCAACGAAAGATTTGATGAAATTTATAGCTCTGAAATAATAAATGGAAAGAGATAAATTGTTAAAAACAATTGATTTATTCAAGGATGAACTTATTAATATGAGGAGGCACATTCATGCTCATCCAGAATTAAGTGGCTTAGAAAATCAAACGGCAATTTTAATAAGTGGTTATCTTAAAAAAATTGGTGGGAGAGTTACAGAATCAGTTGGAAGAACTGGGGTTGTAGCTGATTTCGGACCAAAAGATAAAGGTTTTATTGGTTTGAGAGTTGATATGGATGCCCTTCCAATATACGAGAATACTAATTTAAGTTTTTCTTCAAAAATTGATGGCATCATGCATGCTTGTGGACATGATTTACATACATGTATTGGTTTGGGTGTGGCGAAAATTATTAAGGATTTAAACCTTAAATTTGGGACAAGAATAATTTTTCAACCTGCTGAAGAAATTGCTAGCGGCGCTAGGTGGATGATTGATGATGGCGTGACTACTGGGTTAAAACAAATTTTAGGAGTGCATGTTTTCCCTGACTTATTGGTAGGGACTATTGGGATTAAGGAAGGAAGTCTAACAGCAGCGGCAGGGGAACTTACAGTTGAAATATTAGGAAAATCAGCACATGGTGCAAGACCTCATGAAGGTGTAGATGCTATATGGGCAGCATCCAAAGTGATTTCTGGTATTCAAGAAGCAATAACTAGAAAATTAGATCCTCTAGATCCTGTCGTCATTACCTTTGGGAAAATAAATGGGGGAAATGCATATAATATTTTGTCTGAAAAGGTTAATTTAACAGGAACAATAAGATGTACAAATTTGCAATTATTTAGGAATATTGTTGATTGGCTTAACTTTAATATTTCCTCTATCGCAAAAAGTTGTGGGGCTGAAGCTAAAGTAAATTTTAGAGAGATAGTTCCACCTGTAAATAATGATTATGAAATAAATAAGGTTTTAAGAGACTCCTCAATTAGCATTCTAGGTCATGAAAATGTTATTGAATTACAAAAACCATCCTTAGGTGCTGAAGATTTTGCTGAGTTTCTAAATGAAGTTCCTGGAGCAATGTTTAGGCTTGGTGTCTCAGGTGAGAAAGGTTGCGCTCCACTACATAGCTCAAAATTTGATCCAGATGAAAGAGCTATTAGTGTAGGGGTTAAAGTAATAACTGAATCTATAGTAAGATTAAATAATAAATGGGACAAAGATATATAAATGAAATTTGAAAAAGTTTATATCTTTTCACTTGTTGCACCTTTAATGATTCTTTTATCAATAATAGGATTCTTATCCAGGAGAGAAAGTAAGAGGATTTTTTATATACCAATTGGTTTGATGGGAATTTTTATAATTTCTGAAAAAGAATTTAGTAGAGGAATTAAGAGAAAAAAAATCTTAAATAAAATAAAATCTTATAAACAACCTAAATAAAAATATTTTCTGTATTTTTTGAGAATATGAGATGACTTTTTATTAAAAAGAGCTATTTTTAGTTATAACTAGGGGTGCTAAGTAAATCACTTAGCTGAGATCATACCCTTCGAACCTGAAACAGTTAAAACTGACGAAGGAAAGTTTTAATTTGATCGAACTCTAGTAATAAACAATTTAAATCTTAAAAGTCATGCGAAATTCTTGGATACAGCCACGTATTGGGCAGAAGAATATTACTCAGATGAATTTCGCTAAAAATGGTCATATTACTGAAGAGATGAGTTATGTTGCTAAAAAAGAAAACCTTCCATCTTCATTAATTATGGAAGAAGTTGCAAGGGGTAGATTAATAATTCCAGCTAATGTAAATCATGTAAATCTTGAACCAATGGCAATTGGGATTGCTTCTAAATGCAAGGTCAATGCAAATATTGGTGCTTCTCCCAATGCAAGTGATATTAATGAAGAAGTTGAGAAACTTAAATTAGCAATAAAATATGGTGCTGATACAGTTATGGATTTATCCACAGGAGGAGTAAATCTTGATGAGGTTAGACAAGCAATAATCAAAGAATCTTCTGTTCCTATTGGAACTGTCCCAGTTTATCAAGCTTTAGAAAGTGTGCATGGATCTATAGAAAGATTAACAGAGGATGATTTCTTACACATTATTGAAAAGCATTGTCAGCAAGGTGTTGATTATCAAACCATTCATGCTGGTTTATTAATAGAACATTTACCTAAAGTCAAAGGTAGAATTACTGGCATCGTAAGCAGAGGTGGAGGAATTTTAGCTCAATGGATGTTGCATCATTTCAAGCAAAACCCCCTATATACAAGGTTTGATGATATTTGTGAAATTTTCAAAAAATATGATTGTACTTTTTCTTTAGGAGATTCACTTAGACCAGGATGTTTACATGATGCATCAGATGATGCGCAATTAGCTGAATTGAAAACATTGGGTGAACTTACAAGAAGAGCATGGTCTCATAATGTTCAGGTTATGGTTGAAGGACCAGGACATGTACCTATGGACCAGATTGAGTTCAATGTTAGAAAACAGATGGAAGAATGTTCAGAAGCTCCTTTTTATGTTCTAGGCCCATTAGTTACAGATATTTCTCCAGGTTATGATCATATTTCAAGTGCCATTGGTGCAGCCATGGCAGGATGGTATGGAACTGCGATGTTATGTTATGTCACTCCTAAAGAGCATTTGGGGCTTCCAAATGCGGAAGATGTTAGAGAGGGTTTGATAGCTTATAAAATTGCTGCACATGCAGCTGATATAGCCAGGCATAGAGCAGGTGCTCGTGATAGAGATGATGAGCTCAGTCATGCAAGATATACTTTTGACTGGAACAAACAGTTCGAACTGTCTTTAGATCCTGAAAGGGCTAAACAGTACCATGATGAAACCTTGCCAGAAGAAATATTTAAAAAAGCTGAGTTTTGCTCAATGTGTGGACCTAAGCATTGTCCCATGAATTCCAAAATTTCTGATGAAACTCTTGATGAATTGAATAATAAACTTACAAAATGCGATACTGCAGTTTAAGTTTATAAAATTTCTTTAGTCTTATTTACAACATTTTCAACTGTAAATCCAAAACTAGTCATACATTTTCCACCAGGAGCTGATGCACCGAATCTGTCCATAGTAATACAAATTCCATCAAGCCCAGTGTATTTGTGCCATCCGAATGAATGGGCCGCTTCAACTACAACTCTTTTTTTGATACTACTTGGCAAAACACTTTCTTTATAAGAAGCTTCTTGCTCTTCAAATAGTTCTACGCAAGGCATGGAAATAACTCTAGTCTTTTTGCCTAATTTTGAGATTTCTTTACTTGCTTCAATGCAGAGGTTTAGTTCACTACCAGTACCGATAAATATTACATCAGGAGTTCCTTCACAATCGGAAACTATATATCCACCTAATGCAACTTTTTCAATAGAGGTATTCTCTTGATTTGGCATGGCTTGCCTACTTAGGCAAAGAGCAGAAGGTCTTTTTCTGTTTTTAATAGCAAGCTTATAAGCACCACTTGTTTCATTACCATCTCCAGGTCTAAATACAAGCATATTTGGCATTGCTCTTAGTGAGGGGATCGTTTCAACAGGTTGATGTGTTGGCCCATCTTCGCCTACTCCAATTGAATCATGAGTAAGTACATAAATAACTCCCAGCTCAC
Source organism: Prochlorococcus sp. AG-388-B05 (assembly GCA_003279925.1). GTDB lineage: Bacteria > Cyanobacteriota > Cyanobacteriia > PCC-6307 > Cyanobiaceae > Prochlorococcus_A. Next base: position 7,645 of record QCGM01000033.1, read on the forward strand.
TAAGAGCAGATAGTCGCATTGAACCTCTCATATAGTCTGCAAAAACAAGAAAAGTCCCTCCATAAGGTATTAATCCACTGTCGTGATAAGCAATTCCATTTAATATTGCTGCCATGGCATGCTCTCTCACACCAAAATGTAAGTATCTCTTTTCTGGTGAATGTGCCTGAAATGAGCCTGTTTCTCCTTTTATATCCGTGTAATTAGAGTGAGTTAAATCCGCAGATCCACCAATTAATTCAGGAAGATTAGGCCCAAGAGCTCCTAGGCATATTTGAGAATGTTTTCTTGTTGCTAAACCCTTATCATCTACCGTATATGAAGGCAGGTCTGAACCCCAGTTCTCTGGTAATTCACCTTGGATCATTCTTTTTAATTCTGCTCCTTCAGAAGGATATGTTTTTTGATAGCCTTGAAATTTTAAATTCCATTCTTTTTCAGAGTCTTCACCTTTAGTAATAGCTTGTCTAAATTGAGAATATACTTCTTCGGGTATTTCAAAAGGGGGATATTCCCAATTTAAAAACTCTCTGGTTAAGGAAGCTTCTTCTTCTCCTACTGCAGCCCCATGAATTCCTGCAGTATCTGACTTATTTGGTGAACCATAGCCTATTATTGTAGAAATTTTGATTAGAGAAGGTTTATCTTTTACAGATTTCGCAGTCTCAATAGCTTTGGTAATCCCTTTTACATCATGATTACCATCTTCAACATGTTGCACATGCCATCCATAAGCTTCGTATCTTTTTAAAACATCTTCCGTAAATGAAACATCTGTACGTCCATCAATTGTGATTTGATTATCGTCATAAAGAGCTATTAATTTTCCAAGCTTAAGATGTCCAGCAAGTGAACATGCTTCAGAGGCAATCCCTTCTTGATTACAACCGTCTCCCATTATTACATAGGTATAATGATCAACAATTTCGCAATCTTTTTTAT
>QCGM01000034.1:0-6935 GCA_003279925.1 Prochlorococcus sp. AG-388-B05
ATTACCTATTATTATTCCAAGCATAGTAAGAGAACTTCTTAATTTATTTGAAACTAAAGTCTTACCAGCCATATTAAAGGCTTCTTTAAGAGATATATTCCTAGACATACTTATATTTATCAAGTGCATTCTCATCGTCCTCTATCTGCCCCATATAAACAACTCCTTCATTGAGTTGTAATGTTATTAAATCCCCATTCGATATAAGATTGTCAATAGCAGATAAATTACAAATAGTAGATACCTTAATATTATTATTTTTGAATATTTTATAGCATTCATCTATATTTTCATCCGTAACTATTCCAGTTATTTTCTTAGTATAAGGTAAATCCATTAAAAGATTTTTTGGTACAAATAAAATTTCACCTGGAGATATTAATGATAAATCAAAATTAGTCTTTATATTTCTTGCTTTACCAGTGACACCTAACTCCCCTATTGATATTCCTCGAGTTACCACTTTTCTTACTAATCCAACCTTTATTAGATCAGTCGAACCACTTATACCTGTAAGCGTCCCTGCAGTCTGAACTACCAGGTCTCCCTGCTTCAGAATCCCTAGTTCTTGTGCTATTTGCATTGCAATACTGAATGTTTTTGCGGTTCTATCGTCATTTTTTACTAGTAAAGGAGTCACTCCCCATACTAATTGCAATCTTCTCGCGACACTTCTCTCTGTCGTGGTGGCAAGAATTGGAGTAGGAGGTCTGAATTTACTCACATTACGGGCTGTTGAACCAGATTTAGTTAAAGGGATTATTGCCCCAGCATCAAGTTGTCTAGCAATGTTGCTGACTGCGGCGCTTATTGCATTTGGAATAGTACTAGGAAGGTGACTCTCAATTGCTTTAAGTGGATAATCACGTTCAATTCTTCTGGCAATTGTCGCCATAGTTTCAACAGCTTCTACTGGATAATCACCTACAGCTGTTTCATTTGAAAGCATCACGGCATCTGTACCATCAAGAATTGCGTTTGCAACATCACTTACTTCGGCACGAGTTGGTCTTGGATTTGATGCCATTGAGTCAAGCATTTGTGTGGCGGTAATAATAGGAATCCCAAGTGTATTTGCTTTTCTAATTAACTCTTTTTGTAAAAGTGGGACTTCTTCTGCTGGCATTTCAACTCCTAAGTCTCCTCGAGCAACCATAACCCCGTCACACAAAGGTAATATTGAATCTATCTGATCTATTGCTTCAAATTTTTCAATCTTGGCTACGACAGGAATTGAATGTCCATTCTTATTTATTAAATTTTTTATTTCATTAATATCAGATGGATTTCTTACAAAACTCAGAGCTATCCAATCAACACCAGCAGTTAATCCAAATTCAAGATCTTCTATATCTTTATCAGTTAAAGCTTTAACAGATAATTGTACATCTGGAAAATTTACACCTTTGTTATTAGAAAGGACTCCTCCAACAGTTACTTTACACTCTAATAAATTATTTCCTATGTCAACATTTTCAACAATCATTTCAATTTTTCCATCATCTAACAATATTCTTTTTCCTGAAGTTACTTCCTGGGCAAGTTTGTTGTAGGTAACATTAGCTATACTTTTTGTACATTCAACTTTATTAGAAGTTAATGAGAATTTATCTCCTTTATTTACTTTTACAGGACCATCTTTAAATCTTCCTAATCTTATTTTAGGACCCTGAAGATCCTGAAGTATTCCAATATCTAGATCTAGCTTTTCAGAAACTTTTCTTATAGTTTTGATTCTTTCTTGATGATCTTTATGATCGCCATGAGAAAAATTCAATCGAAATGTTGTAACTCCAGCCTTTATAAGATTAGTAATAATTTCTTCTGATTGAGTAGCTGGTCCAATTGTTGCAACAATCTTTGTTCTTCTTTTTAAATCAATATTCGACATATATAAATAATATTGCTAGATATAAGTAAATTTAACATACATAAAGTTAGTTATTTAATCTATGGATTTTAAAACTTATCAGAAGCATGCTCGCTTAACGGCCCAATATCCAAATTTAGGCTCAAACAATATTTATCCAACACTAGGATTAGTTGGCGAAGCTGGTGAAGTTGCAGAAAAAGTTAAAAAAGTAATTAGAGATAAAAAAGGTATTTTTGACGAAGAATCTAAAAAAGGGATAAAAAAAGAGTTAGGTGATGTTTTATGGTATATATCTAACCTTTGCAACGAATTCGATTTTGAATTAGAAGAAGTTGCTTTACAAAATTTAGAAAAATTGAAGTTAAGAGCAGCTAAGGGTAAAATTTCTGGCTCCGGAGATGATCGTTAAATTTTAACCATATCCTAAGCTTGCATATTGAAGATTAGTAATTAGGTTCTGGATAACATTAAGGAGTAGAAAAGCTAACAGTGATGAAATATCAAACCCACCAATTGGAGGGATTATTCCTCTAAATATATTCAAATATGGATCTGTTATTGACGTTAAGGCTGATAATATTCCATTGCTCCAATCTATTCCAGGAAACCATGTAAGTAAAATCCTAATAATCAAAATAAATGAATAAATAGATAAAGTTTGTCCTAAAACCGCAAAAATCTCGGATAGCATTATTCTCTAGTAATTTAGTTAATTGTAACATTTACTTTTTATTGCCGCCTATTTGCGATAAATATTCATTGCTTACAGCAAACGTTTGAAAAAATTTTTCAGATAATGATAGCCAATAAGATCTACCATCTTTTTGCTTACGTTTAATAATAAATTTTTTATTTGTTAATTCCTTTATATGATCGTAGGCTCCTGACCCTCTTAAAACTATAAGATCTGATTGCAGTATTTTTTTCTTAATTGCAATTGTTGCTAGTGTCCTTAATTCTGATGTTCTTAATTCAGATGGTAATAAATCTTCTACAAATTCATTTAGAATTGATTTTAACTCTAGACAATAAGAACTATTAATTTCATTTAATTCTATTGCAGATTTTGTGTTCGAGTATTTTTCCTTTAATTCTTTTAATGCATTGTCAATAGAATTAATATCCGCATTAGTAATTTTTGAAAGATTCTTTTTTGATATTGGTCTACCTTTAAGGTACAGAACAGCCTCAACTCTTGTAACCAAACTTATATCGGTTAATTTTTTAGTAATTAAATCAGCTTGATTAATTTTTTTACTACCTAACTCTTTCCCAAGTTACCTTATTTTTAATCAGATGCACCAAGGAATAATTTATATGTTTGATTATTAGTTTCATCCCAGTATTTATATCCCAAGAATTCAACAAATTTATTCCAGTAATTAATTTCAGCACTATCTATTAATACCCCAATAACAATTTTTCCTACATCAGAACCATGATTTCTATAGTGAAAAATGCTTATTGTCCAATTTGATTTCATATTTTTTAGAAAATTTATTAATGCTCCTGGCCTTTCTGGAAACTCAAATCTATATAGCAATTCGATATAGTTTGATTTTTCTAATTCAGTAAATTTTTGAGGCAAACGACCACCTACCATATGTCTTAGATGATTTTTAGATAATTCATCATTACTTATATCTATAAAAGGATAATTTGAGTTCCTGAATTCTTGTAAAAGTTCTTCTTTATCAATTACTCCATTAACCTCGATTCCCACAAATATTTGAGCATTAACTGAATTGGACATCCTATAGCTAAATTCCGTTAAATTTCTATTATTTAACAAACTACAGAAATTAATTAAGCTTCCTGCTTTTTCTGGTATTTCAACAGCAAACATTGCTTCTTTGTACTCTCCAAGTGCAGATCTTTCTGCTACAAAACGTAGTCTTTCGAAATTCATATTTGCCCCACATGCGATGGCAATCATATTTTTATTTGCGTATTTTGATTCGAATATATCCTTTTTCATTCCTGCAATAGATAGAGCTCCGGCTGGTTCTAGGATTGATCTGGTATCTTCGAAAACATCCTTAATAGCTGCACATATTTCATCAGTATTTACAGTTATCATTTTGTCGATATATTTTCTTCCGATTTCAAAGGTTTTTACTCCAACTTTTTTTACTGCTACGCCATCAGCAAACTGACCAACTGATGCTAATTCTATTAATTTTGAATTTTCTAGGGATTTAGTCATCGCATCAGCATCCTCTGGCTCTACACCAATTATTTTTACTTGCGGCCAAATTTTTTTTATATATATAGAGATACCAGCTATTAAACCTCCTCCTCCAACCGCAACATATATTGCTTCTGGTGGTTCTTTTACTTGTTGTTCTAGTTCTATGGCGATTGTCCCTTGGCCAGCTATTACTTCAGGATCATCGAATGGATGAATAAAACATAAATTATTTTCTTCACTGAGACGTAATGCCTCCTTATAAGTTTCATCATAATTATCACCGAATAATATAACAGTTGCTTTTAGATTTCTTACAGCATTAACTTTTACTAATGGTGTAGTTATTGGCATTAATATAGTTGCGTTACAATTTAATTTCAAGGCACTTAGCGCGACTCCTTGAGCGTGATTACCAGCACTTGACGTTATGACTCCATTAGCTAGTTGTGATTGTGGTATTTGCCTCATTTTATTAAAGGCACCTCTTATCTTAAAAGAAAATACATCTTGAAGGTCTTCTCTTTTCAAATAAATATTATTTTTAAGTGTTTTACTTAAATTATTTGCTTTTTCTAAAGGTGTTTTTTTAGCTACTTCATAGACTTTAGCCTGAAGTATTTTTTTTAAATAATCTTCCATATTTATATTTTTAGCATTAAATATTAATCTAATAAAACATTACATAATCTATTTCAAAAAAATTACTCAATTTGCACCTTAACGTTTTAGATTAGGTAAGTAAATATTTTTAAATAATGCTTTTAAGTGAGTTAAGCCATCCAAATCAATTACATGGTTTAACGGTATCACAATTAGAGGAAATTGCCTCTCAGATTAGAGAGAGACATTTGGAGGTAGTTTCAACAAGTGGAGGTCATCTAGGTCCCGGACTAGGGGTAGTTGAATTAACACTTGCTTTATATCAAACATTAGATCTTGATTTTGATAAAGTTGTATGGGACGTTGGTCATCAGGCCTATCCTCATAAGTTAATTACTGGACGTTTCAATGATTTTGATTCTTTACGTCAACAAAAGGGTATAGCTGGTTATCTAAAACGTACTGAAAGTATATTTGATCATTTTGGAGCAGGTCACGCAAGTACATCAATTTCAGCTGCGTTGGGAATGGCAATTGCCAGAGATAGAAAAGGGGAGGAGCATAAATGCGTTGCAGTTATAGGTGATGGAGCATTAACGGGTGGAATGGCTTTAGAAGCGATAAATCATGCCGGACATTTACCACATACTCCCTTAGTTGTTGTTCTGAATGATAATGATATGTCGATATCGCCACCAGTTGGAGCTCTTTCAACATATTTAAATAGAGTGAGATTAAGTCCACCATTACAATTTTTATCAGATAGCGTACAAGAAAGTGTAAAAAATATTCCTCTCATAGGTAGAGATATACCTGAAGATTTAAAAAATATAAAAGGAAGTGTTAGACGTTTAGCGGTACCAAAGGTAGGAGCAGTTTTTGAAGAACTTGGTTTTACCTATATGGGACCAATTGATGGACATGATATTTCTAATCTTATAAATACATTTAATGCTGCGCATAGACTTAAAAAACCAGTTATGGTTCATGTTGTTACAACCAAAGGCAAGGGATATCCATATGCAGAAGCAGATCAAGTGGGTTATCACGCCCAATCATCTTTTGATCTCACGACTGGTAAATCAATTCCATCAAGCAAGCCCAAACCAGTCAGTTACAGTAAAATATTTGGTCAAACGCTTTTAAAAATTTGCGAGCAAGACAGTAAAGTAATAGGTATTACAGCAGCAATGGCTACTGGAACTGGACTAGATTTATTACAAAAAAATATTCCAGAACAATATATTGATGTAGGAATAGCAGAACAACATGCAGTTACATTAGCAGCTGGAATGTCTTGTGATGGTCTTAAACCTGTTGTTGCTATTTACAGTACATTCTTGCAACGAGCTTTTGATCAGCTAATTCATGATGTAGGTATTCAGAATCTACCTGTATCTTTTGTTTTAGATAGAGCAGGAATTGTTGGTGCCGATGGTCCAACTCATCAGGGACAATATGATATTAGCTATATGAGAGCTATTCCTAATTTTGTTTTAATGGCTCCAAAAGATGAAGCTGAACTACAAAGAATGTTAATTACATCTATTAATCATAAGGGACCAACAGCACTTCGCATTCCAAGAGGTTCAGGATTAGGTGTAGCAGTTATGGATGAGGGATGGGAGCCTTTGAAGATTGGTGAAGGAGAAATATTAGAAGATGGTGATGATGTTTTAATTATTGCTTATGGATCAATGGTTCAAGCCGCTACTGAAACTGCAAACTTACTAAAGAATAGAGGTATTAGTGCTTGTATTATTAATGCTAGATTTGTTAGACCTCTTGATCAAGATTTAATAATACCGCTTGTAAATAAACTTAAAAAGGTAGTAACAATGGAAGAAGGTACATTAGTTGGGGGTTTTGGTTCAGCTATTGTTGAAATGTTAAACGACAATGAAATAAATGTACCAGTTTTGAGAATTGGTATTCCTGATGTACTTGTAGATCATGCATCACCTGACCAGAGTAAAGAAAAATTAGGACTTAAACCTGATCAGATGGCAGAAAAAATTATTAACAAATTTAATTTATCTAATTAAATTTGTTAATTACTGTTGAATAATTTTACAAAACACCTCTTGATGCTAATCCTAGAATTGCACCTATTCCAAAGATATGTCCTAAACAATTAGCTCCTACGACAGAAGCATGACTTAAACCACCAAAGAATTGTGAATTAGGAATTTCAAAACCTTCATTAGGTTTTCTTATTGTGGCTCTTGCAATTGCATAAGCAAAAACATTACATGCAATCATTACGATGGC
>QCGM01000035.1:0-6666 GCA_003279925.1 Prochlorococcus sp. AG-388-B05
AAAAAGCAATCTACATTTAGTATTTCTGCAAATGATTTTGGATTTAGCTTAACCACTTCAGAAAATTATGACTTTTCAATTATTGAAAAAGATTTTTCATATTTTATAGAAGATAGAAACTTGGAAGAAGATTTAGAAAATGCAATAAATTTTTCAGAATTAACAAAGAGAAGATTTAAAAACATTGCTCAGATTAGTGGATTAGTGAATCAAAATAATCCCACCAAAACAAAAAGTTCATCTCAACTACAAATAAGCTCAAGTCTTTTTTATGATGTATTCACTAGATATGAAGAAGATCATCTACTAATCAAACAAGCTCATGAAGAAGTAAAAGAGTATCAATTAGAAAATAAACGAATTACTAATTCTTTAGAAAGATTATCTAATTTAAAAATAATATTAAATGAGACTAAAACTCCAAGTCCATTTGCTTTTCCTTTGTTAGTTGAAAGACTAAAAAATACATTAAGCAATGAATCTATAGAAAAAAGAGTTGAAAAACTTATAAAAAAATATAATAGTTAAATGCAAAAAAAATCTTTTTCAATAAGTTGGGGGGATTCTTCATTAGAAATGCTCCCTTCAAAAGCATTACTTTTGCATCAAACAAATGAACTATTAATTTGTGACGTTCATCTCGGTAAAGCAGAATATTTTCAGCAGAATGGGATTCCTCTTACAAATAATTCAGATGAACAAAATTTATTAAGCATAAAAAAAATTGTAGAAAACTATAAACCTTATAAATTAATTATTTTAGGAGATTTATTTCATAGTAAATATTCAATAAGTGAATCTTTAAAAAGTAAAGTTGAAAATCTTTCAGAGTCATTAAATATTAAAATTGAACTAATAGTTGGCAATCATGATATCGGTTGCAAAGTCAAAAATATAAGCTTTCTTAAATATAAAAGATCTCGTAATTTTATATTTAGTCACGAACCAATAGGAAAATTTGAAAATAACATTTTAAATATTTGCGGACACTATCATCCGAAAACATTTTTAAAAAATTCAAAAGATAAATTATCCTTTAAATGTTTTGCCATGGATGAAAAAAATAATACATTATATCTCCCAGCATTTGGAGATCTCACGGGAGGATATCCTTGTAAGAATTCATTTAGAAAATGGGCAATTATTTCTGAAAAAGAAATTATTGCAGTATAGAATCTACAAAATTATTAAAAATAATAATCAATTCATCCTTTAAGCGTACTAATTTATACATATAAATCTCGTTATTATTTGTCATTTAGTAGGTTATATTTAGAAATTTAAATAGTTAATGATAAAAATAAGCTCTGAAGAAAAGAATATAAATTTATTTACCCTTTCCTTAACTTTATAATTACGTTATAAAAAAAATAAACTTAACTTTTAATAATGAAAAAATTAATAACTATTCTTATATTTCAGGTTCTGTTGGTGCCATTCGGTGTGAATGCTAATGAAAACTTTTCTGTAGAGATTGAAGCCCTTACATTAGTAATGGAGCAATATGAAAAAGATATTAATCTTGAACCCGAAACTGAACTAGAACTAGATAATAAAAAGCCCAGCTATATGGCTCTTAAACAAGATGAATGCAACGCTACAGTAAAAGTCACTGAGAAAACAGGCTTAGAAATTGTTGGAACTGAATCTTTTGATGTAAATGTTTGCAAGAAAGAAGTAAGTAAGGTTATAAATTAATTCCTTATATATTGAGTTAAAGTTTATTTCTTAAGTATTTTCAAATAAAAAGAGGTCTTTTACTTAAAGAAGGTAAGACCTCGAGACCTGACAGAAACTTTGGAACGGGTTCTGTTGATTAATTAATAACGAATTTCATATTGTACAGATGTAATAAAAAGTACAATTTAAATATTTATTCTTAATTTCCTATTTGTTTTTTTTGGATACTTTTTGCATTTCCTCTCTAGACATAAGAGCTTCTATTTGAGCTAAAACTTTATGCAGTTCTTCTGTCTTTGTTAGAGAAGCCTCTGCGACCTCTCTTAGTTTTTCCAATTGTTCTTGAGTTTTATTCATAATTAATTAGTTAGAAATACATCACTTGAAATGATGGTTTTAAAACAAATTTTCACTCACACATAAACCTATCTTCACTCTGTTTTTTATAAAGTCAAATAAATCCCTATTTATTGATGTTATATGAGGACTTGCAGTTAAATCTTCTTTTTTCATAATCACAATAAGATCTTAGTTTAAAAAAGAGTTCAGAATTTATGATGTGAATACTGGTAAGCCTATAGTAGCTGTTGTTATTAATGCACCTGCAAAGATTAAAAAAGGAAGATAAGGAAAGTTTTTCAAATTTACTTTGGTAATTCGAGATAACTATATAGGTATTTATACTGTTTGTCTAGTGCTAATTCTTTCAAATAGTTTAAATTCCTCTTTTATGGGTAAGAAATAAAAGTTATCCGAATTTACCTGAGATATATTCTTGAGTAGTTTTTTCCTTAGGAGAACTAAAAATCTTCTTTGTAGAATTGAATTCCGCTAGATATCCAACCTTACCTCCATCACCATCTTCATATTCAATTGCATTAAAGAAAGCAGTCATATCGCTAACTCTTAGAGCTTGCTGCATATTGTGAGTAACTATTATAATTGTGTAATTCTTCTTGAGTTCGTGCATTGTTTCTTCTATTTTTAAAGTTGAAATAGGATCTAATGCTGAGCATGGTTCGTCCATAAGTATTATTTCAGGTTCAATTGCTATTGTTCTTGCTATACATAATCTTTGTTGTTGCCCTCCTGATAAGGAATAACCACTATCATTTAATTTATCCTTACATTCACTCCATAAAGCAGCCTTTTTAAGCGAAAGTTCCACTAAATCGTCCATATCTCCAACATATCCATTAATTCTTGCTCCAAATGCAATATTCTCATAAATAGATTTAGGAAAAGGATTAGGTTGCTGAAAAACCATCCCGATTCTTCTTCTAACTTCTACAGGATCTACTCTTTTATCATAAATATTCGTCCCATCAAAAAGGACCGTACCTTTTAAAGAACAATTAGGAATCAGATCATTCATTCGATTTAAGGATCTTAGGACAGTCGATTTACCGCAACCAGAAGGTCCGATAAGAGAAGTAATATCTCCTTTCTTAAAATTACAAAAAATATTTTTTACAGCTTCAAATTTTCCATAGCTAATAGAAACATCTTCAAGAGATAAAATATTATTCTTTTGTGCCTTTTTAGTATTTTTAATCATTTCATACCCTCTTAGTCTTCTCTGTAAATGCGGCTAAAATCCTTGAAAATATATTTACAGAAAGGATAGACAAAACAAGGATGAATGATGCCGCCCAAGCAAGTTTATTTTGAGCATCATATGGTTCTAAAGCAAAATTATAAATTAAAACTGCGAGAGATCCCATTTCATAGAACAAATCACCAAATCCTGTTATGTAGTAGTAAGAGAATAAAGCAGTAAAGATCAAAGGTGCTGTTTCGCCTGCAGCCCTAGCTATCCCGAGGACTACTCCAGTAGCTATAGAGCGAAAGGCAGAAGGTAAAGTTATTTTTAATATTGTTGTATACATACTCGCTCCAACTCCAAGGGAAGCATACCTTAGTTCGTTTGGAACTAACTTTAAACCCTCATCAGTTGTTTTTATCACAGTAGGCAACATCAATATTGAGAGTGCCATCCCTCCAGCCAAGCCACTGTACATACTTCCAAATAAAATTTTAGTTGAAACGATTAAGGCATATATAAATACACCTGCAATTATTGAAGGAACACCAGCTAAAACATTAACTCCAAATCTAATAAACCTTGAAAAAGGTCCTCCTTTTGAATATTCAGCTAAATATATACCACCACCAACACCTACTGGTATCGCAATAATTGAAGCAATGGTAGTGATTATTAATGTCCCGATTAATGCGGGGTTAATTCCACCCGCATCTAAATCATCTCCAGGAGGGTTGGGCTCTAAAGTAAATAGATCAGGAGTTATCTGTGCTCCACCTTTGATAAGAATATAAGTTACCAAAAATATCAAAGGGAGTATTGCTATAACTACACAAATTAAAGACAAAGAAGTAAAAACTTTATCTCCTATATTTCGAGATGAATTTTTCTGGTAAAAAAGTGAATTCATAATATCTAATATTTGAGACTAAATTTCTTAACCAGCCATTGAGCAAAGATATTTACCACCAAAGACAAAATCATCAGAACAAATGCTGCGTAAAACAATGAGGAAACTTGACTTCCATCAGCTTCTCCAAATTGATTTGCGAGCATGGAGGAAATAGTATATCCAGGAGATAATAAAGACCAACTAAATGCATTAGAGTTTCCGATAATCATTGTGACAGCCATAGTTTCTCCCATAGCCCTACCTAAAGCTAATAAAACTCCGGCCATAATTCCTGATAATGCAGCTGGCAAAATTACTGAAAAAATTGTTTTCCACCTACTAGCTCCAATTCCATAAGAAGCATTTCTAAGTTTTTTAGGGACTTGATTGAGAGAATCTCTAGCAATAGATGTCACTATTGGTAAAAGCATTACTACTAAAATCAATATCGCCAGCAAGGAATTCCTGCCAGTAGGTTCTGTACTAAACAAAGGAACCCAGCCAAAGAAATTATGTAAAAAGACAAAAAAGGATCTAAAAAAAGGTTCCATCACAAATATTGCCCATAATCCCAATACGACTGAAGGTATAGCGGCTAAAAGTTCAACAAAAGATCCTATTATTTCTCTAAAGACTTTAGGAACAAAATCTTCAGTAATAAATATTGCAGTTCCTACCCCTAATGGAATAGTTATTAATAATGAAAGAAAAGAGGTTATTAATGTTCCATAAATTGCAGTAAATGCTCCATATTCATCTTTTACTGGATTCCATTCAGAGGTTACAAGAAACTTTAGACCATACCTTGAGAACGATTCAAATGACTGAAAAAAGACTACTAAAACAATTCCTAAAAGTATGATCGCTACAAAACTAGACAAGACTAGAGCAGTATTCTTAAAAATAAAATCTATATTTTTTTCAATTCCGAATCTTTTTCGATTCTTGAAAAGAGCTAATTTCTCTTCCATTAAAAAAAGAATATCTTTATAAATCTACTACTAAATGAACTAAAAGACTTTAAGAGGGGTTAAAGGTATATGAAAGTCATGAAAAGTAAACATCATCATATTAAATTTCTTTAAAATTATTTTCTTTAACTTTACTTAACCAAAGGTGAATATTATTAATTAAAAAAAAGTGAGGGGATGTTTAAATACAGGGAATTCATTGCTCAAATCAAATATAAAGAGGACTATATTTATTTAGAAAAATCAGGAAGAGTTTATCTTATGCTGGAGCCACCAAATCTTCCAACTTTGGCGGAAAAAATATCAGCAAATATTCAATTTAGAAGAAAAAATATTATTAAAACAGGGGCTAAAAAATAGCCGTAAGCGATAGACTGTCAATTATCAAATGACTACATCATTTCGTATTAAACTAATTTAGCTTGTAACTAGTAGTTATTGTTTTAACTATCGATTTTTTTGGATCTTTATTTGGATAACAATTGACAATTCTATATTTGCCGCCTTTTCTATCAGTTTCAACAACAGTAAATTGAACAAATTTTTCTTTTTCAGTACTCGAAGACTCCTTGATTTCTACTTTGATTATTTCTTCATTTTTACTTTCAATTAATCTGGATTTACCTCCACAAACAAGAACTGCAGTTTCTTTAGTTACAGAAAATAATTTATTTTCATCAGTAATGGATAGTTCATCTTTAGTACTACAAGAAGAAATTAAAAGGATAGTAAGAATTAATAGCTTTTTCATAGTTTTTTTTAGAGGATAAATTCACTTTTAATTGCTTTTAAGTGTCTTTTATTAAGTTGGGTAAGATAACTCTCAATTTCTTTTCTGTACAATCTATCTTCAAATTTTTTACTTTCAAGAAGTGAAAAAGTAATAAAGTCAATAAGTTGTTTTTTATTCATTTTTATTTTATAGGTCTCTATTGTTAACCCTTAATTAAATTTTGATTAAATAAGCTATTACCAATAAAAAAATATTTCATTTAGAAATTTAAAAAATATTTTTAAACAAATTTATTTTTTGCTTAATTACTTCTTAATCTAAGTAAATTACTTTTATAAAGTGTTCTGTATTTTGACGCCTTAAATATTGAACACAGTAAATGTAAAAATAAAAAATGATTTTTAAAAATTCATCTTTCCCAAATAGTGATAATCAAAAAATAAAGATCAAATCTATTAAGTTTTCTTATAAAGAAAATTTTAAAAGTGAACAAAAATCTTTTTTGAATGACTCGGAATTTATTGAAAATTATAATAATGCGCTCAAATCACCTCAATCAAGAAGATTATACAAAACATTAAAGAATGAAATTCATTCAGAATCGATTAAAGCTCAAGAAATTTTGCCATTGGATAAAATTTCTATTTAAGATTAAATACTGATAAAAAACGGAAAAGATGTAATTATTTTGCTAATAAAGAACCGCAAGATTCAATAAAAAATTATAAATTAAATAATTAAGAATTTTTTTTGGAGTGATGGACTTGCATTTTAAGAAAACAAAGAGAATATAAAGAAAATGATAATTCAAATGGAATCAGTTAAAACACCAAAAAGAATTATTAAG
>QCGM01000036.1:0-5948 GCA_003279925.1 Prochlorococcus sp. AG-388-B05
ATCCTGAGTCTCATATAGTATCCATTGATGAGTTTCAGTATCATGATCACAGCCTAAGCTATTTGATGGGTCAGGCAAATTAGAAAGATATGAGTGACATGACTGATCCGCCTCGAAAGCAGAGTCATAACCACTTAAAAAGTATACTGAAAATCCAATAAGTACAACTGATACAACCACTTGAAAAAATAAGCTAACTATCTTCATGAATTTCCTGTCAAAATTTAAATATATCACTTCTAAAATTCTATCGATAAAAAATTAAGCTATCGACCAACATTAAAGATAAAATCATGAAAGCCTTGATTATTAAAATACAAAATAACCAAAAGTACTAAAATTATATTTAAAACTAATACAACTGAACCAAATATATTAATCTGCTTTTTACCTGGTAAGGTATAAGTAAATTTTTTCCCTTTTAGAAAAGAAGCTAACCCTTTTTTCTCTTTTTCCAAGTCCTTAATAGGTTTATCATTTTTAACTTCACTTTCAGAAAAACCTTTTACCATTAGAACTTTCATAACAAATTAATAATATTCTAAATTTAAAATTTTTCTCAAGAATTAACAATTTTTATTCACATATGGAAGCATCATTCCATTTTTATTTTTCTTTAACTTTCTAAAGTAATAAGCTTCAATAAGTTCTGTTTGCAAACCAAGAATACTTGCCTGACATTTATATTTTTTTTGCTCAGACTCAACTAACTGTATTTTCTCAATTTCCAATAATAAGTTACTACATACTTTATATTGCAAATCTTTAAAGCATTCATTTGCTTTTCTTAAAATTTCCGATTTAGTTAATAATTGTTCGGCAACAATAGGATTTAAGAATAAAACTAACAAAGGTAGTGAGAAACATATGAATTTCTTATAACTATAAAGAGTCAAAAAGTAAAAACCCTCCTAATAAAATCATGTTAAAAATAATATAAAAAATTATCAATCCTTTTTTCTTTATAAAAAAAGGTGCTCAAAAAGAGCACCTAAATTAAGGACAAAATAAGCTATTAGAATTTTAGCCTTGAACTCTATCCTTAAATAGTTTTCCTGCTGAGAATGTAGGAACTCTTTTCGCGGGAATCGCAATTTTTTCCCCAGTTTTAGGGTTTAAGCCCTGTCTAGCAGAACGGTCCCTTGGTTCAAAAGAACCAAATCCCAGTATGGAGACTTTTTTGCCTTCCACTACTGAATCAACAATAGTTTCAATAGCTGCATCAACAACTAAAGATACATCTGTTTTTGTAAGCTCAGTACGAGCAGCTACAAGATTTACTAAATCAGCTTTGTTCATTGAATTGTTTGTATAGCAGAGATTTGAAAGACAAGAGTTTTAAAATCAAGTCTAATTACCTCGAACTTGCATATCATATGGAGCAAATACAAATACGGCAACCAAAAATGCCGGCGGCGCAAAGCTTTATACAAAATTTAATGACATTTTTAGCTATTCAATAATATTGTTAGATCTTAAATTTCCATAAGCACTAAAATTTTCTTTAACTAAAATAAAGGTCTAAAACTCCTGCAATAACTAGTTTTTTTTAAAAAAGTTTATTTTCTAATTATAAAAAAAATTTATATTTAAAGTAATCAATTTAAGAATTTCAAATATTTATTATTTTTTATTAAATTTCAGATATATTTTCTTCTCAGCACATGAAGAGGATATTCTTTCAATTTTAAAAGCAAAAAAGTTCAGTAGCGTATTACGTTTGAACCGAGGTTTTGAACTTTTTTGTGTATAAATATAAAACAAAGAAAAGGACATTTAATTAGTAATATTAAATTTTTTAAATTTAAGAATATTGATGAGTGAAACATCAAATTTGATTCTTTTTTTTTAATTTTGCACTTATGATTCTGAATGTGAATTATTTAATTAAATTAGTTCATTTATAAAAAATTAAAGAAATAAAGAAACAGTGAATGATATAAAGGTAGGAAAACCATTGCCTCTGGGAAGTTCAATAACTTCAGGAGGTGTCAATTTCTCTCTAATCGCTACAAATGCAGAATATATAGAAATTTTATTATTCGAGAAAGAAGATTCAGTCACTCCAAAAACAATCTTTAAGTTAGATCATAGTCATAAGACTGGGTCTTATTGGCATGCTGAAATAAATAATCTCAAAGAGGGTTCAATCTATGCCTTTAGAGTAAAACAGAATGATAATGGACTAAATAAAAATTATTCTAAAACTGTTCTCATAGATCCTTGCTCAAGAGGCATTACTGGATGGAGTAATTACAAAAGAAAAAATGCACTCAACAATATAGATAACATGGATTGTTGTCTTAAAAGTGTTGTTTGTGATAGAAAATCTTTTAATTTTAAAGATTTCCCTAGACCTAAACACTCATGGAAAGAAACTATTATTTATGAGTTGCATATCAAAGCATTTACTCAATACTCTAATGAAGAAGAAAGTTGTTTTAAAAAATTTTTAAAAAAAATTCCATATCTTAAAAAACTTGGCATAACAAGTATTGAATTACTTCCGGTATTTTGTTTTGACCCAAATGATGCTCCTAATGGATTACAAAATTTCTGGGGATATAGTCCTATTAACTGGTTTACTCCACATTTTGAATATCTTTCTAATAATACCGCCAAAGAAAATAGAGAGGAATTTAGAAAATTTGTTGAAGAATGCCATAAAGCAAACATTGAAGTTATTTTAGATGTGGTTTATAACCATACCTCTGAAGGAGATTATCAAGGACCTGCCATATCTTGGAAAGGGATAGATGACAATCTTTATTATTTCATCGACAAAAATAAAAATTATCAGGATGTCTCTGGATGTGGAAACACAATAGCAGCAAATAGAGGATTAGTTAGAAAATTAATATTAGAGTCATTAAAATGCTGGGTAAATGAATTAGGCGTTGATGGTTTTAGATTTGATTTAGGTATTGCCTTGTCAAGAGGTGAAGATCTCATCCCTCTTGATAATCCACCAATTTTTGAAGATATTGAATGTGATCCTGAACTTGCCGATATCAAATTTATTAGTGAGCCTTGGGATTGTGGAGGATTATATAAATTAAACGATTTCCCATCTAAGAAAATGTTTACATGGAATGGGCATTACAGAGATGACTTAAGAAGATTTTGGAAAGGGGATAAAGATACGGCTTGGAATATGAGTGACAAAATCAAAGGTAGTCCATCACATTACAAAGAAAATAATTTCTTACCTAAGTCTATAAATTTCATAACTTCTCACGATGGATTTACACTAAAAGATTTAGTTACCTTTAACAAAAAACATAATTTCGCAAATAAAGAGCAAAATAGAGATGGAGATAACCACAACAATTCATGGAATCATGGAGTTGAAGGACCTACATCAGACTTATCTATTAAAAAATTAAGAAAGCGGCAACAAAAAAATTTACTTTTGAGTTTATTCATTTCAAGAGGAGTCCCTATGTTGCTAATGGGTGATGAAATCGGAAGATCTCAAGGCGGCAATAATAATTCTTGGTGTCAAAACAATTCTTTAGGTTGGATGAATTGGGATGAAAATCAACAAGATTTAGAACTATTAAATTATCTAAAGTATTTAATAAAAATAAGAAAAAAATTTATTAATTTTTTTAATCCTATTTCTTTAACAAATAAAAAAGAAATTGACAATTTAGCCAATTATTATTGGCATGGTCCAAAGTTAGAAAGTCCAGATTGGAGTAGTTGGTCACATACAGTTGCATTAAGCATCAATAAAGGTGAAAATAATCCTTTAATTTGGGCTGGCTTAAATGCGTATTCAAAAAGCATTGATTTTTATTTACCAAAATCTAAAAGTAAATGGCTCAAAATTATTGATACTAATCATTCTGAAACTACTAAGCCTATCCCCATTACCGATACTTTTATAAAATTAAATAATAGAAGCTCTGTGTTAATTATTTCAGAAGAAGTATTTGGAACAAAAAATAATATAATCTAAAAGCGGGCGGCGGGAATCGAACCCGCATCTTCAGCTTGGAAGGCTGAGGTTTTACCACTAAACCACGCCCGCAATAAGTAATAGAATTACCTTTGCAATAATACATTACCAAACAATCAACAAAGTAAAAAGATTGGAAAATTCACACTCAAAAAATATAACCGGATCAAGAACAAGATTAATGCTCTCTTATGGACTTGGAGATGCAGGCACAGGTCTAGCCGCCACACAATTTGGCTTCTTCCTTTTTAGATTCTTTATTTGTTCGGCAGGTTTACCCGTTTTAATTGCAGGTTCATTACTAATGTTGATAAAAATATGGGATGCAATAAACGATCCATTAATAGGATGGTTAAGTGATAGGACAAAATCGAGATGGGGGCCAAGGATACCTTGGATGCTTATTGCTGCAGTGCCTCTAGGGATTTCTTTGGCAGCAATTTGGTGGATCCCCACAGGTCCTGTAATAAACAGAACGATTTACTATACTTTGATTTCAATAATAGTAATGACTGCTTATACAAGTATTAATCTTCCTTTCGCAGCTTTATCTACAGAAATCTCAGAAAAAACTTCAATAAGAACTAGGTTAAATGCCGCAAGATTTACAGGCTCAATAATAGCTGGTTTAACTGGTTTAATAATAGCTGGAGTGGTTTTAAATTCAGAAGGATTAGCTAATAACGAATATTTTGTGATGGGCAAAATTAGCGGTTTCATAGCAGTAATAACAACCTTATTATCTTGCTGGGGACTAGCCCCATATGCAAAAAAAGCTAGAAGGCC
Organism: Prochlorococcus sp. AG-388-B05; assembly: GCA_003279925.1. Taxonomy (GTDB): domain Bacteria; phylum Cyanobacteriota; class Cyanobacteriia; order PCC-6307; family Cyanobiaceae; genus Prochlorococcus_A. The sequence goes on from QCGM01000036.1 coordinate 4,751, forward strand.
ATCTGGGAAAGCGGAACCAATTAAACTTCAATTCAAAAGAATATTTAATAACAAAAAATTTCTTAAAGTAATTTCTCTTTATATTTTACTTTGGTGTGCCTTGCAGTTAATGCAAACAGTCGCGTTAATTTATGTAGAGGATGTTCTTAATGTGCCTTCAGAAATTGCTAACTGGGTTCCAATACCATTCCAAATAAGTGCCCTAATAGGATTACAAATATGGGCAAGAGTTTCAAATAAGTTGAACAGAATTTCAGCTTTAAACTATGGTGCAATTATTTGGATTGTTTCTTGTACAGCAGCATTATTTTTACCTTCTTTATCAAAAGTTTCTTCTATAGAAGATGGCTTTTTACTTAATTTTGATAACCTTATTCTATTCATAATTTTGATTGTCATAATCTGTTTAATTGGAATAGGAGCTTCAACCGCGTACTTAATACCTTGGTCACTACTTCCTGATGCAATAGATGAAGATCCAGAAAAACCAGCAGGCCTTTATACTGCATGGATGGTTCTTATTCAGAAAATTGGCATTGGACTAAGTGTTCAAGTATTAGGTTTTTTACTATATATATCTGGTTATCAATCATGTTATGTAAACAATTCTACTTTAAATATTATTGAACAATCATCTTTAGCTCAATTAACCATTAGGTTATGTATTGGTTTTATACCTTCTTTGTTAGTAATAGTTGGACTATTTATAATGCGAAAGTGGGATCAAAAATTATTAACCAATTAATATAAAAACATGTACTATCCAAAGTTTTTTAAAAGACTTGTAGGCAGCCTCATAATTGGAGGACAAGCAATTAACTATATCTTTAGAGGTAAAATTTCAAAAAACGATCTTTTTGAACAGCTTATGGAATCAGGCCCCGGAAGTTTACTTATTGTTTTAATTACAGGCATTGCGGCAGGTACAGTTTTTAATATTCAGGTAGCTTCCCAATTAACAAGCATGGGAGTTTCAAGTGAAATAGGGGGCTTACTAGCTGTAGGGATGGCAAGAGAAATGGCTCCTCTTCTAACTGCTACTTTAATGACTGGCAAAGTCGCTACTGCATATGCAGCTCAACTCGGAACGATGAAAGTTACAGAACAAATAGAAGCTATAACAATGTTAAGAACTGAACCGATTCAATATTTAGTAGTTCCAAGATTACTTTCCATGATAATTATGTCACCAATACAA
>QCGM01000037.1:0-4747 GCA_003279925.1 Prochlorococcus sp. AG-388-B05
ATTATTAGATCCCCTACAGTTAATCCTCTCTCCTTTAAATTCATAACATTTGTTTTAATTGTTTTAATTATAACTGAGTTATTTCCTTAATTTTATTTGAATTATCGATAATTTACTTAATATAAATAATTAATATAGGATGAACTATAAAAATATAACTTTTTTACTGATTAATATTTAACCTAGCACGAACTATAAATAACATATAAATAATAGTTAATTTCTAATTGAGATTCCAGAAACAATTCGTGATTAAAAAATTTGAATTTTGTTTAAATAACTTTTTAAAAACTTTCTTTCAGAATATTTAATAACTTTGTCCTTTTAACATAGTTTTCTTTTTCCCATAAACTTGTTACATCATCATTATTAATTGGTTTTGATTCATAAGCGAAATACCAGAGTATAAATCCAATTGGAATTATTAATATTTGCATTTAATTTAAGTTGACTTAGGTTTAATATAGTGCAACACTAATAATATGCAAGTGTTACAATAAAACTTTTACATGCCCACGCAAAGAAGAAGAATTGGGTTTTTACCAAGATCGGAAGTTCAGAATATAATAGACAAAATTTGTAATATTAATAAATTAAGTCAATCAAAAGTAACTGGGATATTGGTTGAAGAAGCACTAAGGTCTAGAGGGGTATTAAATACTTCAATTAAAGAGCTATCATACGAATTTTCTAGTAATAACGGTGAAGCATTATTAATTTCTAATAAAACACTTAACAGTAAAATACCAAACGTTGAAAATAAAACTTATTTAGATGAAGATTCTATAAATGATGAAGTTCAAATGATTAACGACTATATTGAATTTAAGTTTTTTAAAAATATAATGAATAGAAATAAAAGAAGGATTAAGTAATAGTGTCACACTATATTAGAAATACGTGAGCATTGCTTGAACATGGGACTAGAATCCTAAGAACCATCAACCACTTGGAATAATTTAGCTATAGCCCATAAAGAAGCAAGGTTAAAAATTAATCCGTTGATTTCGAAATGTTTTATTCTTTTCATGATTGACAGTCGATCTAAAATAAATAATAATCATCATCTTTTTTATGGATAAAAGATTTATAGCTGAAAAGATAATGACTCTTCTCATTTCATTATTTTGCTAATGAATATTTCTCCCCACTTATTAATAGATGTTGGAATACTAAGTACTGCATTTACTATAATTCTTGTATTTAGAACTAAAGGTAACGCAGCAAGAAAAGAGCGAGAAACTGAATGATTACTAAAAAAGAGGAAACAGAATACGAAAAACCTAAATTATTTAGGTTTTGGAATTTTCTAATCTATGGAAGTTTTTTTGCTATTGGTGCTCTCTTAGTTTATTTATATTCGGCTTATATCTTTATAAATAAATAATGGAACATTGGCTGATAAATTCCAATAGATCAGAAGTTAAGAGATTTATAAAGAACGATAAGAGTATTGATGAGGTATTCGAGTATATGTTCATTGATTCTGGAAAAATAGTTGGAGTATTAGGGAATGAAGCTCCAGTAATTACTACAACAGTTTCTGTAGATATAGATTTAGCTAGAGAAATTTATGAAAGATTACTTTCTAAAGGTTGGCGTAAAACAAAAGTAGTATGGTAATAAATAATCTTTTACCCCACTTTAATAATTGTTCTTAACGTGAGAGTTTTTAGATTTGTGAATTGAATTTTGTACGGGTTAAAGAACGACAAGGTTCGGGATTAGGCACGTAGAAATACTTAGTGAATAATTAAGACTTTCTAGAGTAATTGCATGGTTGTCATGAGACTGCCGCGGAAGCTGTAGAAATCAACCATACTTTTTATATAAAGAACAATATGACAGACCCAATTCTCTATCTTTCAATGATTTTAGGACTTACTGGAGTGTACGTTTTAATCTCATCCTTTGGCGATGATGACGATGATAGTAATGATGATGGTGAAAGATATATCTACAACCTTGAATACGTAAAAGTAGGAAGGTAAATTGTATTAATTATTAATTGATACATTAATGAAGGTATAACTTATCGATCATTAAGGTGACATAAATAGCTACGATGAGTTAGTGGTATTTGGGGATCTCTGCTCTCACGGCTAGAAAAACCTAGTGTTAGGATTATATAACGTTCATCCTAGTAATATCTGGACGCATGACATGGAAATAGGGAACGGGATTTCCATTAACTGCAAAGGTCATGAATAACCTCGTACTCATTAGAGAGAAAATTAAAAGAGCGGAAAGGCTAAATAAGGCCAGGATTCTTGCTACAAAAAATGGAGAGATTACTCCTTATAATCCTTCAGTTTTTGAGCTAAGACAAAAGCAAGCTCGTAAAGATATGGAAGCATTAAATTCTTAACTTGAATTTGATTTCTTACATTCGACTGAGAGGGGTTTTATAACCCCTTTTTTTTTGGAATGTTGTTTGATAATAAAGCAAATATTGAAACGCTTTTCACTTGCAAGCTTTTTCTATAAAAATTAACTCTAGAAAATTACAATTAATTAGAGAAGAATCTTATGGTTGCTATCCTTATTGGCAGATAGCAATTAAGAACTAATGAAGGAATTACAAGAAAACACTATTGATCAAATAAGAACTCTTCTGAGGTATTTGAGTGAAACGGATTTATTAAAAAATAAGGATATTCTTTTGTGTTTAGATGTAATAGCTAGAGAGTATGGCGGAGAAGTCGTAGATAAAAACTAAATATTAATATCCGATTTCATTTTTTGGATCAGTGATGAAAATTATAAGATTAAGAACTAGATTGGCAGGAAAATTAAGAGGTTTTAGAAGAAGTAAAACCATTCCCTGAGTTACATTAAAATCCATACCTTTTTAGGTCATATTTGTACGAGCCCCAAAACTATAGATTGCGTCTAGTTGTTCTTATTAAAACTATAGATTTAGATTATGTTTGTATTACATAGTGCAATAAAGTATTAGTTATGTTCGTTGCCGATATAGCTTAGCGGTAGAGCAACTGTCTCGTAAACAGTAGGTCATCGGTTCAATTCCGATTATCGGCATTTAAATTTCAGGTATTAGTAGTATTTAAAATTCAATTAAAATAATACTCAATTAGCTCTTTTTTATCTTTGGTTAATTTTTAAAAGCTGAATCTTTTATCATCAATACGAAAAATAAAATAAAACATAAACAGGAGCGGTCTAATGACATTTAGAGATAAATAAACTCATTCCATTTTTGGAACTTATGTTGTTAAAATTGACATCTTTTGGAGTAATACAAGTAGGATTAAAAAATGTTTTTAAAATAGCTTTTAAATATACTGGTCTTCGTCCATCCCTCCTCCAATAACTGCTTATATTCTTTTCTTGCATCTTCAATGGATTCTACTCTTGAACCTTTGATAACTGGTTTACTTGATCTTTTATATACACAAGCATATTTAATCTCCATTGCATTAATAGTTGGAGAAGGTTTACTAACATCCTCGAATGGCTTAAATATCTTTATTCGATCTCTTCTCTTATTTATTAAAGTAAATTCTTCCATATATGATTTAAGGCAATTAGCCCTCTTTATTTTTATAGAGATAGATTTTTAATGTGGCAACTAAAGTCTAGGATAAGAATCTTAAGATCATTTGGAATAAGTTTTTATCTCGTTCTCTTGCAATCAGTGAGTTCTTTTTAATCCTCAATCCGTACAATTTAGTTCCTCTTACCGCACACATAAAACTCAAGTTAAACTAACCAAATTGATTAGAACATAAATATAAATACAAGGTAAGTACAATGAAATTAAAATCAACATTTAGTATTCAAGACAAGAATTTTAGAGATCTTGATAATTCTGATGAATATTTAACTCTTGGTGACCTAATGACAGAGCAGGGAGTTTCAACGGATTTAGCTGATTACTGGGATAGGAATGTGAATTGAATCCATCCAACCCTCATTGCTTAGAATATGACGATTAGCTCAATAATGATCTGTTATTAAATTCATTTCATATCAATCTATTTAGTATTTTCTACTTATTGAAACCAATAAATTTTCTAACTAGACTTTTAATAACTATAAATTTGGGGAAATTTATGAGTGGAGATTATGAGACATTAGAAGTCAATCAACCTAAAATTTCTTATTTTAAAAAAAGATCAGAAGAAAATACCTTATGGCTAGATGAAATGATTAATAAAATTGAAGATATGAAGAACAACATATTAGATGCTGCTTAGTATATGACAAATAAAGGCTAATCTCTTTTCATATCTTTTCATTTTCTTCAAATAAATGTAAGAAAAAATCTAAGATTAAAACTTTCAGTATCAAAAAATTAAAAAAAAATGTCAATGGGCGGATTTGAACCGCCGACCGCGACGATATGAATGTCGTGCTCTAACCAACTGAGCTACATTGACGTGAATTATATCTTACTATTTTATTACATTATTGAGCAATTATTTAATTAATTTAGACTGAATCAAAATGTATATTTTTCAATTATTTTTTTTCAATCTTTGATATTTCTTTAATTATACGTCCATATCATTTCAAATATTATGCGCTGCTTTTATATTACTTAGATATTTCCATTCTTTTTCTGCAGCTTATCATATAGTCCATGTATGACCTAAATAAATACTGTTATCTGGGCCGCGTCTTCGTACTTTCTCAGTTTATCTCAGGTTCAGAAGCAGTCTAATCTTGAATATGTATTCTATTCCTTTCATTTAACAATCCACCAATTGTTGTCTTAATTACG
>QCGM01000038.1:0-4635 GCA_003279925.1 Prochlorococcus sp. AG-388-B05
AATCTTAGCTGTTGATAGATCAGAAAAAAGATTGAAAATACTTCAATCAAATTTGGAAAGATTAAATATAAAAAGTGTTAAAACTTTGAAAGCTGATGCTACTAATTTAGCTGATATTAAGCCAAATCTTATCTCTTATTTTGATAAGATCTTAATTGATGCTCCATGTTCAGGGATTGGAACCTTAGCAAGAAATCCTGATTCAAGATGGTCTTTAAGTAAGGATAAAATAAATCAATTAATTCTTTTACAGGAAAGATTATTAGAAAGCGTTTTACCTCTTTTAAAAAGAAATGGAACTTTAGTTTATTCAACTTGTACAATATGTCCTGAAGAAAATAATTTTCTAATTAAAAAATTTTTGACAAAAAATAAGGAAATTAAATTAGATAGTGAAAAACAAATCTTACCGAAATTTGATGAACCAGGAGATGGGTTTTATGCAGCAAAAATTTCTTATAAATAAAAAATAAAGTATTTCATTATTAAATCTCCAAATCATATATTTTACTTATGAACTTTTTCCAAAAATAAGCTGCATTACCGCTAGATAACTTAGATTCTTTGTTTTCATCAAAACCTATCCAAACTCCTGTAGTAAGATTATTAATTGAACCAATAAACCAAAGATCCCTGTTCCCGTCGGAAGTTCCTGTCTTTCCATATACTCTTTCTCCTTTAATTGAGGCTGCTATCGAAGTCCCTTCCGAAACTGATTTTTCAAGTAGATTATTTAGGCTTTTGTTTACTTCGTAATCTAATATCTTCTCATGTATAAATTTATTTTCCCAAATTAATTCATAATTATTTGATTCTATTTTTTCAAGAATGCTTGGCTTATATAGATTTCCATTGCTATTCAAAGCTGCATAGGCATTTGTAATATTTAGGAGGCTATCTCCATAAGATCCGATAGCTAATGGTAGAAATTCTTCAAACTGTTGTTTATACCCCAGGCCAAATAAATTAGCTAGATTTATAATTTTTTTCAGACCTATATTACTAGAAATTTTTAGAGGAATTATATTCGAGGAGGTTTTAAAAGAATCTATTAAAGATATCTTACCTCGATAAATTTCAGAAAAATTTTTGGGACAATAATCTTTCCAGCACTTAGGTAAATCTTCGAATTTATCATTTAATTTTATACCTTCTTTTAATGCTGCAGTATATGGAATAATTTTAAAAGTTGAACCTAAAGGCCTTATGGCTGAGGTAACCCTATTAAATTCGTTTATTGTTGGTTTCTTACCGGTTATCATTGTTCTAATTAGACCGCTATTGGATTCTATTGATAACAATGCTGTCTCAATATTATTAGGCCCTATAGAGCTAGAAATTTTTTGTCCTATTTCCTGCCAATCTTTGTTGATGCTCGATTTTATCCTTAAAAATTTGTACTTTTTATGATTTTTGATTTTGTTATTTGTTTCCTTGAGGATGAAATTTACTAATAAATTATCTTTAGAATCTTTGTTATTTATCGTATAATTTAATTTAACTTTTTCCTTTAGAGCTTCATTTCTCTCATCTAATGATATGTAGCCATCAATATACATATCTTTTAAAATTTTATTTCTTTTTTTAATAGCTAAATTGATATTTTCATAAGGCGAATAAATTGAGGGAGCAGGTGCTAATCCAGCTAATAAGGCAACCTCAGATATTGATAATTCCGATATAAGTTTTCCAAAATAAACTTGGGAGGCTTCATTAATTCCATAAGCTCCTGATCCTAAGTAAATATTATTTAAATATAATTTTAAAATTTGATTTTTACTGAATTTCAAATCTAATACTAAGGAAATTATTATTTCTTTAATTTTTCTTTGAAAACTTAAATCATTATTTAAGAAAATTAATCTCGCTAGTTGCTGAGTAATAGTGCTTCCACCCTCTTTAAAGTATCCGCTCTGAATATTACTAATAAAGGCTCTTGATAAACCTATTAAGTCAATTCCATTATGGTTAAAAAATCTTTTATCTTCACCAGAGATAAAAGAATACTTTAGAAAAAATGGTATCGCATTTGTATTATCAAGAACATCGAATTTTCGACTTAATTTTCTTAATATTTTATTATCAGAAGAGAGTATTTCATAAGAATAGGGTATTGATTTTGAAGTATTTTTTTTAAGTGGGTCAAAATTTAAAGTAATCCTAATTAAATTAAGTATGGGTAAAAATATGACAAAGAAAATAAATATTGATGTGCTAAAAATAAAATATTTATATTTTATTCCATTCACTTTAAGCTACTAAAAAACTATGTCCTATTGCTAAAGCGGTGACTAACATTCCAGTTATAAGAAATGGCTGAGCACTTGCCTGGTATTTGACATCAAATTTTAACGGGTCCCTTAGTAACCACATATCTTGAAATGTAATTTGAGGAATTACCAGTAAAACTAAAATTACTGATGCTAAATGTTGTCCAATAACAATTAATACGATAACCATTGCTAATTGAAAAATATCAATGAGACCAGCACTTATTCTACTAGCCTTTTTGATTCCAAATATTACAGGTAACGAATTCAATCCTAGTTTTGAATCCCCTTCAACACTTTTGAAATCATTTATAACTGCTATTCCGAGTCCAGAAAGACTATAAGCAAGAGTTAGTAATGCAGTAATAATAGTTAATTTCCCAAATAAGGCTTGTCCTGCCCACCATGGAAGAGCTATATATGAAGCTCCTAAAGCATAATTTCCTAGCCATCCATTTTGCTTCAATTTTAAAGGAGGAGCAGAATAGATATAACTTACTAAAGATCCACCTAAAGCCAGAAGAAAGACAGAGGGAAAACTATGTTTTGCATATAAATCTAATAAAAAAGAGACTACTAAACCAGCAATAAGTAATACCCAAATTTGTATTTTTACTTCCTTAATCGAAATCTTTCCAGAAGGTATTGGTCTATTAGGTTCATTAATAGCATCAATTTCCCTATCAAAAAAATCATTAATAGTTTGGGTATAACCTGCTAGAAGTGGTCCGCTCATGAGCATGCATGCTAGTGAGGCTAAAACATTACTTATTGTCCACTGAAAATTTCCGCTTGCGGCAGCTCCGCATATTACCCCCCATATCAAGGGGATCCATGTGATTGGCTTCATTAATTGTATACGTAGTTTCCAAATACTCGAAGTCTCTGAAGCCCCTTTAATTCCTAATAATTGTTTTGGATCATTCACTTTTAATATTTAACCTTTCTCAATTTCTTCAGGGAAAAACCAATTTTCCTCTCCATTTTGTAATTTAACAGTAATACCAATACTTCTACCATCGGTCATTTTATATCCGGTTGTTACAACTCTTGGGTTTGATGATATTTGATCAATTAGCTTTGCAGGTAATCTATCTTTAACTTTGTTAATGTTAATTTTAACTTTACTACCAATTTTGGGTAATAATTTTGTTTCAGCCATAAGAGGTAAAATAGAAGCTATTATGCAAGATTAACAGTCTTTGGACAATTTTTATTAAAATGGTAGCTCTTCGTTTAATTCCTTGTTTAGATGTAGCTAATGGAAGGGTAGTTAAAGGTATTAATTTTGTAAACCTTAGAGACTCTGGTGACCCTGTTGAATTAGCTTGTAAATACTCAGAAGCAGGAGCGGATGAATTAGTATTTTTAGATATAAGAGCAAGTGTGGAAAATAGAAAAACATTAGTTGATCTTGTCTCTAGAACAGCGAAATCAGTTAAAATCCCATTTACTGTTGGTGGTGGAATAAATTCGATCAACTCAATTAATGATCTTTTAAGAGCAGGAGCAGATAAAGTAAGTTTAAATTCTTCTGCAGTTAAAAATCCAGATATAATTTCCAAAAGCTCTGCAAATTTTGGAACACAATGTATTGTTATTGCTATTGATGCAAGAAAAAAAATTAACAATTCTAATGAATGGGAAGTATACGTTAAAGGTGGGCGAGAGAATACTGGTTTAGATGTAATAAGTTGGGCAAAAAAAGTTGAGGAATTAGGGGCTGGAGAAATTTTATTAACTTCAATGGATGGTGATGGGACACAAAATGGATACGACCTATTATTGACTCAAACAGTTGCAAATGCAGTTAATATACCTGTGATCGCTTCTGGGGGTGCAGGCTCAGTAAAAGATATTTATGATGTTTTTACCAAAGGTAAGGCCTCTGCAGCACTTTTAGCATCTCTACTGCATGACAAAAAACTTACTATAGATGAAATAAAATCTTTTCTTATTGGAAAGAAACTACCAATGAGACCTAATTAAAAAATAATTTATCATTAATTAAAAATATTTAAATATGCGATATAAAAAAACTAATGAGGTAAAAACTATTTTTAATAAAATTTCTTGTAGTTATGACTTCTTAAATAGTTTGCTTAGTCTGGGATTACACAAATATTGGAAAAAGACATTAGTTGATTTATTAAAGCCAATTGATGGGGAAAATTGGGCTGATTTATGTTGTGGAACTGGGGATCTATCATTTTTAATTTTTAAAAAAGTTAGGCCCAATGGAAGTGTTACAGGAATAGATAGTGCAAAAGAAATTTTAAATATTGCAATGGAAAAGTCGAAATTGATTGAAAATAAATTTATCTCTTGGGAGATGCAAGATATCTTAGAAATAGATGAAGATTTC
>QCGM01000039.1:0-4615 GCA_003279925.1 Prochlorococcus sp. AG-388-B05
TTTAACTATAGAGTTTATGGAGAAATTGTTTTAATAAGATTAACATCTATCCTCCCTTAATTTTGAAGCACCCCTTAAATAAGGATGGTTAACAGATTGATCGGCAGGTAACAAAACTTGTGCCATTAATCTAATGCAAAAAATCAATATCATTTGGAACGTACATTTGTTGGCAGTCTAAAAACGCAACTGAATCAAGACTTTTAGCTTTTCTTGCAATGGAAGCAGGAAAACATGCATCTAAATCATTTGTCACAGTAAAGGTAACTGATAACAAATTATTTACGACGATATTATTTCTTGTAATTAATTCTTCGATTAAATCAACTACAGCACTTTCGATTTCTTTTACAGAATTATCTTTTGCAGTCGTAGCCCCTCTTATGATTGCTAATTGGAAATTCCCTTCAAATTTTTCAATCATATCGGATTTAAGGTTTATATAACCAAAGTATTTTATTAGATGAATTTACCTCAAAAAATATATTTTGAAATATTTTTTCTGCAATTCTACTACCTGGTATAAGCCCTAATATTTTCTTTTTCTTCTTACCAAAAGTTACTGGTTGTATTTTTGGATCGATTTTTACCATCTCTGCTGCAAGCTCCCTTGCAACAAATTCATCTCCAATCTTGTCAACTAATCCCAGATCTTTTGCTTGTGTTCCAGTAAAGATTCTTCCATCAGCAAATTTCTTTACATCTTCTACAAGTAAATTTCTACCTTCAGATACAGCCTCAGTGAATTGTTTGTAACTTTCATCTATTAATCCTTGTAAAAGTTCCCTTCCTTCATTACTTAAAGGCTTATCTGGGGAAAGAATATCTTTATAAATCCCGCTTTTTACCGTCTCAAACTTAATCCCAATTTTATTCAAAAGTTCAGATAAATTATTTCCTCTGATTATTACTCCAATCGAACCCGTTATAGTTCCTGGGTTCGCTACAATTTTGTCGGAAGCTACACCGATATATACTCCACCGGAAGCTGATATGTTTCCAAAACTTGCGACGACTTTACAACCTTTCTCTTTAAGTCTTTTAATAGCAGAGTATATTTCTTGGCTATCGCCGACGGTACCTCCAGGAGAGTCGATTCTAAGTATTAATGCAGGGAATTCTCTATCCTCAATTTGTTTAAGAGCTTTAAGGACAGAAACTCTTGTTGAACTTGTGATTGGCTCATCAATTACTATACGAGCCATTCTTTTTTTTGACTTACGTCTAAAAGGCCAAATCATTCTTTTAAGGTACAAATCATAAATCTACTTTAAAAAGACTATCAGCCGAACTAATGAATTCAATCCTAAATTGGTTTTTAATGATTCTCCCTTTTGCTCTCTGGGGGACTTCAATGGCAGCTATGACCCCTCTAGTATCTAGTGCTGGCCCAGAATTTGTCGCTTCATTAAGACTTCTACCTGCCGGGATTCTTGTTCTTATTACAACATATTTATTAAAAAAAGATTTAAAAATTTATAAGTGTGATTTGAAATGGTTTTTGGTTTTTACAATCGTAGACGCAACTTTTTTTCAATTATTTTTAACATATGGGATATCTAAGACAGGTGCAGGTCTTGGATCTGTTTTGATTGATTCTCAGCCTTTGATGGTAGCAATCTTGGCAAGAGCGATTTTTGGTAATTTAATTAATCCAATTGGATGGTTAGGGTTACTTTTTGGCTTAGGCGGAATAATTTTTTTAGGGGTTCCAAAAGAACTTTTGGAAAGTTGGTGGCTAATGTCTGATAAGAGTATTAGTGACATTACATTTAATGTAGGAGAACTATGGATGCTCGGAGCCTCTCTAGCGATGGCACTTGGCACAATTTTGATAAGATTTACATGTACTAAAAGCGATCCTGTTGCAGTAACTGGATGGCATATGGTTTTAGGAAGTGTCCCTCTTATTCTTAAACATTGCTTACAAACAAATTTTCAATTGATACCAAATTGGTCCATATTTGATTGGGGACTGATGTCATTTGCAAGTATCTTTGGGGGCGCCTTGGCATATGGTTTATTTTTCTATTTTGCAAATAATAAAGAAATAACAGGATTTAGCACTCTTGCCTTTTTAACTCCAATATTTGCGCTTCTCAGTGGTGGTATTTACCTAAATGAAAGATTAACAATCATTCAATGGATAGGAGTGGTTTTTGTCCTTATATCAGTTTTTTTTGTCAGCCAGAGAAAGTCTATATGGGAATTTTCAAATACTAAGACTAATATTTAGTAAGCCAATAGGAAAATAGTTTTTAAAGAATGCATATAGTTTTAATTAGTACCCCTATTGGTTTTTTAGGAAGTGGTAAAGGTGGTGGAGTTGAGCTTACTCTAAACTCTTTAGTTGCTGGCTTGATTTTAAAAGGTCATAAAGTTGACGTAGTGGCCCCAAATAACTCTAAATTGTTTGAAGTTAGTAAAAAAGCAAAATTACATTTTGTAGAAGGAAAAGAGCAAAAAAGTTGGCAACATCAAGATTATTATTCGTCAGTAAGTATTCCTGATAATTCACTATTATCAGGAATGATTGAGAAGGCAATAGATATTGGAAAGAAAGCAGATATTATTTTGAATTTATCTTACGATTGGCTTCCAATTTGGATGACTCTAAATATAAACGTTCCAATTGCTCATATTATTAGTATGGGTTCCGAAAGTTTTGTTATAAGTAATTTGATTTCAAAAGTTTATTCCAAATTTCCTAATAACTTTGCTTTTCACTCAAAGATACAAGCATCTGATTATCCTTTTATTGAAAATCCAATTGTTATCGGAAATGGATTTAATTTAGGTAATTATACATTTCAAGATTGTAAAAATGGTCCTCTAGGTTGGGTAGGAAGAGTAGCACCTGAAAAAGGTTTAGAGGATGCAGCATATGTGGCTAACGCTCTTGGCGAGAAACTCAATGTTTGGGGAATTGTTCAAGATGAATCATATGCATTAAAAATTGAAAAGTTATTCTCTCCAGGGATTTTAGAATGGAAAGGTTTTGTAGAAACTGATAAGTTACAGAAAGAACTTGGAACTTGTAGAGCTTTACTTAATACTCCCAAATGGAACGAAGCTTATGGAAATGTAGTAGTTGAAGCATTAGCTTGTGGAGTACCTGTTGTGGCATATAAAAGGGGAGGGCCAAGTGAAATTATTCAGCATGGTAAAACAGGTTATCTAGCAAAACCTGATGATAAGGAAGGCCTACTTAATTACTTAAAAATCATTAATAAGATTGACCGAAAAAATTGTAGAGAATGGGTAAATAGTAATGCTTCTTCAAATATATTTGCTGGTAAAGTAGTGAATTGGCTTAATAAAGTTATTAAAGAATATCAAACACAAATTTATATTAAATGATTCTTCTCAAGTCTAAAGAAAGGCTACTAACTTTTTTAGTAGTTTTGGTTTTTGGAATAATAATTTTTCTTTTAGGTTTAGGCTCTACAGGATTAGTAGATGAAACTCCTCCCCTTTTTGCTGCCGCAGGGAAGGCAATGAGCGAATCTGGCGATTGGTTAACTCCAAAAGTAAATGGTATTTTGCGATTTGATAAACCCCCGCTTATTTATTGGCTAATGGGCTTGTTCTATTCCTTACCGAAAAACGAGGTGTGGGACAGCCTTGGAACAATTTCAGCAAGACTTCCTTCGGCATTGGCTTCCTTATTTTTAATGCTAATGATTGGAGATACAATATATTGTTGGCCTCAAAAAGGAGATAGAAAATTATCTACTCCGATAGTGGCATCTTTGAGCTTTGCCTTGTCTCCACTATTAATTGTATGGAGCAGAACTGCGGTAAGTGATGCACTCTTATGCGGGAATTTAGGGATAAGTCTTCTTTTGTTTTGGAGAAGAATGGCTAGTAATAAAAAGGAAAATTGTACCTCTCCATGGGTTTTTCTGGGGCTTGCAATTTTAACCAAAGGACCAGTAGCTTTTGTCCTTGCATCATTGACTATTGCATCTTTTTTATCCATTCAAAAGGATTGGAGGGATTTACTTGACAAAATAAAACCTAAAAGAGGTTTATTAATTACAGTTTTATTAAGCTTGCCTTGGTATGTTTTAGAGTTGATAAAGGAAGGGAAACCTTTTTGGGATAGTTTTTTTGGGTATCATAATTTCCAAAGATATACATCCGTAGTTAATAATCATGCAGAACCTATTTGGTTCTTTTTATACGTAATGATTATAGGATCATTACCATTTACCCCTTTTTTATTCCACGGAATATTTGAGGCTTTTAAAGACTTAAAAACTAGTTTTAAAAAAGATTACACCCCTTCAGAAAGTTTATTTATTTATTGTTTATGTTGGCTTGGTTCTGTTTTTATTTTTTTTAGTATTTCTGCAACGAAGCTGCCGAGCTACTGGCTTCCTGCCATGCCAGCTGTAGCAATTCTGACAAGTTATAGTTATTTGAAGCTTCAAAATCAAAAAAAAGCCTTTTCATCTTTGTGGATTATTAATCTTTTTATACTGCTTGGAATGTCAATAGCGTTCTTTTTATCAAATATTTGGTTGAATGCAATAAATGATCCTGAAATGCCAAATCTTGCGTCAAGCTTATTGAGTACCGGAATAATTCTTAAAGCAAGATTGTTTTTCTT
>QCGM01000040.1:0-4462 GCA_003279925.1 Prochlorococcus sp. AG-388-B05
AGGAAAAATTCTTCAAATCGATTGGAAATCAAACATTAGTACTGAATCTAAAATAGATAAAAAAGTTTTAGGAAATATTGACCCAAAAGATGTAATAAATTTTCATTATCTAGATAGTAAATTAAAAAATTATTTATGTATTTTGAGTTCTGATGGAAGATTTAAAAAAGTTTTATTTGATGAAGATATGATAAAAAGTAATAGGATCTTTTCAATTACCAAATTAAAAAGTTCTACAAGTATCATTGATTCATTTATTTTAAATAAAGAACAAAAACTTGTAATATTAACTTCTATTGGCAGGCTTTTTAAATTTGATTTATCAGATAAAAACTTAAACCCAAGTACAAAACAATCGCTAGGACTATTATTGGTTAATCTTTTACCTACAGAACAAATAGTTTCTTGTTGTAAAAGTAAGGATAAAGAGATCCTTTATTTAGTTTCTAAAAAAGGTAAGTTTTTTAAACTAAAAATTGATGATATTTATAATTCTTATAATTCTAAATTAGGTTATGTAAATGAGAAAATTCAGCTTAAAGATGACCATTTTATAACAATTCTATCTAGCAACCAATATATCGATATTGAGACGAATAAGAATAAATCTGCAAGATTAAACTTAAACAAATTAGATAACAATTCTGGCAAAAATATTCTTAAAATAGATTTTTTAAATCTGGAGAAAGATGAATATCTTGAAAATTGTTATCGACTAGAAAATTATATAAATTAAGAATTATATTCATTTTCAACCCATTTTAAATATTCTTGATTTACCGTCCCGGTAACATAAGAACCAGTAAAACAACTCATTTCTAATTCTTGAATGGGAGAATCATTAATTATAGATTTTCTCAAATTATCAATACTTTGATATACAAGATGATCTATTTCAAGTTTTTCTGCTATTTCAATTATTGATCTATCATGAGCAATTAATTCATCTCTATTAGGCATATTAATTCCATAAACATGAGGATATCTAACTGGAGGAGCTGCTGAAGTAAAAAAAACTTTATTTGCACCAGCATCTTTTGCCATTTGCACTATTTGTTTTGATGTAGTGCCTCGTACGATAGAATCATCGACTATTAGTACATTTTTATTTTTAAATTCTGTACTCATAGCATTCAACTTTTGCCTTACAGATTGTTTACGTTTTTGATGGCCAGGCATTATGAAAGTTCTTCCAACATATCTATTTTTAAAAAAACCTTCTCTATACTCTATACCCAACTGCCTAGCAACTTGCATTGCCGCAGGACGTGAAGAATCAGGAATAGGCATTACTACATCGACGTCCCCAGATTGTATTGTTTGCTTAATTGTTTCAGCTAAATAATCACCCATTTTCAAACGTGCTTGATAAACTGAAATTCCGTTCATCACTGAATCTGGTCTAGCTAAATAAACATATTCAAAAGCACAAGGAAATAACCTTGGGTTTTCTGAGCATTGCTTTGAAAAAAATTCACCATTATGGGTTATAAAAATTGCCTCGCCAGGTTCAACATCTCTAACAACTTGATAATCATTATTTTCTAATACTAAGGACTCGCTAGCTACCATCCACTCTTCCTTTTGAGTAATAAGAGAAATTCTTTTTCCAAGTACTAAAGGTCTTATACCAAAAGGATCTCTAAAAGCTAATAAACCATGCCCTGAAATTAAAGCAATTGAAGCATATGAACCTTGAATTCTTTTATGTAAATTTTTAACTGCATTAAAAATTATATCTGGCTCTAGATCTTGATTATGGATCTGTTCTTGTAATTCAGTTGCAAATATGTTTAACAACATTTCAGTATCACTTGAAGAATTAGTATGACGTTTATCTACATTAAATAATTGTTTCTCTAGGTCTCTTGTATTAGTAAGGTTTCCATTATGAATCAAAACTATTCCATAAGGAGCATTAACATAGAAAGGTTGTGCTTCTTCAACACTTTCTGCTGAACCTTTAGTTGCATACCTGACATGACCTATACCAATTTTTCCTATTAAATTCCTCATATCTCTTGTTCTATAAGCAGTACTTACTTGTCCTTTGGCTTTATGTATATGAAAAACAGTATCTTCCATTGTGGCTATTCCGGTTGAATCTTGACCTCTATGCTGAAGTAGCAAAAGACTGTCATAAATCTGTTGATTTACATCATCACAAGAAACAATTCCAACAATTCCACACATAATTAATTTCCGATTTTTATAGATAATTCCATATTTTTATTCATTATTAAAAACAGTTAGAAATACTATTATTAAATTTTTCGGTTAATTCATCAACCCTTAAATTGCAAAGTGTTTGATCTTGGAGAGTTATATTAAGATTATTTTTAGAAACAAATCCAATTTTTTTAACGTATACGTTTCTTCCGAAATCTTTGCTCTTAATTTCAAGAAAATTCAAAAAGTTTTGTTCTTCTTTTTTATTGACTGAAAATATTATTCTTGATCCTCCTTCACTAAATAATAAATTATCTAGACGAGCATTTTTTTCATCTAATTTAATATAAGCTCCTTTAGAAGACAGAATACAACATTCTGATAAAGCGACAGCTAAACCTCCATCACTAACATCATGAGAAGAAGCAATATAATTTTTTTGAATTGAATCCCTTAAAAAACTTTGACAGTATTTTTCATCTTGTAAATCAATTTTGGGAGGTCTTCCTGTTACTAAATCATGAAAATATTCCAAATAAGAACTTGCCGCTATTAAGGATTCAGAAGCATTTGAACCAATTATCCAGATTTGATCATTTATATTCTTCCATCCTGAACTAATAGCTTTATCTACATTTTTAATAGTTCCTACCATTCCAATAACAGGAGTGGGATTAATAGGAGTTACTTGATTGTTTTGATTTTTTGATTCGTTATATAAAGAAACGTTTCCTCCTGTTACAGGTGTCTCCAAAGCAATACAAGCCTTGGAAATCCCATCACATGCTGATGAAAGTTGCCAATATCCTATATCAGTTTCGGGTGACGAAAAATTTAAATTATTTGTTATAGCTATTGGCTGAGCACCAACACAACTTACATTTCTAGCAGATTCTGCGACTGCTGCAATACTTCCTCTATATGGATCTAATAAAACCCATCTACTATTACAATCTACAGAAGCAGCAACACCAGAAAATTCATTATTTTTATTTTTCTCGTCTTGCCGTCTAAGTCTTATTAACGCTGCATCTGCATCACCTGGCTTAAACACAGTATTTGATTGTACTTGGGAATCGTATTGTCGATACACCCAACTTTTAGAAGCAATTGAAGGATTAGATAAAAGTTTTAAAACAATTTCAGATAGAGAATATTTTTGTTGGTCTTTTAAAGAAAAAATTTTATTTTCGCTGATGGCTGGCAATTCCTCTTCTGTCCATTCCCATTTCTCTAATAAATGAATAGGAGGATCCTTAATAATATTACGAATATTAATTGGAGTTTCATCAGATAAAGCAGAAGTAGGAATTTGTGCAACTATTTGATTTTTTTGAGAAATAATAACCTCTCTTTTAGATATGACTTCGCCAACAACACTTGCAAAAAGTCCCCACTTTTTAAATTGATTAATAAGAGTATTTAACTTTTCTTCTTTAACAACCATCAACATTCTCTCTTGTGATTCAGATAGTAAGTATTGGTAAGCAGACATATCATTCTCTCTTGCAGGAACTAAATCTAGGTTAATTGAAATACCTAAACTCCCATTTGCAGCCATTTCAGCACTACTACATGTTAATCCCGCAGCTCCCATATCTTGAGCAGCAAGTACATCACCTGTTTTAAAAGCATCTAAACAAGCTTCAATAAGACTTTTTTCAATAAATGGATCACCTACTTGTACTGCCGGTCTATTATCCAAAGAACTAGTAGTTAATTCTGAACTAGCAAAGCTAGCACCTCCTACTCCATCCTTTCCTGTGGTATTTCCTACATACAAAACAGGAGAACCCACTTCTTTTGCTCCTGAACAAACAATTTCATCAGTTTCTAATAAACCTAAAGCCATAACATTAACAAGAGGATTGCCGGAATAACTTTCATCAAAATCTATTTCTCCACCGACAGTAGGAACCCCAACACAATTACCGTAATGAGATATTCCCGCAACTACTCCTCTAAGTAAAGAAATATTAGATGATTTATCAAGATTGCCAAATCTTAAAGAGTTTAAAACTGCTATAGGTCTCGCACCCATTGTAAAAATATCTCTTAATATGCCACCCACTCCTGTTGCAGCTCCTTGAAAAGGTTCAATAGCAGAAGGATGATTGTGACTTTCAATTTTGAAGACAAGTTTCTGATCGTTTCCTACATCAATAACACCTGCATTTTCGCCTGGACCAACCAATACGTTTTTTCCTGTAGTAGGAAAATTAGCTAATAATGGTTTTGAATTTCTATAACAGCAATGCTCAGACCACATTACTCCAAACATTCCCAATTCTGT
>QCGM01000041.1:0-3374 GCA_003279925.1 Prochlorococcus sp. AG-388-B05
AAAGGATACAACAATAATTAGATTTTCAAATTTTCCCAAATATTTCCATCAAATAAACTTCCTTATTCAAAAGTAGTCCACATTTAATTCCTCAAATGTCGCGAGATAGTGAAAGTCATAACTATAGCCTTATTTTCGCGGGTGCTTTGGGAGCACTAGGTCGCAGGTTCTAATCCCGTCGCCCCGATCAGTAATAGCAGTAAGTCTCAGCAAATAACATATTTCCCTTAAAAAGTCCTTCCCTCAAAATTCCCTCAAATAGTTTTTCATTAAGCTTGTTTTAATAATTAAATTTAAATATTTTTTAGATTTTAGTATTGTTCATAGCTAAACTTTTGCCCTCCTATGCTTGCTTCATACATAAGGCCTCCTTTTGAATATGTAAGAACTGCAACTCCATCACTGTAATCAGCAGCAGCATTAGCTCCCTCTGAAATTAATGCTGCACTAGCTGATGCCCCAAATTCAAAATTACCTTCAGTAAATCTCTCAAGGGATTTCTTATCTTTGAAAAAAATAATTTGGCTAAATGCTTGTCCACCTAATTGAAAGCCAATTGATACTTGAGTTAATGTTGTTTTTCCAATAACATTCCCTTTTTCAAATACCTCACCACTACCTCTAGCACCTCCAATTCCAATGCCTCCTTTTCCTACATTTGGGAAAACAGCGTAACCTCTTGCTTTTTTAAAGTAGGGTTTCAAAGAGGATATATTTTTAAACTTTTTTAATGCCTTTATTGTCTTATCACTAGCTTTTTTATCTTTAATATTTTTATCTGATAATGGTTTCCAACCAGAAATTAATAATTCATCTGGAATTTTATTTAATTGAGATTCATTAAAAGCAGATGATTGAACTGAAGTTAAATATTGCGGAAAAATTAATAGTGCAAATAAAAAAACCTTTCTAGTCATTTTCAAATACCTAATTACTTACTTAATGCGAGTAATATACCCTATCTTAGGATTTTCACATTTCATGGTGCTTTGGGAGCACTAGGTCGCAGGTTCGAATCCTGTCGCCCCGATTGACTTCTCACGATTCTTAAATACTCTCTGGGCGATCTCTGGCTATCATTTGCTATACCTTGCATAGCTTTGCTGTCTGCATCGCCCGCTGTAAATGAAGATTTTATCGGTGCACGTAAATATTTAGTGGATAAGAATTCTTTGTGATCCGTCTTTATTATCTGTTATCAATATTTTTTTATTTGGAAAAGATTCAGATAATAATCTTTTTAAATTTGAATTTTTATCAAAGATTACATTTTTCTCTTCTTCAGATTTAGCTTTTTCTAAAGCTATTCTTTCTTCTTCAGCTTTAACATTCTCTAAAGCTATTCTTTTTTCTTCAGCTTTAACATTCTCTAAAGCTATTCTTTCTTCTTCAGCTTTAACATTCTCTAAAGCTATTCTTTTTTCTTCAGCTTTAACATTCTCTAAAGCTATTCTTTCTTCTTCAGCTTTAACATTCTCTAAAGCTATTCTTTTTTCTTCAGCTTTAACATTCTCTAAAGCTATTCTTTCTTCTTCAGCTATCCGTTCATAATTATTTTTATCTTCAATTAAGTCTTTTTCTCGATCTTTAAGAATTAATTCGACCAATTCTTTTTTATTTTTACGACTATATAAATGAATTGATGATTTCTTTGCTTCTAGACGTATTTGTCTGACTGTCAGTTCGAATAAATGATCTTTATTTGTTTTATGCATTATCTATCTG
Source organism: Prochlorococcus sp. AG-388-B05 (assembly GCA_003279925.1). GTDB lineage: Bacteria > Cyanobacteriota > Cyanobacteriia > PCC-6307 > Cyanobiaceae > Prochlorococcus_A. The sequence goes on from QCGM01000041.1 coordinate 1,726, forward strand.
ATTTTTTAATTATAATTTGAAACGTATCAATGAACATAGTATGAAAGGTCTTTAAAATACAATGGACTAATTACTTAATTCATAAGAATATTCACAAGAAGCTTTTTCTTTATAAGTCATTTAATTGTCATACGATAAGTTAAATAGCCAAAGCTACCAAGTAATAACAAACTAAAAGCACGGTAAATAATTGCTGTACCGTAAATTTGAGTTATTCAACTAGCTCAAGTTTATAAAGAATATCTTTGCAATTATTAGCCTGGTCCCACTCCCTAGCCCATTCAGTATCTAGCATCCCTGAAAATTCTTCTAAACTTGAAACTGTATAAAAGGAATGAGACTTATGATTATTTATTTTAACTAACTCATAATCTATTACGATCCCTTCTCCCTGTTCTTTTACCCATTGCCTAACAGTCTCCTCATAATACTGAAAAGAACAATCAAAAGTGCAAAGGATAAATAACTTTTCCACAAAAAACAGGACTTTTATAACTTCAACTTTAGATCAACATTTAATAGTTTTTAATCCGGGCGGTAATATCGGCGGAACGATGCCAATATCAACCACACTTACATTTATAGCAATAATAGATCGTATTTAGTTCATGTTGATACAAAGTTGTTATTGTTTTTATTTATGTAATTTAATATTTCTGATACATCTTTCTAACTAAATAAATAAGAGGGCTTGTCGCCCTCTTCAAGTCATGCACCTCAGTGTCCACAAAGTCGATGAAGTGCCTTTGACCCCTGAATTATTTATACTCCTATCGACTATAGAAATATAGTGATGAGAACCCCAAAGCATTATTGCTTGAGCAAAAACCACCATATAAATTAAATGCATATTGAATGACTATCCTTTTAATTAATTAGTCCCTCTTCATATCTTTTTTTTTCTTCTTTTTTTTCTTGTCTTTCTTTTTCTGCTTCACTTTTTCTTTTACATCTTCTGCTTTTTTTTCAATCTCTTCTAGCTTATTTGAGATTTCCTTTATAGCTTGTGCTTTCTCTTCTTTAACTTCGGTTTCTTTTACCTCTTCTGTTTCTGCTTTTACTGCAATCAATGGCTTCGCTTCAATTTTTGATTCCACTACTTTTGACTTTGGTTTTATTAATTTATTTGTTTCAGCAAATTCTAAAACTCTTTTATTAAAAGATATCATTATAAAATAAAAAACTAATATAACTATTGGGATATGAGCTAATCCACCTGCAATAACTTTTGCTTGCGAGTAAATCATTTATAAGTTGATAAGAATCACGAATATTTAAGCATAAATCTTATGAATCTCTATGAGTAATCTCACCTTTTAATAAGGTAAAAAAAAAGAGATTGTACTCCCGCCTTTAGGAAACAATCTCTTCACTTAGTACTTAGTTATGTCTGGGAATAAATTAACAACGCACCTAAATCATTGATCCTTGTTGTTAATCTTGTTGGCTGCTTAAACCAATCTTATGAACTTCTCTGGTGGACTATCGATCATTTCTAATCCCTCCTTTTGAGTAATTAGAATCTAGTACGAATAAGTTTTTTTGTATATACGTAAATATGCTGATTTATTTAAAACTTAGTATGAACAAACTTTTTATTTTTTCTTCCAAAGTTTATGACAGATAACACTTAATAATTATTTTAGGTA
>QCGM01000042.1:0-3043 GCA_003279925.1 Prochlorococcus sp. AG-388-B05
GTTAGTTATGGAAGATTTTTAGATTATATTAAATCAGGTCGAGTTACATCAGTTGATATTTTTGATGGAGGTAGAAACGCTGTTATCGAAACTATAGATTCAGATCTTGATAATAAAGTACAAAGATTAAGAGTAGACTTACCTGGTCTTACACCTGAACTAATTACTAATCTCAAAAATGAAGGAATAAGTTTTGATGTTCACCCTTTGAAAACTACACCACCAGCTTTAGGTATTCTCGGTAATCTTCTATTCCCTGCAATTCTGATAGGAGGTTTAATTCTTTTAGCTAGGCGATCAAATGGTATGCCTGGAGGTCCAGGTCAAGCTATGCAATTTGGAAAATCAAAAGCTAGATTTGCTATGGATGCTGATACTGGAGTTGTATTCGACGATGTCGCAGGAGTTAATGAGGCAAAAGAGGATTTAGAAGAGGTAGTTACATTTTTAAAAAAACCTGAAAAATTTACTTCTGTAGGTGCTCGCATACCCAAAGGAGTTTTACTTGTAGGTCCTCCAGGAACTGGTAAAACGCTTTTAGCAAAAGCAATTGCAGGAGAAGCAGGAGTTCCATTCTTCTCGCTTGCAGGGTCTGAATTTGTAGAAATGTTTGTTGGAGTAGGTGCAAGTAGAGTTAGGGATCTTTTCAAAAAAGCCAAAGAGAATAGTCCATGCTTAATATTCATTGATGAAATTGATGCAGTAGGAAGGCAAAGAGGAGCTGGTATCGGTGGTGGAAATGACGAAAGAGAACAAACTCTTAACCAACTTTTAACTGAAATGGATGGATTTGAAGGTAATAGTGGGATCATTATTATTGCTGCAACTAACCGTCCAGATGTTTTGGATTCAGCCTTGATGAGGCCAGGAAGATTCGATAGACAAGTTACAGTGGATGCTCCTGATATTAAAGGTAGATTATCGATACTTGAAGTTCACTCAAAAAATAAAACTCTTCAGGAAGACTTGACTTTAGAAAGTATTGCAAGAAGGACTCCTGGTTTTACTGGAGCGGATTTAGCAAATCTTCTCAATGAAGCTGCAATTTTAACTGCAAGAAGAAGAAAAGAGTCAATAGGCATTTTAGAAATTGATGATTCAGTTGATAGAATAGTTGCCGGAATGGAAGGTTCTCCACTAACAGATGGAAGAAGCAAAAGATTAATTGCTTATCATGAAGTTGGACATGCAATAATAGGAACTTTAGTAAAAGCTCATGATCCTGTTCAGAAAGTAACTGTAATTCCAAGAGGGCAAGCCAAAGGTCTTACTTGGTTTACTCCTGATGATGATCAATCACTTATAAGTAGGGCAAATTTGAAGGCAAGAATAATGGGTGCTCTTGGAGGAAGAGCGGCTGAGGATGTTGTATTTGGTAAAGGTGAAATAACAACTGGAGCTGGAGGAGATTTTCAACAAGTAGCTTCAATGGCTAGACAAATGGTTACAAGATTTGGAATGAGTGAACTTGGTCCAATTGCTCTTGAAGGTGGTAATCAAGAGGTTTTTGTAGGAAGAGATTTAATGACTAGAAGCGAAGTTTCTGACTCTATCTCCAAACAAATTGATGAAAGTGTAAGAGTTATGGTAAAAGACTGTTATAAACAAACCTATTCAATAATAAGTAAAAACAGGGAGGCAATGGATAAAATAGTAGATCTTTTAATAGAAAAAGAAACATTGGATGGTGAAGAGTTTGTAAAAATCCTTTCTGAATTCACACAAATTCCTGAAAAAGAAAGAACTCCACAAATACTTAATTAAGTATTTTTAATTGGTTTTTTATCTAAAACCAAATCTATTAGACCATACTCTACTGCCTCCTGCGGAGACATATAAAAATCTCTATCAGTATCTTCTTTAATGGTTTTAAGTTCTTTACCTGTTCTTTCAGAAAGCTCACTATTTAAACGTTCTTTTAAATATAAAATTTCATCAGCTTGAATTCTTATATCACTGGCTTGTCCTCTTGCACCACCAAGAGGTTGATGAATCATAATTCTTGAATGTCTAAGGCTACTTCTTTTACCTTTAGTTCCAGCCGCAAGTAAAAAGGCACCCATACTAGCAGCGAGCCCAACACAAACAGTATGGATATCAGGCTTTACATGTTGCATAGTATCGAAAATGCCTAAACCATCATAAACCGACCCTCCAGGAGAATTAATATACATGTAGATATCTTTCTCAGGATCTTCGGCTTCGAGGAAAAGTAATTGAGCAACAATTCTATTAGCGGTATCACTAGTAACTTGTTCTCCTAAGAATATAATCCTCTCTCTTAAGAGTCTGGAGTAAATATCAAATACTCTTTCACTTCCGCCAGACTCTTCTAAAACTAAAGGGATCATAATAATATTTATCTGTTTATTAGATCTTAACGATATTGACTCAACATACGCTATGGTTATTAAGGTTTACATATAAACAATTGAAAGAAAAATTGACTGTCTCAGATAGTAAAAAGTTATTTCATGAACAATTCCCTTACGTAATTCCAGGTTTATATAAAAGGATAGTTGATGAAATGCTTGTTGAACTAAATCTTTTAAATCACCAAAATGAATTTATTCAAGATAATTTATTTTGTGTTGGTCTTACAGAAACATTCAAAGAATTAACGAAAGGTTATAAGCCCGAGGAACATTTAGTGGTACTTTTTGAATCATTATGTAATTCCTCAAATTTTGAACCTAAAAAAATAAAAGAAGCCTCCAAGAAAACTCTTGAAGGCTACAAAGATAAATCCTTAAAAGAAATCTCTATTTTATTAAAAGAAAAATCAGATACCAATCTATACTCTTCAAGGATATTGAATTTAGGTATTTACTTAATCATAGCTAATGCCACTGATTTCAAGGATATTAAGGATTCTGAAAAAAATAAAATCATTTCAGATATCATTAATAAATTAAATTTATCATTTAATAAAGCAGAAAAGGACATTGGAATTTATAAAAGCAGTATTATAAAAATGGAACAAGCGAAAGAACTACTTCAAGAAGCAAAAATAAAAGATAAGAAAGAAAAGAACAAATAATTT
>QCGM01000043.1:0-2869 GCA_003279925.1 Prochlorococcus sp. AG-388-B05
GTTTCCCATCATATTTCCCACAGTCATGCATATCTAAGACACCTATAGGTCTTGCTTTTATTAGACAACCTGCGAATGTTGGCTCATCCATAATTACCATTGCGTCTAGTGGAGCTCCATCATCAGCGAGGGTGTTTGGGACAAAGCCATAGTCAAATGGGTAGCGTACTGAAGAATGCAAAATCCTATCAAGTTCCATAATTCCAGCTTGAGAACAATATTCATATTTATTCCTGCTACCAGCTGGTATTTCAACAACTAAATTAACTATGCCCTTCATTGGAGATGGAGGTATCAAACTAAGATCCATCTTTTTTAATTAAGTGAAAAGAAGTAATCTCATTTCCTTGAGATAAAGGTCTACCAAGCAAAATACAAATTGAGGGCAATAATATTGTCAGAGAGGCAATTATAATCCCAAGAAACGAAATTGATAAACTTCTCATACTTAAGGGGTCATCATCATCTCTTTCCAATTCACTTGAAATAGTAATAAGAGAAGATTTTTCACTTAAATTACTTTTGACAAACTGCTTTGAATTTGTGTATCTCAAAAGATTTACTTGTTAAAAGTTGAGTAATAAACTTAACAAAATAATTTTACAATCAAAAAGTACATAAATCAAAATATAGTTTAAAATTAATTTTTTTCTAGCAAAGATCTTATACTTTTTAATTCTTCAAGGATTTGAGAAAGAGTATTTTGTGCAGCTGAGGATGGAGAATTAAAAACTTCGACAGTAACTTCTTTAATTCTTAAAATATCCTTAGCAAATCTTGCAATTTCATTAGGGTGAAAACGTAATGGCTCTTTCTGATCAGTTCTATATTCAGGATTTAATTTTCTCGGGTTAAAGCTAGGATTTAAATTTCTTAGATCTGTATTTGTGTACCTGTAAACAGAAGCTCTTGATCGGTTAAGGAATTTCTGAACTTCATCAATACCAACTAATTCTTCTGAACTAGAAATATTAGAATCTATATTTTCCATAACTTTATTAAAAATGTCATTCAGGTTAATGAATTTACTTAAAAGTTTTAAGTTTTATTATTGCAGAAACTAGCAGAAAGGATAAATCTAAACTACCTGCCTTCAGGGACTCAAGACACTTTAAATTTTTTTTACATCTGAATTGATAAAATTGATTAAATTTATAAGTTTCTTTTATGCGCGTCACTACCTCATTTCCTCTGGGGACTCTTCGCGACACTCCTTCTGAAGCAGAAATTATTTCTCATCAATTACTCTTAAAAGGGGGTTATATTCGCAGAGTTAATAGTGGCATCTATGCATACATGCCAATAATGCTTAGAGTAATCGAAAAAATATCTACCATAATTGAAAAGGAACTTAATAATATTTATTGTTCGAAATTACTATTACCCCAACTCCACCCAGCAGAATTATGGAAAAAAAGTGAAAGATGGGAAGGTTACACTGCGGGAGAAGGCATAATGTTTAATTTAAAGGATAGACAAGGAAAAGAATTTGGCTTGGCACCTACACATGAAGAAGTCATTACAAGTATTGCATCAGAAATTATAAATTCATATAAACAGCTGCCTTTATGTTTTTACCAAATACAAACAAAATTTAGAGATGAAATAAGACCTAGATTTGGATTAATGAGGAGTAGGGAATTTATAATGAAGGATGCTTATTCTTTTCACTCTTCAAAAGAAGATTTAGCTTCTTTTTACGAAAAAATGGAAAAAGCTTATGAAAATATTTTTAAAAATTGTGGCTTAGATACAGTCGGCGTGGATGCCGATAGTGGAGCAATTGGAGGAGCAGCATCTAAAGAGTTTATGGTAACAGCAGATGCAGGGGAAGATTCTATTTTATTTACTGAGAGTGGTTCATATGCGGCTAATATTGAAAAAGCGGTTTCTTTACCATCCAAAGAGATTCCTTTGATAAGGTCACATGAAGAATGGATAGAAACACCTAATCAAAAATCGATTCTTGATATTTGTCAAAATAATAATTTAGATGCAAGTCAAATAATCAAAGTCGTTATATTCCTTGCAAAATTTGAAGATAAATCTGAAGTCCCAATCCTCGCATGTATTAGAGGAGATCAAAATATTAATGAAGTCAAGCTTTTTAATTTGATAAACAAAAAATATATTTCAAACTTGATTCACCTAAGAATAGTCGATGACAATGCCATTATTAATAAAAATCTAACTAATTTTCCATTAGGTTTTATTGGGCCAGACATAAATGATGAAACAATAAAAATTAATTCCAGTTGGGAAAAAAGTTGGATAAGAATCGCTGACTACTCCGCCAGTAGTCTTTCAATTTTTGTGAGTGGTGGTAATAAAGTTGATTTTCACAAAGTATTCCGTGCGTTTTCATTCATTGAGAAAAAGTTTTTAATATCAGATATAAGGAATGCAAAAAAAGGGGATTGCATCAGCCAGGAAAGTAATGAAGAATTAAAAGAAAAAAGAGGTATCGAAATTGGACATATTTTTCAATTAGGCCAAAAATATAGTGAGAAATTAAATGCAAAGTTTTCTGATAAGAATGGTCAATTGAAAAATTTATGGATGGGTTGTTATGGAATAGGCGTAACAAGGATAGCCCAAGCAGCAATTGAACAGAATCATAATGAAAATGGTATTTCTTGGCCAATTCAAATTTCTCCGTTTGAGATTTTAATTATTCCAACTAATTTGAAAGATCCCATTCAAAAAGTACTTACTCAAGAGATTTATGAAGAGTTTATAAGCAACCAAATCGATGTTCTCCTTGACGACCGAGATGACAGAGCAGGAGTGAAATTTAAAGATGCAGATTTAATTGGAATTCCTTTTCAAATAATTATTGGCAGAGACTCAATTAATAAAGAAGTAGAAT
>QCGM01000044.1:0-2309 GCA_003279925.1 Prochlorococcus sp. AG-388-B05
CAACAACTCTATCTTCAATCATATCAATTCTTCCAAAGCCATGTTCTCCTGCTAGAGAATTAGCCTTTTGAATGATATCTACAGGACTTAAAAATTCATTTCCTATTGCAATAGGAAATCCATTTTGAAATACAATTTCTATATCTTTTGGAGCATTTGGTGCGTCATTAATAGATGAAGTAATATCAAAAACCTCTTCATTTGGTTCTTGCATTGGATCTTCCAATAAACCAGCTTCAATACTACGACCAAGAATATTTACGTCAATAGAATAAGGAGACTTCTTAGAAACAGGAGCTGGAATTCCAAATTTTTCACCATACAAAATAGCTTCTTCTCTACTCATCTTCCATTCTCTAGCAGGTGTAATTATCTGTAAATCAGGCCCTAAAGCATGAATAGCTAAATCAAATCTTACTTGATCATTTCCTTTTCCTGTACAGCCGTGGGCCACTGCATCAGCATTTAGTTCTCTTGCCAAATTGACGAGATTTTCAGCTATCAACGGTCTAGCCAAAGCGGTTGATAAAGGATACTTTTCACCATAAAGTGCATTCGCTCTAATAGCAGGAAAAGCATACTTCTCTGCAAAATTATCTACTAAATTACCAATCACAGATTTTGTCGCACCTGAGTTTAAGGCTTTTTGTCTAACAATCTCTAAATCATCTCCTTGGCCAAGATCAGCTACATAGGTTACAACTTCTGAAATACCGTATTCATTTTTTAAATATGGAATGCAGACACTCGTATCAACCCCTCCAGAATATGCAAGAACAACTTTTTTTACCTGCTGCATTAAAATTTACCTCCAGTGAAGAAAGCTAAATGTAATTAGGATTTCAGCTTTCTAAATTTTATTAAAAACTAATATTATTGTAACTATAAGTGCTGGACCAAAAACTAATAAAAGTACAAGATAATTATTAATTAATAAAAAATCTGGCTTTAAAAAGCCATAGTATTTAAAAAAAATAGCTAACAAAACTGACATTGGCCAAATTAGAAAATATTTTAAATTTTTTTTATCAAACAAAATTTTTCAAGTACATGTTTATGTATTATGGTATATAAGTAAAGATTTTTTTAAATGGATTCTAATAAACTCAAAATTAGATTAAACGAAATTGCTGAAGTAAATCCAGCCTTAACTTGCTATCACAGAGAAGAACCTGCTCCTGTATTACCATTAAGAGAAGAACCTGATTTACTATCTTGGCTAGAAGACACAGGCAGACTTGTAAACGAAAAAGATGGAGATTCTCAAGAGATAAGTACAATTGAAGAAGAAGAACTTTCAGCTTTAATGGGAGAAAAAGAAGATTATAAAACCGAAGAAGACGTTTCAAATGATGATTGGGAAGACTAGATCACTAACTTTTACATCATTATTTTTTTTACTTGTAATTTCATTAATAGTAAATTCTTACATTTTCAATAGTTTATTAATAATTAATATTTTTCTAATATCAAGTTTAATTTCCTTAGTAATAACAAAATACGGTTTTAAAATAATTACACAATTAAATTTATTACAAAATATAAGAAGCGAAGGGCCATCTCTTCATTTTAATAAAACCAATACTCCTACGATGGGCGGAATATTTATTATTTTGCCCTTTTTATTACTACTTTTAATAGTTAATAATTACTTTGATTCTATTGGTATATTATTATTATTTTTTTGTACTATAAGTTTTTTTATTATAGGATTTTTAGACGATTATTTAAGTATTTCAAACAAAAAAAATACAGGTTTAAAATCTAATGAAAAATTTACATTACAAGCTTTAATTGCAGTGTTATTTATCATATTTGCAAATCAAAGCAATAATATTAATCCTTTGATCACTATATCTAATAATTGGAATATAGATACTAATATAGTAATTTTTCCAATCTGTTTTTTTACTTTAGTAGGTTTAAGTAATGCAGTAAATTTGACTGACGGCCTGGACGGATTAGCAGCTGGATGTAGCGCAATAGTTTTTTTTGGACTTGGTACAGAAATATTTATTAAAGGGCAAAAAGATTTAATAATTTATGGTCTTATTTCCTATGCAATGTCAGGTTTATGTATAGGTTTTCTAAAATACAACAAATATCCTGCAAAGATATTTATGGGAGATACTGGATCATTAACAATTGGTGCGGTGCTAGGATCTATTTCAATATTAACTAATAGTTTTTTTACGTTATTTATTATCTCAGGAATATTTATTACTGAAGCTCTATCAGTAATGATTCAAGTAAGTTTTTTTAAAATCACCAAAAAGTTATTTAAAAAAGGGAAAAGAGTCTTTTTGATG
>QCGM01000045.1:0-2175 GCA_003279925.1 Prochlorococcus sp. AG-388-B05
TAAATTTGGAGACAAAAAAAATTATCTTAGAACATTATTTAAATACTATTAATAAAGAGGGATATGCAATAGATCCAAAAACTAATGAGACTATTAAATGTGACTCAAAAAAAATAAAAACTTGTAATGAGATCTTCACAGGAATTAGCGCTAAAGAGATTGGAATAGCAATAACAGAAAAGCGTAATGATCTAATATCTAGATTTGATCATGCCTTATATTTAGGACGAGAGTTACAAAAAGCAGAAGAATGCTTATACAAAAAATTACCCTACATTCAAGATTAAGAAATTAAACGAAAGAATTCTAATTCTTATTGAGATGCTAAATTAAATAAAAATATAAAAGATAAATGAACATCATTTTCTATTTTGCATTTCTAGGTTTTGGTTTTGGAGCCGCTTTCTTATTAGATAAACTTTTAAGAGCTGTTAAATTAATTTAAAAAATTCATAAGACTTTTATAACCTCTCCATATAAATCATATTCATCCGCAAAACAAATATTTGCTTCAACAAATTTACCGATATAATTTTTTTCATCTTCATTATTTTTAATAGATAAGATGACATTGCCGTCTATTTCAGGAGCGAAGTTATAAGAACGTCCTATCAGTTCTTTATTTTCTGATATTTTTTCTACTAATACTTTAACCGTGGTAGCAACATATAACTGATTTTTTTTCTTAGAAATATTTTGTTGAATGGATATTATATTATCTTTTCTCGCATCAGCTACTTCTGAAGGTACCCTATTTGGCAAATCGAAAGCACTTGTTCCTTCCTCCGGAGAAAAGATAAAAACGCCAACATGATCAAACTCATGCCTATGCAAAAAATCTAAAAGATGTTGAAAATGTTTTTGATTTTCTCCAGGGAACCCAACAATTAAGCTTGTTCTTAATACAGCAGATGGTATTTGCTCCCTTATTTGACTCAAAATTGATTCATTTAAAGAAGCCTGCCAAGGTCTATTCATACTCTTTAGAACATCTGGATGACTGTGTTGCAAAGGTAGATCAAAATAGGGAACTATATTGTTTGAATCTTTAAAAGCTTTAATAACTTCATCAGTTAAACCAGTTGGATATGCATAATGAATTCGTATCCAAGGAACTGAAACTTTAGACAGTTCTTTCAAGAGTCTTGCTAAAGAAGGTTTACCATAAATATCTTGACCATAATTTGTTGTTATTTGACTAATTAGTATTATTTCTTGAATCCCTTGAGCTGCAAGATTTTTTGCTTCTGAGACTATAGATTCTATATCCCTACTGCGTTGAGGACCTCTTAACTTAGGAATAATACAAAATGCACACTTATAATCACACCCTTCAGCGATACGAAGATAAGCAACAAATTTATTTTTATCTACAAAGCGTGGAATTTTTTCATCCGCAATAAATTCAGGTATTTTTGAAACTTCATTAACAATTTCCCCTTTCTCTACTCTATTGATTACCTTAGCTATTTTTTGATAATCACCCGTTCCTACTAAACCTTTTATTTCAGGCATTTCTTTTAAAAGTTCTTCTTTGAAATGCTGAGCCATACAACCGGCAACTATTACCTCTTTACCTTGATCAGTAAACTCAATTATCTTCCTTATAGATTCTTCTCTAGCTGTTTCTATAAAACTACAAGTATTGACTACGACCACATTTGCATCTTCTATATCATTTCCTACTTCATATCCCTCCTTATCTAATAACCCTTGCATATGTTCAGTATCAACAAGATTTTTCTCACAACCAACATGACTAAAAGCAACCTTTGAAATTTTTTTATCCTTTACATTTTGATTATTTTGCTTCACGTAATTTAGATATTATAAAAAAATAATTTACAAAGAAACTTTTAATAAGTCTCATTCAAAGATAATATTAGAATAGATTCTGCAAATTACAAAGATAAAAGATCTATGGCTCTTAAGACTTTGAAAAGTAAAAATAAAAAAGATCTGAAATGGCCAAAAATTATAATTGCTATTCTGAGCACCATTGGATTAATTGATACAGGCTCTATTACCTTAAAAAATTGGGGATTATTTAACTCTCTTTCATGTCCTGGAATCAAAAATGGTTGCGATACAGTTTTAAATAGCCCTTGGGGTACATTAGTCGAGAATAGTCAATTAAATATTCCTCTTTCATTAGCAGGAGTTATTACTTATGGT
>QCGM01000046.1:0-2096 GCA_003279925.1 Prochlorococcus sp. AG-388-B05
GGAAAGAAGAGTTTCATTTGAAGATAAAGCTTTAAAAGAGTTTGAATCTACTTTTACAACATCTTTAGAGTAACTTGAGATTGCATCAAAATTAACCTCTGAAGCATTAGCAGAAATAGGTGCAAAAAGACCTAAAGCTGCAGGAGCAACAATTAGTTGCTTGAATAATTTCATAAAAATTCCTCACACAGAATATATGTACACTTATATTAAAGGTAAAATTACCTAAGTGCAAAAAATATCAGCCATTTAATAAATCGTACGTTGGGAATATACTACGTAAAGGTTTTAAAAGTTGTTTATATTTCTTCCAATAATTTATTGAATGATTATTAATTTCTCTTCTAACTTGAGCACTACTTGCTGTAAAAACATTTCTTTTATTTTTTTGAGGCGAGAGATATTTCTCATCCCATTCCCAATTTAGCCAATCAATTAATTTACGAATACTGTCCTCAGGGTTTTGCACAACTTGATCATGGTTATAACTATAAATAATCGAACCAAATTGAGTTTTGTACTCATCCATAAGTTCCATATGATAAGTGTACAATTTTGCGATATCTTTCAATGAGCTTGAAAAACTTTGATTTATAAAATTTGTTCGATAAATGGAGAGGACGTTATCAAGTGGGTTTCTTGTACAATGAATAATTCTCGAATTTGGGAAAAATCTATAAATAATCGGACAATATAAAAAGTTAAACAAATTTTTATCTGTATATATTTTATTAAATGAATTAATATCAAATACTTTTTTGCTGTAAGTATCATTAATCTTTTTTAAATCTTCAGTTTCTTTTAGTGATTCTTCTAAAAAGAAAACTTCTCCTAAATCAGTAACTCCAGAATTAAGACTTAAAATATTTTCAAGTAATGTGCTTCCGCACCTCGGCATTCCAACAATAAATAAATAGCAATTATTGTCCGAATTTTTATTTAAATCTTCTTGATTTTCAAATTTTAAATTCCTATATATTTCCCCTGTATTTAACTTTTTTGTTAAATCCGATGGTTGAAGTTTTAGCTTTTCATCATTAGCTATTTTTAGAAAATATGCACTATTCTCAAATTCACCTTTGGAGTGGTAAACATTAGCTTTTGAAAATCCAATATATATTTTTTGTATTGGAGTCCACTTTTCTATCTCGATATTTAAAAGATTATTTAATTGATCACTATGACTTGAAAAATCATACAGGGTTGATAGTTCGTAATAACTATTGAAATTATATTTATCCTTATCAAGAATCTCTAAATGCATATTTATTGCTGAATCTAAAAGACCGGAATTTCTATACATCACTGCTAAATTAAATTTTAATGGAATAAAATTTGGAAATTTCTTAATACCCTCTTTTGAAACTTCAATGCCTTTATTAATTGCTTTATTATTAAAATATAAATTACTTAAATTAAGGAATAAAATGGGTTGATTATTAAATAAGTTTTTTAGTTTTAATAGAGTGTTTTCTGCTTCGACATAATCCCTTTGGTTAATAAAAATTCTTGAAAACAATAGTTCTTTTTTAAAATATAAATTACTATTTTTATCTAAAATTAAATTTCCTAATATTTGCTTTGCCTCTTGATTCTGAAAATTATCAATTAAAATATCTGCTTTTAATATTTTATATATTTCAATTTTAGGGGAGATTATTAGAGCACTATTTATATAACTAAGTGCTTCCTTATATAGTTTATTCTTTCTATAAATAATTGATAAATTATAATCTACATCTGAGTTTTTTTGTTCAATTTTCTTTGCCAAAAAAAGAATTTTCAGAGCTTCCTTAAAACTATTTTCTATACTTAGAATTTCAGCTAATAATAGGTATGGCCTTATAAATAAGGGATATTTTTTAATAGATAAAGTAAAAAGATTTTTCGCAATCTTGAGATTGTTAATTTCTTTATTAAATAATCCGTATGAGATAAGTAAATCGTATGTGAAAATTTTTTTATTAATTAAATTTTTATAAATTTGATTGGCTTCATTTAATTTTCCTTCTTTATGATTTTTTTTCGCAATTTGAATATATTTAGCAATTTCTGATAAATTTAATTCCATTTTGATTTCAATAGAAATACAGGAC
>QCGM01000047.1:0-2031 GCA_003279925.1 Prochlorococcus sp. AG-388-B05
GAATTTCATCTACATTAACAAGAGGTTTATTAGAAAAAGGAGTAAAAGTAATTGATTTATCAGCCGATTATAGGTATAAGTCTCTTGATCAATGGAAAAATATATACTCTAATGAAGCGAAAAAATATAAGAGAGATGACGATGACCTATGTAAGGAAGCAGTTTATGGTCTTCCTGAAATTAATTTCAATGACATATCTAAAGCAAGATTAATCGCCTGCCCTGGATGTTATCCAACATCTGCTCTTATTCCTCTTAGTCCATTCTTATCCCAAGGGATTATTGATAATGAAGGTATAGTAATAGATTCAAAAAGTGGTACATCAGGTGGAGGCAGAGAACCACATCAAAAATTATTATTCTCTGAATGTGGAGATGGTCTATCTGCCTATGGACTAATAAATCATAGACATACTTCAGAAATAGAACAAATTGCAAGTTTAATTTCTGGTAATGATATTGAACTACTATTCACTCCTCATTTAATACCAATGACAAGAGGTATGCATTCGACAATATATGGAAGATTGCGGGATCCAGGCTTAACTTCTTCTGATTGTAGGATTATATTAGAAAATTATTATAGAAACCACTCGCATATTCGAGTATTACCAGTTGATATTTATCCTTCCACCAAGTGGGTTAAGAATACAAATGAAATCCATCTCTCTGTCAAAGTTGACACTAGAAATGGAAGAGTAATTATTTTATCAGTAATAGATAATTTAATTAAAGGACAAACAGGGCAAGCCATACAAAATCTTAATCTAATATCTGGATTGCCAATAAATAATGGGTTAGAAATGATTAATCATTACCCATAAATTTATTCCGGATAATATATCCAGCCTGAGAAATTGAGAGAGGTAATATTTTATGTTCCAATATATGTAATTTCTGAGTTATTGTCTCTAAATTATCCTTATCCGAAATAGCTAATGCTGCTTGCATAATTAAGGGACCACTATCAACCTCTGGTTCTACAAAATGTACTGAACAACCTGTGATCTTGGCATCATTTGTTATAGCTTCTTTAATTGCATTACTTCCTTTAAAAGAAGGAAGTAATGATGGATGAATATTTATTATTTTATTCTTAAATTCATTAACAAATTTTGATGACATAATTTTCATCCAACCCGCCATTATTAAATATTTCTGTTACTTGTTTTTGATAATCAATTATTTCTGCGGCTGCTTTTTTACCAGCTTCTACACCAGGTTGATCATAAGCATTTATATCAACTAATTCTGCGTAAAAAGAAACTGCACGCTCAAATAGAGCAATTAAGGCACCTAGCGTTAAACAATTTAACTTATCCAAGGTGATTGTTATGCTTTGCCTATTTTCGTTTGATAGTGCAGATCTTGTACCTTGTAAAAATCCTGATAAAAATTCTTTAGGATTTTCAGAGTCAAAATAGTAATTACTATTAGGGGTATCAAGTAACTCTATAAAAACACAAAAGAAATTATCAATACCATCTCTTAACTGTTGAACATATGCATGTTGGTCAGTAGAGCCTTTATTACCAAAAACAGATATTCCTTGATGTACGATTTCACCCTTCCTATTAAACTTTTTACCTAGAGACTCCATAACTAATTGTTGAAGATATTTACTAAATACTTGTAACCTGTCTCTATAAGGTAATACAACCATATCTCTCTTACCTATTCCATCACCAGAAAAAAACCATGCTGATGATAGTAAAGCAGCAGGATTGTCTTTAATATTAGGTATCCGTGTTAAGTCATCCATTATTGCTGCACCTTTAATAAATTCAGAAACATCTCGATTAATAAGAGCTAAAGGAAGCAGGCCAACTGAGCTAGTAATACTGGTTCTGCCGCCAACCCAATCAGGAAGATTAAATATTTTCAACCAATTCTCAAGTTGTGCTTTTTTATATAATTGACTATCTTTCATTGTTATTGCTATTGCGTTTGAGTTCCAGTCTAAATTTTTATTTTCAACATGCTTTTTAATTATATTCATTGCTATTTTTGGTTCAGGGGTTCCACCTGACT